>JAIXUP010000087.1 GCA_027483505.1 Hyphomicrobiales bacterium
CAGGACCGCATCGACGGCTTCGAATTCATCGACAAGGTGATCGATATCGACCAGTCGCCGATCGGACGGACGCCGCGGTCCAATCCGGCCACCTATACCGGCGCCTTCACCCCGATCCGCGAATGGTTCGCCGGCCTGCCGGAGGCAAAGGCGCGCGGTTACCAGCCGGGCCGCTTCTCGTTCAACGTCAAGGGCGGCCGCTGCGAAGCCTGCCAGGGCGATGGCGTGATCAAGATCGAGATGCATTTCCTGCCCGATGTCTACGTCACCTGCGATGTCTGCAAGGGCAAGCGCTATGACCGCGAGACGCTGGAGGTGAAGTTCCGCGACCACTCGATCGCCGATGTGCTCGACATGACCGTCGAGGAGGCGGCGGACCTGTTCAAGGCCGTGCCGGGCATCCGCGACAAGATGGAGACGCTGGCGCGCGTCGGCCTCGACTACATCAAGGTTGGCCAGCAGGCGACGACGCTGTCGGGCGGCGAGGCGCAGCGCGTGAAGCTCTCCAAGGAGCTGTCGAAACGCGCCACCGGCCGCACGCTCTACATCCTCGACGAGCCAACGACAGGCCTGCATTTCCACGACGTGGCCAAGCTCATGGAAGTGCTGCATGAACTGGTGGACCAAGGCAACAGTGTCGTCGTGATCGAGCACAACCTCGAGGTCATCAAGACCGCCGACTGGGTCATCGACATGGGGCCGGAAGGTGGCTATGGCGGCGGCACCGTCGTGGCCGAGGGCACGCCGGAGGATATCTGCAAGGTGAAGGCGAGCTATACGGGCCGTTTCCTCAAGGAGGTCCTGGCCCGCCGCCCTGTCAAGAACAGCACCGCGGCGGAATAACCGCGATGCCGATCATCTCGGTCATTGACCAGATCAGCCTTGGCGGCTTTCGCCACAAGGAAAACGAGGATCGTGTGGGCCTGGGCGGGCGCCATGCCTGGGTCATCGACGGCGCGACCGGCCTCGGCGAGCCATTCATGGGCATGGGCAGTGATGCAGCCTGGCTGGCCCAGCGTGCACACGAGGCCCTGACGCGGCATGCGGGTCTCACGCGGCCGGCCACCCTGATCGCCGCACTGGCTGATGACCTGGTCGGCCGCTTCGAGGCTGAGCGGACCCGTCCCCTGTCAGAGGCCTGGGAGCTTCCCTGCGGGGCCTTCATGTTGGCGACGGCGGGCGAGGGCGGCCTCACGATCACCTGGTCGGGCGATTGCCGGGCACTGGTCCAGCCAGCCGGCGGGCCCGTGATGGCCTTCGGCGCGAACCCGGTCAGCGAGGATGCGGAGGCGGCGCTTGTGGCCTCGATCGGCGCCGCCGGCGACCCTGCCGAGCGCTACAGGCAACCCGAAGCGCTGGCGCAGCTCCGCGCCTTGCGCGCGGTTGCGCTCGCCGCAGGCAACGCCCTGATTCTGGCGCCCGATCACGGCTTCGTCAGCCATCTGGCTGAGGCTGCGGTGACCGCCGCCGAGGCCGAGGTGCTGCTCATGACGGACGGCTTCGCTGCGGCGGAACTGCGCTATGGGCTTTATGCGTCGCCGCAGGCGCTGATCGAGGCCGTGCGCCATGATGGCCTTGCTGAGATTGCCCGGCAACTGCGCCGATTCGAGATCGAAACCGATCCGGACGGCAAGCTCAAGCCGCGCTGGAAGCGCTGTGACGACGCAACGGCGATCTGGCTGAAAATCAGCAATTAAGCGTTTGATTTTCAAGCCATAAATAGGCCGTGGACGGCTGCGTCTTTTGCTGGCTTCGTGGCCCTGAATCGTCTAGACCCGGTGCAACTGGATTTGCAGACGGAACCTGTCAGTGAGCGACGACGACAACAAGCCGGCAAGCCCGCCCGCCCCCCCGGCAGGCAGCGACATCAAGCCGATCTCGATCACCGACGAGATGCGCAAGAGCTATCTCGACTACGCCATGAGCGTGATCGTCAGCCGCGCCTTGCCGGACGTTCGCGACGGCTTGAAGCCAGTTCATCGCCGCATCCTTTATGCGATGTGGGAAAACAGCTTCACGCCGGACCGCAAATACGTGAAATCGGCCCGCATCGTCGGCGACGTGATGGGTCAGTACCACCCGCATGGCGACCAGGCGATCTATGACGCCATCGTGCGTTTGGCGCAGGACTTTTCCGTCCGCTACATGCTCGTGGACGGGCAGGGCAATTTCGGCTCGATCGACGGCGATCCGCCGGCGGCGATGCGCTACACCGAAAGCCGCCTCGCCCGGCCGGCGATGGCGCTGCTCGAGGATCTCGACAAGGAGACCGTCGACTTCCAGGCGAATTATGACGATTCCAAGGAGGAGCCGTCCGTCCTGCCGGCGCGCTACCCCAACCTGCTGGTCAATGGCGCCGGTGGCATCGCCGTCGGCATGGCCACCAATATCCCGCCGCACAACCTCGGCGAGGTCATCGACGCCTGCATTGCCTATATCAACGACCCCGAGATCAGCATTGATGACCTGATCGACATCGTCCCGGGGCCGGATTTCCCGACCGGCGGTTTCATCATGGGGCGCGGCGGCATCCGTGCGGCCTACCATCTGGGCCGCGGCTCGGTGATCATGCGGGCGAAGACCTCCGTCGAGGAAATCCGCAAGGATCGCGAGGCCATCATCGTTCACGAGCTGCCCTATCAGGTCAACAAGGCGAGTCTGCTTGAGAAGATTGCCGATCTCGTGCGCGAGAAGCGGCTCGAAGGCATCTCGGACCTGCGCGACGAGTCCGACCGTGACGGCATGCGCATGGTCATCGAGATCAAGCGCGATGCCATGGCCGACGTGGTGCTGAACCAGCTTTTCCGCTTCACGCCGCTGCAGTCGAGCTTCGGCTGCAACATGGTGGCGCTGAACGGAGGCCGCCCCGAGACGCTCAACCTCAAGGATTTCATCAAGGCCTTCGTGGACTTCCGCGAAGAGGTGATTTCGCGGCGCACCAAGTTCCTGCTGAACAAGGCGCGCGAGCGGGCCCATGTGCTGTGCGGCCTCGCCATCGCGGTCGCCAACATCGACGAAGTCATCCGCATCATCCGCACTTCGCCGGACCCGAACGCAGCCCGCGAGGCCCTCACCGGGCGCATGTGGCAGGCTTCGGACCTTGCCCCGCTGATACGGCTCGTCGACGACCCGCGCTATCCTATCAACGAGGACGGCACCTATCGGCTTTCCGATGCACAGGCCCGCGCGATCCTCGAACTCCGCCTTGCCCGCCTCACGGCCCTGGGCCGGGACGAAATCGGCGACGAACTGACCAAGCTCGCCACGGAGATCGAGGATTTCCTGTCGATCCTGCGCTCGCGCGAGCGGATCATGGGGCTGGTCAAGTCCGAGCTGGGCGAAATCCGCGATGCCCACGCCACCCCGCGAAAGACCGTCATCCAGGATTGGGATGCCGATCTCGAAGACGAGGATCTGATCGCCCGCGAGGACATGGTCGTCACGGTCAGCCATGGCGGCTACATCAAGCGCGTGCCACTCTCAACCTATCGCGCCCAGCGCCGTGGCGGCAAGGGCCGCTCGGGCATGGCGACGCGCGACGAGGACTTCGTGTCGCGCCTGTTCGTGGCCAATACGCACACGCCGCTGATCTTCTTTTCCTCGCTGGGCCAGGCCTACAAGGAAAAGGTCTGGCGGCTGCCGCTGGCCGCTCCCAATGCGCGCGGCAAGGCGCTGGTCAACATGCTGCCGCTGGAGCAGGGCGAACGCATCACGACAGTCATGCCGCTGCCGGAGGATGAGGCGAGCTGGGACACCCTCGACGTGATGTTTGCAACAGCGTCCGGCAATGTCCGCCGCAACAAGCTGTCGGACTTCGTGCAGGTCAACCGCAATGGTAAGATTGCGATGAAGCTCGACGAGGGCGACGCCATCGTCGATGTTCAGATCTGTTCGGAAGCCAACGATGTCCTGCTGACGACGGCGCAGGGTCAGTGCATCCGCTTCGCCGTGCCAGAGGTGAGGGTCTTCAAGGGGCGTGATTCGACAGGCGTGAGGGGCATCAATCTTGCCGAAGGTGACAAGGTGATTTCGCTGGCGATCCTGCATCATCTGGAAGCGACGGCCGACGAGCGGGGCGCCTATCTGAAGATGCGCCGTGCCACGGCCGGCGAGAGCCAGGATGAGGTGCCGGTGGAGAGCGCCGCGCCGGATGCGGAGGACAGCGCAGCCGGAGACGTCCAGTTGCCGCCCGAGCGCCACGCCGAGATGGCGCTGGCCGAGCAGGTCGTCCTCACCGTGTCCGAAAGGGGCTATGGCAAACGCACCTCATCCTTCGAGTATCGGGTCACCGGGCGCGGCGGAAAGGGCATCGTCGCCATGGTCGTGAACGAGCGCAACGGGCCTCTGGTCGCCTCCTTCCCTGTGGCGGACGAGGACCAGATCATGCTGGTGACCGATGGCGGGCAGCTCATCCGGGTGCCTGTGGCGGGAATCCGTGTGGCCGGCCGGTCGACGCAGGGCGTGATCGTCTTCAACACGGCTGAGGGAGAACGTGTGGTCAGCGTCGAACATATCACGGACGACGGCAACGAGGACGAGGGGGATGCTGACGCCGGTTGAGTTTGCGCGGACAATGCAATCAAAGGTAATTTTCTGGAAATAAATACACCCTAAAATTGCATATGGCACGGAGGTCTGACCATGAACCCGCGCAGTGTTGCATTTTGGGGCTGCGTCCTGGCGGTTGCGCTTCAGGCAGGGACCGTTATGGCCCAGGATGGCCGGGAGCGCTGGACGCTCACGGCGGCGTCCGGCTCGGCGACCTGGTCGCTGGTGCCCGATGAGGGCAGGGCGCCGGTGATCAGCTTCGTCTGCGGCGCGCACCTGCCGGGCGTCGCGCAGGTGATCGTGGCCAACCCCGGCGAGATGCAGACGACGAGGCGACTGCGCATCGATCTGGAGGCCGGCAATGCCTCCGCAATAGCGGCGGCCGAGCGAACGTCTGGCCTGCCCAATGCGCCAAACGCAGTCCTCGGCGAGATTTCAATCCGGCAGATGCAGGATCTCCTGCGCTCAACCGCTTCAAGCCTCGCCTGGCGGGTTGATGCGTCACACAGCGTCAGCCGCCCGTTGACGACCGTCAGCCTGCCGCACCCGTTGAACCGGCAGCGCAATGAGTTCCTGCGCTTTTGCTCCGCCTGATCCGGTTCAGGTCTGCGGCGCCCCAAGCAGGGTCGCAAGAACCGAAGACATTTCCGGTGTGCGCAGATAGCCGTAGACCTTGTGGGGATTGGCCTTTCCTGCCGGGCTGACATAGGTGTTTCTCACACTTGCGTCATCGATCCTCACGCTGCGGGCATTGGCTTGGTAATCGGACCGAAGGCGGACATCGAGCGCCGCGACGGGATCGTGCGGGTCAGCGAGGTTTGTCCAGTGCGCGACGCCAGCCGGAACTTCCGGCGGCCCGAACTCACCGGCTGAAGGCCTCTTCACGTCCGCCAGCCCGAGCGGTGAGCCGATCGTGATGAAATGCGCGATGGCCGTGTCCGGTTGCCGGCGCAGCACGTCATAGGCAATGATGGACCCCATCGAATGCGCGATCAGGACGACGGGGCGACGGGTCGCCCGCGCCGCTTCAAGCTCTGTCGCAAGACGCTGCCTGACGGCTGCGCGCAGGGCCAGGTCGGTGTTGTATCGATACAGGTCGCTGGCGCGTTCATGCACCAACTCCTCGACAAGGGTCTCGAGAATCGGGGCCCGCGCTGCCGCTTCGGCCATCTTGCCGACCGCTTCGAAGCCCAGCGCCGCCATCCGTCGCCGAAACCCTGTACGGGCCGCAGGCAACGCACCGTCGCCGCTCTCCTGAAGATAAGGCGCCGGATCATCGTCCGGTTGCATCGGCGTCTCATGGAGGAGATCAGCCCAGTAGGTCAGCCTGAAGTTCAGACGTGCCCTGCGGATGGACTGATTGCGGGCAAGGCCTTCCCGCAGCGAATTCTCCCACCAGGCGGACAGCACCGGGGCCGGCGGTTTGTTGTTGAGGCCGTGGATGCCGATCAGCGTGAGTGCCGTCACCCGCGCAGGGCTCCCGGGCCGGGCCGTGCCCCCGGCGGACATTTGCCCAGGATGATCATGCCGAGCACCTCGTCCTCGGTCACGTCACCGACATGGGCCGTGCCGACCAGTTGCCCGTTTTTCATGACAGCAACCCTGTCGGCGAGGTCGAAAACGTCATGAATGTCGTGGCTGATCAGGAAGATGCCGATGCCCTGCTTTTTCAACTCCTTGACCAGATCGCCGACCTGCTTGGTCTCGGCCGGGCCGAGCGCTGCGGTCGGCTCGTCCATGATCAGGATACGGGCGTCGAAGTAGATCGCGCGCGCAATCGCGACGGATTGCCGTTGCCCGCCGGACAGCGCCCGCACCGGCTCCTTGAAGCGTCGGAAATGCGGATTGAGGCGCCCCATGACCTTGCGCGTTTCTGCTTCCATGGCGGCGTCGTCCAGCATGCCGAGCCGGCTCACGCGCTCACGGCCCAGAAAGATGTTGGCGGCCGCATCGACATTGTCGGCCAGTGCCAGCGTCTGGTAGATCGTCTCGATGCCGTAACGCTTGGCGTCGCGCGGCGTTGCGATGTCTACCTTTTGGCCGCGGATCAGGATTTCACCGGAATCGGGCCGGTAGGCGCCCGACAGGATCTTGATCAGCGTGGACTTGCCTGCGCCGTTATGGCCCAGCAGTGCGACCACTTCGCCCTCGTGCAGGTCGACATCGACATTGTCGACTGCCTTGATGCCGCCAAAGGCAATCGAAATGCCGCGCATGTCGACCAGAGGTGCTTCGCTCATGACGCCCTCACTTCACGCGCTTGTTGTAGATCGTGTCGAGCCAGACTGCGACGACCAGCACGAGGCCAACCACAATGTTCTGCAGCGGGGTATCGACTCCGAGCAGCACCATGCCCGACTGCAGTGACTGCATGATCAGCGCCCCAAGCATCGCGCCGAGGATCGTTCCGACACCGCCCGCGAGCGACGTGCCGCCGATCACGGCTGCAGCGATGACATAAAGTTCGTCCAGCGTCCCCGCCGCATTCGTCGCCGCGTTGAGCCGCGCCGTCGAGATGCAGGCGGCGATGCCGACCAGCGCCCCCATCAGCGCATAGACCAGCATCAGCGTGCGCCGCGTGTTGACGCCGGACAGTTCCGCCGCTTCGGGATTGCCGCCGATGGCGAACACGTAGCGCCCGAACCGCATCCGTGTGGCCAGCACTGTCACAGAGACGCCGACCGCGATGGCAATCAGCACAGGAATGGCAAGGCCATGGGCAATGAAGATGCCGCCCTGTGGCCAGGTTCCGCCCCCTGCCTCCACGATCCGGCGCGCCACGCCTGCGGGCAGGGGGTAGCTGTTGGCGACCAGCACGGCGCCAAGCACCACGCCGCACAGCATGGCTGCGACCAGCGCCTCCGCCCAGAGCGGCCTCAAGTGAAAGCCGAAGGCCTCGCGGCGCTTCCGGGTCAGAAACGCCAGCGCCAGAATGATGGCGCAGGCGCCGATGCCGAGCAGCCATGACAGGTTAGCCCCGATAGCGCCGTCAATGCCGCCGCCGATCGGCCTGAAGCGCGAGTCCATCGGCGCGATGGTCTGGCCCTGCGTGACCCACCAGGCCATGCCGCGCCAGATCAACAGCCCACCAAGCGTGACAATGAAGGACGGCACACCCAGATAGGCGATGATCGATCCCTGAAAAGCTCCGAGCGCCGCGCCCGCGGCGATGGCCACACCCACGGCGACGACCCAGGTGGCCGGATGCTCCAGCCCCCAGATCGCGGGCAGATACTGCGCCTGCACCACGCCGATGATCATGCCGATGAAGCCGAGCATCGAGCCGACCGACAGGTCGATGTTGCGCGTCACGATGATCAGCACCATGCCGCAGGCCATCACGGCGATTGAAGCGGTCTGGACCGACAGGTTCCACAGGTTTCGTGGCGTCAGGAAGGCGCCGCCCGACGCAACATGAAAGCCGGTCCAGATGACGGCCAGCGCCACGAGCATGCCGACGAGGCGCGGCGAGATTTCAAGGGTCTGCAGCCAACGGCTCATGTCGGGATTGAGACTCCACAGGATCAGATGGCGATTGGAGCGGTTCTTCGGCGCGCCGCAAAGTCAAGGCCACGGCATGGGGCGAGCAATCATCCGGAGTGCGCGCTGCGGCTCGACCATACAGTGTGGACGCAGGGTCACGAACCCGCCGAGGGGCGCGCTGCGGCTAACCGGGAGGCGGAGCGGCGCTTGGCCGCTCCGCCGCGATGGCTCAGTTGCAGGCCGGAGCGCGGCCGGCGGGGACGCCCTGGCAGATGGCTGCCTTCGGCGCCCAGCCGGCGTCGATCACGACCGCGAGGTTCTCGCGGGTGACTGGCACGGGCTTCAAGAAGATCGCGTTCATCGTGACCTTGTTGGGCCCCTGGTTCCACTGCATGGCGCCGGAAACCTCGTTGAGCTTCTTGCCGCCTGCGAGCTGGATCGCGATTTCGGCGGCATTCCGTCCGAGTTCGCGTGCGTCCTTCCAGATCGTCACAGTCTGCTGGCCGAGTGCGACGCGGTTGAGCGCGGCGCGGTCGGCGTCCTGTCCGGAGACGGGGACCGAGCCTGCCATGCCTTGCGCGGTGAGTGCGGCCACGACGCCGCCTGCGGTGCCGTCATTCGCGGCCACCACGGCGTCCACCTTGTTGTTGTTGCGGGTCAGGAACTGCTCCATGTTCCGCTGCGCGTTGGCCGGCAGCCAGCCATCGGTGAACGCCTCGCCGACATTCTTGATCTTGCCGGAGTCGATATGGGGCTTGAGCACTTCCATCGAGCCCTGGAACAGGAAGTTTGCATTCGGATCGGCACCCGACCCCTTGATGAAGACGTAGTTGCCTTCCGGCTTGGCCTTGAGGACCTCGCGCGCCATCATGCGGCCCACCTCGATGTTGTCGAAGGTCAGGTAGAAGGCCTGCGGGATTTCGATCAGGCGGTCATAGCCGACCACCGCGACGCCCTCGTTGATCGCTTTCTCGACCGCAGGGCGAACAGCAGCCGCATCCTGCGCAAGGACGATCAGCGCCTTGGCGCCGCGCGAGATCAGGCTCTCGATGTCGGTCAATTGCTTGGCCGGCGACGATTGCGCATCGGCGGACAAGTAGGTGCCGCCCGCTTTCTCGATGGCCGCCTTGATGGCGGCCTCGTCTGTCTTCCAGCGTTCTTCCTGAAAGTTGGACCAGCTCACGCCGATCACTGGTGGCTTCGCCTGCGCGAACGCGGAGGTTGAAGCCAGGAGGCCGGCGGCGAAGGCGCCGGCGAGAACCAAGGTGCGACGGTTCATGATGTCTCTCTTCCCCTTTTGTGTTCTTTTCTGACCGCCGGAATTGTGCCCGGCTGGGCTGCCCGTTGCTTGCCGGGCAGGGTGATGAGACGAGATTAGGCGTTCGGCGTCAACCGTGATTGTCGGGTGCATCCGCTTTTCAGGAAGCCGGAAGACTCAGCCACATCAGCGGCACTCGGACGAGTGCCGGTCCGGATGCTGCGGGCATCTTGCGCACGCCCTTGAGAAGTGGCGGGTATCGCTCTAGGAAGGCGCTCTGTTCCGGATGCTCCCGTGCCGCACGACCTCATCATCTATGACTGCGACGGCACGTTGATCGACACCGAGACGATCTACGCCGAAGTCAATCTGAAGGCCTATCATGCGATCGGGCTGACCCATTGGACGCTCGACTCCTATGTCGACGCCATGGTCGGGATTCCGGTGACCGAAGGCCGGAAAATCCTCGAACGCGAGTATGGCGGGCCATTGCCGCCCGAGTTCGAAAGCGGCATCGAGCGCGAGGCCCGGCTGCGCTTCTCGCAAAAGCTGCCGACCTTGCCGGGCGTCCGCGAGGCCGTGAGCCTGGTGGACGGCCCCCGCTGCGTGGCGTCGTCAACCAGCCTTGTTCCGCTCAAGCGGAACCTCACGACGGCAGGGCTGATCGATCTGTTCGATCCCCATGTGTTTTCCGCCAGTCAGGTCTCGCGCGGCAAGCCGCATCCGGACGTGTTCCTGTTCGCGGCGGAGCAGATGGGCATCAAGCCCGGGCGCTGCCTCGTGATCGAGGATTCCGTGCCCGGCGTGTTGGCCGCCCGGGCCGCCGGCATGCCGGTCGTCGGCTTCACCGGCGTCGCCCACGACAAGGCGCGCATCGCCGGTCGCCTCAGGGAGGCGGGCGCGATGGCTGTCATCGATCATATGGACGAGTGGCCCGCCATGGTGTTGGCGCTGCGGCGGGCCTGACGCCTCGTTCCGCCGTTCAGAACGAGGATTCGACGACCCGGCAGCCCGACCCCTTGCGGCGGCAAGCGTTGAGCGCCCCATTCTGGGCTCCGACAAGGCTTGACGCGCCCCAATAGGACCCGCAGCCGCCGCCGGAGGTGACTGCAAACGCTTTTGGGCCGCGCTTGGCGCGGTAGTTGGCGTAAACGCGCTGACAGGCCCGGCTAAGCTGCTGGGCCTCTGCCGACTGGTTGAAGCCGACTGGCTCCATCGGGGCCACAGCAGCGAGCGCAAGCCCGAGAAGACCGGGCAACAGGAGTTTTCTCATCATCATTTGGCTTTCAACAGCAAGATTCAACGCCGCAACATCGTAAAATGAGAACAAGCTGGCAGGGGAGTCAACTCCTTCCGATGGATGTCCGGGCGCTGCCACGATCAGCCCGTCCGAGATCGATACTGTTTGGGTGTATGACCGGTCGTCCGCTTGAAAAGACGGTTCAGGTGCGCCTGATCGTGAAAGCCACATAGCGCCGCGATCTTGTCGATCGGTATCGACGAGTTTCGCAGCAGATGCCCGGCCTTGGCGATGCGCCGGCCAACGATGTAGGCGTGCGGCGAGCGCCCGGTACTTTTCGCGAAGGCCCGCGAGAAGTGCGCGATGCTGAGGCCTGCCTCCCGCGCCAGAATGGCGACGGATAGGCGCCTGTCGAGATTCGCGGCCAGAAAGTCAAGGACCCGAACCAGTTTGGCCGTCGCGATGCGTCCGGCAAGGTCGCGCCTCGGAGTTGGAACGTCGGAGTAGTTGCTTGCAAGGTGGATTGCCGTCTCGCGGGCAAGAACCGCGATCATCTCGGCGTCGAGCGGCTGGTGACCGGTCACCGCTTCGGACAGAAGGTAAGCCACGCCGCGAAGGTCCTGATCCCCATCGAAGGCCGCCGCCTGGAATGAAACCGGGTTCACGCCGAGTGCGGACTCAGCAAGGCGGCTGACGAATGCCGCGTCGATGAGCAACTTCCTGAAGCGCTGCGGTATGCCAGGATTGCAAGTGAATGACTGTCCGGCTGGCACCAGGATGATTGGCGCAGCCAGATGGATTGTCTCAAGTTCAGCGCCGCCGATGATGATAGCGCCGCCGATCGGCTGATCCCAGAACAGCACGGAGTGGCGGGTCGCGATGGCAGGCCACCCGATTGCCGAGCCCGCTTTGGTGAAGCGGACCTCGACCGTGATGTCCGGCCAGCCAAGGGGAGCGCTCGATACCAGCAAGGACGCCTCTGCACGGGGGGGAAAGTCGTTCACCTAAGCCTCCACCGCGTGCTGAGTTCCGTCCGTTTCGGTGCCGCTAACAATGCCGGCAGGGCCTCGGCAACGAATTTCATAAGAACAGCAGGAATGTGCAAAAGTTACGCAGTCCTGTCCAAGATAATCGCCATGATGCCTGACACCAAAACTTCTAAGCTTCACGAAAGGAAACACGATCAAGGCAGCCGGAGCGGGTCCATGAGCATGATATCCAGACTGGCTTTGGCTCACATGAAGCTGATTGTCCTGCTGGTGATGGCGACTGTCACACCCGCTCTCGTTCACGCTCAGGGAGGTCCCATGTCAGGAAGCGCGTCATTCCAGTTCTCGTCCGACGGATACACCATTGCCGCGGTGAAGGCCGGAAGTGGTCCGGCTGTGGTTATTGTGCACGGGCTTGGAGGCAGAAAGGAAGACTTCGGGGGCGTGATCTCTGAACTCCAGGCGTCCCATACGGTTTATGCCTTCGACATGCTCGGCTTCGGCCAGTCGGCGCGTACGAGCCCATCGGTCGGCATCAACCGGCAGGCTGACGTCGTCGCCGCCCTGATGGCTGCAGAAAACATCGACCGGGCGGTGATTGTCGGCAATTCACTGGGCGGCTGGGTTGCCGCCACCTTTGCCGCGCGACATCCAAAGAAGGTCGCAAAGCTCGTGCTTGTCGATGTCGCAGGCCTGAAAGTGACGCTCGGTGGGCCTCCACCGGTGAACTTCACCCCCGACACCGTCGAGGAAATGCAGAAACTGCTTCAGACCGTGATTGCCTCATCCTTCGCCCACAGCACCGAATTTGCGGCGAAAGCCCTTGCGGACTTCAAGGCTGGAGGGGAGGCGGCCACAATCGGAAAACTGTTCGCCGGCTTTGCCGATCCCGCCAACAAGGATCGCGTTCTGGACGAGATATTGCCTGAGATCGTCGCTCCGACGCTGGTCGTCTGGGGCGCGAAGGACGGGCTGTTCCCGGTCGTGCTGGCGGATGTCGTCCTTGCCGGGCTAAAGGACGGACGGAAGGTCATCATGGACGATGCAAGCCATTTCCCGCAGATCGACAGTCCCAAAACGTTCGCGGCGCTGATAAGGGATTTCGCGCGTTGAGGGGATGAGCGCAGCCGATGTGCTCTCCCATATGCAGGGCGGCGCCACTTCCCATCCGCCCGCGCGCGCGCTAACGCTTGCATCATGACACGCACAGCGCTTTACACCGGCTCGTTTGATCCCGTCACCAACGGCCATGTCGATGTGGTCAGGCAGGCCTGCCGGATGGTCGATCGTCTTGTGGTGGCGATCGGGGTTCATCCGGGCAAGGCGCCGCTGTTCAGCGCGGAGGAGCGTGCCGAGATGCTGCGCGAGGTCTGCGGACCGGTCGCACGCGTCGAACAGGCGACCCTCGAGGTCGTGACCTTCGATGACCTTGCCGTCAACGCCGCGCACAGGGCAGGGGCCACGATGATGATCCGCGGGCTTCGTGACGGAACCGACCTCGACTACGAAATGCAGATGGCGGGCATGAACGGCGTGATGTCGCCTGACCTGCTCACGGTTTTCCTGCCGGCCTCGCCGCGCGTGCGCCCTGTCACAGCGACGCTGGTCCGCCAGATCGCGGCCATGGGCGGGGATATCTCGCAGTTCGTTCCCGAGGCGGTCGCGCGGCGGCTGACTCAACGCTTTTCGAAGCCATAGCAATCCAAGCTTGCATTTTCGGCCTGTGAATGGTGTCAGTCGCTGGGTCGTGAGCTGATCCGACTCGCGATCGCCATCATGCCGCGCTGCAAACAGGGTTCCCATGCGTCTGTCCCGCTATTTCCTGCCCATCCTGCGTGACACCCCCAAGGAAGCGGAGATCGTCTCCCATCGCCTGATGCTGCGCGCCGGGATGATCCGCCAGCAGGCGGCGGGGAGCTACACGCTGCTGCCGCTCGGCCTGCGCGTGCTGAACAAGATCAACGCCGTCATCCGCGAAGAACAGAACCGCTCCGGCGCGGTCGAACTCCTGATGCCGACCATCCAGTCAGCCGATCTCTGGCGCGAGAGCGGCCGTTATGACGCCTACGGCAAGGAAATGCTGCGCATCCGTGACCGGCATGACCGCGAGATCCTGTTCGGACCGACCAATGAGGAAATGATCACCGAGATCTTCCGGTCCTATGTGAAGTCCTACAAGGAACTGCCGCTGAACCTGTACCATATACAGTGGAAGTTCCGCGACGAGGTGCGCCCGCGCTTCGGCGTGATGCGGGGCCGCGAGTTCCTGATGAAGGACGCCTATTCCTTCGATCTCGACAAGGCTGGCGCAGTCCATGCCTACAATAAGATGTTCGTGGCCTATCTGCGCACCTTCGAGCGCCTCGGCCTCAAGGCGGTTCCCATGCGGGCCGACACCGGTCCTATCGGCGGTGATCTCAGCCATGAGTTCATCATCCTGGCCTCGACGGGCGAAAGCGAAGTCTTCTGCCACCGCGACTTCCTCGATTTCGCCGTGCCGCCTGCCGACACGAATTTCGAGGACATCGCGGGTCTGCAGGCCATCGTCGACCGTTGGACATCGCTCTACGCGGCCACGTCCGAGATGCACGACGAAGCTGCCTACGCAGCCATTCCCGACGCATCGCGGGTGTCAGCGCGCGGCATCGAGGTTGGCCACATTTTCTACTTCGGCACCAAGTACTCCGAACCCATGGGCGCGACGGTCGCAGGCCCGGACGGCAAGGACACGCATGTGCACATGGGCTCCTACGGCATCGGTCCGACGCGGTTGATCGCAGCCCTTATCGAAGCCAATCATGACGAGGCAGGCATCATCTGGCCCGATGCGATCGCGCCCTTCACGGTGTCGCTGCTCAACCTGAAAACCGGCGACGCCGGCACGGAAGCCGCCTGCGACGAACTCTATGCCGCACTGACGAAGGCGGGCGTGGATGTGCTGTACGACGACCGCGACGAGCGTCCGGGCGCCAAGTTTGTCGTCAACGACCTGATCGGCTCGCCCTGGCAGCTGATCGTCGGGCCCAAGAGCCTCGCGGAGGGCAAGATCGAGCTCAAGCGTCGCCGGACCGGCGAACGCGAGGTGCTGACGCCGGCTGCCGCGCTCGACAGGCTGATTGGCAAGGCATGAGCCGGCCATGAGCGACACTGCGGCGGACACGCGGCCCTTCGCCCGCTTCGAGTGGATGCTGGCGTCGCGCTATCTGCGCACACGGCGGCGCGAGGGCTTTGTCTCGGTTATCGCCGGCTTTTCCTTCCTCGGCATCATGCTGGGCGTCGCCACGCTGATCATCGTGCTGTCGGTGATGAACGGCTTCCGCAAGGAGTTGCTCGACAAGATCGTCGGCGTGAACGGCCATATCTTCCTGACCCCGATCGAACGCCCCCTCGACGACTACCGCGAAGTGGCCGACAAGCTCATGGCCGTACCCGGCGTCAAGCTGGCGATCCCGATGGTGGAGGGGCAGGCGCTGGCCTCGTCGCAGTATGGCAACAGCGGCGTGCTCGTGCGCGGGATGCGTGAAGCCGACATCAAGCGCATTTCCTTCATTGCCGGCAACATCAAGCAGGGAACGCTCGACGGCTTCGACGCGGCCGCCGGCATCGCCATCGGCGAGCGCCTGGCGCAGACGCTGTCGATCAGGGCAGGCGACACGCTGACCGTGATCAGCCCGCGCGGCGCGGCGACGCCGTTCGGCACGATGCCTCGCATCAAGGCCTATCCCGTTGTGGCCGTGTTCGAGATCGGCATGTCGGAGTTCGATGGAACCTTCGCCTTCATGCCGCTGGGCGAGGCGCAGGCCTATTTCAACCGCGACGACGACGTGAACGTGATCGAGGTCTTCATCGAGAACGCCGACCGGACCCAGAACGTGAGGGACGCGATCGAGGCCAACGCGCCCCGTCCGCTGGTGCTGACCGATTGGCGGCAGCGCAACCGGACCTTCTTCTCGGCGCTCGAGGTCGAGCGCAATGTGATGTTCCTGATCCTGATGCTGATTGTGCTGGTCGCGGCCCTGAACATCGTCTCGGGCCTGATCATGCTGGTGAAGGACAAAAGCTCGGACATTGCGATCCTGCGCACCATGGGTGCCACCAGCGGCTCGATCCTCCGGATTTTCCTGATTACCGGTGCGTCGATCGGGGTTGTCGGCACCCTCGCGGGTTTTGGGCTCGGCCTTTTCATCTGCGCCAACATCCAGGCGATCCAGCAGTTCGCCTCCCGGATCAGCGGCACGCAGCTATGGGACCCGACCGTCCGTTTCCTGACAGAGATTCCGGCGGAGACCAATCCGACCGAGGTCGCCGCCGTCGTGGGGATGGCGCTGGTGCTCTCGCTTCTGGCCACGCTCTACCCGGCTTGGCGCGCCGCGAAGCTCGATCCCGTCGAAGCGCTGCGGTACGGGTGAGCGATCATGGCCGAGCCGATCACGCCAGCCCTGTTCCTGTCCAAGGTCGACCGCAGCTACCAGCAAAGCGGCGGCTCGCTGGACATTCTCAAGAAGGCCGACTTCGCCATCTGGCCGGGCGAGCTCGTCGCGCTGGTGGCGCCGTCAGGCACCGGCAAGTCGACCCTTCTGCATGTGGCCGGCCTGCTCGAACATCCCGATGCCGGCGAGGTCTTCATCGGCGGGACCGCGACCGCCAAGCTTGACGACGCCGCGCGCACGCGCCTCCGCCGCACAGAGATCGGCTTCGTCTACCAGTTTCACCATCTCCTGCCCGAGTTTTCCGCGCTGGAGAATGTGGTCATGCCCCAGCTGATCCGCGGCCTCGGCAAGGCGGAGGCGAAAACGCGGGCGGCTGAACTGCTCGGCTTCCTCGGGCTCGGCGAGCGTCTGAAGCATCGGCCCGGTGAATTGTCCGGCGGCGAGCAGCAGCGCGTCGCCATTGCCCGCGCCGTCGCCAATGCGCCGCGCCTGCTGCTGGCCGATGAGC
Source organism: Hyphomicrobiales bacterium (assembly GCA_027483505.1). Taxonomy (GTDB): domain Bacteria; phylum Pseudomonadota; class Alphaproteobacteria; order Rhizobiales; family Beijerinckiaceae; genus Allobosea. Next base: position 16,457 of record JAIXUP010000087.1, read on the forward strand.
CGACCGGCAATCTCGATCCGGGCACCTCGAAGCACGTCTTCCGCACGCTCACCTCGCTGGTGCGTGCCTCCGGCCTCGCGGCCTTGATCGCCACGCACAATCTGGAGCTTGCCGGCCAGATGGACCGCCGGGTCACGATCAAGGGCGGGCAGGTGGTCAATCTGGATTGAGCCGATCGCCGTTGCGGGGAGCCGCAACCGGCGAGGAACTCCACGGGTTGAACATCCGCGCTGACCGTAGTTTCCCGAGGCTTGCGCCAGGACCTCCGACGCGCTGATCTCAAGACGGAGCGGATGAGCACATGCATTCCTTGTCGGTCAGGTTCGGGCACGTCATGCGGCGATGGATGATGGCGGCAACATTCGGAGCCGTGCTGTCCGGCTGTGCGCCAGCCGTGCTGACCTCGACGACGGTCGGCGGCAACGGGAAAAAGAGCTACTTTGACGCTGTTGCTTATGGAGCATCTGCCGAGGACTCGAGTCGCATTTCTGCTTCGCTTCGGCGTTTCATCTTAGAACGCGGCGACAATCGTCCCGAGCGGCTCAGGCAACTGGTTGCGGAAGCCGGCGGCCAATGCCGGGATACCGCTGCGGGGACCAGCTGCGTGATCAATCGTGAGTATGTCAATCGTGGCTGCTTTCGAGGGGAATGCAGCACAGCGCTCAGGCGATGGGATCTGTCCATCAGCTGGCCCCGGACAAGTTCCGAAACGGTTGATCCCGTCGTTCGCATGGTCGTCAAACCCACAACGATGCTGCCATCCTCGCGGTAGGCGGCACCGCGAAGGTGGAAAGCAGCTCGCGCTTCTGCCGATGGCCCATGCTTGCGCCATCACGATGCCCAGCTCAAGGACGGCGCGGGCGCATTAACCCTGACCCAATCAACGCCAAAAAGCGTGTTTGACAAGAGAACAAAACAGATACATAAACGGACATAACAAAAACATGGAGTTGAGTCATGACCCGTCGTCTTGTTGTTGGCGTCACCGAACTGGCGTCCCTCGGCACCTTCATCGTGATGATCCTGACCTGGGCGGCGCTTTTGTCCAGCCCTGGGGTGTGAACATCCCGGCATCGTGGAGCGCCGGGCCTCGACGCGCCGGTTGAGCGGCGCGATAACGGACCGGGGAGGGTCCGATGCCCGTGATTCCAGACGATGTCGCCTTTGTGCATCTGCACGTGCATTCGAGCTATTCCTTGCTCGAAGGAGCGATGACGGTCGAGAAGCTCGCCAAGCTTGCGGTGGCCGACAGCCAGCCCGCCCTGGCCTTGACCGACACCAACAACCTGTTCGGGGCGCTTGAGTTCTCCGAGAAGCTTGCGGGCCTCGGCGTCCAGCCGATCGTCGGCATCCAGTTGAGCGTCGATTGCGCCGATGTGCAGGCCGATTCACGCCGCCTGCTGCAGGCCGCGCATCCGCACGTCGTGCTGCTGGCGGCGAGCGAGGCCGGATATGCGGGCCTTCTGGCGCTGGTGAGCGCGGCCTATATGCTGCCCGAGCTTGGAGCTCCGCCAGTCGTATCGCTCGATCTGCTGGCCGCGCATGCGCAAGGCGTGATCGCGCTGACCGGCGGGCAGGATGGCCCGGTTGACTCAGCCTTGCGCGAGGGCCGGCATGAGCTCGCCGCCTCCCGTCTGGCGCGGCTGCACAAGACCTTCGGCGACCGGCTTTATGTCGAGATCCAGCGCCCGGCCCTGGGCGGGGGCCTTGAGACCGAGGCGGATCTGCTGGCGCTGGCCTATCAGCATGACCTGCCGATCGTCGCCGCGAACGTGCCCTTCTTCGGCAAGGCCGCCGATCACGAGGCGCATGACGCCCTGATGGCGATCGCGGCCGGACGCCTGATGTCGGATGATGACCGGCGGCGCGTCAGCGAGGGCCAGTTCTTCGCCACGCGCGCCGAGATGGTCAAGCGCTTCGCCGACCTGCCGGAGGCTGCGGCCACGACCGTTGAGGTTGCGATGCGCTGCGCCTGGCGTCCGGTCGTGCGCAAGCCGATCCTGCCGCGCTTCGAGACGGCCGACGGCCGCGGCGAGGCGGCGGAGTTGCGCGACCAGGCCGAGGCGGGCCTCAGCGAGCGGCTGGCGGCGCATGGGCCATCTGCCGGCTTCTCGGTCGACGACTACCGCAAGCGGCTGGATTTCGAGCTCTCCATCATCGAGCGGATGAATTTCCCCGGCTATTTCCTGATCGTGGCCGACTTCATCAAATGGGCCAAGAGCCAGGGCATTCCGGTCGGGCCGGGCCGCGGCTCGGGCGCGGGCTCGCTGGTCGCCTATGCGCTGACCATCACCGACGTCGACCCCCTGCGTTTCGGGCTGCTGTTCGAGCGCTTTCTCAACCCCGACCGCGTCTCGATGCCGGACTTCGACATCGACTTCTGCCAGGACCGGCGCGAGGAGGTGATCGACTACGTCAAGCGGCGCTATGGCGACGCGCGCGTCGCGCAGATCATCACCTTCGGCACGCTTCTGGCGCGCGGGGTGATGCGCGATGTCGGCCGCGTGCTGGAAATGCCCTATGGCCAGGTGGACAAGCTGACCAAGCTGGTGCCGCAGGCGCCGGGCAAGATCACGCCGCTCGCCGAGGCGATTTCCGGCGAGCCGAAGCTGCAGATGGCGGCGAAGGACGAGCCCATCGTCGGGCGCATGCTGGAGATCGCGCAGAAGCTGGAGGGGTTGCACCGGCACGCCTCGACCCATGCCGCCGGCGTGGTGATCGGCGACCGTCCGCTCGACCAGCTCGTGCCGATGTACCGCGATCCGCGCACCGGCGCGCGCGTCACGCAGTACAACATGAAGTGGGTGGAGCAGGCCGGGCTGGTCAAGTTCGACTTCCTGGGCCTGAAGACCCTGACCGTGTTGACCACGGCGGTCAGGCTGATCGCCCAGCGCGGCATCGAGGTGAAGCTCGACAGCCTGCCCTTTGACGATCCGAAAACCTACGAGATGCTGGCGCGCGGCGAGACGGTCGGCGTGTTCCAGGTGGAAAGCGCGGGTATGAGGAAAGCGCTGGTCGAGATGAAGGCCGACCGCATCGAGGACCTGATCGCGCTGGTGGCGCTCTACCGCCCCGGCCCGATGGACAACATCCCGACCTATTGCCGCCGGAAACTCGGGCAGGAGCAGGCGAGCTACATCCACCCCGCGCTGGAGCCCTACCTGTCGGAGACGCATGGCATCATCGTCTATCAGGAGCAGGTCATGCAGGTGGCCCAGGCGCTGTCGGGCTATTCGCTCGGCGAGGCGGACCTGCTGCGCCGCGCCATGGGCAAGAAGAACCAGAAGGAGATGGACCAGCAGCGCAAGCGCTTCGTCGAGGGCGCGGTCGAGCGTGCCATTCCCGAGGCGCTGGCCTCGGAGATCTTCGACCTCCTCGACAAGTTCGCCAACTACGGCTTCAACAAGAGCCACGCCGCCGCCTATGCCATCGTCTCCTACCAGACGGCCTATCTGAAGGCGAATTACCCGGTCGAGTTCATGGCCGCGTCGATGACGCTGGACATGTCCAACACCGACAAGCTGTCCGAATTCCGGCGCGATGCGGAGCGCATGGGCATCACCGTCGAGCCGCCCTCGATCAACCGCTCAGGGGTGCATTTCGATGTGCGCGACGGCGTCATCCATTATGCGCTGGCGGCGATCCGGGGCGTCGGCGCCGAGGCGGTGGGCAGCATCGTGTCCGAGCGCGAGCGGGCAGGGCCGTTCCGCGATCTGGCGGATCTGGCCCGCCGGCTTGATCCGCGCCGCATCAACAAGCGGACGCTGGAGGCGTTGATCGCGGCGGGGGCGCTCGATGCGCTGGAGCCGGACCGCGCCCGCGCCACAGCAGCCATCGACGGCATCATGGCGCTGGCGCAGCGCACGCGCGAGGCGGCGGAGGGCGGCCAGAACGAGCTGTTCGGCATGGGCGCGGTCGATGCGCTGGTCATCCCGGCCACGCAGCCCTGGCTGGCGTCGGAGAAGCTGCAGAAGGAGCACGCGGCGGTCGGCTTCTTCCTCACCGGCCATCCGCTCGATGATTATCAGTCGGTGCTGACGCGCATGCGCGTGCGGCGCTTCTCGGAGTTCGCCGCCACGGTGCGCCAGACCGGCGCCTCCATGGGCCGGATCGCGGCGTCCGTCATCGACCGCAGCGAGCGCCGCACCAAGACCGGCAACAAGATGGGCATCGTCCAGTTGTCGGACCAGAGCGGCCATTTCGAGGCGGTGCTGTTCTCCGAAGGGCTGCAGCGCTTCCGCGACCTGCTCGAGCCGGGCAATGTCGTGCTGCTGATGGTCTCGGCCACGCTCGATGGCGACGAGGTCAAGCCGCGCATCGAGGGCGTCGAGCCGCTCGATGCCGCCGCCGCGCGCCAGAAGCAGGACATGCGCATCTTCCTGCGCGACGACAAGCCGGTCGCCGCCCTGGCCGAACGCCTGAAGCAATCCGGCGACGCCCGCATCTCCGTCGTGGTCATCGTCGGTTCCGGCGAGGAGGAGATCGAGGTCGAACTCCCCGGCAAGCGCCTCGTCAACCCGCAGATCGCCGGGGCCTTGCGGGCCGTGCCGGGAGTGGTGAGTGTGGAGTTGAGTTGAGGGGATTATGCCACAACGCGCGCTTCAACGTTGGCCGCGATGCCTGTGCCTCCTCTCCCCTTGCGGGAGAGGTAAGGAGAGGGGTCAGTATGGCTTGGAGCATGAACCGCGGAGGCCCTCTGCTCCAACATTCGCGCAACCCCTCTCCCTAACCCTCTCCCGCAAGGGGAGAGGGAACAGGCGCGCTCAGGGCCGTGCCGGGGGTGGTGATATTGGAGGTGAGTTGAGGGGCGTTTAGGATGTGGAGTGAATCTTTCAGGATTTTTCCGGCCTTCGCCGACTAGGGTGCGCACAATTCATATATTTCAGCGGCGCCAAATTCACGAATGTATGCAACTAGCGGCGTAAGGCGCATAGAATTTTCTGGATTTATTTGGTTTTTGTATGATACTGATGTTGCTAGTGAAATTGTCATGAATTCGAATTTTTTTGGAGGGTCAGTTGGCGCTCTTTGGGGAAGCATATTTTCACTTGAAGCGCATTAAGCTTGACGAAGAACAGATTGAACAGGTTGGAAGCGACGTTTCGTATATTGCCTATACAATTGCCCTAAAAAAATTTCCGTCAGATTGTTTGATTGAAGTCAGAATTTCAGATGGTAGTGTTAAAGGTTGGGTTTCAATTGCTGGAGCATTAGCCATTCTCGGCGGCGTTTCTGACTACAAAGGTGCAAAAGAAGGCATCAGTGAAATGGTCAAGGACGCTAAGTGGGTTGCCGGAGTAATCAATGAGCAGGTCTCCAAAATTCAAATTGTGCAAGGCGCTACTGTCTATCGGACGGAACGAAGAACGAAAACGCCTGGTAGAATTAAGCGCTTGATTGAGAAGCGTGAATGGCTCGAACGCAACAGAGCGAGCATGTCAGGCCCGATGATAGACCAAGTTCAGTTCGACTTGGAAAAGCTGTTGCAGCAGATTTTGATGGAAATTGATCCTGATGATCGTTTGGTTTTGCGCCGTATATTAGGACAAGAGCATCCAGCTATCCCCATGCCTTCTCACTCCAAAAGTGCCCTGCCAGTCTTTCGACATGAGCAAGATCAATTGTTTATTGATGACGATGTCGATTTGCATTCCCCAAATCCTGACTATTTCAATCGTTTCCGGCTATCAGATGGTCCATCCAAAGACACAAAGCAGTTGGAGATACCAAATAGAGGCCAGTTACGGTAGCGCTCGGCGCACCCTTGCCACCCACCGCAAACCCTGCTAACGCCCCCACCATCCCACATGCGGACTTTCACGGTCGGAAGCTTATTCCGTCCATCCGGTGGCGAAACGTGGTCTGACCACGCTTGGCCGCACTGGTCCGCAGAGGCACTTGTAACCGGAGAACACGACCATGGCAGTCCCTGAATTTTCCATGCGCCAATTGCTCGAGGCGGGCGCGCATTTCGGCCACCAGTCCCACCGCTGGAACCCGAAGATGGGCCAGTACATCTTCGGCGAGCGCAACAAGATCCACATCATCGACCTCGCGCAGTCCGTGCCGATGCTGCACCGCGCGCTGCAGGCCGTGAGCGACACCGTGGCCCGCGGCGGCCGCGTGCTCTTCGTCGGCACCAAGCGCCAGGCGCAGGACCTCGTCGCCGACGCCGCCAAGCGCTCGGCCCAGTATTATGTCAACTCCCGCTGGCTCGGCGGCATGCTGACCAACTGGAAGACGATTTCCGGCTCGATCGCGCGCCTGCGCAAGCTTGACGACATGCTCGCCGTCGGCGCCGCCGGCCTGACCAAGAAGGAGCGCCTGATGCTGTCGCGCGAACGCGACAACCTCGAAAAGGCGCTCGGCGGCATCAAGGACATGGGCGGCACGCCGGACATGATCTTCGTGATCGACACCAACAAGGAGCAGCTCGCCGTGAAGGAGGCCCAGCGCCTCAACATTCCGGTCGCCGCCATCGTCGACACCAACTGCGACCCCGACGGCATCACCTTCCCGATCCCGGGCAATGACGACGCCGGCCGCGCCATCTCGCTCTACTGCGACCTCGTCGCCCGCGCCGCCCTCGACGGCATCGCCCGCGGCCAGGGCAACAGCGGCGTCGACATGGGCGCCTCCGTCGCCCCGATGATCGAGGAGCTGCCGACCGAAACCGGCGTGACTGGCTTTGAACTGCTGACCGCGCCGCGCGGCGCGCCGGACGACCTGACCCGCCTGTCGGGCGTCGGCCCGGAACTGGTCACCAAGCTGAACGAGGCCGGCCTGTTCCACTTCTGGCAGTTCGCCGCGATGTCGCCTGCCGATGAAATGGCGGTCGACGCCCAGCTCAAGCTGTCGGGCCGCATCGCCCGCGATGGCTGGACCGCCCAGGCGCGCTCGCTCGTCGACGCATGAGGCGCGGGCCTCAGGCCCGTGCACCCATCCCGTTTCCACGTGCCGGCGCAGCCAGAAGCTGCGCCGGTTCATCGTCTCACATGGTCCGGCCCGGCCGGGCATTCCGCTTGAAAGGTGAATGACATGACAGCGATTACGGCTGCCCTGGTGAAGGAACTGCGCGAGAAGACCGACGCCGGCATGATGGACTGCAAGACCGCGCTGGTCGAAAGCGGCGGCGACATGGAGGCCGCAGTCGACTGGCTGCGCAAGAAGGGCCTGTCGAAGGCCGCCAAGAAGGCCGGCCGCACCGCCGCCGAAGGCCTCGTCGCGGTCAACACCGCCGGCGCCTCGGGCGTGGTCATCGAACTCAACGCCGAAACCGACTTCCTCGCCAAGAACGAACAGTTCCAGGCGCTCTGCCGCAATGTGGCCGGCGTCGCGCTCGCCATCGGCGAGGATGTCGAGGCCGTGAAGGCCGCAGCCTATCCGGGCGGCGGCACCGTGCAGGAAGCCATCGCCAACGCCATCGCCACCATCGGCGAGAACATGGAACTGCGCCGCGCCCGCAAGCTCGCCGTTCCGGCCGGCGTGGTCGCCAGCTACCTGCACAACGCCGCCGGCGAGGGCCTCGGCCGCATCGGCGTGCTGGTTGCGCTCGAGTCCACCGGCAAGGCCGACGAACTGGCCCTGCTTGGCCGCCAGATCGCCATGCATGTCGCCGCGACCAACCCGGTCGCGCTCGACCTCGCCTCGGTCGATCCCGAAATCCTCGCCCGCGAAAAGGCGATCCTCGCCGACAAGAACGCCGGCAAGCCCGCGCATGTGCTGGAGAAGATCACCGAATCCGGCATGAAGTCCTACGCCAAGGAGTTCTGCCTGCTCGAGCAGGTCTACATCCATGACGGCTCCAAGTCGGTCGGCCAGGCCGTCAAGGACAGCGAAGGCAAGGTCGGCGCCCCGATCCGTCTCGCCGGCTTCGCCCGGTTTGCCTTGGGCGAGGGAATCACCAAAGAAGAGAGCGACTTCGCGGCGGAAGTCGCGGCGGCGGCGGGCGGAAAAGCCTGATCCGCCCCGGACCAACCAGGCGGCGCCGAAAGCGCCGCTTTTTTTTGCCGCAACGGCGTGGAGGCGGTCATGTCCAGTTTCAAGCGTGTGCTCATCAAGCTCTCCGGCGAGGCCCTCGCGGCCCCTGACGGGTACTGGCTCTATCCGCAGGTGCTCAACACGCTGGCGGCCGACATCGCTGAAGCTTCGCGCGCCGGAATCGAGATCGCGCTCGTCATTGGCGGCGGCAACATCATCCGCGGCGCCCGCGTCAGCGCCGCCGGCTGGATCGACCGCGCCACGGCCGATTCCATGGGCATGCTCGCCACCGCAATGAACTCGATCGCGCTCGAGAACGCGGTCAACGCCGCCGGCGTCACGGCCCGCACCATGTCGGCCGTGTCGATGCCGACGATCTGCGAGACCTATGCGCGCCAGCCCGCGCTGCACCACATGGAGCGCGGCCATGTCGTGATCATCGCAGGCGGCACCGGCAATCCGTTCTTCACCACCGACACGGCGGCGGTCTTGCGGGCGGCCGAACTGAAATGCGAGGCCGTGTTCAAGGCGACCCAGGTCGATGGCGTCTACAGCGCCGACCCCAAGAAGGACCCGAACGCGACGCGCTATGACCAGTTGACCCATGCCGAAGCCATCTCGAAGGAGCTTGGCGTGATGGATACGGCGGCTTTCGCTCTTGCGCGCGACGCGGGCCTCACCATCGGGGTCTTTTCAATTGCCCAGCCCGGCTCCATTTCTGCCGTGCTGAAAGGCGAGGGGCGTGCAACCTACGTTGTCCCCTGAGCCACTTGACCGGGCCGGGCACGATCCGCATGGTCAGCCCGCACTTCTGGACCACCTGACGAAAAGGCCGATCCCATGGCTCCTCCGACCTTCGACCTCAACGACATCAAGCGCCGCATGCAGGGCGCGGTGGCTTCGCTGAAGCATGACCTCAACTCGCTGCGCACCGGCCGCGCTTCCGCCAGCGTGCTCGATCCGATCATGGTCGAGGCCTACGGCTCGAAGATGCCGCTCAACCAGGTCGCGACGGTCAGCGTCCCCGAAGCGCGGATGATCAGCGTCGCGGTCTGGGATCGCGGCATGGCGATGGCCGTCGACAAGGCGATCCGCGAGTCCGATCTCGGCCTCAACCCGCAGACCGAAGGCCAGACCATCCGCATCCGCATCCCCGAACTCAACGAGCAGCGCCGCAAGGAACTGGTCAAGGTCGCGCATAAATACGCCGAGGAGGCCCGCGTCGCCGTGCGCCATGTGCGCCGCGACGGCCTTGAAGTGATCAAGAAGCTGGAGAAGGACGGGCTGATGTCCGAGGACGACGCCAGCCGCCAGTCCGACCAGGTGCAGAAGGCCACCGACCAGTCCGTCGCCGAGGTGGACACGGCCCTTGCGACAAAGGAAAAGGAAATCATGCAGGTCTAGGTGCTGGTCGCCACGCGCGAATCAGTCAACTTGGGCGCGCCGGAGCAAAGCTTTCGTTCAGGCGCTAAAATCGGCTTGAAGACGCACACACCTGGTCCAGCTTGCGAAACCGATGAGTCCAACAACCGACACTCTGAGACAGCCTGCTCCCGAGGGGCGGCCTCAAGCTCCCGGGCCGCGCCATGTCGCCATCATCATGGACGGCAACGGTCGTTGGGCGCAGGCTCGGGGCTTGCCGCGCACTGAAGGGCACCGGCGCGGCGTGGAGGCCTTGCGGAGGACGGTGCGCGCCGCGCGCGACCTTGGCATTGCGCATCTCACCATCTTCAGCTTTTCAACCGAGAACTGGCGGCGGCCTGCGCTGGAGGTCAGTTTCCTGCTCGGCCTGTTCAAGCGCTTCGTCCGCAATGACCTGGCCGAATTGCACGCCTCGAATGTGCGGGTGCGGATGATCGGCGACCGTGACAGCACGCCGGCCGACATCCGCGACCTGATCGTCCAGGCCGAAACCCTGACCGCCGCCAACACCGCCCTGACCCTCACGATCGCGTTCAACTACGGCGCGCGGGATGAGATCGTGCGCGCGGTCAATGCGATGCAGGCCGAGCGCGCCGCCCGCGGCGAGCGCGGCCCGGTCAGCGAGGCTGACATCTCGCGGCATCTCGACACCGCCGGCATCCCTGATCCGGACCTGGTGATCCGGACCTCCGGCGAAGTGCGTCTGTCCAACTTCCTGATGTGGCAAGCGGCCTACGCCGAACTCGTGTTCACGCCGGTACTGTGGCCGGACTTCGACCACACTGCCCTCGAAGTGGCCATCAACGAATTCCGCTCGCGTGATCGCAGATTTGGTGGACTGAGCAGGCAGGCCGTTTGACCGCCGCCCGTAAATCGGGTCAACCTTCGTCAGTTGCACAGGAATCCGATGAATGGCCGTTGACGCCAATTCCTCACCGCCAAGGAGCGAGCTTGGGCTGCGCGTCATCTCCGGCGTGGTCATGGCTGTTGTGGCTCTGCTCACCCTGTGGTGGGGCGGATGGCCGTTTGCGCTGCTCTGGACCCTCGTCGGCGTCATCGCCGCGTCCGAATGGCTGAAGATTGTCCTTCCCGACGCGCCTGACAATTATCGGTTCGGGCTGATGGGCGCCATCGCGCTCGCTGGGCTGACCGCTTTCATAGGGCATGAGGCGCTGGCCATCGGGTTGAGCGTTGCAGCTGCATTCGGAGCATGGCTTCTGGTGCGAAGCCCGGTTCGCCTCATTGCTGCAGCCGGCATCCTGTATGCGGCAGCGATTGCGATCGCGCCGATCATTGTGCGGCTCGAGCCACACCTCGGGCTGACGCTGATCGCCTGGTGCTTTGCGGTCGTCTGGGCCACCGATGTCGCGGCCTATTTCAGCGGCAGGGCCTTCGGCGGTCCGAAGCTCTGGCCGGCTGTCAGCCCGAAGAAAACCTGGTCGGGCGCAATCGGCGGGGCCCTCGCCGGCGTGCTCGCGGGACTTGCGGTGTCCCTGATTGCCCGTCGCACCGGCGTGCCGTGGCCGCTCGGCGCCTTCGCGACAATGGTCTGCGGCCTGGCTGCGTCTGCGGCCGGACAGGCCGGCGATCTTCTGGAATCATCGTTGAAGCGCCGGTTTGGCGTGAAGGATTCCGGCTCCATCATCCCCGGCCATGGCGGCGTGCTCGACCGTCTCGACGCGTTCGTGGTCGTGGTGACGCTGGTTGCCGTCGCCGTCGCGATCTGGCGCTGAGGAGCCACGGGGATGCGCACATTGAGCATCCTCGGTGCGACCGGGTCGATCGGCCGGTCCACGCTGGAGGTGGTGCGGGCAAACCCGGGACAGTTTCAGATCATTGCGCTCGTCGGCGGTCACGACGCCACGACGCTGGCGAAAGCCGCGATCGGGGCGGGGGCCCGGTTCGCAGCGCTAGCGGACCCTGCCGGGCTTGGCGCACTCAAGGCGGCGCTAGGGAGCAGCGGCATCGCTTGCGGCGCCGGCGAGCGGGCGGTTCTGGACGCCGCCGCCATGCCGACCGACCTGATCGTGGCGGGCATCAGCGGCATTGCGGGATTGAAGCCGACCGTTGCGGCGCTCGCCCCGGGCCGCCGGCTTGCGCTCGCCAACAAGGAGACGCTTGTCTGCGCCGGCGACTTCTTCATGGCCGAAGCCCGCCGTCTTGGCACAACCATCCTACCGATGGATTCCGAGCACAACGCCGTGGCGCAGGCCCTGTGCGGCCGTTCGCTCGCCGACGTCGCGCGGATCACGTTGACAGCCTCGGGCGGACCGTTCCGGACCTGGGACATCGAGCGCATCCGCAAGGCCCGCCGCGAGGAGGCGCTGACCCATCCGAATTACGCCATGGGCGCGAAGATAACCGTCGATTCCGCCGGACTGGTCAACAAGGGTCTGGAACTGATCGAGGCGCACCACATCTTCGGCATCGAACCGGACCGGCTCGACGCAGTGATCCATCCGCAACAGATCATGCATGGCCTCGTGTCCTTCACCGATGGCAGCATGATCGCGGGGATGGCCCGCCCCAACATGTGCGTGCCGATTGCCGACTGTCTGGCTGCGGAGCGCCGCCTCGCCAGTGGTGTACCGGCGCCGGATCTGGCGTCCCTGGGCGGGCTCAGTTTTGAAGCGCCTGACCTCGCCCGTTTTCCCGCGCTGGGTCTCGCGATGCAGGCCATGCGGGCCGGCGGTCATGCGACGGCTGTCCTCAACGCCGCCGATGAAGTCGCCGTCGAAGCCTTCCTGGCCGGCGCCATCTGTTTCGGCGCGATTCACCGTGTCATCGAAGAAACGCTCGAAGTCACGGCCCGCGACATAATGCGGTCGCCTTCTTCGGTTGAGGAAGCGCTGGCAATCGATCATACAGCTCGCATCGCCGCGCGTGGCGTGATTGCGTCGGGCCGCGTCGGCACAGCATAGCTGTCCGGCCCGGGCCGGAAACAGCACAGGTCAGGACAGGCAATGGACATCGTTGGTTCCGTGTGGACGCTGGGCTCGAACGTGCTGTTTTACGTCCTGCCGTTCCTGTTCGTCCTGACGCTCGTGATCTTCGTGCACGAGTGGGGCCACTACAAGGTCGGCCGCCTCTGCGGCGTGGACGTCAACGTCTTCTCGATCGGCTTCGGCAAGGAGCTGTTCGGCTGGACCGACAGGCACGGCACGCGCTGGCGCTTCGCCATGGTTCCGCTCGGCGGCTACGTCAAGTTCGCGGGCGACGCCAACGCCGCCAGCGTGCCCGATCCCGCCTCGGTGGCCGGTCTGTCCGAAGGCGAGCGCAGGCGGACGCTGCCAGGCGCAACGGTTGGCCGCCGTGCAATGATTGTCGCGGCCGGGCCGTTCGCCAACTTCATCTTCGCCATCCTCGTTTTCGCGGCTGTGGTCATGGTCTATGGCCGCTCGGAGATTGCACCGCGTGTCGACAAGGTCACGCCGGGCAGCGCGGCGGAGCAGGGCGGCCTGCTGCCCGGCGACCTGATCGTGTCCATCAACGGCTCGGCAATGGCCAACTTCGAGGAGGTGCGCCGCGTCGTCAGCATCAATGCCGAGAGCAAGCTGCTGTTTGTCGTGGACCGCAACACCCGCAAGGTCGAACTTGACGTGACGCCCGCGCTTGTGGAGCGCCGCAATCCTCTCGGAATCGAGCGTCTCGGGGTCATCGGGGTCACTGCGGCTGCGCGCCCGGAAGACCGCCGCGAAGTCTCCTATGGTCCGGTCGAGGCGATCGGCTACGGCGTCCGGGAAAGCTGGTTCATCGTCACCCGCACCTTCGACTATCTCGGAAAGCTGATCTCCGGGCGCGAAAAGGCCGACCAGTTGTCAGGCGTGATCCATATCGCGGAGGTCTCGGGCCATGTGGCGTCGACGGGCGGTTTGGTCTCGCTGCTGACGCTGGCCGCGGTGCTTTCCGTCTCGATCGGCCTGATGAACCTGTTCCCGATCCCGATGCTGGACGGCGGGCATCTGGTTTTCTATGCCTATGAGGCGCTTTTCGGCAAACCGATGAGCGAGCGCGTGCAGGAATACGCCTTCCGCTTCGGCATTACGCTTATGTTAGGATTGATGGTGTTTGTTACTTGGAATGACATTGTCCGGATTGTCACGCGCTCGGCCGGCGGATGACGCGCACAATCTGCGGCGTTGCGCGGCGGCAACGGACAAAAACAAACTGATGCCCGACGGGTTTGCGTGTTTGCATCCCGTTGGAAACTTTGTAGAAGCTTTTTGACTCGTATTCTCTGCAACCGGATATAGCCGGTTTGTGGTTAACGGACGGTGTATCAATATCATGACGACGACGGTGACGAACCGCCGCCACGCGGCAAGCCTCAAAGTCTCGACAGCCATCGGCATTGCCATGCTGGCGATGACCGGGACCGCTGCATTGGCGCAGGCGGTGGTGGTGCAGGGCAACCGGCGCGTGGACGCGGAAACCATCCGCGGCTTCGTGGCGCGCGGTGAATCTCCGGATGCGATCCGCCGTGAACTGATGGGAACAGGCCTGTTCTCCGACGTGCGCGTCTCGCGCCGCGGCAGTCAGACGGTGGTCTCGGTCAGCGAGAACAACTCGATCAACAACGTCGCCTTCGAAGGCAACCGCCGCCTGAAGTCGGATTTCCTCTCCGGCGAGGTCCAGTCTCGCTCGCGCGGTCCGATCAGCGACGCGATGATCGCGTCCGACATCGAGCGCATCAAGAACCTCTACCGCCGCGCCGGTTACAACTCCGAAGTGACGTCGCGCCTCGTGCCACTGCCCAATGGCCGCTCCGACGTGGTGTTCACCATCAACGAGGGCAGCAAGAGCGGGATCCGCGAGATCATCTTCTCCGGCAACACCGAATATGGCAGCAGCCGCCTCAAGGGCCTGATGACGTCGACGGAAATGAACCTGCTGAGCTGGTTCAAGACGAGCGACGTGTATGATCCGGACAAGATCCTGTCCGATCTGGAACTGGTCCGCCGCTTCTATCTGCGCAACGGCTATGCCGATTTCCGCGTGGTGTCGAACACGACCACCTTCGATCAGGAGCGGGGCGGCTACATCATCAACATCGTTGTCGATGAAGGCCCGCGCTACACCGTCCGCGACGTCCAGGTCTCCTCGCGCCTGCGCGACGTCGATCCGGAAACGCTGCGCCGCGTGATCAGCACCAATGTCGGCGACACCTACAACGCAGAAGCCGTCGAGCGCTCGCTGTCGGCCGTCACGGTCGAGGTCGCCCGCCGCGGTTACGCCTTCTCGCAGGTTCGTCCGACCGGCCAGCGCGATCCGGCGACACGCACCGTCTCGATCAACTATCAGGTCGACGAAGGCCCGCGCGTCTATGTCGAGCGCATCAACATCCGCGGCAACACCCGCACCATGGACGAGGTGATCCGCCGGGAATTTGATCTTGGCGAAGGCGACGCCTACAACAAGGTGTTCATCGACCGTGCCGAGCGCCGCCTGAACAATCTCGGCTTCTTCAACCGCGTCCGCATCACCAACGAGCCGGGCAGCGCGCCGGACCGTGTCGTGATCAACGTCGACCTCGAGGACAAGGCCACCGGCTCGTTCTCGATCGCGGGCGGCTATTCGACATCGGACGGCTTCATCGCCGACGTCTCGCTCAGCGAGAGCAACTTCCTCGGTCGCGGACAATTCGTCCGCATCGGCGGCTCCTACGGCCAGAAGTCGCGCGGCATCGATTTCTCGTTCACCGAGCCGTATTTCATGGGCCAGCGCATCGCAGCCGGCTTCGACCTGTTCTCGAAGTTCTCGGACAGCAGCTCGACCTCGCGCTACACGAGCCAGAGCACCGGCTTCAACCTGCGCGCGACCCTGCCGATCACGGAAGAGTTCTCGATCACGGCCCGGTATTCGCTCTACCAGACCCAGATCAAGATCCCGAACACCGCCAGCGACCCGTACAATGATTGTACGGTTCGCGTCACCGGTCAGCCTGATCTCACTGGCGGTATTGTGACGCCACCGAACACGACCGCAGATTGCCTGGTGAACGGCGAGGCCTCGATCGCGATCAAGGAAGCCCGCGGCACCAAGATGACCTCGCTGGCCGGCCTGTCCTTCGTTTACAACGCGCTCGACAATGTGAAGCAGCCGCGCAACGGCTTCTATGCCGAATTGAGGCCTGACATTGCCGGCCTCGGCGGCGACTCCAAGTTCGCCCGCATCTCGGGCGAGGCGCGCTACTATCGCGAAGTGCTCGATGACGTTGTAGGGTTCATTCGCGTGCAGGGCGGCCACTCGATGGCGCTCGGCGGCGAACCGCTGCGAATCATCGACCACAACTTCCTTGGGCCGACCCTTGTGCGCGGTTTTGCGCCATCCGGTATCGGGCCGCGCGATGTGTCCAACTTCGACGGCTCGAAGACGGGTGCGCTCGGCGGCACAACCTATTTCGGCGGTTCGGTCGAGGTGCAGTTCCCGATTCCGCTGCTGCCGAAGGAAATCGGCATGCGTGGCGCGGTGTTTGCTGATGCGGGCACGTTGTTCAACTTCTCCGGCGGTCGCGCTGCGGCAGCGGCTTGCCCAAATGGCTCAAGCGCGCGCTACTTCGAGATCAACGGAATTGCTGGCCCGCAGGGCGGCGCACCGGGCATCAGCGAAATCGCCTGTATCCGCGACAAGAACATCATCCGCAGTTCGGTTGGCGCATCGATCCTCTGGCAGTCGCCGCTGGGTCCGATCCGCTTCGATTACGCCTACGCGCTCACCTACGACAAGGGCGTGCTTGGCGATGGCGCAGCCGGTCGCCCCTTGGGCTTCCGCTACGGCGGCGATCGCCTTCAGGCGTTCCGCTTCTCGGGCGGCACCAGCTTCTGACGTCATGATCCTTGCGGGAGGGAACAGCCTGTGTTCCCTCCGGATTGCTTCCCATGCCAGCGCCCGCCTTCTTTTCTGATGTCCGGACGCTGACGCTCTTCAAGGTCGCCGCGCTGGCGCGCGCGACGCTGCCTGCGGAAACACCCGACGCGGCCATTGACGCGATCCGGCCTCTGGATGAGGCGGGTCCGTCTGACCTCTCTCACATGGACAATCCGCGCTACCTGGCGCATCTGGCCGGAACGCAGGCCGGCTTTGTGCTGGTTTCCCGTCGCTACGCTGATCGCGTCCCGCAAACCGCTGTTGCGCTCGTCTGCCCCGATCCGCAGGGGGCTTATGCGCGCTGTCTGGCCGCGATGGTTCCGGCGGCGCTGCGTCCGCAATCGGTCTTCGACGGCATCGGCATCAGCCCGGCAGCGGTCATCCACCCCACCGCCCGGCTTGAGCGCGGTGTGATCGTAGATCCCGGCGCCGTCATCGGGCCGCACGTGGAGATCGGCTCGGGAACGATGATCGGCGCGCAGGTGGTGATCGGGCCTGGCTGCAGGATCGGTCGCGATTGCGCCATCAGCCCGCAGGTGACGCTGCAGCATGCCCTGCTCGGCAACCGGGTGATCCTGCATCCGGGCGTCCGCATCGGACAGGATGGCTTCGGCTTTGCGCTGGGCGGCCAGGGACATCTCAAGGTTCCGCAGATCGGCCGGGTCATCATCCAGGATGATGTCGAGATCGGCGCCAACAGCACCATCGACCGCGGCGCGATCCGCGACACCATGATCGGCGAGGGCACCAAGATCGACAATCTGGTCCAGATCGCCCACAACGTCGTTATCGGCCGCAATTGCGTGATCGTGGCGCATGTCGGCATTTCGGGTTCCGTAACCCTTGGAGATGGTGTTGTCCTCGGCGGACAGGCGGGTGTCATCGGGCACGTGACCATTGGCGCCGGCACGCAGATTGCGGCCTCCAGCAATGTCGCCACCGATGTGCCGGCCGGCGTGCGCTGGGGCGGCACACCGGCCAAGCCGATCGGTCAGTGGATGCGTGAGATCGCGACCGTGAGCCGGATGGCGACACGCAAGGGCAACAGATCAGGCGTGAAGGATGCAGAGGAGCCATCGCCATGAACGAGATGACGTCATCTGTCGTACAGGGCACCCCGAAAGCGCTCGGGCATGCCGACATCATGCGGATTCAGGAGCTTTTGCCGCATCGCTACCCGTTCCTGCTGATCGACAAGATCATTGACATCGATGGCGACAACTCCGGCGTCGGCATCAAGAACGTCACCTTCAACGAGCCGCAGTTCCAGGGACATTTCCCGTCGCAGCCGGTGATGCCGGGCGTGATGATCATCGAGGCCATGGCGCAGACCGCCGGCGCGATGTGTGTCTATGGCCGCGGCAGCGACCGGCCGCCGCCGAAGCTCGTCTATTTCATGACGATCGACGAATGCAAGTTCCGCAAGCCGGTTGGTCCAGGCGACGTGATGAAACTGCACATGACCAAGCTCAAGCAGCGCCGCAACATGTGGTGGTTCAAGGGCGAGGCCAAGGTCGATGGCGAACTGGTGGCTGAAGCGGTGATTTCGGCCATGCTCGTCGAGAACGAGCCATGACGCGGTCGGCATGACGATCCATCCTACAGCGATTGTTGCCGCCGGGGCGCGCCTCGGATCGGGCGTCCGCATCGGCCCGTACTGCGTCATCGGTCCGCATGTCGAGATCGGAGATGACTGCGAACTCATCAGCCATGTCGTCGTGGATGGCCACACCACGATCGGCGCGGGCGCGGTCGTCCACCCCTTTGCGGTGCTCGGCCATGGCCCGCAGGATCTGAAACCAGCTGCGGAAGCCTCCCGCCTGACCATCGGCCGCAATTGCCTGATCCGCGAACATGTCACCATGAACAATGGCACGGCACGCGGCGGCGCTCACACGCGCGTCGGCGACAACTGCTTTTTCATGATCTCGAGCCATGTCGCTCATGACTGCATTGTCGGCAACAACGTGACCCTCGTGAACAACGTCATGCTGGCTGGCCATTGCGAGATCGGCGACAACGCCATCATGGGCGGCGGCTCGGCGGTGCACCAGTTCACCCGCGTCGGCCACAATGCCTTCATCGGCGGGCTCGCCGCCGTCGAGCATGATGTCATTCCCTATGGCATGGCTTTGGGCAACCGGGCCTATCTCGGCGGCCTGAACATCATCGGACTGAAGCGGCGGGGCGTCACGCGGGCCGACATCCACGCGCTGCGCCATGCCTTCGATCTTCTGTTCGAAGGGCAGGGCACGCTGCAGCAGCAACTTGCGCTGGCCGAGAGCGCCTATCCCGATCAGGCCATCGTCGCCGAAGTGTTGGCCTTCATCAGGGCGGGCGGCAAGCGCCGCATCCTGACCCCGCGCTCGGGGCAGCGCCCGGACAAGGCCGGCGATGTCCCAGCTGGGTCCGAGGGCTGATGAACGGCGCAGGGTCAACGCCGGTCGCCATCATTGCCGGCTCAGGCGCGCTGCCGCTTGAGGTGGCCAGCAGCGCGGTCCGGGCGGGCCGGCAGGTCTTCATGGCGCTGATCTCCGGCAGCGCCGATCCCGCCCATTATGCCGGCTTTGAGCACGCCGAGTTCGGACTTGGACAGCTCGGCGGCCTGCTCAAGGCCCTCAAGCAGCGCGGCATCGTCGAGGCCTCGCTGATCGGAGGCGTGGTGAGGCCCGGCCTGACGGACATCAAGCCCGATTTTGGCCTGGTCCGGCATTGGGCCGAACTGGCGCAGGCCTTCCGCAAGGGTGATGACGGGCTGCTCAGCGGCGTCATCGCCATTCTGGAAAATCAGGGCGTCAAGGTCGTCTCCGCCCTGGCGATCGCGCCCGATCTCGCCATCGCAGAGGCAGGGCCGGTCACAACCCGTCGTCCAACCCGCGAGGCGTCGGAGGAGATTGCCCTGGGCCTCAAGCTGATGGCGGCGCTGTCGCCCTTCGATGTCGGCCAATGCGTCGTCGTCAGCGATGGCCGTCCCGTCGCAATTGAAGGCGCCGAGGGCACGGACGCGATGCTGCAACGCGTCGCTGAGATGCGCCGGACAGGCCGCCTGAAACGCGAAAGCGGGGGCGGGGTTCTCGTCAAGGCGCCGAAGGTCGGCCAGAACATGCGCATTGATATTCCCGCGATTGGCCCACAAACCGTGCGCAATGCCGCCGATGCCGGCCTTCAGGGCATCGCGATCGCCCGCGGGCAGGTGCTGCTGGCGGACCGAACGGCGACGATCGCGCTGGCGGACAAGCTCGGATTGTTCATCGAGGCCACGCCATGAGCGAGACCAGGCCGTTCCGCCTCTTCGTGGTCGCGGGCGAGGCCTCGGGCGATCTTCTGGCGGCCAGCTTCATCACTGCGCTGCGCGAACGCCTCGCGCCGCGCCCCGTTGAGATCACCGGCATCGGCGGGCAGGCCCTCGAACAACTGGGGCTGGTCTCCCGCTTTCCGCAGGCCGACATCCAGATCATGGGAATCATCGCGGTCCTGCAGCGGTTGCCGACCATCCTCGGCCATATTGCCGACACGGCGAATGCAGTGGTCGATCAGGCACCGGACCTGTTGCTGACGGTCGACGTGCCTGACTTTTCAATGCGCGTCGCCAGGCGCGTCCGGCGGGATGCGCCCGCGATTCCGATCGTGCACTGGGTGGCGCCATCGGTTTGGGCCTGGCGACCCGGCCGGGCAAAGGCGATGAAGCCCCATGTCGACCGCCTGCTGGCCCTGCTGCCCTTTGAGCCGGACGCGTTTGCCAGACTGGGCGGCCCCCCGACGACCTATGTCGGCCACCCCTTGCTCGACACCGCCGCCGCAATCCGGCCGGATGCCGACGAGCAGCGCATGCGCGACAACGCTGCCGCGCCGGTCATCCTGGTCTTGCCCGGCAGCCGCCGGTCGGAGATCCGCCACATCCTGCCCGTGTTCCGGGAAAGCGTGCGCCTGATGGCTGCGAGCTGCCCGCACGCACATTTCATTGTTCCGGCGGTGCGCCACCTGGCGGACGAGATCAGCAGCGAAGTGGCCGGCTGGTCAGTCAGGGCAGAGGTCGTGCTGGGCGAGGCCGCCAAGAATGCAGCCTTCCGGCGGGCACGTGCCGCGCTCGCCGCCTCGGGCACTGTGACGCTTGAACTCGCGCTCGCCGGGGTGCCACTGATCGGCGCCTATCATGGCCATCCGGTTGAGGCCTGGATCGCGCGGCGCGTGGTGACCAGCCACAGCGTCCTGCTCTGCAACCTTGTCCTCGGCGAGAATGTCGTTCCCGAACTCATGCAGGAAGAGGCGACGGCCGCAGCGCTCGCCGGCGCGATGATGCGGATCATCGCCGACGGGCCGGAGCGCGCGCGCCAGCTTCAGGCTTTTGCGCGGCTCGACGCGTTGATGGCGCTGCCGGAGGGCCGCAGATCGGCGGATATGGCGGTCGATGTCGCGCTCGGTCTGATCGCGGCCCGCAGCGCCTGAACAGCAAAAAGGGCGGGTTTCCCCGCCCCAAAGTACCTGGAATGCCAGGAAGAGGCCGTCAGCGACGCTTGCCGATCGGCGCGTAGTCGCGCTGCACAGCGCCGGTGTAGAGCTGGCGCGGACGCCCGATCTTCTGGCTGGGATCTTCGATCATTTCCTTCCACTGCGCGATCCAGCCGACCGTGCGCGCCAGTGCGAACAGAACGGTGAACATCGAGGTCGGGAAGCCCATCGCCTTGAGCGTGATGCCCGAATAGAAGTCGATGTTCGGATAAAGCTTCTTTTCGATGAAATAGCTGTCCGACAAGGCGATCCGCTCAAGTTCAAGGGCCACGTCCAGCAGCGGATCATCCTTGATGCCGAGCTCGGTCAACACCTCATGGCAGGTCTTCTGCATGATCTTGGCGCGCGGATCATAGTTCTTGTAGACGCGGTGCCCGAAGCCCATCAGGCGGAACGGATCGTTCTTGTCCTTGGCCTTGGCGATGTATCTGGGAATGTTGTCGACATGCCCGATTTCCTGCAGCATTTTCAGGGCCGCTTCGTTGGCGCCGCCATGGGCAGGGCCCCACAGGCACGCAATGCCGGCGGCGATGCAGGCGAAAGGGTTGGCGCCAGACGAGCCAGCGAGGCGCACCGTCGAGGTCGATGCGTTCTGCTCATGGTCGGCGTGCAGGATGAAGATCCGGTCAAGCGCCCGCGCCATGACCGGGTTGACCTTGTACTCCTCTGCCGGCACCGCATAGCACATGCGCAGGAAGTTCGACGAGTAGTCGAGGCTGTTGAGCGGGTAGACGAACGGCTGGCCGACTGAATACTTGTAGGCCATCGCCGCGAGCGTCGGCATTTTTGCGATCATCCGCATCGAGGCGATCATGCGCTGCGTCGGGTCCGAGATGTCGGTCGAGTCGTGATAGAAGGCCGACATCGCGCCCACGGCGGCCACCATGACGGCCATCGGGTGCGCGTCGCGGCGGAAGCCCTGGTAGAACCGGGCCATCTGCTCATGCACCATGGTGTGCCGCGTCACACGGTAGTCGAAGTCAGCCTTCTGGGCGGCGGTCGGCAGTTCCCCGTAGAGCAGGAGATAGCAGGTCTCCAGGAAGTCGCCGTGTTCGGCGAGTTGCTCGATCGGATAGCCGCGATAGAGCAGGACGCCCTCGTCGCCGTCGATGAAGGTGATCTTCGATTCACAACTCGCGGTCGAGGTGAAGCCCGGATCATAGGTGAACATGCCGGTCTGGCCATAGAGCTTGGCGATGTCGATCACGCTCGGCCCGATGGTCCCGTTCTTCACGGTCACGTCGACCTTGTGATTGTCGACGACAATATGGCCCGTCATTGCGCTCATGGTCGTGCACCTTTCCCACATTTGGCCGCAGCGGGGCGGCAAGTCACCGGCATGCGGGGCGGCGCAACAGACTCGTCATGCTCTCCCCCGAAAGCTGTTATGCCATAGCTAGCCTATCTGCCGCAGTGCAGCAACACACTCGAACGCCAGACAGGTCAGACCTTCGGAGCAATGTCCCGCAGCCGGCTGAGGCATTCCTCGCGGCCGAGCACGGCCAGGACATCGAACAGGCCTGGTGATGTCGTCTTGCCCGTCAGCGCTGCCCGCAGGGGCTGCGCGACCTGCCCGAGCTTCAACCCCTGCGCCTCGGCGAAGGCCCGCACGCAGGCTTCGGTGCTCGCGGCCGTCCACTCGGTCAGCTCCGCCAGGCTCGTCGCGAGCTGCCCCAGTCTTGCCCGCGCGTCGACATCGAGCAGGGCTGCAGCTTTTTCTTCCAGCGGCAGAGGACGCTGTGTGTAGAGATAGGCTGCACTGTCAAGCAGTTCGACCAGTGTCTTCGCGCGTTCTTTCAGCCCCGGCATGGCCTCCGCCATCATGGCGCGCAAGCCGGGCGTCATGGCGGGGCCGATCCCGCGGGCCGGCCCGACATCGGGCATGATGGCCTCCAGCGCCGCCATGATCTCGTCCACGGGGGCGGCGCGCATGTAGACGCCGTTGAGGTTTTCGAGCTTGGCGAAGTCAAACCGGGAAGCGGAGCGTCCGATGGCGCCAAGGTCAAACGCCGCGATCATTTCGTCGGTGGAGAAAACCTCCTGGTCGCCATGGGCCCAGCCCAGGCGCACCAGATAGTTACGCACGGCGGCGGGCAGGTAGCCCATGGCCCGGTACGCATCGACGCCGAGCGCGCCGTGCCGCTTCGACAATTTGGCGCCGTCCGGTCCGTGGATCAGCGGGATGTGCGCCATGGTCGGCACGGGCCAGCCCATGGCGTGGTAGATTTGCGTTTGCCGAGCGGCGTTGGTGAGGTGGTCGTCGCCGCGGATGATATGGGTCACCCCCATGTCGTGATCGTCGACGACGACCGCCAGCATGTAGGTCGGCGTCCCATCCGAGCGGAGGAGGACGAGGTCGTCGAGGTCCTTGTTCTGCCAGACGACGCGGCCCTGCACCTGATCATCGACAACGGTCTCGCCGGTTTCCGGCGCGCGCAGGCGGATCACCGGCTTCACGTCCTTGGGTGCGGTGGCCGGATCGCGGTCACGCCAGCGCCCGTCATAGCGCAACGGGCGCCCTTCGGCCCTGGCCAGTTCGCGCATCTCGTCGAGCTCGGCCGGTGTCGCAAAGCAGCGGTAGGCCCGTCCTCGGGCAAGCATCTCATGCGCCACCTCCGCGTGGCGCGCCGCGCGGGCAAACTGGAAGATCGGATCGCCATCCCAGTCCAGGCCCAGCCATTTGAGGCCCTCGATGATCGCGCCGATGGCCGCCTCGGTCGAGCGCTCGCGGTCGGTGTCCTCGATGCGCAGCAGCATCTTGCCGCCGAAGCGTTTCGCGTAAAGCCAGTTGAACAGGGCCGTCCGGCCGCCGCCGATATGCAGGAAACCGGTAGGCGAGGGGGCAAAGCGGGTAACGATTGGCGTGCTCATGGGATGTGGACCCCGGCGCTGTGCGCCCGTGTGTCAGGACAGTCGGCTGGGGTGTGAAGAAGGCCGCCGCCAAGGTCAAGGCCCCGGCCAGATTTTGCCCTTGCCCCCGTCGGCGCGCCGCATCGCGGCCCTCGCTCCACAACGGCGAAGGGATCGGTTAGGCTCTGTCGAGATGGAAGACGAAAACCGCACACAGGCCGCGATAGCACGAAGCCGCGCCAGGGTGCTGCCCGCGCTTGCGGACGGTTCGTCCGGCAGCGCGCGCTGGAAGGCTTGGGCGGCCGAGACGCTGGCGGGGGCTTCAAAAGCAGTCACGCAGGCCTTGGTGACGGAGAGCGACAGGCGGAGTTGGTTCAATTTCCTGCCGGTGGCCTTCGGGCTCGGCATTGGCGCCTTCTTCGCGGCGGACCGCGATCCGCTCTGGTGGGGGCCGCCGCTTGCCGCCGTCCTTTGCGCGGTCGGCGCATGGCGGCTGCGCGCGCGGCCGGCCGCTTTCACGGTTATGCTGGCGCTTGCCATGGCCGCAGCCGGATTGTCCGCAGCGCACTGGCGGACTGAACGCGTCCGCGCGCCGGTGCTTGAGCGCGTGATGATCGCCAAGCTCAGTGGCTTCGTCGAAAGCCTCGAAGAGCGAGGAGCAGACATGCGTGTGGTTGTGCTTGTGACGCGCTTCGGCGATCTGGCGAAGGACGCGACGCCGGAGCGCGTACGCGTGACATTCCGCAAGAGCCCGCTGCGGCCTGCCGAGCACATCAACGTCACTGCGCGGTTGATGCCGCCGCCCGAAGCCGCCCGCCCGGGCGGCTACGACTTCGCCCGCGATGCCTACTTCAAGGGTTTCGGCGCGGTTGGCTCCGGCCTTGGCATCATCGAGCGGGCGCCGCCGCCCGCGCCGCCGCCGCTCATGCTGCAGGTCAATGCCGCGATCGACGGCGCCCGCAACGACATGACCGAGCGCATCGCCCGGATCATCGGCGGGCAGGCTGGCGCGGTAGCGGCAGCGCTGGTCACCGGCAAGCGGGGTCTGATCTCGGAGGAAACCAACGAGATCCTGCGCGGCGCGGGGATCTATCACATCGTCTCCATCTCGGGGCTGCACATGGTGCTTGCGGCCGGCGCGATCTTCTGGCTGGCGCGGGCCATCCTCGCCCTCATGCCTGGCATCGCCCTGCGCTGGCCGTTGAAGAAGATCGCCGCCGTCCTCGCCATGGCCGGAGCCACCGCATACTGCGTTTTCTCGGGATCGGAGGTCGCGACCGAGCGTTCCCTTATCATGACGCTGGTCATGCTGGGGGCGATCGTTGTGGATCGCCCGGCGCTGAGCATGCGCAATCTCGCGATTTCCGCGTTGATTGTCATGGCAATGGAGCCCGATTCAGTCCTCGGGCCAAGCTTCCAGATGTCGTTCGGCGCCGTGGCGGCGCTGATCGCCTTCGCTGAATGGCAGCGCCGGCGCGCGCCGCAAGCCGGGGCGGAACCGGGCCTTCTGGCAAGGGCGTTCAGAACCATGCGCCTTGCGCTGGTCGGCATGCTGTTGACGTCGTTGATCGCCGGCGCGGCGACAGGTCCCTTCGGCGCCTACCACTTCCAGACCTTCAATCCGTTCGGCGTGCTCGGCAACATGATGGCGCTGCCCTTCGTCTCGCTGGTTGTGATGCCTGCCGCCGTGGTCGGCGCCATCCTGTATCCTCTGGGCCTCGATGGGGCGGCCTGGTGGGTCATGGGGCTGGCGACGGAGCCGGTGCTCGCGGCCTCGCGCTTCGTCGCCGGGCTAGGCGGCTCCACGCAGGTCATTCCGGCCTATGGTGTCGCGGCGGTGCTTTGCCTCGGCGCCGCCCTGATTGTGCTGACATTGCTCACGACATGGCTGAGGTTTGCAGCAGTGTTGCCACTCGCCGCCGGGGTCGCGCTGGCCGCCAGTCCGCAAAGGGCCGACATCTACATCGACCGAGACGGGGCAGGTGTTGCCGCACGCAGCCGGACGGGCCAACTGGCGATCATGGGCCGGCCCGGAAACTTCGTGCTGGAGCAGTGGCTCAGGGCAGACGGCGACAGCCGCAAAGCCAATGACTCAACCGTGCGCTCCGGCGCGGCCTGCGACAGCAAGGGTTGCGTCGTGACCTTGCCGGACGGCGCAACGGTGGCCTGGTCGCGAAACCCCGAAACGGTCAGCGAGGACTGCGCACGGGCGACGATGGTCGTCACGCCCCTGCGCTGGGACGGCGCCTGCCCAGCGCTGATGGTCGACCGGCGGACGCTCGACCGCTACGGCTCTCTCTCGGTGCGGATGACAGGACAGGGACTCGTCGCCAGCACCAGCCGCACGCCCGGCTCGCCGCGGCCCTGGACACGGCGCGAAGTTACCGGACCAGCGGCCTTGTCGCCCGTTCCGATGTCCCGTCCCGTTGAGGACGATGCTTTCAGTACCGCCGCACCAGACTGACCAGCTTCCCCTGGATCTTGACCCGGTCAGGACCGAGAACGCGGGTCTCATAGGCCGGATTGGCCGCTTCAAGCGCGATCGACGTGCCACGGCGGCGCAGCCGCTTCAGCGTCGCTTCCTCGTCGTCAATCAGGGCAACGATGATCTCGCCCGTGTTTGCCGATTCCTGTTTGCGGATCACGACCGTGTCGCCGTCCAGAATGCCGGCCTCGATCATCGAATCACCCTGCACCTCAAGCGCGAAGTGCTCGCCCGAACCAAGCAGGTCCGGCGGCAGCGAGATGCTGTGGGTCTTGTTCTGGATGGCGGTGATCGCTACGCCCGCCGCAATCCGTCCCATGACCGGGATCATCAGATTCCGGTTCGGCTCTTCACTCCCGCCGCGCGCTGCCGCGGGAGAGGGAGCGGGGCGCCCGAGGCCGCCTTCAACGACACTCGGATTGAAACGCGGACGGGCCGTGGCCGCGATACTGGCATCCGGCAGCTTGATCACCTCCAGCGCACGCGCCCGGTTCGGGAGCCTTCGGATGAAGCCGCGCTCCTCAAGCGCCATGATTAGCCGGTGGATGCCGGACTTGGAGCGCAGGTCGAGAGCCTCCTTCATCTCCTCGAAGGAGGGCGGCACCCCGGCTTCGCGCAGCCGTTCGTGGATGAACCTGAGCAGTTCATGTTGCTTGCGTGTGAGCATCGGAACTCCAGCAGGGGCTTGCCCCGGAATTGAAAAACGTAACGTGAACACGTGTACATGTTCCTGCTGTGTTCCGCAAGCCCCTGCTGGCTAGAGGCGGATGATCCGGCAGGGGGTTCCGGCCTCCGCCGCCGGTGCGTGCGCCGGCCGGATCAGCAGCGCATCGGCGGACGCCATCAGGCGCTGGATCGAACTGTCCTGGGAGCTGAAGGGTGTCGCGACGAGATTGCCGGCGTCATCGCGGCCGAGGCTGGCGCGCATATACTCCTCGCGCAGGTCGTTGGCCGGCAGCGCACGGCCGAGCAGGGCGCCCTCGCTTCTGTCGGTGTCGGGGTTCGGCTGCCCCAGCAGCTTTCGCAGCAGCGGCTCGAGAAAAAGGATTGCGCAGATCATCGACGATACGGGATTGCCGGGCAGTCCGAGGCAAAGCGTGGAGCCGCGGACGCCGAACATCAGCGGCTTTCCGGGGCGGACGGCGATCTTCCAGAAGCTGATGGAAAAGCCGTTGGCGACCAGCGCGGCCTGGACAAAATCATGATCGCCGACCGACGCGCCGCCGCTGGTCACGATGAGATCGCATCCTTCCGCCGCGTTCGCGATGGCCCTCCGTGTCGTGTCCGCGTCGTCCGGGACGATGCCCCGGTCGTCGGCGACGCCGCCACGGCTCTCGACGAAGGCCGCCAGTGCAAAGGCGTTGGACGACACGATCTGCCCCTCGCGCAACGCCGAGCCAGGCATGGCCAGTTCATCGCCGGTGGAAAGAATCGCCACGCGGGGTCGGCTGCGGACCGACAGCAGGCCGTGTCCCATGCTGGCCGCCAGCCCGATGTGCCAGGCGTCGAGCACCGTTCCGGCCTTGAGCAGGCAGTCACCTGTGCAGAAATCCAGACCCGCTGGCCTGACGAAGCGCCCGGCCTGCTCGGTCTGTGTCGGCGTGATGACGCCGGCGCCGACGCCCTGGGCATTCTCCTGGATGAGAATCGCGTCTGCACCGTCGGGGACCGGCGCGCCGGTGAAGATGCGCACCGCCTCCATCGGGCCGACCGTTCCGCCGAACGGATGCCCGGCCTTCGCCTCACCGATCACGTGCAGGGGCATAAGGCTGGTCAGATCGGCGGCCCGCACGGCATAGCCATCCATGGCGGAGGCTGCGAAGGGCGGCTGTGTCCTGAGCGCCGTGACATCCTCTGCCAGTGTGCGGCCAGAGGCCTGCACGAGTGGCATGGCTTCGGCGCCTTGCAGCGGTGTCGCCGCCGCAAGCATGCGCGTCCTGGCGACGTCTGGCGCCATCAGGCTCACGCCTCGGCGCTCCCCCGCTCGTAGACGCCGGATTTCCCTCCGGATTTGTGGACGAGCTGGACCGCTTCGATCCGCATGCCGCGATCGGCGGCCTTGACCATGTCATAGATGGTGAGGCATGCGACGGACACGGCAGTCAGCGCCTCCATCTCCACGCCCGTCTGTCCGGCAACGCGCACTTCAGCGCTGACGCGCACCCCCGGAAGGGCCTCGTCAAGCACAAGGTCGACGGAGACCTTGGTAATGGCGAGCGGGTGGCAAAGCGGGATAAGCTCATGTGTCCGCTTGGCGGCCATGATCCCGGCCAGACGGGCCGTGCCCAGGACATCGCCTTTTTTGGCGTCGCCATCCCTGATCAGTGCAAGCGTTTCCGGCTGCATCACGACGGCGCCTTCGGCAACCGCCCGCCGCGCGGTGACGGCCTTCTCGGCGACATCGACCATGTGCGCCTGGCCTTGCGCATCCAGATGCGTCAACCGGCTCATGCATGCCCCTGCGGTTCGGCCTGCGACAGTGATTGTGACGGGTTGATGAGGGCCCGCGTCGCAGCGGCGACATCCTCCTGGCGCATCAGGCTTTCCCCCACGAGGAAGGTGCGGACACCGCACACCCTGAGCCGCGTTGTGTCGGCATGGTGGAAGATGCCGCTTTCGCTGATGACGATGCGGTCGGCGGGAATGCGCGGGGCCAGCGCTTCGGTGACCGCAAGGTCGACATGAAACGACCTGAGATCACGGTTGTTGATGCCGATCAGCCGCGAGGGCAGGGCGAGCGCGCGGTCGAGTTCGGCGGCATCATGCACCTCGATCAGCGAGGCCATGCCAAGCGCACTCGCCACATCCACCAGGTCCCGCGCTTCGGCGTCCGAGACGCTGGCCATGATCACGAGGATGCAGTCCGCCCCCCAGGCGCGTGCTTCATGCACCTGATAGGGCTCGAACATGAAATCCTTACGCAGGGCGGGCAATCCGCTGGCGGCGCGCGCCTGCTGCAGGAAGACCGGACGGCCCTGAAACGAGGGCGTGTCGGTCAGCACGGACAGGCAGGCTGCGCCGCCCGCCTTGTAGGCGGAAGCGAGCGAGGGCGGATCGAAATCGGCCCTGATCAACCCCTTTGACGGGCTGGCCTTCTTGATCTCGGCAATCAGGGCGAAGCTCCCGCCTGCATGCCGCGCCTCGATCGCGCCAACAAAGTCGCGCGGCGGTGGGCTCGTCTCGGCCAGGCGGCGCATGTCAGCGGGCGGAATCGCGACTTTTGCGGCGGCGATTTCCTCGCGCTTGTAGGCTTCGATGCGGGTGAGGATGTCGCTCACGTCGCGCACCTCACGCGTTCGAAGCGGCGACAAGTCTGGCCAGCGTGCCTTTCGCGGCCCCGCTATCCAGCGCCGCGCCCGCCCGTGCCACCCCGTCCTGAAGGCTCGCCGCAGCCCCGGCCACCACCAGCGACGCGCCGGCGTTGAACACGGCGATGTCGCGATAGGCGCTGCGTGCGCCGTCCAGCACAGCGCTCAGCGCGGCTGCGTTCACATCCGCCGTGCCGCCGCGCAGGTCATCAAGCCGCGCGACCGGAAGCCCCACATCGGCGGGTGAAATGGTGAAGCTCCGCACCAATCCGTTCTCGAGCGCGACGACATGGGTCGGCCCCGTCGTCGTGACCTCGTCCAGCCCGTCCGCGCCATGCACGGCCCAGACGCGCTCACTGCCGAGCGCGCGCAGCACCTCGATCATCGGCATCAGCCAGCTTTCGGCGAACGCGCCGAGGAGCTGGCGCCTGACGCCGGCCGGGTTGGAAAGCGGTCCGATGAGGTTGAAGATCGTGCGCGTGCCGAGTTCGGTCCGCACGGGTGCGACGTGACGCATCGAGGCATGGTGCGCCGGGGCAAACATGAAGCCGACGCCGGCCTCGCGGATGCATCGTTCGACGCCGGCCGGATCGATGCCGACCTTGACTCCCAGCGCGGTCAGGACATCCGCCGTGCCCGACTTCGACGAGGCGGCGCGGTTGCCATGCTTCGCCACGGGGACGCCACAGGCGGCCACGATCAGCGAGGCGAGGGTGGAGATGTTGTAGGTGCCCGCATTGTCGCCGCCGGTGCCGACGATGTCGATGGCGTCGGCGGGAGCGGTCACCTGCACGGCGCGGGCCCGGAGCGCGCTCACCGCCCCGTTGATTTCCTCGGTGGTCTCGCCGCGCACGCGCAGCGCCATCAGGAAACCGGCGGCCTGGGCGGGCGTCACTTCGCCCGACAGGATCGTGTCGAACGCGGCGCGGGCTTCTGCAGCGGTAAGGCTCGCCCCGGTTGCGACCTTGGCGATGAAGGGCTTGAACGTATCCATGCTGTTTCCGGACTTAGGCCATGACGGCGGGCGCGAGGTTCGCGTCGCGCCAAGCCGCCGCCATGTCAAGGAAATTGCGCACGATCAGCGCGCCATGCTCCGACATGATGCTTTCGGGATGGAACTGGACGCCGCAGATCGGCCAGTCGCGGTGGCTCGCCGCCATGATGAGGCCGTCATCGGTCTCGGCCTCGATCAGCAGCGCCGGCGGCAGGCTGGCGCGGTCGATCACCAGAGAATGATAGCGCGTCGCATCGAATGCCCGGTTGATGCCGCGAAACAGTCCCGTGCCGCGATGCCGGATCGTGCTGACCTTGCCATGCATTGGTTCTGGCGCGCGGACCACGGAGCCGCCAAAGGTCTGCCCGATGCTTTGCAGCCCAAGGCAGACGCCAAAGACGGGCTTTCGACCCACCGCGCCGGCCACAACGTCGAGACAGATCCCGGCCTCGGTCGGCGTGCAAGGGCCGGGCGAGAGCAGGATGGCGTCGGCGTCGCTGGCAAGAGCATCTTCGGCCGAGATGGCGTCATTCCGGTGCACGACGACGTCAACGCCCTGCGCGCCGACAAGCTGCACAAGGTTCCAGGTGAAGCTGTCATAATTGTCGATCAGCAGAAGCTTCACGGCCACGTCCCGGTTTCGATGCTGTCTGAATGCCTGCCGTTGCAGGCCCGGTCAAGGCGCGGCCGAGGGCAGAAGCAACGGAGAACGTAAAACAGGTGTTGATTGTGGTCGCGCAAGATCGTCACGCGCTTTCACGGTTTCTGCAGATATCTGCGCTATCGATTTCAAATACTTCTGCAGCAGAATGCGACGGTGGCAGCAATGAAACATCAGACAAAGCGTCTTATGGCGCGATTTGTGCGGAATGACCGCGGCGGTGTCGCCCTGATGTTCGGCCTTGCGCTCGTGCCCCTGATCGGACTTGTCGGCGCCGGCGTCGACTACAACCGCGCCTCTCAGTTGCGTGCGAAGATGGCCGCAGCCGCTGATGCTGCAGTGTTGACTGCGGCCAAGATGTCGGGCCGGAGCGAGGGTGAACGCCGCGCGGCCGCAGACGCAACATTTGCCGCCAACCTCGGAACCGACGCAAGCCTTGTGCGCGTCCGGGGGCACCTGAGCAGCCTCGGCGACAATGGCTGGCGCTATTCCGCCACCGGCGAATACACCTATGTTCTCGTGAAGATGCTGCCAGGCGTCAGCAACACCGCCTCGCTGGACGTCGTCGCCGAAGCTGCGCCGGGCGGCAACACGCTCGAGGTCGCTGTGGTGCTGGACACCACCGGCTCGATGGCCGCCGACATGGGAACGCTGCGACTTGCGGCCAGCGACCTGATCAACAGCCTGTTCGATTCTGCCGGCACCGGCTCGGGCCTGAAGGTCTCGGTTGTTCCGTTTGTCGCTTCCGTCAATCCGGGTCGGACCAATCTCGGCATGAACGGCGTCGACACGCGCGGCGACAGCAGCTTCCAGGCTGCCTGGATGCGCACGCGCTGGATCGGCAACATTCCGAACTGCAACGGCAATCCGTTCTGGGTGCCGCCGCCTCCTGGCCCGTATGTGCCGCCGCCGCCGCCCAATCCGAACCCATATGGTCGTGGCGGGCGCGGGGTCTGGCTGATGGACCAGGTCAACAAGCTCGCGAATGTCGGCAAGGAACTGTTCGGTGTGAAAGAGGCTGCGGCGCAGGTCGGCAGCTATGGCACACCGAACCGCGCAGCGCCGTGGAGCGGCGCCACGATCACCCTCAATCCGCCCTATGTGCCGGCGACGGTTTCGGCGCTGGTTCCCACGGGCTTCACCAATCCGGACACCTGCATTCTGGCCAACCCAGCCCGGATTTCGCATCTCGACCTGTTCGACAGCATCCGCACACGTTCAGGCACACGGGCGCAATGGAAGGGCTGCGTTGAGGCCCGCCCGGAACCGTTCGACACGACAGAAGACCCACCCAGCCTGTCTAATCCGAACACGCTCTTCACGCCATACTTCTGGCCGGATGAGCCGGGGCTTGCCGCCGAGGGCACGGCTTCTGGCTATGTGAACAACTATCTTGATGACGCCACCACCATGCCGACGGGCTGGAGTTCGGGTAGCGACTGGAACCGCGGGCAAAGCATCCTGAAGTACGATTTCACCAACAGGAACGCCAACTACTCCGAAACGGCGCCGAACACGAACGGTCCGAACATGGCGTGCCCGGACGAACTCCTGCGTCTGTCGAACAGCCGCTCCGCCCTGCTGTCGCGCATTTCCACGCTCAATCACTACAACGGCGGTGGCACGATCACCTCCGAAGGCATCATGTGGGGCTGGCGCACCCTGTCGCCGAATGCCCCATTTTCGGATGGCGTGCCCTATACACGACCGAAGAACCGCAAGATCATGATTGTCATGACCGACGGTGAGAACGAGATCGGTGAGAACAACACCGGCGGGCCGACATTGTCGCACTACAACGCTTACGGCTACCTGCGCATGGGCAACCGCTTTCCGCAGGAGCATTTCCAGCGGGCCAGCGAGTTTCTCGACGCCAAGACCCGCACCGCCTGCACGAACGCGAAAGCGACCGGCATTCAGGTCTACACGATCCTGTTCAGGGTCAACACGCCGGAAGCGCGGCAGTTGCTGACTGACTGCGCGACAGAGCAGAAGATGTTCTATCTCGCGGCCAACCAGAACGACCTCCGCAGGGCCTTCACGGACATCGCCGACAGCATCAACAAGGTTCGTCTGACCAGGTGATCGATCCGCACCGCTGCTTCGGGCCGTGATCCTTCCCGGCCCGTTTCATTGATGACGTTAATGAAGTGCTGCTTTTCGTATCAATGATTTGCCGAACCAATTTACGGACCCGCAAAGTCAACGTGCTAATTTCGAAGTCAGTCCAGTTGCTGTGAGCACTGGGAGGACGAAATGATGCATCCATTGAAGACATTCGCCAGACAGTTCGGGCGGAACGAGCGCGGCAACGTTGCCTTGATGTTCGGGCTCCTGCTGGTCCCGATCATCGGGATGACCGGCGCCGGGATCGATTACAGCCGCTCATCGCAACTGCGCGCCAAAATGGCGATCGCTTCCGACGCCGCCGTTCTCGCGGCGGTGAAGGCGACTGGCAAGACCCTGGACGAGCGCCGGGCCATCGCCAATGCGACGTTCGCCTCGAATCTGGGCGCGGATGCCAGCCTCGTCAACATCAGCGGCTCGCTGACCAAGCTGTCGGGCAATGGCTACCGCTACGACGCATCGGCGTCCTATACCTATTCGATCATGCAGGTGCTTCCGGGCATCGGCACCCAGAACGACCTCTCGGTCTTTTCAGAAGCCAATGCCGGGGATGGCACACTCGAAGTGGCGCTTGTGCTCGACAACACCGGCTCGATGAGCGCCGACATGTCGGCCTTGCGCAAGGCGGCTTCGGACTTCACCAACATCCTGTTCGATTCGTCAGCGGGCGGGTCCTCCCTGAAAATGTCGGTGGTGCCCTACGTGGCGTCGGTCAACCCTGGCCGCTTGAACCTCGCCATGTCGGCGGTCGATACGCGAGGCGACAGCGAGTGGCAGGCGCGTAACCTGCGCTGGCGCTGGATCGGCTACCTGCCCGACTGCAACAACGACCCGTTCTGGAAGCCCGGACCACCCGGCGATCCATGGGTCCCGCCGCCGATCGGCACGCCCGGCAACGGCGCCTGGCTTCAGGACGCCGCCCGCAAGGTCGGCGAGATCGGCCGCGAACTGTTCGGCATCAAGAGCGCAGCGGCCCAGAGCAGCGCGGGAACATACGGCACGCCCAACCGCGCGGCGCCGTTCACGGGCACGACCTACACCGTCAACAGGCCCTACACCAAGACGGACGGCGTGAAGGCGTTCGTGCCGGCCGGGTTCAATTACGATCCGGTCGGGGCGCGCTGCGTCATCTCCAATCCTGGCAAGATCGCGAACCTCGATCTTTTTGACGGCATCCGGACGAAGAGCGGCCGGGCCCAATGGAAGGGCTGCGTCGAAGCGCGTCCCGAACCGTTCGACGTCACCGATGATCCGCCCAACCTGGCCGATCCGCGCACCTTGTTCACGCCTTACTTCTGGCCCGATGAGCCGGGCGTCGGCGACAAGGGCAACTCGCTGGGCTACGCCAACAACTACATGGACGACGGAGAACTGCCCTCGGGCTGGGAACGCGGCTGGGAATGGGAGTGGCAGGCCAACCTGTTTAAGTATGATGGCACCGGCAAGAACGTCAATTTCAGCGAGAACGCACCGAACACGAGTGGCCCCAACATGGCCTGCCCGGATGAACTGCTGCGCCTGACCAGCAATCGCACCTCGGTGCTCAGCAAGATCAACAGCCTCAGGCACTGGAACGGCGGCGGCACGATCTCGTCGGAAGGCATCATGTGGGGCTGGCGCACGCTGTCACCCAGAGCGCCCTTCGCCGACGGCGCCGCCTATGGCACAGACGGCAACAGGAAGATTCTCGTGATCATGACCGATGGCGAGAACCAGATTGGCGGCAACAACGTCAACGGCCCCGTAATGTCGCACTACTCGTCATACGGCTATTTGCGCTGGGGCCGCTTCCCGCAGGAGAACTTCGACTCGGCCGCTTCGTACCTCGATCAGCGCATGACGACCGCGTGCAGCAATGCCAAGGCCGCCGGCGTTCAGGTCATCACGATCCTGTTCCGGGTCGAAACCGTCGCGGCGCAGAACCTGCTGCGGAACTGCGCCTCTTCCGGAAATCTCTTCTACATCGCCCGCGACCAGGCCGCCCTGACGAAGGCCTTCACCGATGTCGCGGAGTTGATCGGCCGGATCCGCATCACCAGGTGAAGCGGCTCAGGGCTTGGCGTGCGCGAAAATCGAACCCCGGCCCGCAAGCGCCGGGGTTTTTCTATGGACAGGTCACTGCGCGCGCGCCGATCGGGCGGCGAAGCGCACGGCCTCTTCGGCGGCCTTGAACAGCGCCTTGGCCTTGTTGACGCATTCAAGCTGCTCGGAGGCGTTGACCGAGTCATGCACGATCCCCGCGCCGGACTGGACTGACATCGTGCCGTTGCGGACAATGGCTGTCCGCAGCACAATGCAGGTGTCCATTTCGCCGTTCGATCCGAAATACCCGATGCAGCCGCCATAGGCACCGCGGGCATCGCGTTCCAGTTCGTCGATGATCTCCATCGCGCGCACTTTCGGAGCGCCGGACACCGTCCCGGCGGGAAAGCCGGAGACAAGCGCGTCCAGCGCGTCCTTGCCGGGGCTGATCGCGCCTTCCACATTCGACACGATGTGCATCACCTGGCTGTAGCGCTCGATGAAGAAGCGGTCCGTGACCTCGACGGTCCCGATCTGCGCGACGCGCCCGACATCGTTGCGGCCAAGATCGAGCAGCATGAGATGCTCGGCGCGCTCCTTCGGGTCGGCGAGAAGCTCCGCCGCCAGCGCGTCATCCTCGCCTGGCGTTGCCCCGCGCCGCCGCGTTCCGGCAATCGGCCTGATCGTCACCTTGCCGTCGCGCAGGCGCACCAAGATTTCCGGGCTGGAGCAGACGATCTGGAAGGCCTCGAAATCGAGATAGCAAAGGAACGGCGCCGGATTGACCCGCCTGAGCGCGCGATAGAGCGAGAAGGGCGGCAGTTCGAACGGCGCGTCGAAACGCTGAGACAGCACCACCTGGAAGATGTCGCCGGCGCGGATGTACTCCTTCGCCCGATCGACCATGGCGGAATAAGCCGCGGCGGAGGTGTTGGAGACCGGAACCGGCTGCTCGAAGCCGCTGACATCGACGCGGGCGTCGACGGGCAGGGGGGCTTCGAGGCTCGCGACGACGGCGTCGATCCGGTCTCGCGCCATCTCGTATGCGGCCCGCGCACTGACGCCGGGCATCGGCCTGATCGCAGCCGCGACAGACATCTCATCACGGACGGCGTCGAAGATGACCATCACGGTGGGCCTGACGAGGATGGCATCGGGCAGGCCAAGGCCGCTGTCCTTGCGCGGCGCAAGCCGTTCCATCAGCCTGACCATGTCATAGCCGAGATAGCCGAACAGGCCGGCCGCCATGGGCAGGTCGATGCCTTGCGTGTCGATGCGGCTTTCGGCCAGAACCCGCCGCAAGCTGTCGAAGGGCGCTGCGGCATCGGTCCTGAACCCTGCATCGCCGGAGAGGGGATGGGCAATCTCCACGCGGCCCTTGTCGCAGCGCCAGACGAGGTCGGGGGCAAGGCCGATCATCGAGTAGCGACCGCGCACCGCGCCGCCCTCGACGGATTCCAGCAGGAAGGCGGACCCCTCGGTGCGCGCCCTCAGCTTCAGGAATGCGGCGACCGGCGTCTCGCAATCCGACACCAGGACATCGCGCACGATCTGACCATGTCCCGCATCATAGGCTGCGGTGAAGGCCGCAAGATCGAAGGATGCGGACATGCCTCAGCTGTCCCCGCCACCTGTTGCGTTGCGGAGGGTCTGCTGGTTGATCCTGACCCCCAGGCGGGCCTGGAGTGCGCTGACATACTGCGCCAGAAGGTCATCACCGAGCGCAAGGCCAAGCTGCTGGCTGACATTCTCGGCCTCCTGCGTCGAACGCAAGAACGGCGGTGTTGAGGCAGACAGGACCCTGAACACCATGCGCCCGCGCTCCGGACCGAGGTCGGCCGATTGGGCGGCGTTGAGCGGGGCCCCGAACGCCACGGTGAGGACATTGGCCGGGAACTCGGGCAGGCTGCTGGCCCGGGTCAGTGCCGGTGACGTCTTCACCTCCGCCTGGACCGACGCGGCGGCAGCCTCGAAGGCTTCACCCTTTGCGATGCGGTCGGTGATCTCGCGCGCCCTGGCCTGCAGGCGGGTGGTGACCTCATCCTGCTGCCACTGCACGATCACAGTGTTGCGCACCTCGTCGAAGCTGCGCTCGCGGGCCGGCTCGATCGCGCTGAGATCATGCCAGACATAGCCGTTGTCCCGTGTCCGGACGGGTTCGTTGTCGGTGCCGATATCGGCCCGGAACATCGCTTCAACCACCTGCTCCAGCATCGGAACCGTGGCCAGGGGCTGGCCGCCATTGCTCTGGCGGTTCCGGTCGACCGGCCCCAGGACGGTGAGCGGCAGCTTCAGGTCCCTTGCGATTTCAGTGAGCGGCCGGGCGGAAGCCCTCTGGTCCTCGACCTTGTCGTGAATCTCGTTGAGAATCCGGACAGCGGTGCTGAGCGCAAGATCCATCCGGACATCGGCAACCACCTCAGCCAGCGGACGCAGCGATTCAGGCTCGACGGCGGTCGCCCGCACCAGCGCGTAGCCGAAAGCCCCTTGAACGGGATCGCTGACGGCGTTCGCGGCAAGGGCGAACGCCGCCGTCGCCACAGCCTGATCAAGCATTTCGGTCCGCGTGAAGCTGCCGAGGGTGAGGTCGGCGTCCGAAATGTTCCGTTCTTTCGCGATATCCTCGAAGCTGCTGCCCGCCTTGATCTTTTCGAGAGCCGCCGCTGCCTCGGACTGATTGGGGAACACGATCTGCTGGATGGTGCGGCGTTCAGGGCGGCCGAAACGGGTCTTGATCCGCTCGTAATGCGCGGCCGCATCGGCGTCGGTCACCGCAGTCGGGTCGGCCAGAGTCTGCGGCGTCAGGATCAGAAGCGACGCGGTCCTGTACTCGGGTGCACGGAAGGCAGCCTTGCGCTCATCATAGAACTTGCGCAGCACATCGTCCGCAGGCACGGCGATCTCGCCGACAGCGGCGGGCGGCACCTCGAAGAAGGACAGCACGCGCTGCTCGTTACGGTAACGATGCGCCGCCTCCTGCATGGCGACGGGCGCGGCTGTCAGGCCGGAAATACTCTCGGCAAGCTGGTTGCGCACGATCGCGGAACGCTGCTCGCGGACATACATGGCCTCGTTCAGCCCGGACTGCCGCAGCAACTCGTTGAACATGCCGCGGTCGAACTGGCCCGATGAACCGCGAAAGCTCTGATCCTCGATAATCGATTGCGCCACCATGTCATTGCTGAGCGTCAGCCCCCGCGCCGTGGCGTCGCTGTCCATGGCCGCTTCCGTGATCAGCCGAGACAGGACCTGCTGGTCAATCCCGAACATGCGCGCCTGTTCCGGCGAGATGTTCTGCCGGAAGCGCCGCGACAGGCGTTGCAGTTCAGCTTGATAGGCAGTGCGCACTTTCTCGATGTCGATGTCGGTCTTGCCCACTGTGGCGACCGTGTTGCGGCTCGCGCCGCGGAAGATGTCGCCGATGCCCCAGATGGCGAAGGAACCGATCAGAATCGAGAACAGGATCGCGACCAGCAATTTGCCGAGCCAGGTCTGGCCTGCATTGCGGATACCTTGCATCATCATGGGGCGAACCAGCTCCGGCGTGTCGTGCCGGACTTATAGGCAGACCACCGCGCCGCCGCAATGAGGCAATTGCGGGGAGAGGGCGGGGTTGCTATCGCTCGCCGAACTCTTGCAAACAGGATTCAGACGATGGCCATCGCCCCCAAGCCCCTTGTCGCCGGCAACTGGAAGATGAACGGCCTGAGGGGCTCATTGGAAACGGCCATGGCCATCGCGCGCGGTGTCGATGCCGGCGTGCGCGCCAGATCCGATGTGCTGATCTGCCCGCCAGCGACGGTGCTGCACGCAATGACCTCCGCCCTGATCGGAACCGGCGTCGCGACCGGGGGGCAGGATTGCCATGCCAGCCCGTCCGGCGCCTTCACGGGGGACATTTCGGCCGCCATGGTGGCGGATGCCGGCGCGGCCTTCGTCATTGTCGGCCACTCCGAGCGCCGCACGCTGCACGGCGAAACCAGCGCGGATGTGAAGGCCAAGGCCGAGGCAGCGCTGGGCGCGTTTCTCGTTCCCATCATCTGCATCGGCGAAACGCTGGCCGAGCGCGAGGCCGGCAGGACGATCGCCGTCGTCAAGAAGCAGTTGCGCGGCTCGCTGCCGGAGACGGCCACGGGCGCGGGCGTGGTGATCGCCTATGAACCCGTCTGGGCCATTGGCACCGGCAAGACCCCCACCGCCGCCGATGTGGCGGAGGTGCATGCCGAGATCCGGGCCGAACTGGGCCGTTTGCTGGGCAAGGCCGAAGCGGCGAAAGTGCGCGTCCTGTATGGCGGTTCGGTGAAGCCGTCCAATGCTGCGGAGCTGATGGCGCTGCCGAATGTCAACGGTGCGCTCGTGGGCGGCGCGAGCCTCAAGGCCGAGGATTTCCTCGGCATCGTCAGGGCAATCTGAATGGGTGGATGCCGCTCCTCAGCGGGCGGGCAATGGCGCGTTGGGCGGCATCCGGGCGTCAGGTCAGTTTGCGGTGCCGCCGCCGCGCATCAACTCATCCATGCAGGTGCGCATGGCCGTCGCCGTGTTGGCATTCGCCGGTGGCTTGGTCTTGATGCGCGTATCGCATTCGACGCGGGCCTGCTGCTCGGTGTAGGCGTCCTTCACCGTGGCATTCGGCTGTGGCATCATCTGGGCCGTGCCCTGGGCATAGGCAGCGCTTGAGAGTCCGAGAGCAAGGACGCAGGCGGAAATGGTGGTCTTCATGGTGGTCATCGTTGGCTCCTGTTGCAGTCAAGGCATATGCCTTTGAGCAACAACAACGCCTTCGGCAGCCGCATGTTCCGGCGGGCACCTCGATTGCGGCCATATGGGACCAGCTGGCGAGCCGGCCTTATCCGCCCGGTGCGCTGACAGCGGCGCTCAGATGCGCGATGGCCGCCGCCGTGCCGCCGCTGCCGTGTGGGATGTCCAGCGCCTGCAGCGCCATCTCGACGGCCGCCAGCGAACCCAGCACCATCGGCGCGTTGAAGTGGCCCATATGCGCGATGCGGAAGGCCTTGCCGCTGAGGTCGCCAAGCCCGCCGCCAAGCGTCACGCCGCACATGGTTCGGGTGAATTCCGACACCTTGCCGGGCTCGAACCCCTTCGTCAGCACGGGCGTCACCGATGCCGCGCGCTGCGCCGGGTCATCGACATTGAGGGCAAGGCACTGGCCCTCGGCCCAGCGCGAGACGGCGGCGTGGGTCGCTCCGGCCAGCAGGGCATGGCGCTTCCAGACGGCATCAAGGCCTTCCTCGAAAATCATGTCGAGCGACGCCCTGAGACCGAACATCAGGTGCTCGGGCGGTGTGCCGCAATGCTTC
Organism: Hyphomicrobiales bacterium; assembly: GCA_027483505.1. Classification (GTDB taxonomy): domain Bacteria; phylum Pseudomonadota; class Alphaproteobacteria; order Rhizobiales; family Beijerinckiaceae; genus Allobosea. The sequence continues at coordinate 57,000 of JAIXUP010000087.1, forward strand.
ATGTAGTGCAGCGGGCTGCGGCGCGAGGTCCAGTCCCAGTAGCGTGTCCTCAGATTGGCGCTCTCGTGCGCCTTGTGCGCCTTGTCGTTGGCCGCCACGAAGCCAAGTCCGGGAGAGGTCATCAGCCCCTTCTGGGAGGCGGACATCGCCACATCGACGCCCCAGGCGTCCATCTCGAAGGGCATACAGGCCAGCGAGGCGACGCCGTCGATCATGTAGAGAGCCGGATGCTGGGCCGCATCGATGGCCTCGCGGACGGCGAGCACATCGTTGGCGACCCCCGACGCCGTATCGACCTGCACCATCAGCACGGCCTTGATCCTGTGGTCACGGTCCTGCCTGAGCCGGGATTCGACAGCGGCTGGATCGACCGCGGCGCTCCACGATCCTGCAAGGACCTCGACATCGACGCCCATGAAGCTGGCCATCTCGCCCCAGCCGACCGCGAAGCGCCCGCTCGCCAGCACCAGGACCTTGTCACCCCGCGACAGCACGTTGGTGAGCGCAGCCTCCCAGGCGCCGTGCCCGTTGCAGGCATAAAGATAGGTCTGCCCGGATGTCCGGAACAGCTTCTGGAGGTCCGCGAGCAATGTCGTCGTCAGATCGATGATGGTCGGTGTATGCAGCTCCTCAGCCGGCCTCATCATGGCCTGGAGCACGCGGTCCGGAATATTCGTTGGTCCTGGAGTGGCCAGCAAAGCCCGTCCGTTGGCAACGCTCATGTCAGTCTCTCCAGTGTCCGGGAAGATGCTGTCTTGGGAAGGATGCGAGATCCGTCCATTCACGACCAGAAAAAGGGAATTGCCGCAAGCCCATCCCAGCCCGTGCCACTATGCGCCTGATGCCTTGGCAGCATGCGTCCCCCATGCTAATGGCCCGTCCAACCGATCGCGCTGGCACTTTGGCTGGCCGCTTCCCATATCTGTGAGACCATGCAGTCAGTCCTGATCGTCATTCATCTGATCGTCGTGATCGCCCTCGTCATTGTCGTGCTGCTGCAGCGCTCCGAGGGAGGCATGGGGCTGGGCGGCGGCGGCGGAGGCATTTCCGGCTTCATGACCGGTCGTGGCCAGGCCAACGCCCTGACGCGCACCACGGCGATCCTGGCGGCAGTCTTCTTCTGCACGAGCCTGATCCTGTCGGTGTTGGCGTCTCACAACCGTACACCGCGCTCGATCCTTGACGGCGCGACCCCAACGGCTCCAGCCACCGTGCCGGGAGCTCCCTCGGCCCCGGCCCCCGCAGGCGGCGGCGTTCTCGACCAGCTCCGGCAGATGCAGGACCAGAGCGGGGCCCAGCCCCCCAGGCCCTCGGCGCCGCCGCAGTAGGCCGGATCAGCAGCACCCAAGGGCCGGTTTCCCGGCCCTTCTCTTTTGTGGACAAGCGAATTTCGCAAGGCGGCGCGCCAAACTCGCGCTCCCCGAATCGCGGGAACAGGTCTAAGGAACGAATCCCATGACGCGGTACATCTTCATCACCGGCGGCGTGGTCTCCTCACTTGGCAAGGGCATCGCGTCGGCCGCTCTCGGGGCTCTTTTGCAGTCGCGCGGCTACAAGGTTCGCCTGCGCAAGCTGGACCCCTATCTCAACGTCGATCCGGGCACGATGAGCCCCTATCAGCACGGCGAGGTCTTCGTGACCGACGACGGCGCAGAAACGGACCTCGACCTCGGCCATTACGAGCGTTTCACCGGACGCGCGGCGCAGCGCAACGACAACATCACGACCGGCCGCATCTATATGGACATCCTGACCAAGGAGCGGCGCGGCGACTATCTCGGCGCCACGATCCAGGTCATCCCGCATGTCACAAACGCGATCAAGGATTTCGTGCTCGCCGGCAACGAGGATTATGATTTCGTCCTGGTGGAGGTCGGCGGCACCGTCGGCGACATCGAGAGCCTTCCCTTCCTCGAAGCCATCCGGCAGGTCGGGCAGGAGCAGAAGCGCGGTTCGGTGATCTACATCCACCTGACCCTGCTGCCCTATATTCCGAGCGCGGGCGAGCTCAAGACCAAGCCCACGCAGCATTCCGTGGCCGAGTTGCGCTCGATCGGCATTCAGCCGGACATCCTGCTTTGCCGCACCGATCGTCCGATCCCTGTCGAGGAGCGCCGCAAGCTGGCGCTGTTCTGCAACGTGCGCCCCACCGCCGTGATCGAGGCGCGCGATCTGGGCTCGATCTACGACGTGCCGCTGGCCTACCACGCCGAAGGCCTCGACGACGAGGTTCTGGCAGCCTTCGGCATGGAGGAGGGCGCGCGCGAACCCGACGTCTCCGGCTGGAAGAGCATTTCGGAGCGCATCCATGCGCCCGAGGGTGAGGTCACGATTGCGGTCGTCGGCAAGTACACCGGCATGAAGGACGCCTACAAATCCCTGATCGAGGCGCTGACCCATGGCGGCATCGCCAACCGGGTCAAGGTGAACCTCGACTGGATCGAGAGCGAGGTCTTTGAGAAGGAAGATCCATCGCCCTTTCTCGAGCATGTTCACGGCATTCTGGTTCCCGGCGGCTTCGGCATCCGCGGCGCCGAGGGCAAGATCCGCGCGGCGCGGTTCGCGCGCGAGCGCAAGGTGCCGTATTTCGGCATTTGTTTCGGTATGCAGATGGCCGTGATAGAGGCGGCCCGCTCGCTGGCCGGTGTCGCCGCCGCCAATTCGACGGAGTTTGGCCCGACGACGGAGCCCGTTGTCGGCCTGATGACGGAATGGATGAAGGGCAATGAGCTGGAGACGCGGGCGGCAGGCGGCGATCTTGGCGGTACGATGCGTCTGGGCGCCTATGCCTCGACGCTCGCCCGGGGCTCACGAATCGCCGGAATCTACGGCTCGACCACGATCTCGGAGCGTCACCGGCACCGTTTCGAGGTCAATATGGGCTATCGGCAGATGCTGGAGGCCAAGGGGCTGAAGTTCGCCGGCCTGTCGCCCGATGGCCTTCTGCCGGAAACGGTCGAGTACGAAGATCATCCCTGGTTCATCGGCGTGCAGTACCATCCGGAATTGAAATCCCGCCCGTTCGAGCCACATCCGCTCTTCGCCAGCTTCATCGCCGCCGCGAAGACGCAGAGCCGCCTCGTCTGATGGCCGGTCGCGGCCTCGACCACCTCGTCATCGGCGTCCATGATCTTGATGCGGCGGGAGCTTTCTACGAGCGGCTTGGCTTCAGGGTCGGCGCACGCAACCGGCATCCATGGGGCACGCACAACCGGATCGTGCAGTTCCCCGGCAGCTTTCTGGAATTGATCACCGTCGGCGAAGCCGGGCTCATCCCCGAGCACGCCCCGGGGCGCTTCTCCTTTGGCGCATTCGTGCGCGATGCGCTTGCGGCCGGCGAGGGCTTCTCGATGCTGGTGCTGGAAAGCACGGATGCAGCGGCGGATAACGCCGCCTTCCACGCCTCCGGAATCGGCGAGTTCGAGCCCTTCTTCTTCGAAAGGCAGGCCAGCCGTCCCGATGGCAGCACGGTTCGCGTGGCTTTCACGCTGGCGTTCGCGACCGATCCTGGTGCTCCGGCGCTTGGCTTCTTCGTCTGCCAGCAGCACGAGCCTCAGAACTTCTGGAATCCGGAGTTCCAGAAGCACCCCAACGCGGCCTTGCGTCTCGCAGAGGTTCGGATGACTGTGCCGCATCCAGAGAGCCACCAAGGGTTTCTCGACGCTTTTTCGGGCGTCAGCAGCTCGGGCACGCCGCATGGCGGGCTCAGCTACCGCCTCCCGCGCGGGCGGATCGCGGTTGCAGCGGCTGGCACGGCTCCCGCCTTCGAGGGCTTCACGGTCGAGGTCGCTGATCTGGCGGCCATGCGGAGCCGGCTCGATGAGGCCGGGATCAAGCATGGCGCCGCCCCGGACGGACTTGTCGTCCCGGCTGCAGTGGCGCACGGTACCTCCATCCTGATCACCGCTGCGTGATTCAGGCTGGAGGAGTTGCCATGCTCTACACGTCAATCCAGGGATTGCCGGATTTCCTGTTGTTCTTCAGCGCGGCGACGGGCCTGACGGCGGCCTATCTGTTCCTGTACACGGTCTCGACGACCCACAATGAGTTCGAGCTGATCCGCCAGAACAACGTGGCCGCCGCCTCGTCGCTTGGCCTCAGCCTGACCGGCTTCGCCCTGCCACTGTCGAGCGCGATCATCAACGCGAAGACCGTCGTCGACTTGCTGGTCTACGGGCTGGTGGCGGTCTTGATCCAGATCCTGATCTATTGGCTGGTGCGGCTGCTCTTGCCAAACCTGTCGCAGCGGATCGCCAACGGTGAGGTGGCATCCGCGCTGCTTCTCGGAGCGTCATCGCTGGCGGCCGGCGTCGTCACAGCCTCCTGCATGGTGTTCTGAAGAGCGCCTGTCGGTCACTCCGCCGCGAGCGCTGTGGCGCGGCTCGGACCCTCCAGTTGCCGGAGGAGGAACAGCAGGGCGCGGTCGTGCAGCACGATCATGCGCTCCTTCGGCTTCAGCCAGGCCATCGCCTCGTCGATGGTCCTGGCGTCGACCAGCTTGGCCTCGGCCACCGCGCGTTCCGTCTCGACATGGCCGCGCTGCCGGGGCGGCAGATGCGGCAGCATCCGCTCATGCGCCTCGAAAAGGTCAGGGTTCTGGTAAAGCGCGAGAAGCCCGTCCGCATCGTCGAAACGCTGCCGGGCGAACTCGATCTGCAACTCGTTGGCGCGTGTGGCGATGGCTGGCGGAGAGCCTTCCTCGGGCGTGAGCAGCAATTTCCGCCGCTTCAGCCACAGGCCGATGGCAAGCTGGCCGCTGGCCCATGACAGCGGGATCGCCAGCAGCAGGCCCAGGATCGTCGGCGACATCCAGGCGAACAGCGAGGTCGCGATCAGGAAGGCCGTGATGCCGGTGAAGACGCCGAGTGCGGTATGGGCGCGGTGCCGTCGCACAATGTCCTTGAACGGAATCGAGCCGTCATCGCGGCGTTGCGGGTTCCAGCCTGTGTCGCGCCCGGCAATGATCTGGAACACCGAGCCGGACTGGATCACCATCATGATCGGGGCGAGCAACGCGGACATGATGATTTCGAGGACGGCGGAGATGGTGAGCCGGATGCCCCCGCCGCAGGCCCGCCGCTCGGCGCTGTTGAACAGGGTCAGGAGCCAGCCGAACAGTTTCGGAGCCAGCAGGATCGCCATTGTCAGCCCGAACAGCGCCAGCGAGCGCTCCGGGTCGAAGCGCGGCCAGACGGGAACCAGCGTGAACTCGTTGGTGAAGTACTCGGGACGGGCGTACTTCACCTGCAGCACCAGCGCGATGCCAACCACGAGCTGCATCAGCCAGAAGGGGGAGGCCAGATACGACATGATCCCGGTGGCGAAATGCTGCCGCGTAGGCCATTTCAGTCCGCGCGCGAACATGACGCGGCTGTGCTGCAGGTTCCCCTGGCACCAGCGCCGGTCGCGAGCCGAGAGATCGATCAGCGATGGCGGGCTCTCTTCGTAGGAGCCGTGCAGGTCAGGCAGCATGTAGACCGACCAGCCGGCGCGGCGGATCAGGGCCGCCTCGACAAAGTCATGGCTCAGGATATGGCCGCCAAAGGGCGGCTTGCCCTTGAGGTCCGGCAGGCCGCAATGGGCGGCGAAGGCCGCGGTCCGGATGATGGCGTTGTGGCCCCAATAGTTGCAGTCCCGCCCGGCCCATTGCGCCAGACCGGTGGCGATCACCGGACCGTAGACGCGGGCCGCGAACTGCTGGAGCCGTGCGAACAGCGTGTTGCGGTTGATGATCAGCGGTAGCGACTGGATGATGCCGGCGTCGGGATCGGCCTCCATCGCGGCGGCCAGACGGACGATGCAATAGCCGGTCATCAGGCTGTCGGCATCGAGCACGACCATGTGCTCGTAATGGCCGCCCCAGCGCGTCACGAAGTCGGCGATGTTCCCGGCCTTGCGGTGATGGTTCTTGGGCCGGTGCCGGTAGTACAGCCGCGCATCCGGTCCGAGCCGCCCGCGCAGCGCGAGAAAGGCGCGCTCCTCCGCGACCCAGACATCCGGATTGGTAGTGTCCGACAAGATGAAATAGTCAAAACTGTCGCCGAGCCCGGTGGCATCGACCGACTCGCGGATGGCGGCCACCGCCGCGAAGGTCCGCGCAGTCGATTCGTTGTAGATCGGCATCACGATCACGGTGCGCTTCGACAGCGACGTTGCGCGCGCGCTCTGCGGCTTGCGCAGCAGCAGGACGAGAAAACCCAGCACCGAGCTTGAGAAGGCGAGGGCGATCCACGAGAAGTTCACCGTGAAGAGCGCCAGCAGGACATACTGCAGCGATGTCGTGCGGCTCACCGACACGACCTCGTACATTTCCCGGACGCCATAGGCCGTGAGCAGGAATGCCACGCCGAAGACGAACAGGCGCGACAACCACGGCGTCTTCCAGGCGCGGGGCTGGCTCCGTGACCGTTCCTCGCTGCGCGACCAGCGGCGCAGCGACTGCGTCGGCATCGCCAGCCTGCTTTCGGGCGGCAGCGCGGCGTCCTGCGTGTCGGCGACGGCAGCCAGTTTGTGGCCAGCTAGGGCGTCCATCGGTTCAGCCAAGTTTCTGAGATCGGTTTGCCGCCCGCCTCAAGCTGCAGGCGCATTTCGCACGCACTTTCAGCGCCAGGGTCAAGCTCGAACGCGACACGCATGGTGCGCCGTTCGGGATAATGCACAAAACGCATGTTCAGGATTGTACCCGGTGTCGCAGACAGCACCACCTTCACACCTTGTCCCAGGGAGGCGTCGGCCAACAGGTCGCCCGTGAAGTCGACGAAAAAACGGCGGCGGCGTCCGCCTGAGCCCCGGCCTTGGCGGGTCAGTCGCGCAATCACCACCGGAGGCGTCTCTGGCGGCTGCCAGCACCAGATCTGGCGGTAGGCCACGGTCGTTTCGGAGCCTGCAGGCAAAGGCTGACGCGGCCTCCAGTGCGCGATGATGTTGTCGTTTATCTCGGAGTCGGTCGGCACTTCCAGCAGTTGCACGGTGCCTGCACCCCAATCGCCGAGCGGTTCGATCCAGACGGAGGGGCGGAGCTCGAAGCGCTGGTCGTCGTCCTGGAAGGCGCTGTAGTCGCGTTCGCGCTGCACGAGGCCGAAGCCACGCGGATTCTGGTCGATGAAGGCGGAGACCTGCAGCTGTTCGGGATTGTTCAGCGGTCGGTACACCCACTCTTCCGCGCCGGTCCGCATCTGCAGGCCGGAGACCTCGTGCACCGCGGGCCTGACGTCGTCGAATACCCTGCGCCGCTGCGGCGCGAACAGGAAGTTGCCCATCATCCCGCCAAAGCCGACATTGTCGAGCTGGACCCGCGCGAACACCGTCAACTCGATGTCGTTGATGGTGACGTCGCCCGGGCGCAGCGTCATGCGGACTGCGGCCGTGGCGCTCTCGGAATCGATCAGTCCATGAACGGTGAAGGTCGTGGCGGCCGGCCCGGGCCGTTCGAGCCAGAAGCCGCGGAAATACGGAACCTCTTCGCCCCGCTGCTCGCCGGGCCTTAGCACGAGAGAACGCGCCACCGCGCCCATCATCTGGCCTCTGGCCACGGCCTTGAAGAACGTCGCGCCCTGAAACACCGCCGCTTCCAGCAGCCTGTCATTGCCGAAATGAAGCCTGAACCCCGAAAAGCCCAGATCGTTCGCTGTCGCGGGAACCGGCGTCCGTCCGTACTCGAAACGGGATTTGTCGAAGCCGATGCGGCGGCTGACGCCGTCCTCGACCACGTAGATCTGCACCTGGTTGTTGAAGATGCCGCCGCGGTGCAGGGGCTCAACGGCGAAGCCGCGTTGTTCGCCGGCCCAGATCCAGCTCGCCGGTTGCATCCGGATCGCGCCGATCGCATCCATCGACAGCGATCCGAGCCCATCCGGAAGATCGGTCGGATTGGGCGCCATCGGACGTCTCGCCAGGGCGCGCGCCACGTCCGGAACCGTCATCGCCGAGAAGCGTTGGCCATCGCCCAGAGGCCCGGGAAACGTGATCGATCCGTTTTGCTGGGCAGACACAGGCAGCGCCGCCAGAGTGCAGGCAGCACCAAGGCCGGTAAGCGCATCTCGCCGCGTGAAATCGATGGCCATAGAAGGGATGATGTTGACGCCAACAGGAATTGCTCGGGAGGGCTATTAGCACGCTTTGTGCCATCCACCAGTGCCGTTTGAGTTCAGCGCGCCTGTGAATTAGGAGTAGCGCGCGCATCGGGCTGGTCGAATCGACACAAACCCGGACCGGTGCGCAGCGCCATCGACGCGTGCAAGCCCCGACAAGCCAGGACACGTCCCGCCATGCCTGACGAGAACACCGCCCGAAGCTGCCTGGCCATCGTCCTCGCCGCTGGCGAGGGCACCCGAATGAAGTCGGCTGTGCCGAAGGTTCTTCACCGCATCGCCGGCCGCAGCATGGTCGGCCATGTGTTGGCAGCTGTCAGCGACGCCGGCGCGACGCATGTCGCGGTGGTCATCGGTCCCGACCGGGATGATGTGGCCGGCGAAGCTCAGGCCGCCGTCCCCGGCTGCGAAATCTTCGCGCAGCGCGAGCGTCTCGGGACCGCCCACGCCGTGCTTGCCGCAAGCGCGGCACTCAGGCGCGGCCATGATGATGTGATCGTGGCCTTTGCCGACACCCCGCTCGTCACGGCCGGAACCTTCGCTCGCCTGCGCGCTGCGCTCGCCGAAGGCGCGGCGATCGTCGGGCTTGGGTTCGAGGCGACCGATCCGGCCGGTTACGGCCGGATGATCGTTTCAGGCAAAACGCTGGAAGGCATCGTCGAGCACAAGGATGCCACCGAGGCTCAGCGCCGCATTGCCTTGTGCAACGCCGGCCTGCTGGCGATGTCGGGGCGACACGCGCTGGAGATCCTGTCGCGCATCGGCAACGCCAATGTGCAGAAGGAGTTCTACCTCACCGATGCGCCCGCCATCGCCTGCGCGATGGGCTTGGCCACGCGGGTTCTGACCGCGCCCGAGCGCGAGGTGCAGGGCGTCAATGACCGGGTTCAGCTCGCCGCCGCCGAAGCGGCCATGCAGTCGCGCTTGCGGACCGCCGCAATGCAGGCCGGCGTCACCATGCTCGACCCGTCCTCGGTCTATCTCAGCCATGACACGAGGTTTGGACGTGATGTGATTGTGGAGCCACAGGTTTTCTTTGGCCCGAAGGTCACGGTCGAGGATGGCGCGACAATCCACGCCTGCTCACACCTCGAGGGCGCCCGTGTGGGCGCGGGGGCCAGCGTCGGCCCGTTCGCAAGGCTCCGTCCGGGCGCCGATCTCGGCGCAAAGGTCAAGGTCGGGAACTTCGTCGAGATCAAGGCCACGACGCTGGGCAAGGGCGCGAAGGTCAGCCACCTGACCTATCTCGGCGACGCGGTGGTCGGCGCGGAGGCCAATATCGGAGCGGGAACCATCACCTGCAATTATGATGGCTATGCCAAGAACCGGACCGTGATCGGCGAGGGCGCTTTCATCGGCTCAAACTCATCGCTTGTCGCGCCGGTGACGGTGGCCGCCGGCGGCTATGTCGGATCAGGCACAGTGGTGACGAAGGACGTTCCGTCTGGCGCACTGGCTGTCGGGCGGGCGCGTCAGACCAACATCGAAGGTTGGGCCGACGCCTTCCACGCTCGAAACCGCGACCGCAAGAAAACCTGAATTGGCGTGCTTGACTGTTTCGTCGGTCTTTCTGCGGTTAACCGCATGGCCAGCCAGTCCTTTCATAACTGTTCAATCAATGTGATTGGTGATCGGCGGGCGAAGCATCTAGCTCTGCGCTGACGTTCACTGAGCCATTGCCCTCGCGGGCGTTTGGCGAAACCATCAAGGATGATCGCGACGATGTGCGGCATTGTTGGAATTCTTGGCAAGAACCCGGTTGCCTTGGATGTGGTGGAGGCCCTGCGCCGCCTCGAATACCGGGGCTATGATTCAGCGGGCGTCGCCACGCTCGAAAACGGCAAGCTCACGCGCCGCCGCGCTGAGGGCAAGCTGCGCAATCTGGAGACCAAGCTCTCCAAGGAGCCGCTGAGCGGGCTGATCGGCATCGGCCACACACGCTGGGCAACCCATGGCCGCCCGAGCGTGCCCAATGCCCACCCGCACGCGACCGACAAGCTGGCCGTGGTCCACAATGGCATCATCGAGAACTTCGCGGAGTTCCGGGCCGAGCTGGAGGCCGAGGGATTCCAGTTCGAATCCGAGACCGACACCGAGGTCGTGGCCCATCTGGTCACGCGCGAGATCAACCGCGGCCTCAAGCCGGTGGAGGCTGTCGGCGCCGTCCTGCCAAAGCTTCGGGGTGCCTTTGCGCTGGCCTTCCTGTTCTCGGGCGAAGAGGACTTGCTGATCGGCGCCCGCAATGGCCCGCCGCTGGCCGTCGGCATCGGCGACGGCGAGATGTATCTGGGGTCCGACGCCTTCGCGCTGGCGCCCTTCACCAACATGATCGCCTATCTGGAGGATGGTGACTGGGCGATCCTGCACCGCAACTCCGTCGAGTTCCGCAATGTCGACGGCAAGGTCGTCAACCGGCCGGCCCAGTTGGTCGCCGCCGGCGCCGCGCTCGTCGACAAGGGCAACCACCGCCATTTCATGGCCAAGGAGATCCACGAGCAGCCTGAGGTCGTCACCCATACGCTGACGACCTACATCGACATGGTCTCGCGCAAGGTGCGCATGCCCTTCAGCGAGACGCTCGACTGGAGCAAGGTCGAGCGGTTGACGATGTCGGCCTGCGGCACGGCGTATCTCGCCGGCCTGACGGCGCGCTATTGGTTCGAGAGCCTCGCGCGCCTGCCCGTAGAGATCGACGTGGCCTCCGAGTTCCGCTACCGCGAGCCGCCGATGCCGGCCAGCAATGGCGTGGCGATGTTCCTGTCGCAGTCCGGCGAGACCGCCGACACGCTCGCCTCGCTGCGCTACGCCAAGAGCCAGAACCAGACGATCCTGTCGGTAGTGAATGTTCCAACCTCGACCATCGCCCGTGAAAGCCACATCGTCGCGCCGATCACCGCCGGCCCCGAGATCGGCGTGGCCTCGACCAAGGCGTTCACCTGCAAGCTCGTGACGCTGGCAAGCCTGGCGATCGCCGCCGGCCGCATGCGCGGCGTGATCGATGAGGCGCGCGAGGCCGAACTCGTGCAGGAACTGATCATGCTGCCGGGCCTGATGACGCAGGCGCTGAAGTCCGAACTGGATATCTCGCGCCTCGCTCAGAGGCTCGGAAAGGCAAAGGATGTCCTCTACATCGGGCGCGGCACCAGCTTCCCGCTGGCGCTCGAGGGCGCGCTCAAGCTGAAGGAACTGTCGTACATTCATGCCGAAGGCTATGCGGCTGGGGAACTCAAGCACGGCCCGATCGCCCTGATCGACGAGGACATGCCGGTCATCGTGGTGGCGCCGCACGACCATCTGTTCGAGAAGACCGCCTCAAACATGCACGAGGTCGCCGCGCGAGGCGGGCGCATCATCCTCATCACCGACGAAAAGGGCGCCAGCGAGATTTCGATCAAGCCTGAGGCGACCATCATCATGCCGACCATGCCCGCGACCTTCACTGCGATGGTCTATGCCGTTCCGGTGCAGCTGATCGCCTATCACACGGCGCTCGGCATGGGCAAAGATGTCGACCAGCCGCGCAATCTGGCCAAGTCCGTCACGGTCGAGTAGGACCTCGCGGCAGGGGACGCCCCGCACGCGGCAATCTTGAGCAACAAAGGTGACGCATAAGGGCGTCACCTTTTTGTCGTTCTGTGCCATGATGCACTGCAACGTGACCCTTCATGCAAAGGCGGCAAGCAACCATGGACCAGCGCCCTGATCCACGCGAGATTGGCGCAGTGCTGACCGAGATCTCGGCGGAAAGCGCCCGCAGCCACGGCGCTGCCGCCCGACTGCGCCGCTATTTCCTCACCGGCGTGGTGATTGCCGGCCCACTGACCATCACGGCTGCCGTGACCTGGTGGTTCGTTTCGCTGGCCGATGGCTGGGTCAAGCCGCTGATCCCGAGCACGATCCTGCCCGAAAGCTATCTGCCGTTCGCAATTCCGGGCTTTGGGCTACTGGTCGCCCTTGTCGGCCTGACCTTGCTTGGCTTTCTGACGGCGAACCTTGTGGGCCGTGCCCTGATCGAGGCGAGCGAGGGGCTGCTTGAGCGCACGCCCGTGGTCAGCGGCCTCTACAAGGGCATGAAACAGATCTTCTCGACGGTGTTCTCGACAACCGGCACCACCTTCCGGACGGTCGGACTGGTCGAATATCCGACCAAGGGGATGTGGTCGATCGTGTTCCTCTCCAAGGAAGCGGCGCCGGATGTCGCCTCGGGACTGCCGCCGGGCGACGAACACATCGGCGTATTCCTGCCTTGCAGCCCGAACCCGACGACTGGCTTCTTCTTCTATCTGCCGCGCAAGGACGTCATCGAGATATCGGTTTCGGTCGAGGATGCAGCCAAGCTCGTGATGTCGGCAGGCCTGATCCAGCCAGAAGGCCTGATCAGGAAGCACCGCAAGCCTGAGGATCCGCCCGGGCAGACCTGACGCGCCCTTCAGCCATGCGGTAAACAGGCCTTGACCCCGCCGGCCGGGCCGTTCGACCATGGTGCATGCTGACCGAATTCCCGACCGCACGGCTGCTGACGAATCGCCTGTGTGACCGCTCTCTGGCCTACGGGGATGCGCAGAGGTCCATCCTGTCGCTCGCCGGCGCGACGCAGGCCCAGGCCGCGATCAGCCAGTGGGACGGCTACGCGCCGACCCCGTTGCGGTCGTTGCCCTCGATCGCCGCGGCCTGCGGCGTGGCGGAAGTGCTCTACAAAGATGAAGGACATCGGTTCGCGCTCAAGAGCTTCAAGGCGCTTGGTGGCGCCTACGCTGTCCAGCGGCTGGCGGCGGAGCACGGCGCGGACGGAATGACGGTGACCTGTGCCACCGACGGCAACCATGGCCGCTCCGTGGCCTGGGGCGCACGGCGGGCCGGCATCAGGGCCGTGATCTATGTCCATGAAGGCGTCAGCCAGGGGCGCGCCGATGCAATCGCCGCCTTTGGGGCGGAGGTGCGTCGCGAGGGCGCGCACTACGACGAGAGTGTCCGGGCTTCGGCGGCCGCTGCGGCGGGCAATGGCTGGCACATCATCTCCGACACCTCCTGGCCCGGCTATGAAGAGACGCCAAAGGCCGTGATGCAGGGCTATGCCGTGCTTGCCATGGAGGTCGAGTCCCAAGGTGGCAGGCCGACCCATGTCTTCGTGCAGGGCGGCGTCGGCGGGCTGGCGGCAGGCGTCCTGTCCTACCGTTGGGAGAAGCTCGGCGCCGCCCGGCCCGTCATGACTGTGGTGGAGCCCGACAAGGCCGACTGCCTTTACGAGAGCGCGAAGGCGGGCCAGTTGCGGACGGCTGCGGGCGACCTCGACACGGTCATGGCCGGGCTGGCGTGTGGCGAGCCGTCGCTGCTCGCGTGGGAACTGCTCGGGATCGGGGCCGATGCGTTCATGTCGATCCCCGACGCGGCGGCCATCGCCACGATGCGCGATCTGGCCGCCATCGGGGTGGTCGGCGGCGAATCGGGCGTCGCCGGTCTCGCCGGCTTCCGGATTGCTGCAGCCAGCGCCGGCATGCGCGCCGACCTTGGCCTCACGCCGCAGTCGCGTGTCCTCGTTTATGGCACGGAGGGCGCAACCGATCCGGCCGTTTACCGCACCCTTGTCGGCAAGGCCCCGGAGGAGGTCGCCCCATGAGCCGGATCATCACCGTGGGCGCCGCCCAGATGGGACCGATCCAGCGGGCGGACAGCCGCTCCAGCGTTGTCAGGCGGATGATCGAGCACCTGCGGCAGGCGAAGGCCCATGGCTGCGATCTTGTGGTGTTCCCCGAACTGACCCTGACCACCTTCTTTCCACGCTGGTTCATGGACGACCAGGCCGAAATCGACAGCTTTTTCGAACAATCCATGCCGTCGGGGGAGACCGCGCCCCTGCTCGAAGCAGCACGTGACCTGGGCCTCGCCATCTCGTTTGGCTATGCGGAGTTGGTTGCAGCGGCTGGCCGGGTGCGCCGCTACAACACGCAGATCTTGATCGGCAAGTCCGGCAGGATCATCGGCAAATACCGCAAGATTCATCTGCCGGGACATGCCGAACACGAGCCGTGGCGCGCCTTCCAGCATCTCGAGAAACGCTACTTCGAGGTGGGCGACCTGTCCTGGCCGGTCTGGCGCGCTGATGACCACCTTGGTGGCGGGCTGCTCGGCATGATGATCTGCAACGACAGGCGCTGGCCCGAAAGCTACCGCGTGATGGGGCTGCAGGGCGTCGAGATGATCCTGCTCGGTTACAACACCCCGCGCCACAACCCGCCGGCGCCCGACCACGACCGGCTTTCCGAATTCCACAACCAGCTCGTCATGCAGGCTGGCGCCTACCAGAACGGAAGCTGGGTCGTCGGCGTGGCTAAATGCGGCGTCGAGGAGGACTGCGAGATGATCGGCGGTTCCTCCATCATCGCCCCGACCGGCGAAGTCATCGGCCAGGCGCTGACGCAGGACGACGAACTGGTCGTCGCCCGCTGCGATCTCGACCTGTGCAGGAGCTACAAGGCCTCAACCTTCAATTTTGCCCGCCACCGCGAGCCGGAGCAGTATCGGATGATCGTGGAGCGCAAGGGCGCGGTGGAGCCGGACTGACGACACAATACGGGGGGAAACGCATGAACTACGATCTGATCCTCAAAGGCGGCCGGGTCATCGACCCGTCGCAGAACCTTGACGGCATCCGTGATGTCGCTTTCACCGCCGGCAGGGTCGCGGCCTGCGGCAAAGACCTGAAGCCGGGCGCTGACACGGAGGTGCGCGACGTGGCGGGCTATATCGTCTCGCCGGGGCTGATCGACCTGCACACCCATGTCTACTGGGGCGGCACGTCGCTCGGGATCGACGGCGACGCGTTTTGCCGGACCTCGGGCGTGACCACCTCAGTCGACACCGGCAGCGCCGGTCCCGGCAATTGGGCCGGATTTCGCAAGCACGTCATCGAAAAGGCGGAGGCGCGCATTCTCGCCTACCTCCATGTTTCGTTCGCGGGCATCTACGGCTTCTCCAAGACGATCATGGTCGGCGAGAGCGAGAACGTCCGCCTGATGGCGCCGGCCGAATGCGCCGAGGTGGCCGACAAGAACCGCGACCTTATCGTCGGCATCAAGGTGCGCGTCGGTCGGCATTCCTCGGGCGATCAGGGAACTGCGCCGCTCAACATGGCCTTGCAAGTTGCGGAGCAAGTCGGCATGCCGCTGATGGCCCATATCGATCACCCGCCGCCCTCCTACGAGGAGGTGGTGGACATGCTACGCCCCGGCGATGTGTTGACGCACGCGTTCAGGCCATTCCCGAACGCGCCGAGTACGGCGCAGGGCACCGTCAAGCAGGCCGTCCTGAACGCCCGAAAGCGCGGCGTGTTCTTCGACATCGGCCATGGCGGCGGCTCGTTCGCCTTCAAGACCGCCCGGGCCATGCTGGCCAACGGTTTCGAACCGGACACGATCTCGTCCGATGTCCACACGCTCTGCATCGAAGGCCCAGCCTTCGATCAGGTCACGACCATGTCGAAGTTCCTGTGTATGGGAATGAGCCTCAGCAATGTCATAAAGGCCTCGACCGTCAACGCCGCGGTGGCCCTGCAGCGCATGGAGTATGGCTCGCTGAAGCCTGGCTCCCTCGGCGACGCCACGATCCTGACAGTGAAGGAAGGCAGATTCGACTATGTGGATGTCGTCGGCGAGCACCTGATCGGCAACCAGCGCATCGTGTCGGAGGGCGTGGTGCTCAAGGGCAAATGGTGGCATCCGAGACGCTCGAAGAAATTCGCCAAGATCAACTGAGGAGAAAGCCGTGAGCGCCGAAGACAATCTGAAGAAGCTGGGGCTGACATTGCCCTCCATGCCGTCGCCCATCGCCAATTATGTGCGCTTCAAGCGCGTCGGCGATCTGGCGTTCCTGTCAGGGCAGGGACCGCGCAAGCCGGACGGCTCCAACCATACCGGCAAGGTCGGCGCCGACGTCACCGTCGACGAAGCTTATGAGCATGCCAAGCTGACAGGCCTTGGCCTGCTCGCCGCGATGAAGGAGGCAGCCGGCTCGCTCGACAAGGTGGAGGTCGTCAAGGTGCTGGGAATGGTCAACGCCACGCCCGATTTCGGCATGCACCCGCAGGTCATCAATGGCTGCTCCGACCTGTTTGTCGCGGTGCTCGGCGAGAAGGGCCGCCACGCCCGGTCAGCCGTCGGCATGGGCTCCTTGCCCAACAACATCACGGTCGAGATCGAGGTGATCATCGAGGTCGGCTGAGCAGGAGCCACGAAGGCTTCCGCATGGACCCGCACCGCGAACGGCCCAACACGATCCCGTGGCCGCCGATCCTGTTCTTCGGCGCGCTGGCCTCGGCTGCGTTGCTTGACCGGCTTGTGCCACTGCCGATGCCGTGGACCGGCGCTGCGGCATCGGTCGTTGGGCTGGTCCTTATGCTGGCTGGCTCAGGCCTGATGCTCTGGGCCTTTGCCAGCTTTCGGCAGGCGAGGACCACTGTGCTCCCGCATCTGCGCTCGGACGCCTTGATCACGACAGGCCCGTTCCGGCGTTCACGCAATCCGATCTACCTGGCCGAGGCAATCATCCTGGCGGGGCTTGCGCTCCATTATGGCGCCCTGTGGTATGCACTGGCCATCCCCCCCTTCGTGATGGCGGTCACGCGGCTGGCCATCATGCGCGAGGAAGCGCATCTGCTGGCGCGCTTCGGCGATGCGTGGCGCACTTATGCGGACAGCGTCAGGCGCTGGCTCTGACGCGGTCAGTTGTCGGCCAGGCGGGGGCTGACAGAACCGGTGGTTCCGACGCTGCGCGGCGGGCGCAGGGACAGCGGCCTGCCCTCGGTCTGGACGGCGCGCGCGGGCGTCGGCGCTGCGGCCTGAGCGGGGGCAGGGCGCGGTTGCGGTGCAGCGGGCGCGGCAACGCGAGACGAGGCATGGGTTGGCCTGCGGGCCCCGATGTCATAGCGCCCGGCCATCCAGTCGGTGAACTGCTTCTCTGAGCCGAAGAAGGCGTTGCGGTCGACATCGCCGGTGACTCCCGGCACCCGGCCGGTCGTCGTGAACTGCCAGAACTCCCACGGCCTGTTCTCGTAGCGCGTCTCGGGGCGCGCCGCCGTCGAGCGGATCCAGAACGGGTAATCGTCAAATTCCGTTGTCCCTTCCAGGACATCGGCGTGAAAGTTGATGTCGGTGTAGATGATCGGCTTCTTGCCGTAATGTGCCTCGAAAGCGCGCAGCATCTCGCGCATCTTGGCCCGCGCCTTTTCCGGGCGTGTCCTGGCGCAGCTCGAATGATTGTTCCATTCGACGTCAAGAACAGGCGGAAGCGCGTCAGGGTCCTTCGGCACATTCCGGATAAACCAGCGCACCTGATCTTTCGCGGGGCGGCACCAGAACACGAAGTGATAGGCTCCGCGCGGAACCCCGGCGGCCTTGGATTCGCTCCAGTTTTCCCTGAATTTGCGGTCGAGCAGGTCGCCGCCTTCAGTCGCCTTGATGAAGGCAAAGCGGGTCCCGGCCTCTTTCACCCGGACCCAGTCGATATCCAGCTGCCAGCGGGAAACATCGATGCCTTGGATCGACTTCTGCTTGGCGTCGCGGACGCCATGGTGCGGATCGGCATCACCCTTGCGCGGAAACGGATTGCGCGCCTCTGCCGCGGACACAAACCCGACTGATGCAAGAATGATGAGAGCGGCCAGCCTCAGGGAAGCAGGGCGGCGGGAATGGGAAAGCGACATGCTGACGACACCGTGTTTGCAGCCAGCAATCACGCGCGCAGGGTAAACATCTCGTTTTTCCGGTTGCTAAAATCCGAAATAGAACAAACAAGTCGTTAAGCGACCAGGCCCTTGGCTCACTCCTCCGGCGGCGTCTCGGGCAGGGCCGTGGCGGCAGCGGGCGCCGGACGGACGGCAGCTGGCGCGGCCCGGGTCCAGGTCCGGCTGCCCAGGTCGAACTCACCGCGCAGCCAACCGGAAAACTCCTGGTCTGTGCCGTAGAACGCGTTGCGGTCCACATCGCCGCGAACGCCGGGAACCCGTCCTGTGGTCGTGTATTGCCAGAAGGCCCAGCGCCTGCCGGCGTAGCGTTCCTCCGGCACGGCCGCGACCGAACGCAGCCAGAATGGGTAGCGATCAAATTCGCGTTCACCTTCAAGCACGTCCCTGTGGAAGGTAATGTCCGTGTAGATGATCGGGATCTTGCCCGTGTGGGCCTCGAGTTCCCGCAGCATCAGGCGCGCCTTCTCCAGCGCCACCTCGCGGGGAACTTTCTGCGGGCAGGTGCGGCTATGCCCGTTCCACTCCAGGTCGAGCACCGGCGGCAGCGCGTCGGAATCGCGCGGGATGTGCTGCACGAACCATTGCGCCTGTTCATGCGCCGGCCGGCACCAGTACACGAAATGATAGGCCCCGACGGGAATTCCCGCCGCGCGCGCACCGGCCCAGTTGGCCAGGAATCGCGGGTCGATATGATCGCCGCCTTCGGTCGCCTTGATGAAGACGAAGCGTGTGCCGGCCGCCTTGACGGCCTGCCAGTCGATGTCGTTTTGCCAGCGCGACACATCGATGCCGTGCACGGGATAACGCTGGGCCGATGCCACCCCCGGATGCGGCTTGACGTCGCCCTTGGTCGGATAGCGCCCGCTGAAATCGGCAAGCCCGCAGGCCCCGAGGCCAAAGGCGAGCCCTGATGCGAACATGAGCGAAATGGCTGTCGAGACGAAGTTGAAGCTCATGGACCGTTTGCAGGCTGTGCGGATGTCAGGGGCGAACGAGCGCGCTCGAGTGTCAGAGCATTCGGGGGAAAGCCTTTCGTTTGTGTTTACGGCACGGCGAGCCGCCAGTCTGCTTCCAATTGCGTGACGCCGCGATTGGGGCGCCAGAGCGCCGGACATATTGGGCAAGGCCAAGATTTCATACAAATAACAACAACGTACAGATGTAGATTTGGTCGCGATGTGGCGATATTCGCAGCACCAGCTGCCCATTCCCTGACGATCTGCGTCTTGAATCGGCAACTGTTCATTTTTTTGTCGCCGAGCCCATCAAAAAATGCGGCGACAGTCTTGAAGTTGCGCAAATTTGGGCGACTTGACTGCGCAGCTTCGCCGACTGTCCGTCTGGCGACAGCCTTAATCATTGTGTCTGCCGTTTATGTCATGGCAAGGGAGCAACAAATGAAGAACTGGCTCATGGGAATCGCCGCCGCTGGCGCGATGCTTCTGGGAACGACCGCGGCCAATGCCGGTCGCGATCTTGATGCGATCAAGCAGCGCGGCACCATCCGCTGTGGCGTTCAGGGACCATCCAACCCGGGCTTTGGCGTACCGAATGCGCAGGGCGTGTGGGAAGGCTTCAATGTCGAGATCTGCCGCTCTGTGGCGATCACCATCTTCAACGACCCGACCAAGGTCGAGTTCGTGCCGGTGACTTCGCAGTCACGTTTTCCGGCGCTGACAAATGGCGAAGTTGACATTCTGTCCAACAACACCACCTGGACCCTGACGCGCGACACCGGCGTGAATCGTTTCAACTTCCCGGCGATCGTGTTCTATGACGGCCAGTCCGTGATGGTGCCGCGTCGCCTCAACGTGACCTCGGCGAAGCAGCTGAATGGTGCCACTGTCTGCGTGCAGCCCGGCACAACGACCGAGCTCAACCTCGCGGACTTCTTCCGCCAGAACAACATCACCTTCCGCCCGGTCGTGATCGAGGCGCTTGACGAACTGCGTCGCGCCTACGATCAGGGCCGTTGCGACGTGTTCACCAACGATTTCGCGGCGCTCGCTGCGCAGCGCACGCTGCTGACCAACCCACGCGATCACGTGATCCTGCCTGAGCGAATCTCGAAGGAGCCGCTTGGCCCGACCATCCGCCAGGGTGACGAAGAGCTGAGCAACATCGTGGCATGGACCGTGTTTGCCCTGATCGACGCCGAGGAATTCGGCATCACGAAGGACAATGTTGACCAGGTTGCCGCCACGAACACCGATCCGCGTGTTCGCCGTCTTCTCGGCGTTGAGCCGGGCATGGGCGCCGCTGTCGGGGCAGCTGATCCATCCTACGTCCGCACGATCATCAAGGCCTACGGCAACTACGGCGAAATCTTCAACCGCTGGCTTGGCCCGACGACCCCGCTCGCGCTTGAGCGTGGCCAGAACAACATCTGGACCAATGGCGGTCTGCTCTACGCCCCGCCTGCTCGCTGATCACTGCAGTCAGCTTCCCCCCGGGCGTTCGCGCCCGGGGGTACTGTTTCAATGCGATTTGTGTTTTGCCTTCCGCGTTGACGGCATATGAATTGCCAAGGCCGGTTGAACATCGACCGGGAACCAGATCAGGCCCATGAGCACATTCGAGACGCCCAATTCCAGACGACCTGCCTCCGAGGCGACCAGGACCGCGCTTTGGAATGATCCGGTCAAGCGCGGCATAATCCTGCAATGTGCGCTGGCGATCTTCGTCGTTTTCGTGATCTGGGCCGCCCACTCGAACATGCTGGCCAACATGAAGGCCCGCGGGCTTGTCTTCGGCTGGGACTATCTTGGCCGCTCCGCGAACTTCGCCATCGGCGAGTCGCTGATCCCGTTCAGCGCCCAGGACAGTTACGGCCGCGCGCTCATCGTGGGGATTCTCAACACCCTGAAAATCGCGGTTGTCGGCATTTTTCTGACAACCCTCCTGGGCATCTCGCTTGGGGTGATGCGGCTTTCCACCAATCCGCTCCTCTCCCGCCTGGTATCCGGATACATCGAGATCGTGCGGAACACGCCGCTCCTGCTGCAATTGTTCCTGTGGTACGCCATCATCAACTCACTCCCCGGTCCGCGCCAGGCTGTGCTGTTCGGGCCCGGGATGTATCTGTCCAATCGCGGCATGAAGGTGCCATGGATCGAGTGGTCGCCGGCGCTGTGGCCGATGATCTGGGCCTTCGTTGCGGGTGTGGTCGGCACCGTGATCCTTTCGCGCAGCCTGGCCCGCAGGCGCGCCGCGACGGGCGATGCGCCCGCGCTTTGGCCCTTCGCGCTGGGGCTTGTCCTGGGGTTGCCGTTCCTCGCGTCCGCCGCGCAGGGTTTCCCGGCGACATTCAGCGTTCCGGCCCTGCAGGGGTTCAACTTCTCTGGCGGCATCGAGTTGTCGCCCGAGTTTGCCGCGCTGCTGACCGGACTTGTGCTCTACACGGCGGCCTTCGTGGCCGAAATCGTGCGCGGCGGAATCCAGTCGGTCTACAAGGGCCAGTGGGAAGCCGCGCGCTCGCTTGGCCTGTCATCGGGCATGTTGATGCGGCTCGTGATCCTGCCGCAGGCGCTAAGGGTCATCATCCCGCCGCTGACCAGCCAGTATCTCAACCTGACCAAGAACTCGTCGCTCGCGGTGGCGATCGGCTATCCTGATCTGGTGCACATCTCGAACACGACCATGAACCAGACGGGCAGGGCGGTTGAGGCGATCCTGGTGTTTGCCTCGATCTACCTCACGATCTCGCTGCTGACCTCGGCCTTCATGAACTGGTACAATGCGCGCGTCGCGATCAGGGAGCGCTGAGATGAACGCGCCGATGACCACGACCCCCAAGTCCAGCCAGATCTCGTTCGTCCGCGGCGAAACCTTGCCGCAGATGGCGCCGCCGGACGATATTCGCCTGAGCATGACCAAACGCGTGGTGCGAACCTACTTTGGCTCACCCAGCAACGCCATGATCACCATCGCCTGCATCCTGGTGCTGGCCTGGCTGCTGCCGCCCTTGTTCAACTGGGCGCTGCTCAAGGCGACGTGGACCGGTAATGCGACAGCCTGCCGGGAGGCGGGCGGCGCATGCTGGTCCTTCATCCGCGAGAAGTTCTGGTTCTCGGTCTTCGGGCTTTATCCGTTCGAATTGCGCTGGCGGCCCGGCGCCGTGCTGGTGATTTTTGCAGCGATGGTGGCCGTATCCGTGCAGCAGCGCTTCTGGAGCGGCAAGCTGATCTATGGCTGGATCGCTGCGCTCGCCGTGATGTGGGGCCTGATGGGCGGCAGCGTGCTTGGCATCGCCGTGCCGGGTCTCGATCCCGTTCCGACGCGGCTGTGGGGCGGCTGGCTTGTGACGATCTTCCTCGCGGTGTTCGGTGCGGCGCTGGCCTATCCGATCGGGATTGTGTTGGCACTGGGCCGGCGCTCGCACAGGCCTTTCGTGCGTTTCGTCTGCGTGTGCTGGATCGAGTTTATCCGGGGCGTCCCGCTGATCTCGATCCTGTTCATCGCCACCTTCATCGTGCCCTTGTTCATGCCGACCGGCGTTGAACTTGACCGGCTGATCCGCGCGCAGATCGCGTTCATCGTCTTCGCCGCCGCGTACATGGCAGAGGTGTTCCGCGGCGGGCTGCAGGCTATCCCGAAAGGACAGTATGAAGGCGCTGATTCCATCGGCCTCAACTATGCCCAGAAAATGCGGCTGATCGTGCTGCCGCAGGCGCTGAAGATCACGATCCCGGCGCAGGTCAACACCTTCATCGGCATGTTCAAGGACACGACGCTGGTGCTGATCATCGGCATCTTCGACTTCTTCACCACGCTCCGGTCTTCGCTTGGCGATTCGAACTGGCTCGGCTTCGCCACCGAGGCCTATGTCTACGCCGCGACGGTCTACTTCATTTGCTGCTACGCCATGTCGAAGTACAGCCAGCGGCTCGAAGTCGTGCTAAACGAGGGCCAGCGCCGCTGATCCTCAGAGCCGGAACCACAGGGTCGCAATCCCGAGGAAGGCGAAGAAGCCAACGACATCGGTGACAGTCGTCACGAAGGTTCCGGACGAAACCGCAGGATCGATCCCGAGCTTGTCGAGGATGATCGGGATCGACGCGCCCGCCACGGCAGCGGCAAACAGATTTGTGATGATCGCCAGTCCGATCACCACGCCAAGCCCGGCACTGCTGAACCACAATGCGGCAACCGCACCGGTGATCAGCGCAAAAGCCGCGCCGTTGATAAACGATACCAACAGTTCGCGCGTGATGAAGCGGCTCATGTTCCAGTTGCCGAGCTCGCCTGTCGCCAAGGCCCGCACAGCGACCGTCATCGTCTGGGTCGCGGCATTGCCGCCCTGGCTGGCGACCACGGGCGCGAGAACCGCGAGCGCCACCATTTTTTCGAGGCTGCCCTCGAACAGCTTCATCACGGTTGCCGCGAAGAAGGCAGTCACAAGATTGATGAACAGCCACTGAAACCGGCTGCGCGCGATTGCAGGGACAGAATCGGACAGCTCTTCATCGCCCTTGACGCCGCCGAGGGCCTTGATTTCCTCGTCCGCTTCCTCATCAAGGATGTCGACGACGTCGTCGATGGTCATCACGCCGACGAGCCGCCTCGCGTCGTCGAGAACCGGCGCAGAAACGAAATTGTAGCGCTTGAACATTTGCGCAACGTCCGTCAGTTCATCCGACGCATCGACGGTCCGGCGTTCCGGGTCAGCCAGAACAGACATTTTTGCCTGCCGCTTGGTCCTCAGCAGCTTGTCCAGCGCCACCGCGCCGACAAAGCGGTGGGCGGGATCGACGACATAGATTTCGTAGAACGTTTCCGGCAGGTCCTGCGTGTCACGCATGAAGTCGATCGTCTGGCCGACGGTCCAGAACAGCGGCACCGCGATGACTTCCGTCTGCATGCGTCGGCCGGCGGTTTCCTCCGGGTAGTCGAGGCTTTTCTGCAGCGCGATTCGCTCGGTGGCAGGCAGCTTGTCCAGAATCTCGGCCTTGTCGGCCTCATCCATGTCCTCGAGGATGTAGACGGCATCATCCGAATCGAGATCGCGGACGCCCTCGGCCACGGTCTCCGGTTCGAGTTCGTCGAGGATTTCTTCGCGCACCGCATCGTCGACCTCCGTCAGCGCGGTGAAGTCGAAGTCCTTGCCGAGGATTTCGATGAACAGCGGGCGATCTTCCGTGTCCATCGCTTCCAGCAGGCCGCCGAGGTCGGCTTCGTGCAGGTCCTCCACGAGTGCCGCCAGCGAGTCGTGGTCCTTGCGTGCGATCAGCGCCGCAACATTGGCCACAAAGGCAGCATTGACCTCGCCGTCCCCGTCGCGGAAGGACAGCGCCGTCTCAAGCAGATCCGGTTCAGCTCGCTCGTTCACCATCGCCTCGCGGTTGGCTCGCTTCGAGGACAACTCTGCGACCGACCTGTCGCAAATCCGTGTTATGCGTGCACAAGCGAGATTCTGGTCACTTAAGCAAGCAATGCCGTCACATTCGTCCTTCACGTCTGCGTTCACCCGGCGCGGTCTGATTGTCGCAGGCGCGGCCGCGGCGGTTGCCGCGCCCTGGCGTGTCTGGGCCCAGGCGCGCTGCCAGCTCGGCGGGCGCACCCTTGCGGTCGGCGCGCCGAACGGTCTGGCCATCGGCTGGCAGAGCTACCCAAGAACGCTGGCCCTCGCGCCGGGCGAGGTGGTCCTCACCCTCGATGACGGCCCCTTGCCGGGGCAGACGGATCGCGTGCTGGATGCGCTCAGGCTCTACGGCGCTCCTGCAACCTTCTTCCTGATCGGTCGCAACGCTGCCGCCAATCCGCATCTCGTCAGGCGCATGGCAGCCGAAAGGCACACGGTCGCCCATCACACCATGACCCATCCCTGGACCTTGCGGCAGCGCAGCTTCGAGGCGGGCGTCCGTGACATCGAAGATGGAATTCGCGCGGTGCAGGCGGCGCAGGGCGTCACGGGAAGCGCGGTGGCGACGCCCTTTTTCCGCTATCCCGGCTTTGCCGATACCGAACGGCTGAACGATTGGTTGGCCGCGAAGGGCATGGTCACTTTCGGATCGGACTTGTGGGGGAGCGACTGGACGCCGATGTCGCCCGAACGCCAGCTCTCGCTGCTGATGGGCCGTCTCAAGCGAGCCGGGCGCGGAATCATTCTGCTGCACGACGTCGTCGGCCAGACAGCCTCGATGTTCCCGGCATTCCTTCAGGCCCTCTGCGCTGGTGGCTACAGGGTCGTGGGGCTGACGCCCGGGCCTTCTGCGCCGCAAACCATCGAAGCAGGCGCGGGCTGGCGCTCGCATACGGAACGCATCATCGCGGGCAGGGGTTGATGCCGGAAACACGAACGGCGACCTTACGGTCGCCGCGCGCGGAGTGATCACTCTGAGATGGTGCGGCCAAGAGGACTCGAACCTCCACTAGTTTCCCAACTAGCACCTCAAGCTAGCGCGTCTACCAATTCCGCCATGGCCGCGGGTGCTGTCGGCGCATGTGCGCCAAAGCAGCGAGCCGGGGTCTAGCAAATCATGTCCGCGCTCACAAGCCTTGATCGCCGCTTATCTCACGCGGCCATCTCTTCGGCTTCCGGTTCAGGTTCAGGTTCCGGCAGCTGGGCCTCGCGGATGATTCGGGGCCGCTTCAGCAATTCGGTGATCTCGACCTGGATGCGCGTGCCAGAGACGATCACCTGTCCGATGGCAAAGACCTTGCCATTGGCCACGACCTCGACGAGTTCCGCTTCGCCGGAGGTCAGTTCGATCACCGCGCCGCGCCCCATGCGCAGAAGCTTGTGGACCGGCATCGTCGTCTGGCCAAGAATGACGCTGACCGTGATCAGCGCCTTTTCGAGATCTGTATGCAAGGCTTGTCTCCTGCATGCGGAAAGACCACATGTCTGCAACGGACATTGCGGCGAACATGGTTAACTACGCGTGAATCTGCGGGGCGACATCGGAGCGATTTTGCCAAGGCCGCACGATACGGCGGCGGTCGAATGGCATGTCAGCGAAGGGTTGACGCCGTATGCCGTCGCTGTCGCAGCGATGGACGCGCGCGTGGCGGCCATTGGCGAAGGCCGCGCTGCCGAACAGGTCTGGCTGGTCGAGCATCCGCCGCTCTACACCGCCGGCACCTCCGCGGATGCATCGGATCTGGTCCAGCCGGACCGCTTCCCGGTGTTCGCGACCGGCCGCGGAGGGCAGTACACCTATCACGGTCCCGGTCAGCGTGTGGCCTACGTCATGCTAGACCTGCGCAAACGCGGCCCGGATGTGCGCCGGTTCGTGAATTCCCTCGAAGCCTGGCTGATCAACACACTGGCCCGGATGAACGTGACCGGCGAGCGCCGCAACGATCGCGTCGGCGTCTGGGTGCGGCGGCCCGACAAGCTGCCGCCGGCAGGCGCCGGCACCATTGCTGAAGACAAGATCGCGGCGATCGGCATTCGCATCCGGCGCTGGGTCACGTTTCATGGCATATCGCTGAACGTTGACCCCGATCTTGGACATTTCGACGGCATCGTGCCTTGCGGCGTGAAAATGCATGGCGTCACCAGCCTTCACGACCTTGGCATCACGGTCACGATGCCGGAGGTCGACAGCCTGCTGCGCGCGGGTTTCGAGGAGGTTTTTGGCGGAACGGTGCGCCCATGACTGCGGTGCATCGCGAGGTCGAAGTCACGGACAGGGCCCAGTGGCGTGCCTGGCTCATGGCGAACCACCACCTCCGCGAGAGCATCTGGTTGATTTTTCCGCGCAAGGGCGCTGGCCCCGACTGGCTCAGCAATGATGACATCGTCGAGGAAGCGCTGTGCTTTGGCTGGATCGATTCGCTCCCGCGGAGCCGTGATGAAAGCCGCTCCATGTTGCGGATCAGCCCACGGAAGCCCGGCAGCGCCTGGTCGGCGCTCAATAAGCGCCGGGCGGGGAGGATGATCGAGGTCGGCCTGATGATGCCCCAAGGCCTCGCCGCAATCGAAGCCGCGAAAAGGAACGGCCAGTGGGACGCACTCAATGCGGTGGAAGCGCTGAACCTGCCGCCCGATCTGGTCGCGGCGCTGCAGGCGAAGGGCGACGCAATGGCCCTGTTCGAGGGCTTCCCGCGCTCGGTCAAGCGCGGCATTCTCGAGTGGATCGCCGCAGCGAAACGCCCCGCCACGCGGCAGGCCCGCATCGTGACCACGGCAACCATGGCCGCCGAGAACCGGCGCGCCAATCAGTGGCGCGGCTGACCTGCGCATCGAAACCCTTCCTTCACCATCTTGGCTGATTGTGAGCTTGGCTTGGGGGCCTATCGCGAGGGGTAGACCACGGATGAAAACAACCATCATCATCATTGCAGC
Source organism: Hyphomicrobiales bacterium (assembly GCA_027483505.1). Lineage (GTDB taxonomy): Bacteria > Pseudomonadota > Alphaproteobacteria > Rhizobiales > Beijerinckiaceae > Allobosea. The sequence goes on from JAIXUP010000087.1 coordinate 84,121, forward strand.
GGGCCTTCTGGCTGCGGCCTGCACCACCACCGACCAGCGCATCGCCGGTGCGGCGGCCGGCGCCGGAACAGGCGCCCTCGTGGGCGGGCCGATCGGCGCCATTGCCGGCGGAGCCATTGGCGCGGTCGCAGCGCCGACAGTCACCGGCGCCATCAACCGCAAACGCTGAGCCTGCGCCCCGACCGGCCGAAAGTCCGCCGGATCAGAATCGTTGCACGGAGCCGGATGCCACGCCATAACGCCCCTCGGTGACCAGAGCGGGGAGCGCGGGCCAATGGCGGTCTTGACCAGCAGTGCGGACGTTCATTCCGTCCAGAGCCGGGGCTTCGCGGCCGATTGGGCCGCCTTGCGCACGGAGCTGGCGGAGCGCCGCGCGGCAGCGGCAGAGGGCGGCAACGCCAAGGCCCGGGAACGGCATACGGCGCGTGGCAAGCTCCTGCCGCGAGAACGTGTGTCGGGCCTGCTCGATGCCGGTTCACCCTTCCTCGAAATCGGCGCGCTCGCCGCCTTCGGCATGTACGACGATGACATCCACGGCGCGGGCATGATCGCCGGCATCGGCAGGGTGTCCGGCCGCGAGGTGATGATCGTCTGCAACGACGCCACCATCAAGGGCGGCACCTACTATCCGATGACGGTCAAGAAGCATCTGCGCGCGCAGGAGATCGCCCGCGAGAACCGCCTGCCTTGCGTCTATCTGGTGGATTCGGGCGGGGCCAACCTGCCGCACCAGACAGACGTGTTTCCGGACCGGGAGCATTTCGGGCGCATCTTCTACAATCAGGCGACCTTGTCCTCGCTTGGAATCCCGCAAATTGCGGTCGTCATGGGCTCGTGCACTGCGGGCGGCGCCTATGTCCCTGCGATGTCGGATGAAACCATCATTGTCCGCCGTCAGGGCACGATCTTTCTCGGCGGCCCGCCGCTCGTGAAGGCCGCCACCGGCGAGGTGGTCTCGGCTGAGGATCTCGGTGGCGGCGATGTCCATACACGGCTGTCGGGCGTCGCCGATCATCTGGCCACTGATGACCGCCATGCGCTGGCACTGGCGCGGCAGATCGTCGGCACGCTCAACACCTCCAAGCAGCCCGCTCTGGCCTTGCGCGATCCGGCGCCCCCCGCCTGCGATCCGGCTGAGCTAGAGGCCATCGTTCCGACCGACCTGCGCAAGCAGTACGACATCCGCGAGGTCATCGCTCGGCTGGTCGACCGCTCCGAGTTCGACGAGTTTAAGGCTCTCTATGGCACCACTCTGGTGACGGGTTTCGCCTGGATTCAGGGCATTCCGGTCGGCATCATCGCCAACAACGGCATTCTGTTTTCCGAAAGCGCCCAGAAGGGCGCACACTTCATCGAGCTGTGCTGCCAGCGCCGCATACCGCTGCTGTTCCTGCAGAACATTTCAGGCTTCATGGTCGGCCGCGATTTCGAGGCGCGCGGCATCGCCAAGGACGGTGCCAAGCTGGTCACGGCCGTGGCCTGCGCCCAGGTCCCCAAGATCACGGTCCTCGTCGGCGGCTCTTTCGGGGCCGGCAATTACGGCATGTGCGGGCGCGCCTATTCCCCGCGCTTCCTGTTCGCCTGGCCCAACAGCCGCATCTCGGTGATGGGCGGCGAGCAGGCGGCCAGCGTACTGGCCACCGTGCGCCGCGACAACATCGAGGCTGCCGGCAAGGCCTGGAGCCGGGAAGACGAGGAGACGTTCAAGGCGCCCGTCCGGGAGCAGTATGAGGCCGAGGGCAACCCCTATTTCGCAACCGCGCGCCTCTGGGATGACGGCATCATCCTGCCTGGCGAAACGCGCCGCGTTTTGGGTCTGGCCCTCTCGGCCTGCCTGAACGCGCCGATCCCGGAGACGCGTTTCGGCGTGTTCAGGATGTGACGCGCCGGATGCGCGTGACGATAACGCCGGAGCTTCTGCTGCGCGCCTATGCCGCCGGCGTTTTCCCGATGTCCGAAGGGGCTGATGATCCTGGCCTGTTCTGGGTGGACCCGGAGCTGCGCGGGATCATTCCGCTTGATGATGTCCACATCCCCAGGCGGCTCGCCCGGACGGTCCGGCGCGACATTTTCGAGATCAGGACAGACACAGACTTTGATCGGGTGATTGGTCATTGCGCCGCCGCGCGGGCAGGGCGCGGGGAGACCTGGATCAACCGGCGCATCCGCACCCTCTATGGCGATCTGTTTCGCCTTGGCCATGTCCACACCCTGGAGGCATGGCGCGACGGACAACTGGTGGGCGGGCTCTACGGGGTGTCCCTCGGGCAGTGCTTCTTTGGCGAGAGCATGTTCCACCTCGAAACCGATGCCTCGAAAGTCGCCCTCGTGCACCTTGTCGCCCGCCTGATCGCCGGCGGCTATCAACTGCTCGATACGCAATTCCAGACCGAGCACCTGGCGCAGTTCGGAACACGCGAGATCGAACGCGAGACCTACAAGGCCATGCTGTCGATGGCGGTTGGTTCCGGCCCGCTAAGGGATGTGTGGAGCGGCCTGGTCCTTGACGGCCGGCAGGCGCTCGACCTCATCGCCGGCGCGGCGACAGGGTGAGGGCCTGAATTGCGCGACTTAGTTGTTGTTGCGCTCGTTGACGCGCGGCACGCTGCTCTGCGGCGCCGGATTGGTCGGGAAGAAGCGCTGGGTCGGCTGCTGCGGCGGCACCGGCAGGCCCTGCGGCGGCCTCACGTCAATCCGCCCGTCCGAAGGCGGCTGCGCAGCGGGACGCGGTTGCGGGCGCGGATTGGGCTGGTTGCGATCCCGGCGCAGATCGGCAGCCGGAGCATCCGCAGGCGCCGGTTCGCGGGGCTCAACGATGACTTCGGTCCCGCCTTTGCAGTCGGTCATCCACACATCGTAGATGGCGTGCTCGACCCCGTGCAAGCCCGGGCTCGCCGCAAACATCCAGCCGGAGAAAATCCGCCGATACTCGTTGTTGAGCCCGACCTCATCGACTTCGACGAAGGAGGTTGTCTGCGGCTGTTCCGTCGCCGGACGGGTCCAGCACACCTTCGGCGTGATCTGGAGCGAACCGAACTGCACTGTCTCGTCAATGTTCACTTCAAAGGCGATGATCCGGCCGGTGATCTTGTCGAGACCGGCGAACACTGCAACCGGATTGCGGATCCGGTCCGCCAGCGCAGGCATGGAAACGGCCGTCACCATGGCCAGAGCCAGGGCAGACATCGAAAGGCGGCGCATCATCGATCAGGCTCATGGTCAGTGGGGCTGCGGCAGAATCACCGCCCCGGCAATGTCGGATAGTGTGCGTAAAAGCCTATCATGGCCAATCGGTGTTCGCAGCCTCCGCGGAGCACCGCGCCGCGATGCCAGCGTCGATCACGGTGTCCAGGCTTTATACGCCCCTTCAGCCTTCGGATGGACCGCGGCCCCGACCGCCGAGCCCGGCGGACGATAGGCGTGGGACGTGCCAGTCATGTTGGGCAGATGCGCCTTCTGCCACTCACGCGCTGTGTAGCTCTCTTCGGAAGGCGCTACGTCAACCGTGTGGTGCAGCCAGCCATTCCAGCCGGCGGGCACGCTGGAGGCCTCGGCAAGGCCATTGTAGACCACCCACCGGCGTTCATGGCCGAGCGCCGGGTCGACCCTGCCGCCGCGCGAGCGGTAATAGACATTGCCGAACGCATCGGCGCCGACACGTTCGCCATGTCGCCAGGTGTGGAACCGGGTGCCCAATGTCTGTCCGTTCCACCAAGTGAAAAACTGGAGCAGGAAGGTTTTCATCGGCGCCTCGCGTTGTGATGCTGGAGCGTTATGCCGATCACCGCGCTGACTGTCCAGCCTCAACGCCTTGCGAAGGCTGTCGTAGCGGAAGGGGCGGGCGCAGGCGGCACGGCGGGGACGGTGGGAATCACCCGCGCCCTCATGGTGCGGCCATGCCGCGCAACGATTCGGCCGCATTAATGACAAGGAAAAGTCGGCTTCCGGATACGATTGCAACGCCATTTCAGAGGTTTGGGATGCAGGCTTTCGCATGCCGCGCCAAGATGTCGCCGCCATGCTTCCTCAAACAGGGAGCCGTGCCCCGGATCGCGTGAAAATGGGGCTTCCCGCCAGGCGCAAGCTGGCGCAACATGAAGGGGCGCACATGATTCCATCAGGCTTTTCCGGTGGTTATCGGCGGGACCTTCAAGTTATCCCCACCATCCACAGGCGCACACAAGATGTAGTGGCGCGCACCTTTCCTACGTACAAAACCTTGACTGTCATGCAGCCGTAGGCGTAGGTTGGCATCGTCGCGTTGTCTGCAGCGCGGGCGGCCTTTCAGGGGCTGGACGGACTTGAAGAGGTGATCGGCCAAGGTGTTGCGCAGGGGGCTCAGTTGGGTTCCGCGCGGTGTGGCCGGGAGCGCTGCGAGAATGCGGGCAAACGATACCAGATAGGCTGCGGAGCCAACCGCGAGCCGACAGGGGCTTCACAACAGGGCTGACAGTGAGCCGCGCCACGTGGTCGCGGGCCGATGAACTATCGGCTGATGAATGAAGGATTGGGAAGATGAAGATCGAGCGTCGCTATACCAAGGCGGGCCAGTCAGCCTACACGGCCATCACCTTTCGCGAGACGGTGAGCGAGATCCGCAACCCCGACGGCTCGATCGTCTTTCGCCTCGAAGGCATCGAGGTGCCCGAGGCGTGGAGCCAGGTGGCATCCGACGTTCTTGCCCAGAAGTACTTCCGCAAGGCCGGCGTGCCCGCCGCCCTGAAGAAGGTCGAGGAGAACGACGTGCCGTCCTTCCTCTGGCGCTCCGTGCCCGACGAGAAGGCGCTGGCCAAGCTGCCGGAAGACAAGCGCTACATCTCCGAGATCTCGTCCAAGCAGGTCTTCGACCGCCTCGCGGGCTGCTGGACCTATTGGGGCTGGAAGGGCAAGTACTTCACCGCCGAGGCCGACGCCCAGGCCTTCTATGACGAGCTGCGCTTCATGCTGGCCCAGCAGATGGTCGCGCCGAACTCACCGCAATGGTTCAACACCGGCCTGCACTGGGCTTATGGCATTGACGGCCCAAGCCAGGGCCACTTCTACGTCGACTGGCAGACCGGCAAGCTGGTCAAGTCCAAGTCGTCCTATGAGCACCCTCAGCCCCATGCCTGCTTCATCCAGGGCGTGGCCGATGACCTCGTCAACGAAGGCGGAATCATGGACCTTTGGGTCCGCGAGGCGCGCCTGTTCAAGTACGGTTCCGGCACCGGTTCGAACTTTTCGGCCTTGCGCGGTGACGGCGAACGCCTTGCCGGCGGCGGCCGTTCCTCCGGCCTGATGAGCTTCCTCAAGATCGGCGACCGCGCGGCGGGCGCGATCAAGTCGGGCGGCACCACGCGGCGCGCCGCCAAGATGGTCGTGGTCGACGCCGACCATCCCGACATCGAGACCTACATCGACTGGAAGGTGAAGGAGGAGCAGAAGGTTGCCGCCCTCGTCACCGGTTCAAAGGTCGTCCAGAAGCACATGAAGGCCGTGATGAAGGCCTGCATCAACTGCGATGGCACCGGCGACGACTGCTTCAATCCGGAGAAGAACCCGGTCCTGAAGAAGGAAATCAAGCTCGCCCGCCGCGCAATGGTGCCGGACAACTACATCAAGCGCGTCATCCAGTTCGCCAGGCAGGGCTACACCGAGATCGCCTTCGACACCTATGACACCGATTGGGATTCAGAAGCCTACAACACGGTCGCCGGCCAGAACTCCAACAACTCTGTCTCGATCAAGGACGATTTCCTGCGCGCCGTCGAGACCGATGGCGACTGGAAGCTGATCGCCCGCACCACCGGCAAGCCGACCAAGACCCTGAAGGCCCGCGATCTGTGGGAGAAGATCGGCTACGCCGCCTGGGCCTCCGCCGATCCGGGCCTGCACTTCAACTCGACCATGAACGACTGGCACACCTGCCCGGCGTCCGGCCCGATCCGCGCCTCGAACCCGTGCTCGGAATACATGTTCCTGGACGACACGGCCTGCAACCTGGCTTCGGCCAACCTGCTGCAGTTCTATGACCGCGGCACGCGGGCCTTCGACCATGCTGGCTATGAGCACCTGTGCCGCCTGTGGACCATCGTTCTCGAAATCTCGGTGATGATGGCGCAGTTCCCGTCGAAGCCGATCGCAGAACTGTCCTACGAGTACCGCACGCTCGGCCTCGGCTATGCCAACATCGGCGGGCTGCTGATGACCATGGGCCTCGGTTATGACTCCGACGAGGGCAGGGCGCTTGGCGGCGCACTGACCGCGATCATGACCGGCATCGCCTATGCCACCTCCGCCGAGATGGCGAAGGAGCTCGGGCCGTTCCCCGGCGCGGTCCGCACCGATGCCGAAGGCAAGACCAACACCCAGCACATGCTGCGCGTGATGCGCAATCACCGCCGCGCCGCCTATGGCGAGGCGACTGGCTATGAAGGCCTGTCGGTGGCGCCCGTGCCGCTCGATCATGCCTCATGCCCGGAGCCCGTCCTGGTCGAACGCGCCAAGGCCGCCTGGGACAAGGCGCTGGCGCTCGGCGAGAAGCATGGCTACCGCAACGCCCAGGCGACCGTGATTGCGCCAACCGGCACGATCGGGCTCGTGATGGACTGCGACACCACCGGCATCGAACCCGACTTCGCGCTGGTCAAGTTCAAGAAGCTCGCCGGCGGCGGCTACTTCAAGATCATCAACCGCGCCGTCCCCGACGCGCTGCGCAGCCTCGGCTATTCCGAAGCGCAGATCGCCGAAATGGAGGTCTACGCGGTGGGCCATGGCTCGATCGCGCAGGCGCCCGCCATCAACCACGCCACGCTGGCCGCCAAGGGCTTCACGCCGGAGAAGATCGACGCGGTCGAGAAGGGCATGAAGAGCGCCTTCGACATCAAGTTCGTCTTCAACAAGTGGACGATCGGTGAGGATTTCCTCACCGGCACGCTCAAGGTTCCGACCGAGAAGCTGAATGATCCGGGCTTCGACCTGCTCGTCCATCTCGGCTTCTCCAAGGCCGACATCGAGGCCGCCAACATCCATGTCTGCGGTGCGATGACCCTGGAAGGCGCCCCCTTCCTCAAGACCGAGCACTACAACGTGTTCGATTGCGCCAACCCGTGCGGACGCCTCGGCAAGCGCTATCTGTCGGTCGAAAGCCACATCCGCATGATGGCGGCGGCGCAGCCCTTCATCTCGGGCGCGATCTCCAAGACCATCAACATGCCGAACGAGGCCACGGTCGAGGACTGCAAGAACGCCTACATGCTGTCCTGGCGCCTCGCGCTCAAGGCCAACGCGCTCTACCGCGACGGCTCCAAGCTCTCGCAGCCGCTGAACTCGGCCCTCATCGCCGATGAGGACGAGGACGCGGATGACGCGATCGAGGCGATGATGGCGATGCCGGCTGCCGCCAAGGCCGCCGCGCTCTCCGAGAAGATCGTCGAGCGCATCATCGAGCGCGTCGAACGCAACCGCGAGCGCGAGCGCCTGCCCGATCGCCGCAAGGGCTACACCCAGAAGGCGGTCGTGGGCGGCCACAAGGTCTACCTGCGCACCGGCGAATATCATGACGGCCGTATCGGCGAGATCTTCATCGACATGCACAAGGAAGGCGCCGCCTTCCGCTCGCTGATGAACAACTTCGCCATCGCGGTGTCGCTCGGCCTGCAATACGGCGTGCCGCTGGAGGAGTATGTCGAGGCCTTCACATTCACGCGCTTCGAGCCGGCCGGCTTCGTGCAGGGCAACGAGGCGATCAAGAACGCGACCTCGATCCTCGACTATGTCTTCCGCGAACTCGCCATCTCCTACCTGCAGCGCTTCGATCTGGCGCATGTCGACCCCTCCGAGATCGGCAACACCGTGCTCGGCAAGGGCGAGGCGCAGTCGGACCTCGGCGCGCCGGCCCAGAATGCGGCCCAGCAGGCCGTGTCGAAGGGCCTGCTGCGCTCCAAGACCGACAAGCTGATGCTGATCTCCGGCGGCATGGCGGCTGGTTCCCCGGTCTCCGCCGTGGCCAGCGCCCCGGCCGCGGCCTACGGCCTCGCCACCGTCGGCGCGACCGCGCTGAAGCCCGAGCCCAACATGGATGTGACGCTCACAGAAGCCGAACTCGCCAAGATGGGCTTCGCCTCTCCCGCCGCCCAGCCAGCACGCAGCGCAGCCGACAAGCGCGCCGAAGCCATCATGAAGGGCTATGTCGGCGATTCATGCGGCGAATGCGGCAACTTCACGCTCGTGCGCAACGGCACCTGCCTGAAGTGCGACACCTGTGGGTCAACGACGGGGTGTAGTTGAGCCCATCAGCTGCAGGAGCACCGGATCTTGCCGCATGGATGGTCGGGCTTGACCCGACCATCCATGCCTCGACCCTCGGTTCATGTGCGGCGGCGCAGTGGCAGCAGCGCATGGGCTTCAGCCGGCCAACCTGGCCCAGAGGCCAACACTGCAACCGATGGCGCCATTGGCCATTGCGCCACCCTTGCAAACCGCCTATCCCGCCTCGATGAGCAAATCACAGGAAGCGCACGTGGAAACACGCGACAGCAACGGCACGGTGCTGGGCGAGGGTGACAACGTCACGCTGATCAAGGACCTCAAGGTCAAGGGCATGTCAGTGACGCTGAAGCGTGGCGCCTTGGTGCGCGGC
>JAIXUP010000022.1 GCA_027483505.1 Hyphomicrobiales bacterium
AGAAGTTCCCGTCCGGCACGGTCGTCGAGGGCGAGGTCAAGAACAAGACCGAGTTCGGTCTGTTCCTGGGTCTCGACAACGACATCGACGGGATGATCCACCTGTCCGACCTCGACTGGAACCGTCCGGGCGAGCAGGTCATCGAGGAATACAAGAAGGGCGACATGCTCAAGGCAGTCGTGCTTGATGTGGACGTCGAGAAGGAGCGCATCTCGCTCGGCCTGAAGCAGCTTGCCGGAGACCCCTTCGCAGAAGCGGGCGAACTCAAGAAGAATCAGGTCGTCACCTGCGAGATCACCGAAGTGAAGGAAGCTGGCCTCGACGTGAAGATCGTCGGCACCGACTTCATGACCTTCATCAAGCGGGCGGAACTCGCCCGTGACCGCGGCGACCAGCGCCCCGAGCGTTTCGCCGTGGGCGAGAAGGTCGATGCCCGCGTGCTGATGTTCGACAAGAAGGCCCGCAAGGTCCAGGTGTCGATCAAGGCGCTCGAGATGCACGAAGAGAAGGAAGCCATCGCCCAGTTTGGCTCGTCCGATTCGGGCGCGTCGCTTGGCGACATCCTCGGCGCGGCCCTCAAGAAGGCCGGCGAGAAGAAGTAATCAGGCAGCCGATTGCTGACCTGACCAGCCCGCGCGGTGATCCGCGCGGGCTTTTTCTTTTGTCGCAGGACGGCCGTGCTGCTAAACAGAGGCCGAACAGGAGAACTCCATGGCGTCACTGGCGGACCTGATCGCAGACCGGCGCAAACTGCGTGGCAAGGTCTCGCTCTGGCGGGTGCTGGGCATTGTCGGTGCGATCATCGGCGTGCTCGGACTGGGTTACGCCTTCGGCGGGCGGCAGGCGCTGTCGGCCGGCGGCGACCAGATCGCCCGCATCAAGATCGAGGGCTTCATTTCAGGGGACGAGCGCAGCCTCAGGCTGATCAGGTCGGTGCGCGAGGCGAAGAACGTCAAGGCCGTGATCGTGCAGGTCGATTCGCCGGGCGGCACGGTCTCGGGCTCGGAAGCGATCTTCCTCGCCCTGCGCCAGCTGGCCGCCGAGAAGCCCGTCGCGGCCGTGGTCACCGGTCTCGCGGCCTCCGGAGGCTACATCGCGGCCGCCGCCGCTGACCGGATCATCGCGCAGCAGACCTCGCTGGTCGGCTCGATCGGGGTTCTGTTCCAGATCCCGAATGTCACCCGACTGCTCGACACGGTCGGCGTGAATGTCGAAACCATCAAGTCGAGCCCGCTCAAGGCCGCTCCGAGCGGTTTCGAGCCGACCTCGCCGGAGGCGCGGGCGGCCCTCGATGCGGTGGTGAAGGATCATTACGACTGGTTCAAGGGGCTGGTGCGCGACCGGCGCAAACTCAGCGACAGCGAAGTGGCCCTGGTGTCGGATGGCCGGGTGCATACAGGCCGGCAGGGCGTCGAACGCAAGCTGGTCGACGCGCTCGGCGGCGAAAGGCAGGCGGTTGAATGGCTCGAGAGCGAGCGCAATGTGGCCAGGTCGCTGCCCGTGCGCGAGTGGCGCCGCCGCAATGAGGCCGACCGGTTCGGGCTGTGGTCGGCATCAAGCCGCCTCGCCGCCGCAGCGGGCTTTGACAGCGTCGCGGCCCTTCTGGCGCGCGCCAGCCTGATCGAGCCCGGGATACGCCTTGACGGAGCCTTGGCGCTCTGGCAGCCTGCCATTGAAAAATGAACTATCTCAGATGGTTATGAGCAAAGCATGATCAAGTCAGAACTCGTCCAGCGTGTTGCCGACCGCAATGCGCATCTGTATCAGCGCGATGTCGAGAACATCGTCAATGCGATCCTCGACGAGATCGTCCAGGCCCTCGCCAACGGAAACCGTGTCGAACTGCGCGGTTTCGGGGCCTTTGCCACCAAGAAGCGCAATGGCCGGGTTGGCCGCAATCCGCGCACGGGCGATCTGGTCAAGGTCGAGGAGAAGCTGGTCCCCGCCTTCAAGACCGGCAAGGACCTGCGTCTCAAGCTGAACGCCATGGCCTGAGGACCACATCATGTGGCGCTTCCTGAAACTGCTGGTCGCGATTCCGGTGATGCTGGCCATCATCCTGTTTGCCGTGGCCAACCGACACAGGGTCAGGGTCTCGTTCGATCCGTTCTCGAAAGATGCGCCGCAGGCCTTTCTGGACATGCCGCTGTTCGGGCTGGCGTTGGCCATTCTCGCTGTCGGCGTGATGATCGGCGGGCTCGCGGTATGGTTGTCGCAGGGACGCCACCGCAAGGCGGAACGGCGGCTGAAGCGCGAAGTCACGCGCTTGTCCGGCGAGACGGCGGCGCTGCGGGCGGTGGCGCCCGAGGCGGCGCTCGCCAACCTGCCGCAGCTTCGCTGACCGCGCGCCAGAACGATGCGCGTCATCACTGCCGCCGAGATCGATCGCGTCCTGACATTTGACAGCCTGATCGACGCGCTTGGCCGTGCCTTCCGGGGCGGCATCGTGGCGCCGGTTCGTCACCATCACCACATCGCGCGTCCGGATGCGGATGCCACATTGCTGCTGATGCCCGCCTGGACGGACGGCGCGGCCAGCCCGGCCTTTGTGGGCACCAAGATCGTCACGGTCTTCCCCGGCAATGCGGCCCGGGCGCTGCCCAGCATCTATGGCCTGTATGTGCTCCTGGACGGGACGACCGGCGCGCCGCTGGCCGCGATGGACGGCGCGCGGCTGACCTTGTGGCGGACGGCGGCGGCCTCCGCGCTCGCCAGCCGGGCGATGGCGCGCCCGGACGCCAGCCGCATGCTGATGGTCGGCGCAGGCGCGCTTTCAGGCTTTCTGGTCAGGGCGCATGCCAGCGTCCGGCCGCTTGCCGCGATCGAGGTCTGGAACCGCTCTACGGGCGGCGCGGAACGGGTGGTGGCGGAGCTTGCCGCACAGGGATTTCCGGCGCGTGTCAGCCACGATCTGCAGCGCTCGGCCCGCGACGCGGACATCATCTCCTGCGCCACCCTCGCCACTGCGCCGCTGGTCAAGGGTGAATGGCTCAGCCCCGGCACCCATCTCGACCTCGTCGGGGCCTTCAACATGGCGATGCGGGAAGCCGATGACGAAGCCTTGAAACGCGGCAGGGTCGTAGTCGACACCCCGGCGGCGCTGGGCGAAGGCGGCGACGTGGCTGTCGCGATCAAGGCCGGAACCTATGACAGGGACGCCGTGCTTGGCACCCTGTTCGAGTTGTGCGCCGGAACGATCGCGCCGCGCCGTTCCGACAGCGACATCACCGTGTTCAAATCGGTGGGCGCTTCGCTGGAGGACCTCAGCGCTGCAATCCTGGTGCACAGTCGGCTCCCGGAGTGAGCGCGGCCGCTTCCTCAAGAGTACGGCGCGAGCCTCGCGCAGAAACTTTTGCGATCCCCATCTTTGCTGATGCAAACTCCGGGAAAATGCTTATAATGGAAACTACGTAGTCCTGAGCCTGACTCAGGCGACATCTCTCTTCGTGTGGAAAATGTCTGCATTTGGACCGGTGTTCCGGAGACGACACATGATGGCTGCATCGCTGCAGGGGAAAGAACTCAGTGAGCCGACCGGGATCGACCGGGTGCTCGGACTCGTGCTCGAAGCCAAGTCCCGTCCGCCCGCAGGCCACCTGCCCAAGCGGCTCAACGGCCTGTTCAGGGAGCTGGGAAAGCCGGAGCCGGCCAATGATCCGGACGACATCGAAGACCTGATCTGGGCGCTGTGGATCAGCCACCCGGAGGGCGTCGCGGCGACCGCCATGGCGAATGCCTGCGAGGCCATGGCCGCCGGCGCCTTCGATCTTGCCAAGCCCATCCTGGATGAACTCGTCGCGCGCTATCCGGATTGGCCGGAGGCGTGGAACAAGCGGGCGATCCTGGCCTTCATCGCGCGCCAGGACGAAGCCTGTCTTGCGGACATCGAGCGCACATTGCGCCTTGAACCGCGCCATTTCGGCGCAATCTCGGGTTTTGCCCAGATCTGCGTACGCCAGCGCAGGCCGGTCGAAGCCAAGGCCGCGCTGACCATCGCGCTCGAGATCGACCCGCACCTGCGCGGCTTGCGCGAACTGATCGACTCTCTCGACACGCCCCGCCAGTCGATGCACTGAGCCGCCCGCCGCGATACAGCGGTTTGAGGATCGGCCCGTTCGCTGTTCTGCCTCTGGCTTTCCGCGCGCCGTTGCGGAACATTGAAGGGATGGCGTCCAACGCACCGATCCTGTCGCGATCCGACATCACGCTGAGCCTGCGCCGCGGCGTGACCCGTTTGCTCCGTCAGACGGGCTTCGCCGTCGTCGCAGAGATGACATTCGCCAGCGGTCGGCGCGCCGACCTTGTGGCCATCAGGCCCAACCATGAGATCTGGGTGATCGAGATCAAGTCGGGTCTGGCCGATTTCAGGGCCGATTCGAAATGGCCCGATTACAGCGATTACTGTGACGGCCTCGCCTTCGCCGTGCCGCCTGACTTTCCCCAGACGCTGATCCCGCCGCCGGTCGGGCTGATCGTCGCGGATGGCTATGGCGGCGAACTGGTACGGGCGCCGGACCTCACGCCCCTGGCCGCGCCACGCCGCAAGGCGCTGACGCTCGGCTTCGCACATCTGGCCGCCTCACGGCTGATGCGCCTTGAGGATCCGGATTTCGAAGGATTGTAGGCCCTTCAGCGCGGCGCGCGCTTGGCGAGGATGCGCTGCAGGGTGCGGCGGTGCATCTGGAGCCTGCGGGCCGTTTCGGAGACGTTGCGGTCACACAGCTCATAGACGCGCTGGATGTGTTCCCAGCGGACCCGGTCGGCCGACATCGGATTTTCCGGCAGATCCGGCTTGGCGCCGGGAGAGGCGCCGAGCGCGGCGTGGATTTCGTCCGCATCGGCTGGCTTGGCCAGATAGTCGACCGCGCCCATCTTCACCGCGCTAACCGCGGAGGCGATGTTGCCATAGCCGGTCAGGATGACGCCACGGGCGTCGGGGCGACGCTCCTTCAGCCGCGCGATCACGTCGAGCCCGTTGCCGTCCCGCAGGCGCATGTCGATCACGGCAAAGGCCGGCGGCTCGGACTCGACCGCAGCCAGGCCGTCCGCCACGCTCTCGGCCGTGCGCACAGCATAGCCCCGCGCCTCCATGGCGCGTGCGAGCCGCGTCACAAACGGCCGGTCGTCATCGACGAGCAGCAGGCTCATCTCCGGTGTCGTCATCGCAAGCCCCATATTCAAGGCGGTCATGACCCATTGCTCCTTAGCCCGGCAGGTCCGGTCGTTGTCCTAGCATACGTGCGGTGCGCGTGCTGGATCAAACAGGCTGCCTTCTGAACAGTTTGGGGATCGGATCCCATTGTGCAAGACCGCTGTCCCTGTCAGCGGCTGTCCTGGCTTCGAACGCGGTGCGTTGCCACGAGATCGTGATGCGTGCGCCGCCCTCGTCGCGCGGTCCGTTGGCGAAGCGGAGCTGGGCGCCGGAACGCTCCAGCAAGGTCTTGGCGATGAACAGGCCCAGGCCGAGGCCGTGCCGCACCGCCTCATCGGGGTTGGCGACACCTGCGACGCGCTCCCGGTTCCTGCCCCGGGAGGTGATGTAGGGTTCGCCCGCCCGCATCAGGATCTCGGGTGTGAAGCCGGGGCCGTCATCGCGAACCTCGATGACGACGTGCTGATCGGTGTACTGCGCAGACAGGGCGACGCGGGACACGGCGAAGTCGACGGCATTGTCGACAAGATTGCCGATCCCGTAGAGGACCGACGGGTTTCGCCGCATCACCGGCTCGTCGCCCTCGCCGTCGATCGTGATGACGATCGGGATGCCGAATGGCCTCTGGGGGCCGGCGACCTCCTCCAGCAGCTGGCGCAAGCCGAAGGTCGAGAGCGGCCCGCTGTCCTCGTCGAGCGAGGTCAACGTCGTGAGAATGGTGCGGCAGCGGTCGACTTCCTGGCGGAGCAGGGCGATGTCCTCGGCCAGCGCCGAGCCGGCCGGGGCGGCATTGGCGATCTCTTTCGCCACCAGCGTGATCGTGGCCAGCGGAGTTCCCAGCTCATGGGCGGCGGCCGCCGCCAGACCGTCGAGCTGCGACAGATGCTGTTCGCGGGCCATGACCATCTCCGCCGCCGTCAGCGCCTCGGCGAGATCATCGGCCTCGACCGACACACGCCAAGCATAGACGGCCGTGAACACGACGCCGAGCAGGATCGAAACCCAGATGCCGCCGACATAGAGCGGCGGCAGATCGAGCGGCTTTGATGCGCTCCATGGCAAGGGCTGGTGGACAAAGGCAAGAACGCTTGCCGTCACCACCACGAGGCAGCCCAGCAAAAAGGTATGGCGCGGCGGCTGCGCGGTGGCCGAGATCAGGACAGGGGCGAGGAACAGCAGCGCAAACGGGTTTTCCAGGCCGCCGGTCAGGTAAAGCAGGGCCCCGAGTTGGAGAACGTCATAGGCCAGAAGGCCCGATGCCGCCCGGTCCCCGAGCCGATGGCTCATCGGAAAGCTGGCGCGAAGACCGATGTTCAGCCAGACGGACGCGGCGATCAACAGCACGCAGGCCGCGATCGGCACCGGAAAGCCAAAGCCGAGATGCACCACACCGATCGCGACGCTCTGCCCGACGACAGCGAGCCAGCGCAGCCTGACCAGCGTGTCGAGGCGCAGACGGCGCGATGACCGGGCGAGGGCGATGTTGACGTGGTCGGGCATCTCGCGACACTAAGGCATTCGCTGCGGCGCGTCATGGCCCCGGGCGCAGCTGAATTTGCGGTATAATGAAGCGTCTCCATACTTCCTTAGTCGGGCATGTGCTTGATTGAAGCTGACAAGGCTTTCGTTTGCCGCTATTGTGCAACGCAGCACATCCAGCTGGCGGGGGCGCGGGCCGGGTCGTGACGAGGAGGCACCGGGGTTCCATGGCACTTGGCTACTATCTGTACGAGGCTGCCCACATGATGATGGGGCCGGCGCGGGCGATATCGGACGCAACGCAGTTGCTGTTCAAGAACCCCCTCAACCCCATGACCTACACGCCGCTGGGCCGCACGATGGCGGCTTCGGCCGAATTGTTCGAGCGCACGACCCGGCGCTACGGCAAGCCTGCCTTCGACCTGCCGACCACACTCGTCGGCGGCGAACGCGTCGCCGTGACCGAGCGCATCGTCTGGGAACGTCCGTTCTGCAGGCTGATCCACTTCGATCGGGCGCTGCGCCCCGAGCAGCGGCGCGGACCGAAGGTGCTGATGGTTGCGCCCATGTCAGGCCACTACGCCACCTTGCTGCGCGGGACGGTCGAGGCCTTCCTGCCGAACCATGAGGTCTACATCACCGACTGGGCCGACGCGCGCATGGTCCCGATGAGCGTGACCTTCGACCTCGACGACTACATCGACTACGTGATCGCCATGCTGCAGGCGCTTGGCCCCGATACGCACGTGATGGCCGTCTGCCAGCCCTCCGTGCCGGTGATCGCGGCCATCGCCCGCATGGAGGCGGCGCAGGACCCGCAGGTTCCGCGGTCGATGACGCTGATGGGCGGGCCGATCGATACGCGGCGCGCGCCGACCGCCGTCAACAGGATCGCGCAGGAACGCGGCCTCGAATGGTTCAAGCGCAACTGCATCGTCAAGGTTCCGCTGGTGTATCCGGGCGCGTTGCGGCAGGTCTATCCCGGCTTCATGCAGCTGTCCGGCTTCATGGCCATGAACATCGACAAGCATCTGTCGGCCCATTACGACATGTTCCGCCATCTGGTGCGCGGCGACGGCGAGCCTGCCGAGAAGCACCGCGAGTTCTATGACGAGTACATGGCTGTCAACGACCTGACAGCGGAGTTCTACCTTCAGACCGTCGACGTGGTGTTCTGCAAGCACCTTTTGCCAAAGGGTGAAATGACGCATCGCGGGCAGCCGGTTGATCTTGGGGCGATCCGGCGCGTGGCGCTGATGACCGTCGAGGGCGAATTCGACGACATTTCCGGCGTCGGGCAGACCCAGGCCGCGCATGACCTGTGCACAAACATCCCTGCCGAGATGCGCGTCCACTATCTGCAGCAGAAGGTCGGCCATTATGGCGTCTTCAACGGTTCGCGATTCCGCTCGGAGATCGCGCCCCGCATTTCCGACTTCATGCGCTCGCTCGACATGAATGTCGCCAAGAACCGCAGCAACGAGGCGGCCCAGGCGGCGCGCCGGCAGATCAGGCTCGCCCGGCCAGCCTGAATTCGCGATCCCGACCCTTTCAAATCACCCGCGAATCCCCCAGATTCGCGGGTGATGCGTTTTTCCCTGTTTGCACCAAAACCGGATCCCGACCATATCGAGGTGGGACACGGCGACAGAAGCTTCAAGGTCGCGGTCCGGCGCAGGGCGTCGGCGCGCCGCTTCACCTTGCGCGTCTCGACGGCCTCCGGCGATGTCGTGCTGACCTTGCCCGAGCGCGCCGACCTCAAGGCCGCACGACTGTTCGCCGAAGCCCATGGCGGCTGGATCGCGGCCCGTCTCGCGAAGCGCCCCGATGGCGTCGCCTTCGCCGCAGGCGCGATGGTGCCCCTGCGGGGCGTGCCGCACCGCATCGTGCACTGGTCGACCGTGCGGGGCGTGACCAAGGCCGCCGAGGACCGTGACGGACATCCGATCATCGCGGTTTCGGGCGAGAGCGCGCATGTGGCGCGGCGCGTCGCCGACTTTCTCAAGCGCGAGGCTCTCAAGGACCTCACCGCCTCCGTGGATCGCCACACCGGCATGCTGGGCATCCCGGCCCGCAAGATCGCCGTGCGCGACACGGCCAGCCGCTGGGGCTCCTGTTCGGCGAAAGGCCATCTCAGCTTCTCATGGCGGCTGGTCATGGCCCCGCCGCTGGTGCTCGACTATCTCGCGGCCCATGAGGTGGCGCATCTGAAGGAAATGAACCACTCGCACCGCTTTTGGGCACTGACGCACAGGCTGTGCCCACGCACGGAAGAGGCCGAGGCCTGGCTCAAGCGCCATGGCGCCGGCCTGCACCGTTATGGCTGATCAGAGGATTGCGCACAAAAGCGGTGACCTGTTTTGTGAGTATGCAATGCTCCAACGGATTGTACTCGATCACCTTTTCGCATCGGAGCGGATTCCGTTTCAGTGCGGGATGATCTAGCAGGTCCGGCGGATGCTGGTCACGGGTCCGCCGCCCTTGCCCTCGATGCGCTCGACGGCGACATCCAGCGGCTCACTGACCACCATCATGTGAAACCCGTTCGCATGGAGAAGCTGCGTCGCGCTCTGCATCAGGCCGACATGCCCTTTCCAGAACACCAGATCCCCGCGGCGCAGGCCGGCCGCTTCAGGCGCATTCCCGACAAGGCGGCCAAGGGAACGCTCCTGCATGTCGCTGTCGCGCGGCGCCCGGATGCCGGCTGCATCAAGAGCGAGTTGCGCCAGCCCGGAGCAATCAAGCCCAAGGCTGCTCTTGCCGCCCCAGAGATAGGGCGCGTGCAGCAACTGCTCGGCCACGGCCACCGGATCGGCGGCATGATGGTCGAGCGGGCTGAGATGCGCGGCCCAGACATAGGAACGGGCGAGCCCGGCAACGCCGGCGACAACCGCGAAGTCGCCCTGCCGTTCGACCACATGCACGCGCGAGCCGAGGGACAGGGTCATCGCGCGCGGCAGCTTCATCGACGGGCCGGGATAGGCAAAGGTCCGGACGGCACTGACGCGGTGGCTTGGAGGCGGCGCGGGAGGACCCAGCCGCTCGGCCGGCAGATAGCCGACATAGCCATCGCCGGCGAGCTGGCCCCAGGCCCACCCCTCATCGATCTCGAAAACGGTGAGCATCTCGCCGCAAAGGGCCTCGGTGTCGAGGCCCGCGTCCTTGCGCGGTTCGCGATGGAGCGGTGCCACGTGGGTGATCACCTGCATCGGGGTTCCGGCCACGAAAAACCCCGCCTCGACGCGCCCTTTCAGGGCTGCATCGGCCAGGTCGGGGCGAAAGGCATGCAATCTACGGTCCAGCGTCATCCGCGTGCGAGCTCCCTGAGATTGGCCATGATCAGCCCGGCCAGATGATCGACCGCCTGCGCACCCGCAACCGTCCGCTTGATGATGACATTGCGGCGGTCGAGCGGATCGCGCTCCCGCGTAACGAGACCAAGCTTGCCCATCGTGTCGAGGGCGCGGGTGATGACCGGCTTGGTGACGTTGAGCTTCTCAGCCAGGCCGCGCACGGTGTGGGGCGGCAGGTCGAGATAGATCGTCATGAGGATGGCGTACTGGCGCGACGACAGGTCGGGCGCGCCGGCCCGGACCAGCGCCAGGTTGACGTCCCGCCACATGAACAGCGCCTGTCCCGGTTTGATCTCAAGCGCCATGTCCGACGACGTCCATCTGCATGATGCCCCCTGTGTCAGGCATGGCCGGTCAACAATCCGTCAAGAACGCGGGTATCGCGCCTTCAGGACGGCATGGATCAGGCGTGCGGCCTGCACCTCGCCGCCTTCCGGGCGTCCGGGCCTGGTGGTGGGATTCCAGGCGAAGATGTCAAAATGCACATGCGCGGATGCCTTCTCGACAAAGCGGCTCAGGAACAGCGCGGCGGTGATCGAGCCCGCGAAGGGGCCGCCGGAGATGTGGTTCACCGTGGCGATCTTCGAATCAAGCAACTGGTCATAGGGCCCCCACAGCGGCAGTCGCCAGACAGGATCGTGCACCCTGGGCGCCAGCCGCTCGAGGTCCCGCGCCAGACCGTCGTCATGGGTGTAGAACGGCGGCAGATCGGGGCCGAGGGCCACCCGCGCCGCGCCGGTCAGGGTGGCGAAGTCGGCGATGAAAGCCGGAGCCTCCTCGTCAGCCAGCGCCAGTGCATCGGCCAGGATCAGCCGGCCTTCGGCATCGGTGTTGCCGATCTCGACCGTGAAACCCTTGCGGCTTTGCAGGACATCGCCGGGACGGAAGGCATTGCCGGCGATGGCGTTCTCGACCGCCGGCACCAGAAGCCGCAGCCGCACAGGCAGCCTTGCGCCCATGACCATCCGGGCTGCGGCGATCGCCGCGGCCGCGCCACCCATGTCCTTCTTCATCAGCAGCATTGCGTTGTCGGGCTTGATGTTGAGCCCGCCGGTGTCGAACACCACGCCCTTGCCCACGAGCGTTACCTTCGGGTGGTGCGCTTCGCCCCAGCTCAGGTCGATCAGCCGCGGGGCGCGGGTGGAGGCCTTGCCGACCGCGTGGATCATCGGGAAGTTCGCGCCGATCAGGTCGTCGCCGAGGGTGACCTGAACCTGCGCGCCATGGGCGGCGGCGAGGGCCCGGACCGCCGCCTCCAGCTCGTCCGGCCCCAGATCATTGGCCGGCGTGTTGACGAGGTCGCGCGAGGCCGTCACCGCGTCGGCGATGCGGACGGTCTCGGCGATGTCGACGCCGCGCGGGGCGACCAGCCTGGCTTCGACCGGGGTCGCCGCCCGGTAGCGGGTGAAGCGGTAGGCCGACAGCAGCCAGGCGAGCGCCGCGGCGACCGGATCGGCCAACTTGCCGCGCAACACGTAGTCGCCGGGCGGGAGCAGGGCCGACAGCCGCCCTGGCGCGAAAGGATCCCTGCGCTGCTGCCCTTCAGGCGTCTGGCCTGCCAGCACGAGGGCGACATCGCCGCGCGCGTTCGGCACCACGAGATGCCGCCCCGCCTGCCCCGAGAAGCCCGAGAGCTCGGCGAACCGGACAACCCGCGCCGGCAGCCGTGCCTGAACCGCCTGCCAGTCATCGGACGACGCCAGATAGATCGGCACGGGCGCGGAGGCGGAAGCAATCAGCAGGTCAGTCACGGGGGTCTTCTCCTTCCGCTGCGGGCGGGGCCGGGCCATCTTAACACTCCGTTAGGGTTAACGATTTATCACCAGACTGGCCACAGCGTTTGTCGAGCACGGCGCTGATCATGGCAGTTGCGCAACGGTTTCGCAGACGGGGCTTACGGGGCACAGGATGTTGGTCAACCTTCGTGGGACGATTTCCATGACAGTGATGGCTGTCATGCTGGGCGGCTGTCTTGGCCGTGGAGCGGCCGACCTGACGGGTTCGCTCGGGCCGTCGAAGCCGATGAGCGAACAGGAATGGCGATCCGAAATCCAGGCCTGGGAGCCGCGCTACAGCGCCAATCCGAAGGACCGGGTCGCAATCCTGCGCTATGCGCGGGCGCTCCGGGCGCTCGACCAGCACGCGCAGGCCATGGCGATCTTGCGGACCGCCGTGATCCACCATCCCGACGACCGCGAAGTGCTTGGCGCCTACGGGCGCTCGCTGATGGACACTGGCCAGCTCAAGCAGGCGGAGGAGGTCCTGTCGCGCGCCCACCTGCCCGAGCGTCCGGACTGGCGCATCTTGTCGGCGCAGGGCGCCGTCGCCGACCAGCTTGGCGAGCACCCCCGCGCGCAGGAATTCTACCAGGCGGCCCTGAAAATCAATCCGGGCGATCCCACGATCATGTCGAATCTCGGCCTGTCCTATGCGCTGTCGAAGCGGCTGCCGGAGGCCGAGCAGGTGCTTGGCGAAGCGGCGCGCCATCCGCGCGCCGACAAGCGCGTGCGCCAGAACCTGGTTCTCGTGCTCGGGCTCCAGGGCAAGTTCAGGGAAGCCGAGCAGGTCGCGGCGACCGACATGTCGCCGCCCGACGCGGCCAAGGCGATGGTACAGTTGCGCCAGATGGTCAGCCAGCCCAACAGCTGGGACATGCTGCGCCAGAACGGGGGCGCCCCGCGCGCCGCCACACCCGGCCGCGCCACCGTGAGCCGCGCCTCGGCGCGCGCGCCATCGGCCGACGCCCGGAACGGCAGCAACTGACCCTCCGGGAAACTCTCTGTTCCTGAAACGGTGGATGGGCCGGCACTCGCGGAAGCCGGCGCGCCTATTTGAGGCCCATCACGCCGATGACAGCCGGCATCATGATCACCAGCATCAGCACCGGCAGGAAGAAAATGATCATCGGCACGGTCAACTTGGGCGGCAGGGACATGGCCCGCTTCTCGGCCTCCTGCATGCGCATGTCGCGGCTTTCCTGCGCCAGCACGCGCAGGGCGACGCCCACCGGGGTGCCGTAGCGCTCGGCCTGGATCAAGGCCGTGGTCACTGACTTGACCGATTCAATCTCGGTGCGCTTGGCGAGGTTTTCATAGGCCTGCCGGCGTTCCTGCAGATAGGACAGCTCGGCGGTCGTGAGCACCAGCTCCTCGGCGAGCGCAACGGACTGGGTTCCGATTTCCGCGCCGACCCGGCGGAAGGCGTGCTCGACCGACATGCCTGACTCGACGCAGATCAGCATCAGGTCGAGCGCATCGGGGAAGGCGCGCTTGATCGACAGCTGGCGCTTCTGGACCTGGTTCTTCAGCATCACCTCGGGCAGCTTGAGGCCCGCGAACGTGGCTGCCGCGACGCAGAGCAGGTTCATCATCACGCCCTGGGTCAGGACATTGAGGTAGAGAAAGTAGAACAGGCCGCCGAGCAGCCCGACGATCGGGCCGACAAGCCTGTAGAAATACAGTGCGATCTCGGCCCCTTGCCCGCGATAGCCGGCCTGGATCAGCTTCATGCGCGCATCCTCGACGCCGAGATGCTTGGCGAGCTGAAGCCGGTCCACGATCTCCTTCATGAAGGCCTTTGGCTCATGACGCAGATGCGCGCTGTTGCTCATGCGGGCGCGCTCGCGCTGGCGGATGGCTTCGCGCTCGGTTGCGGCGGATTTCATCCGGCGGCGCAGGCCGTCATTGTTCAGATAGGGCAGCGCCAGCGTCACCACCGTGGCCGCGGCGGCGAGCGCAAAGACCAGCGAGGCGAGAAAGCGCGGGTCGACAAGTCTCTGAATAATGAAATCGATCATGTCCGGTCCCGCCCTCAGACCTCGAAATTGATCATCTTGCGCATGACAAGGATGCCCATCAGCATCCAGACGGCGCCGCCGACCAATGTGAACAGGCCCGCCTGCGTCACCCAGAGCTTCTCGATGTAGGTCGGCGTCGTGAGGTATACCATGCTCGCCACGCCGATCGGCATGCAGGCGATAATGCCGGCGGAGGACTTCGCCTCGGCGCTCAGCGCCTGGACTTTCGCCTTCAGCTTGCGGCGCTCGCGCACGACCTTGGCCATGTTGGCCAGGGATTCGGCCAGGTTGCCGCCACTCTTCTGCTGGATCGTGATGATGATGCCGAAATAGTTCGCCTCGGCCACCGGGATGCGTTTGTAGAGCGCCTCGATGCCGTCGCCGAGCGACAGGCCGAGCGCCTGGGCGTCCATGATCTGCTTGAACTCGGAGCGGACAGGCTCGGCGGCTTCCGCAGAAATGATCCGCACGCAGTCATTGAGCGGCAGGCCGGACTTCAGGCCGCGCGTGATCACGTCGAGCGCATTCGGAAACTCGCGCAGGAACAGCTTGATGCGGCGCTTCTTGAGAAAGCCCAGGAACCAGTTCGGCAGGCCAAGCCCGCCCACGATCAGGCCCGGCACGGCGAAGATCGGGGCATGCAGCATGTATGCGCCGATCAGGGCGAAGGCGAGCCCGGACGCCGCGCTGTAGAGATAGAACGTCTTCTTGTCGATCTTCAGCCCAGCCTGGGAGATCTTGTCGTCAAGGTTGAGCTTGCCGCGCGCCTTTTCACGCCGATCGAGATCCTTGAGGCTCTGGGCCACCTGGTCGCGCTTGTTGCGCTGCTGGGGCGCGTTGCGCGCCTGCCGCTCCTGCGCCGAGACTGGCGTCACGGCCTTGCGGCGCTGTTCGGCGCGCTGCTCTCCCGAAAGCAGCGGGTAGATCAGCGCATAGGCAATGCCTGCGGCGGCGGCCGCGATCAACAGGATGGGGGCGTAGGTGGCAAGCATGTAAGCCCTCCGGCTCCTCGGTGATCAGGTCGTTGCGGTTCGTATCATCATCGTCGGGGGCGTTGCGCGCCCCGGTCGCTTGGCAACCATGGCCTATGCCGTACCCTAGCCTGTCCGTGCTTCGGGCCTGACTTCCATGGCGTCGAGCGCGGCGGCGAGGTTCTTCTCTTCATTGTAGTAGCGCGCCCGTTCCCAGAATTTGGGTCGGCCGATCCCGGTGGAGCGATGTGTTCCGGCAAGCTTGCCGTTGGCGTCCTCGCCGGTGATGTCGTAGACCACCACGTCCTGGGTGATGATCACGTCGCCTTCCATGCCGAGCACTTCTGTGATGTGCGTGATGCGGCGCGAGCCGTCGCGCAGGCGCGCTGCCTGCACGATGACGTCGACGGAGGAGACGATCATTTCCCGGATCGTGCGGGAGGGTAGCGAGAAGCCGCCCATCGTGATCATCGATTCGATACGCGAAAGGGCCTCGCGCGGGGAGTTGGCGTGCAGGGTTCCCATCGAGCCGTCATGGCCCGTGTTCATCGCCTGCAGCAGGTCGAAGGCCTCCGGTCCGCGGACTTCGCCGACGATGATCCGCTCGGGCCGCATGCGCAGGCAGTTCTTGACCAGATCGCGCATGGTGATCGAGCCTTGGCCTTCCAGGTTTGGCGGCCTGGTTTCGAGGCGCACCACATGCGGCTGCTGGAGCTGCAGTTCGGCCGCGTCCTCGCAGGTGATGACGCGCTCGTCGTCATCGATGTAGTTGGTCAGGCAGTTCAGCAAGGTTGTTTTGCCCGAGCCGGTGCCGCCCGAGATGACGACGTTGCAGCGGACCCGGCCGATGATCTTCAGGATCGCGGCCCCTTCCGGCGTGATCGCGCCGAAGCGGGTGAGCTGGTCGAGCGTCAGCTTGTCTTTCTTGAACTTGCGGATGGTGAGCGCGGCGCCATCAATCGCCAGCGGCGGCGCGATGACGTTGACGCGCGAGCCGTCCGGCAAGCGCGCGTCGCAGATCGGCGATGATTCGTCGACGCGCCGGCCGACCTGGCTGACGATGCGCTGGCAGATGTTCATCAGCTGCTGCTGGTCGCGGAAGCGGATCGTGGTCTGCTGGATCTTGCCGGCCACTTCGATGTAGGTCCGATTGGGGCCGTTGACCATGATGTCGGCGATGTCATCACGGGCGAGGAGCGGCTCAAGCGGGCCATAGCCAAGGATGTCGTTGCAGATGTCCGTCAGCAGGTCTTCCTGCTCGGCGATCGACAGCACGAGGTTCTTCAGCGAGATGATCTCGTTGATGATGTCGCGGATTTCCTCGCGGGCGCTCTCGGAGTCGAGCTTGGCCAGCTGCGCCAGATCGATCGCCTCGATCAGCGCGCCGAAGATCATGCTCTTGGTCTGGTAATACTCCTCGGAGCGGACCATCTCCTGCATGACATGGACCGGCTTGGCAGGCTCGGGCTGCCGAATCGGGTCAGTCGGACGCGGGGCCTGCGACGAAACCGCGCGCGAGGGAGCCGCTGCGTGCGCCTGGGGAGCCGGTGTCGCGCCGGGTGCGGAAAACCCGTTCGCTGGTCTTTTGCCGAACATCGCTCAGTCCTTGTTCTCACCGAACATTTACTTGGCCTTGCGCCGCGTCAGTTTCGCCAGAATTGGCTCGATCAGGCTCTTGCGGCCGCGCTTGGCTTCCATGCGTCCCATCAGGCCGGACGCGAGCTGGACGAAATGTTGGGTGATGGGCCCGGAGGGCTGCACCTCGGCGATCATCTGCCCGTTGTTGGCGGCCGTGCCAAACAGCTGCGCATCGAAGGGAATAGCCGTGGCCAACGGCATGCCGAAGGTCTTGGCAAACTCGGCGGCCGAGATTTCGGGGCGCTTCGGCATCCCGACCATGTTCAGCATCAGCTGCGGCTGGCGGTCATGGGTGCGCGTCGCGCGGCACAGGTCCATGAGATTCTTGGCGTTGCGCAGCGACGCGAGGTCGGGTGTGGCGACGATCAGGATGTCATCGGAATTCACGATCACGCGGCGCGCCCAGGCGCTCCAGATGTGCGGAACGTCGAGAACGATGGTCGGAACAAGCCCACGCAGGATTTCGATGAGCTGGTCCATCGACTCCTCCGAGAGGTCGAAGGTCTTGTCGAGAATGGCGGGCGCCGCCAGCAGGCTCAGATTTTCAGAGCAGCGCGACAGCAACCGGTCCACCATGGCCTGGTCAATGCGGTCCGGCGCGAAGATGGCGTCGGCGACGCCTTGCGGCGGGTCCTGGTTGAAGTCGAGCCCGGCCGTCCCGAAGGCAAGGTCCAGGTCGACGAGAACGGTCGAACTGTCGAGGCTCTGCGAAATGGCCCAGGCCACATTGTGCGCAACGGTGGACGCGCCGACGCCACCTTTCGAGCCAACCACCGAAATGGTACGGCCCAGCGTAGCGGAGCCGGGCGACGCGAAGAGCTGCGACACAGAGCGCACGACATCGATCACGCTGATCGGAGCGATGAGATAGTCGCTGACCCCTTTGCGGGTCAGTTCGCGGTAGAGCGACACATCGTTGAGATGGCCGACGACGATGACCCGGGTGCCGGCGTCGCAAACCTCGGCAAGCTTGTCGAGATATTCGATCAACGAGGCGCCGTCGCCTGTGTTCTCAAGGATCAGCGCATTCGGCGTGGGATTGTCCTGGAAGGCCTCGACCGCTGCGGCTGGTCCGCCCATCTGGACCTTGGACAGAGCCTTCTGCATCCGCCTGTCGGAGATGGCTGACTGGACTGCGGCAGCCACGTCATGGCTTTCGCAGAAGGCCTGCAAGGTGATGCGCGGCACCGGCGCGATCACTTCGGCGTTGAGATCAAACATGGCGCTGCTGTCGTTGCTCATGTTCAGTTTCCGACGGTCTGGTTGATCCGGGTGGCAGAGTCGCGGTAGGACGTCGATGGATCCTGGCCCTGTCGGATCTTGTCGACCACGTTCATGCGGCGGACGGTATCGATCCGGCTCTCGGCCATGGCGCGCTCGAGGTCGATCGGATTGGCGACCTGGGCGGCGATGTTGGTCTGGGTGGCGCAGCCGAGATTCCAGTAGGACCGGTTTTCAGCCGAGAACCTGGCGTTGGACGCGCCCAGATCCTCGGGCCACTGCCCGCAGGCATGCGGCACACGCGCCTGCAGCTTGGCGAAGGAGAGGCGGATCGGCGAGGCAACGCTGTAATGGCCGGCGGGATAGCTGCGGACGCTGATCAGGGCCGGGGAGACGCCATTGCGCGAAAGCGCTTCGCGCACGCCCGTCAGGCCGCGATGGGCAGGCGCCCCGACGCCGTTATGGCTGGGCACCTCGGCAATGATCTGGCTGCGGCCGTTGGCGCGGTAGTCGGCGGCGAAGGCCGCGATGTCTTCGGCCTGACGCCCGTCGAGACGACCCGGACCGGGGAAGATTTCGATCGAGCGCGGAGCCTCGGACATCACGATCGGATGGCGGTCGCGCAGGTCGTTGGGAACCGACGCGGTGACCTCGACCTTGCGGGCCATGCAGGCCGGGAGCAGGGCGCCGATCAGGACGGCACCGCACAGGGCGGACAACGGCGCGGACAGACGGGGTTTTGCAGTGGTCATGGCAGGTCCTCTATCCATCAGTCGGCGATGAAGCCGACGCGGCCGCGATAGCCTTGGCCGGCAGCGGGGCTGCCCGCGCCGTAGATCTTGTTCAGACGGCCAAGCAGGATGGCCTGTGCGTCATGGGCGTCGACGAAGCCATCATCGGGCCGCGCGAGCTGGCGCGGATCGACAGGCCTGGCGATGTATGGCGTGACGATGATCACGAGTTCGCTCTCGCTGCGCTGGTAGTCGCGCGAGCGGAACAATGCGCCGAGGATCGGCAGGTTCATCAGGCCTGGCAGCCC
The DNA here is from genome assembly GCA_027483505.1 of Hyphomicrobiales bacterium. GTDB lineage: Bacteria > Pseudomonadota > Alphaproteobacteria > Rhizobiales > Beijerinckiaceae > Allobosea. Next base: position 18,650 of record JAIXUP010000022.1, read on the forward strand.
GTTGATGGCCTGGCGCGAGGTCTGCTGGATGAGGCCGGCGGTCATCATCGAGCCGCCCGACGGCACCTCGACGGTGGTGTCGGCCTTGCGCACGAGGAAGCCCGGCACCTGGATCGAGCCGATCGACCGGGACGTGCCGACATCGATCTCGGTGACTTCGGTGGCCACACGCATGCTGATGCGGCCCTCGGAGAGCACGACCGGGGTGAAGTTGAGCGACACGCCATAGGGCTTGAATTCGACGCCGATCTGGCAGGTGGGCTGTCCGCCCGGAATGGCTGAGGCCGTGCAGGACTGGCTGGACGGGACGGGCAGCTCGCCGCCTGCAGTGAACTTCGCGCTTTCGCCCGACACCGAGGTCAGCGTGGGCTCGGCAAGGACCCGCGAGGCGCCTGCGCGCTCCATGGCCCTCAGCGTCGCGCTGTTGTTGCCCGAGCCGAACGTAAAGCTCGAATCAGGTGATGTCAGGTTGACTGAGAACGGGTTCGTGACCGCGGACCTGACGTCGAAATTGCGGGTGATCCAGCTACCGGTGGAATCAAGTCCGAGCTGCTTGATCGCCTGCCTCGACACCTCGGCGATGGTGACCTTGAGCAGGACCTGGTCACGGCCGCGGATGGTCATCGAGTTGATCACCGCGCCGACACTCGCGCCGGCCGCGCCGGCGCTCATGCCGACGAAGGCCTTGGCGATGTCCATGGCCTGGGATGCGTCGGACGCGCTGCCGACATTGCCGAGCAGCAGGATCGAATCACCAGCCGGCTTGACCTCGATCTGGGCGCGCGGCAGGGCGGTCCGCAGGGTCTGGCGAAGCACGTTGAGGTCACGGCCGACCGCGATCTCGAGGGAGGCGATCTGCTGGCCGTCGGCATCCATTGCGAAAATCGAGGTCGCGCCGTCGGCAACGCCGATGATGAAGAGCTTGCGGGCCGAGCGCACGACAGCATTCGCCACCTTGGGGTTGGCGACGAAAACCTCCTTGGCGTCGCGCGGAAGCTCGATGATCAGCGACTTGCCGATCGACAGGTCGATCTTCTGGCTGCCGCCGGCGGGCTGGCCGCGGCTTGAGATGCCGTGGCTGGAGACGCCTGACTGGGCCAGGGCCGGCGTCGCGGCCAGCAGCGCGGTGGCTGCGGTCAGGCCGGCACCAAGGGCGATCCCCGCGAAACGCCGCAAGCTGAGGTTGGGTGCGCGAACGGACATGTTCATGATGACCTCACTGCTTGGCCGTCTGGGTGGTGATGCCGAACCTGACGAGCGTCAGGCCTTGCCGTTCGGACGTGTCTGCAGGCGCAAGCGGTTCGTTGGCATCCGCCAGGCTGCGCAGGGTCAGCGCCAGCGACCCGGACTTTTGCGCCTGCGTGATGGTCTCGGCCTGCCGGGGGTCGAGCTCGAGCGTGGCGGTCTCGCCGACCACAACCTTTTCGCCATTGCGGTCCTGGACGTTCTGGCCGATCGCCAGCACGCGGATATTGGTCAGGATGGTGTCGGTCGTAATGCCGTCGCCATTGGCCGAGCCTTCCTGACGACCGGTCTTCAGCACGTCGACGCGGTCATTGGGCAACACGAACCCGCCGGCGGTGCTTGAACCGGCCCGGTCGATCGTGATCGCGACCGCGCGCTTGCCAGACGGCAGGACGGCCGCCAGGAAGCCGGAGCCGTCGGCGCGGATGAGCTTCTCCCGCCGCATGGGCTCGGACGCCACGAAGGCCGAACGCACCAGGGAGCCATAGAGATCGTTTTCGAGATTGACCTGCTGGTCCTTGCGAATCACGCCCTGGGGGACGCTGTCCTCCGGCCAGCTGAGCCAGCGCACGTCGCGCTGAGCGAGAGTCGTCCCCAGCGGCAGGTCCTGCGATGCGACCAGAACATCGACAGTGCGGGCGCGCGGGGCCTCCTGGGGCTGGACGATCACGGGCAGAGGGGCCGGCGCCGGCCCGATCAGCATATAGGCTGCCCCCATTGTGAGCAGTGATATTCCGAGAACTGCGGCTCGTGCGCCTGACAAACCCAACATGGAACCCACCTGAAACAAACTCGCTTCAGGAACAGTGCACCGGGAATCGTCAAATTATGGTTAACTGACAGTTTATGGCGGATGGCCCGCTCATCAGACTTCGGCGGCGCACGATCAGCCGACGACGACCATGGATTTCCAGATGGCTGTTTCGGGGAAGATCATCAGCCCAGCAACCGCAAGGGCGATGCCATAGGGCACGCCATTGCGCGGCGCATGCAGGCGCTGCAGCCAAGGCCACTGGCTGGCGAAGTTCGGCAGCGGATGGCTGCGCATGCTCAGGATCCACAGGGTCAGGACGCCGCCGAGGAAGCTCGACGCCACCACATATGTCGGCAGAAGCTCGGGCCCGAGCCAGAGCGCGGTCGCGGCGGCGAGCTTGGCGTCACCTCCGCCGATCCAGCCGGCGGCGAACATGCCGATGCCGATGACCAACATCAGCGCGCCGCTGCCAAGATGCAGGCCGAGCGACATCAAAGGCATCTGGCAGACCAGGGCAAACACCACGAACGCCGCGATGAGCCCCAGCGAAATGCGATTGGAGATCCGCATCGACACCAGATCGCTTGCCGCAGCATAGGCCATGAAGGCCGGGAAGATGATCAGTGTGGCAAGGGTCGTGGCCGACATCGTCAATTTCCTTCACCGTGCGCCAGCGCCACCGCGCGACCGCAGGGGACGCTGGTGGCGTTCTTGGCCAAACTCATGAACAATACGTGTGGCCTGACGGGCCTTGCGCCAAACAGGCCAGGTCGCGACGGGATCAACGAAGCGCGGTGTTGACCGACGTGAACTTCGTGTTGAGCCGGGTTCCGATCGAGGTCCAGACGGTGATGCAAACCACCGCGATCAGGGCGGCGATCAAGCCATATTCGATGGCCGTTGCGCCGGATTCGTCCTTGGCAAAACGGGAGAGAACTTTTGTCATGTGGACAATCCTTCAAGGCTGCCGGTGATACTGCCGGGCGGTTGACGTCCCGGACCGATGGGTCCGGGACGGCCGAGACATTTCAAGGTCAAGCCAGCGCAGAAGCGCTGCCCTGACCGTGATCTCAACGCAGAGCGGTTTCGACGCTGCTGAACTTCGAGTTCAGGCGGGTACCGATCGAGGTCCAGACGGTGATGCAGACCACGGCGATCAGAGCGGCGATCAGGCCGTACTCGATAGCGGTTGCGCCAGATTCGTCCTTGGCAAAGCGGGACATCAGATTCTTCATGGGAAACACTCCTTTACACCACGGTTTCGCCGAACGTCGCCGGTTGTGTTGCCCGAAGATCGTCGACTGAACTGACCATAACGGCGATCTCTTGCACTTCGGTTAAATCAGAAAATGAATATCGTGGACATGCGATATGTAGTCGACATGGTTAACTTCAGATTTAATGGCAATGCTATTTGGATTTGTTTGCAGTTTTTTGTTACATACTTACGAATTGAAAAATCTAAATTCGGTTTCTCAAAGTTCAAATTCCCCCTTATTCCAGTTTTTGTGATGCGCGCTCAAGATAAGCTTTCGCCGGCCCGGTCAGGTCAAGCCCGAACCATCTGCGAATCGCTGCATAAAGCGATGCGTGACCGCGCCAAGCCGGGAAAGCCCGCCGAAAATTCATGCCGCGTCCGCGACTAAACATCTCGACATGGTCAACGGCCAGACCCCCGGGGGGCGCGGCGTTATCAGTTTTTTCACCATGACGGGTGCATAACCTGTCGCATCGAACACGGTGCGAGGCTCCGAGCCATGTCAGAAGCAGCAACCCATATTCCCCATGACGCCCGTATCCCGGCCGGGATCGTTGCGGCAGCGCTGATGGTTGCGCTTCTCGCGGGCGGCCCCGCGTCTGCGAACGACAAGATCGACACGGTCCTGGTAGCCGTCGATCACGCCAAGGTCATCAAGCTTCCGGAAAGGACGCAGACCGTGATCGTGGGCAATCCGATGATCGCCGACGTTTCAGTGCAGAAGAACGGCGTGCTCGTCGTGACCGGGCGCAGTTTCGGCGTCACCAACATGATCGCGCTCGACGGCGGCGGCCGGATGCTTGCCGAATCGCGCGTGACCGTGCGCGCCTCAACCGAATCCATCGTCACCATCCAGCGCGGCATGGACCGCGAATCCTATTCCTGCGCGCCGCAGTGCCAGCCCGCGATCCAGCTCGGCGACTCGACCAAGTTCTTCGGTGAGGTGGGCGGCCAGACCTCGAGCCGCAACCAGTTGTCGGCCCCGACACGCTGACCTCCGGCGCCGCGCATGGTGAATGGTCTGTTAACCCGACCGGCTGAGCAATCCGGCGCGCCCTAAGACTTCGGCAAACATTCTCTGCTATTTCTGTTCGTGCATCTCGCGGAGATCTTGTTGCATGCGTATTGTACCGTCTCGACTGAGAGCCCGTCTGGCGCGCTGTCTCGTCCGTTTCAGGGCGGACAGGAAGGGCGCCACCGCGATGGAATTCGGGCTTTTGTCCATTCCGTTCTTCTTCATGCTGATGATGATCGTCGAGACCTCGCTGGCCTTCTGGACACGGCAGGTGCTGCAGGAGGCGACAAATCAGGCCGCGCGCACCATTCTCACCGGCGAAAGCCGCACGCTTTATACTGGCACCGTCGCCCTTCAGACCGCAGCCTTCCGCGACGCCGTCTGCGCGCGGATGAACATGGCGGCGGACTGCTCCTCGCGCCTCTATATCGACGTGCAGCCGGCCAGCTCGTTCCCGAACAGCGTTGCCAGCATGGTCAGCTCGGGGACGATCGATGTGACGCGCTACCAGATGCGCACGGTCGCACCGGGCGAGATCGTCGTCATCCGCACGGCCTACGAGACCCCCGTCATCACAGCCGGGTTCTTTGCCGGTCTTTCGCGGCTGACCAACGGCAAGAACGTGCTCGAATCAGTGGTTGCGTTCCGCGCCGAACCCTTCCCGACGACCTGAGGACAGCCCCATGCGCCGCCTCTCCCTTCTGTCGCCCTTGAATTCCGGCCGCCGGCTCGCTCGCCAGCTGGCGCGCTTCCGCCGCCGCCTGGGCCGCAACGACCGCGGCGTGGCCGCTGTCGAGTTCGCCTTTATCGCGCCGATCATGCTGACGATGCTGGTGGGCATCGTCGATGTCAGCAATGCCGTTTCGATCAACTGGCGCATGTCGCAGCTGAACCGGACCCTGGCCGACCTGACTTCACAAGCGAAGACGCTGACGACCGCCGAGAGCCAGCAGATTTTCGCCGCCGCCGCCGCCACGATGTCGCCCTATACCGGGCCCACGCCCTTCATGTCGATCTACAATGTGACGATCAATTCGACCGGCGTCGCCACGGTGTGCTGGACCTTCAGCAGCTATGGCAGCAACGTGCTCGGCCTCAGCCCCGGCTCGCCGGTGACCTTGCCGAATGTGGCCATGGCCGTGCCGAACTCATCGCTGATCATGACGGCGGCCAAGCTGAACTATGCAGGCCTGATCACGCCGTCGTTCGACATGGACGCAAAGCCGCTGTTCTTCCGCCCGCGCGCCGGTTCGATCCTCGGGCCGAACAGCATCGAGCAGGTCGGCCAGGTGCTGAACACACCGGGCAACCCGATCTACGGCTGCTGAACAGCCCTGCGGAACAGGCTCAAAGAGTCTGGTTGTAGGCGCCGACTTCAGGCCGGCGCCTCAGGACGCCGTCCACCAGCGCGAACATCTGGTGGAGCCGCTCCTTCGACACCGGGCTTTCCACCACGACCACGATTTCCGGCTTGTTCGACGAGGCGCGCACAAGGCACCAGCTGCCGTCGTCCAGCGTGCAGCGGACGCCGTTGACGGTGTTGAGGCCGCGGATGGCGTGCCCGTCAGGCCGCTGGCCCGCCGCGAACATCGCCTGAAACACGGCGATTGCATCGTCGACAACCTGATACTTGATCTCATCCGCGCAGCTCGCCGACATGGTGGGCGAACCGAAGGTCTTCGGCACGGCGCGGTACAGCTCCGCCATCGAACGGCCCGGATTGCGGTCGAGCATCTCGATCACGGCGATCGCGGTCTGCAGCCCGTCATCATAGCCGCGGCCGATCGGCGTGTTGAAGAAGAAGTGCCCGGACTTCTCGAAACCGGCCAGCGCCCCCAGTTCATTGACGCGGCGCTTGATGTAGGAATGACCCGTCTTCCAGTAATCCGTCCGGACGCCAAGCTCCTGCAGGACCGGGTCGGTCGCGTAAAGCCCCGTTGACTTCACATCGACGACAAACTGCGCGCCCGGGTGGACCTTGCCCAGATCGCGCGCCAGCATCACGCCGATCTTGTCCGCGAAGATTTCCTCGCCCTCATTGTCAACCACGCCGCAGCGGTCGCCATCGCCATCGAAGCCGAGGCCGACATCGGCGCCGGTCGCGCGGACCTTGTCGGCCATGGCGTGCAGCATCTTCATGTCTTCGGGATTGGGATTGTAGTTCGGGAAGGTGTGATCCAGCTCGACGTCGAGCGGAACGACGTCGACGCCGAGGCGCTGCAGCATCTGCGGCGCAAAGGCCCCGGCCGTTCCGTTGCCGCAGGCGGCGACGACCTTGAGCTTTCGCCTGACCGACTTGCCCGTGAGCAGGTCGTCGAGATAGCGCTCGGCGAAGCCCGGCACGAATTCATAGGCGCCGCCGGCGCGCATCCGTCCCTGCCCCGACAGGACGATGTCGCGCAGGGCGCCCATCTCCTCAGGGCCAAACGTCATCGGGCGGTTGGCTCCCATCTTCACGCCGGTCCAGCCGTTGTCGTTGTGCGAGGCCGTGACCATGGCGACGCAATCGCAATCGAGCGCGAACTGGCCGAAATACGCCATCGGCGAGAGCGCCAGGCCAATATCCTTGACCCGCATGCCCGCCGCCATCAGGCCGGCGATCAGCGCATACTTGATCGCGGCGGAGTAGCCGCGGAAATCGTGGCCAACCACGATGTCGGGCCGGACGCCGAGCCGGTGCGCCAACGTGCCGATGCCGACCCCGAGCGCCTGCACGCCCATGAGGTTGATCTCCTGCTCGAACAGCCAGCGCGCATCGTACTCGCGGAAGCCGGTCGGCTTGACCATCGGAACGGACTCATACGCAGCAGTGTTCGGCAGAAGCTTCGGAACGGGCACAGGAAACATGGAAGGACAGTCCGTTGATCGGGCGGGAGCCAGTCACGTAGCAGATTCGCCGCCCGAAATCATAACAGGCCGCCCAACCCGCGCGCCTTTGTCCGCCCGGGGACTTGCGCCCGTCATCCGAATGGCCTCATTGGCGATCCATGAGCGATCACCCCACAGCCTCGGCCGGCTTCGGCGTCTACCTGCATTGGCCGTTCTGCGCCGCGAAATGCCCTTATTGCGACTTCAACAGCCATGTGAGGCACGAGAAGCCTGATGAGGCGCTGTATGTCGAGGCCTTCCGGCGCGAGATCGCCCACCGGGCCAGCCTTGCTCCGGGCCGCGTGGTCTCCTCGATCTTTCTGGGCGGAGGCACGCCGTCGCTGATGCAGCCTGGGACCGTCGCCGCCCTGCTCGACGCGGTCGGCGGCGCGTGGAGCGTGGCTGCAGATGTCGAGGTGACGCTGGAGGCCAATCCCACCAGCGTCGACGCGACGCGTTTCGCCGGTTACCGGGCTGCCGGTGTCAACCGCGTGTCGCTGGGTGTCCAGGCGCTCAACGACCGTGACCTCAAGGCGCTGGGCCGGCTGCACAGCGCCGAGGAAGCGCTGGCCGCCGTCGCGCTGGCCGGCCGGCATTTCGAACGCATGTCGTTCGACCTGATCTATGCCCGCTCGCCCCACCAGAGCGGGGCGGAATGGCAGGCCGAACTGGACCTCGCGATCGCGCATGCCGCCGAGCATCTGTCGCTTTACCAGCTCACGATCGAGCCGGGCACAGCCTTCCATGCCCTGCATGCGGCCGGCAAGCTCTCCGTGCCGAGCGACGAACAGGCGCGGCAGCTTTACGAGATCACACAGGAGACCTGCACGCGCCACGGCTTCGACGCCTACGAAATCTCCAACCATGCCCGCGCTCGCGCGGAATGCCGGCACAACCTCGTCTACTGGCGCTATGGCGAGTATGCCGGCATCGGCCCGGGCGCCCATGGGCGGCTGGTTGTCGATGGCCAGCGCCGGGCCCAGTCAACCGAGAAGCATCCGGAAACCTGGCTCGCCGGTGTCATGCGGCAGGGTTCTGCCCTGGTCGAGGACGAGGCGCTCTCGCCCGAGGCCGCCGGCGACGAATTCCTGCTGATGGGCCTGAGGCTCGGTGAGGGCATCGACCCTGCGACCTACACCAGACTGACCGGCCATGCGCTGGACCAGCACAGGATCGACACCCTTCTGGCCGACGGTTTGATCGCGCTCAGGCCGGATGGACGGATTGCCGCCACGGCCGACGGCGTCCTGCTGCTGGACGCGGTCGTGGCTGATCTCGCGGCCTGACGATCAGGCGGTGCGGGCAAACTCGCGCGGCGCGGCGCTGACCGTGACCGCCGTGCCATTGCGGACCTCCAGCACGGCGAGGCCGCGCTCGATCATGCCGTCGCGGCGGAAGCGGAACAGGCCGTCAACCCCCTCGAAGCCCGAACTGTTGGTCAGCACCGCCTCGGAGAAGCGCTGCGTGCCCTGCTGGCGTGCGAGCGCGGCCACCAGCGTGACGGCTGTGTAGGCGAGGGAAGCGATCCGTGTGGGCGCACTGCCGAAGCGCGCCTGATAGCGCTGGGCAAAGGCGTTGAAGCCCGACGCCTCGGGCGCCGCGAACCATCCGCCCTGCAGTTGCAGCACGCGGAAGGCGCGCGCATCATTCCAGACGCCGCTGCCGAGCAGCTTCACCCGCTGGCTGTTGAGGCCAGCGCCCTGCAGCGCCTGGCCAATGGCCGGCAAGGTGTCGGCGGTTTCGGGCGTGAACAACGCATCGATCTGCGCCAGCGCCGGCGTGAGCCGGCCCACCGCCTCCTGGAGCTTGCCCTGATCCAGCGCGAAGCGTTCGATGGCCACCACCCGCACCTGGCGCTGGGCGCAGGCCTGCTGGAAGGCTGCCTCGACCACGCGTCCGTAGGCCGTGTCGGGGATGAGGGCGGCGAAGGACCGGCGGCCCTGCTGCACCGCGTAGGAGATCACGCGGCTGACCTCGAGTTCGGCGACGAACGACATAAGGTAGACGCCCGGCGCCGCAACGGCCTGATCGGTGGAGAAGGCGATCACGGGCCGGCCTGCGGGGCGCGCCACCGAGGCGACGGCCTGGACCGAAGGCGCGAACAGCGGCCCGATGATCACTTCCGCACCTTCGGCGAGCGCCTCCTGCGCGCCCGTGCGGGCGGCGTCAGTCGTGCCGGCGTCATCCTTGACGATCAGGCGGATGTTGGGATTCTGGAATTCGGCCAGGGCCATCTCGGCGGCGTTCTTCAGCGCGTTGCCGACGATACCGCCCTGTCCGCCGGCGGTCAGCGGCACGATCAAGGCCACCGGAACCACCCCGGCGGTTGCGCTCGGCGGCGTTGCCGGGCCTGCTGCAGGAGGGCTGCCGAGGCCCGTGTCGAAGCCTGGCAGGCCGCTTCCGCAGGCCGCAAGACTGGTCGACAGCGCCGAAGCACCGAGAAATTTCAGGCCGGAACGGCGATTGATCATGGTTTCAGACAAGCGGAGGCCTCGGCGGATCAGGATCGTGACATTATCAAGTTTTGCAGGTTCGAAACAGCTTCATTCTGACAAGGAAGGGATAACGCGCTGTTAACTGTAGCGCGGCGGCGCGGCCGCCGTGCGCCGGGGCTGGCGCGGCGGCGGCGATCATGGCAGTTCTGGCCGATGAGCAAAGACGATCGGACGCCCGCTTCGAACGCCTACACCGCCTTCGGCATCAAGGCCGAGGCGCAGGTGCTGGCCGCCGGCCTGCACATTGTCGCAACCCCTATCGGCAATCTCGGGGACATCTCCCTGCGCGCGCTGGCGACGCTGGCGGCGGCGGACCTTATCCTGGCCGAGGACACGCGCGTGACCAAGGTCCTGCTGGCCCATTACGGCATTTCGACCCCGCTCAGCGCCTATCACGAGCACAATGCCGCGGAGATGCGGCCAAAAGTCCTTGCCCGCCTCAAGGCCGGCGGACGGCTGGCGCTGGTCAGCGACGCCGGCACGCCGCTGGTCTCCGATCCCGGTTACCGGCTGGTCGAGGACGCGGTGACGGAAGGCTTCGCGGTCACCGGCGTCCCCGGGCCGTCGGCGGTGCTGGCTGCGCTCGTGGTGGCGGGGCTGCCGACGGACCGCTTCTTCTTCGAGGGTTTCCTGCCGCCGCGCACGGCGGCGAGGCGGGCGCGACTCGCCGAGCTTGGTGCCATTCCCGCAACGCTGGTGCTGTTCGAATCGCCGCGCCGGCTGGCTGAAATGCTCGCCGACGCCGCTGCGATGCTGGGGGCGCGGCCGGCGGCGGTGGCGCGCGAGCTGACCAAGCTGCACGAGACAGTCCGGCGCGGCATGCTGCCGGATCTGGCCCGGCTCTATGCGGAGGGCGAGACGGCGCGCGGCGAGATCGTGGTGCTGATTGGCGCCAGCGACGGGCTGCCCGCCACCGGCAGCGGCGATCTGGTCGATGCCAAGCTCAAGGCCGCGCTGGCCACGCTGTCGCTGAAGGAGGCGGTGGCGCAGGTCTCCGCCGACACCGGGCTGCCACGCCGCAAGATCTATGCGCGCGCCCTCGAACTCACGCGCGTGCCGTGAGCGGTGCCCGAAGCCGGCGCGCGACAGCATCGCTCGCAACCGGCGCATGGGCCGAGCGCGCGGCGCTGGTAGCGCTGGCGCTCAAGGGCTACCGGCCGCTGGCCCGGCGCTATGGCGGCAAGGGAGGCGAGATCGACCTCATCGCACAACGCGGACGCACGATCATCTTCGTCGAGGTGAAGGCGCGCGCCAGCGAGGCGGACGCGGCCTCCGCCATCACGGCGGAGAAGATCAGGCTGGTCAACCGGCGAATCCGCGACTGGCGGGCGCGCAACCCCTGGGCCGAGGGCTGCACGCTGAGGGCGGACGCGGTCTTCATCGGGCGCGGCGCCTGGCCACGGCATGTCGCCAACATCTTTCCGGTCGAGATGCTGTAGGGCGCGGCCGCAGACCTCTTGTCAGGGCAAGGGGCTTGCCTTTTCGGACGGAGCGCGCCGATAAGCGGCGTTACAGGCCAAAGCGTCGCAAACAGGACCGATCCCATGACCCTTACCGTCGCCGTGCAGATGGACCCGATCGAGCGCATCAAGATCGCGGGCGATTCGAGCTTCGCCTTGATGCTGGAGGCGGCGCGGCGCGGACACCGGCTTTACACCTACACGCCGGACAAGCTCTCGATGCGGGATGGCAAGGTCGTCGCCGTGGCCAAGCCCACGCAGGTGCGCGACATAGAGGGCGACCATGTCACGCTCGGGCCTGAAGAGCGGATCGACCTTGGCGACGTCGATGTGGTGCTGCTGAGGCAGGACCCGCCGTTTGATATGGGCTATGTCACCACGACCCACCTGCTCGAACGCATCCACCCGAAGACGCTGGTGGTCAACGATCCGGCCCATGTGCGCAACGCGCCGGAGAAGATCTTCGTCACCGATTTCCCCCAGTTGATGCCGGCGACGCTGATCACCCGCGACAAGGCCGAGATCGAGGCCTTCCGGGCCGAATTCGGCGACATCGTGATGAAGCCGCTCTACGGCAATGGCGGGGCGGCGGTGTTCAAGGTCGGCGCGGTCGACCCGAATTTCGGCTCGCTCTACGACCTGTTCGCCACGCTGTTCAAGGAGCCCTGGGTGGTGCAGCGCTTCCTGCCCAAGGTGACCGAGGGCGACAAGCGCATCATCCTCGTCGACGGCGTGGTCAAGGGCGCGATCAACCGTGTGCCGGCCGCCAACGACATCCGCTCCAACATGGTGCGCGGCGGCGCGGCCAAGCCGACCGACCTGTCAGCGCGCGAGCTGGAGATCTGCGAAACCATCGGGCCGCAACTGAAGGCGCGCGGCCTGATCTTCGTCGGCATCGACGTGATCGACGGCAACCTGACCGAGATCAACGTCACGTCCCCCACAGGCCTGCGCGCCATCAAGCGGCTCGGCGGGCCTGACCTGGCCATGGATATCTGGGACGCGATCGAGGTCAAGGTGGGGAGCTGACAGCTCACGGCTGAATCTGTCGCAGTTGAAGTTGGCGGCGAGCGCCCCATGTCATGGGCGACAAAAGCGTTTCATTGCTGAAAATCCTGTGAGTCCTGATCTATGCTGCAGTATTACATCCCTCTGGTCGGCTATCCTTATGCTGGCCATCCCTCAGACTGTCCGGTCTGCAGCTCCAGCCACCACAGCGCCATTTCGCGTTTCGATCGCCGCCTGAAGCAGTTGTCGACCGTCCTGTGCGATGATTGCGGATTGATGTTCACCAATCCAATGCCGACCGAACTCGAGCTCGCAGTCTACTATCGAACGCAATACCGCCTCGATTACCAGTTTTCTCTCGGAAAGCCCGGGCAGCGGCACGTGCGCAAGAAGATGCGCGAAGCGGTGCAACGCCACGCCGTGCTCGCGCCCTATCTCGGCGGACGCAAGGTTCGCATGCTCGATTTCGGTTGCGGATCGGGCGAACTGGTCCGGCAGTTCGCTCTTGAGGGGCATTCCGCCACCGGTCTCGAGCCCGGCTCGGGCTATGCCCAGCATGCGGTGGACCTTGCGCCGACCGCCGGCACGTTCCGGATCGACAACGCGCCGTGGCAGACAGTCGCCTATCCCGCCGCATCCTTCGAACTGGTCACGATGCTGCATGTTCTGGAGCATCTTCCGCAACCCGTCGCGGCCCTGGCCGCAGTCCATCGCTGGCTCACGCCCGGCGGACTTCTGCATGTGGAAGTGCCGAACATGCAAGGCTATGACCTGAAGGGCTTCGAACGCTTCCACTTCGCCCATGTGATCGGCTTTTCACGTGACAACCTGATTCACGCCGCGCGGTTGGCGGGTTTCTCGCTTCTGGCGGAAAAGTCGCCCACATCGCTCGTCTTCACCAAACTGGGCGGCGAATCCTGCGCGGCGATCATCGACCTCAAGGGCACGGCACGCCGCAACCGCGCCGAGTATTCGGAGCCTATCACGGCGCTGCGCTATCTGATGCATCACGCGCGGCGGCTCACGCGCAGGCTGCTGTCCCGGTAGCGGCAGCGGGGTTCCCGGCGAAGGCAGCCGCCGTCAATACCCCACCTCCTCCACCCGCATGCCCATGGCGTCGACCATCAGGAAGCGGCCGACCAGCCCTGTGCCGAAGCCTGTGATCTGGCGGATGACCTCCAGCGCCATCAACGAGCCCATGACCCCGGCGAGCGCGCCGAGAACGCCCGCTTCCGCGCAGGTCGGCACCACGCCGGCGGCGGGCGCCTGAGGAAACAGGTCACGGTAGGACGGGTACGGCGTGCCATCGCCGCGACGCTCGAAGGGGCGCAACGTGGTCAGCGTGCCGTCGAAGCGGCCGAGCGCGGCGGTGACCAGCGGTTTCCGCTCGGCCAGGCAGGCATCGGCAACCAGATAGCGGGTCGCGAAGTTGTCGCAGCCATCGGCGACGAGGTCGTAGCTGGCGATCAGGGCGCGGGCGTTGTGCCCGTCGAGGCGGTAGGCGTGCGGCTCGACCAGCACATGCGGGTTGAGCCGCGCCACGGCCTCGGCTGCGCTCGACGCCTTGGGGCGTCCGATGTCCGGCGTACCATGGATGACCTGGCGCTGCAGGTTCGACAGCGAGACCTCGTCGTCATCGACGATGCCGAGGCAGCCGACGCCGGCAGCGGCGAGATACATCAGCAGTGGCGAGCCCAGCCCGCCCGCGCCGATCACCAGAACCCGCGCCGTGCTCAGCCGCGTCTGGCCCGGCCCGCCGATCTCGGGCAGAACCAGGTGGCGGGCATAGCGCTCGATTTCATCATCGCTGAAGCTCATGGAGCAGCCGTAAAGGGCCTGAAACCATGCGGCAATGTGGAAAATGCAGGCAAATCGCACCTGCGACCTTGCTGGACCTTGGCGCTGGCCTATTTGACATGCCATCGTAGCTGCCAGTCACGGCGGCATCACGCGTATCCGTCGTCTTTTGGGAGGTATCATATGCGTCTGAAATCACTGGCTCTGGCGCTCGCGGGCGTCGCCATGTCGGCCGTCGCCGCTGTCGCGCAGCAGGCTGTCACCCCTGCCGTGGTCTATGACCTTGGCGGCAAGTTCGACAAGTCGTTCAATGAAGCGGCGTTCAACGGCGCCGAGCGGTTCAAGCGCGAAAGCGGTGTCGATTATCGCGATTTCGAGATCCAGAACGACGCCCAGCGCGAGCAGGCCCTGCGCAACTTCGCGCAGCGCGGCCAGAATCCGATCGTCGCGGTCGGCTTCTCCTTCCGTGCCGCCCTGGAGAATGTTGCCAAGGAATTCCCGAACACACGCTTTGCCATCATCGACTCGGGGGTTGACCTGCCGAACGTGCAGTCCATCCGCTTCCGTGAACATGAGGGCTCCTATCTCGTCGGCGTGCTGGCAGGCCTGGCCACCAAGAAGAACACCGTCGGCTTCGTCGGCGGCATGGACATTCCGCTGATCCGCCGCTTCGCCTGCGGCTACGTGCAGGGCGTCAAGGCCGCCAAGCCTGCCGTGACCGTGATCCAGAACATGACCGGCACGACCGGCGCTGCCTTCCGTGATCCCGTGCGCGGCGGCGAACTGGCCCGCGGCCAGATCAGCCAGGGCGCGGATGTGATCTATCACGCGTCGGGCGCGACCGGCATCGGCGTGATGCAGGCGGCGGCCGATGGCGGCGCGCTCTCGATCGGCGTCGACTCCAATCAGAACGGCCTGCATCCGGGCAAGGTGCTGACGTCGATGCTGAAGCGCGTCGACAATGCCGTGCATACCTCGTTCACCACCGCCCGCGCCGGAACGTGGAAGGCCGGCACCACCGTGCTCGGCCTCGCCGAAGGCGGCGTGGATTGGGCTGACGACAGCAACAATGCACCGCTGATCACCGCCGAGATGCGCGCTGCGGTCACCAAGGCCTCCGACGACATCAAGGCCGGCCGCGTGGTCGTGCATGACTTCATGTCGAACAGCGCCTGCCCGGTGCAGTGAGCCGGAACGACTGCTTGTGAAGGTGGAATGGCCGGGGCACACTCCGGCCATTCCTGTTTGAAAGATCCGCATGCCCGCTCCCGCCATCCAGATGACCGGCATCGACAAGCGTTTTGGCGCGGTGCACGCCAACAATGCGGTCAGCATGACAGTCGAGAAGGGCACGGTCCACGGCCTGATCGGCGAGAACGGCGCGGGCAAGTCGACGCTGATGTCGATCCTGTACGGGTTCTATCACGCCGATGCCGGCTCGATCGCCATCAATGGCAAGCCCAGCCTGATCCGCACCCCGGCGGATGCGATCCATTCCGGCATCGGCATGGTGCATCAGCATTTCATGCTGGTCGAGACCTTCACCGTGGTCGAGAACGTCATGCTCGGCGCGGAAGGCGGCGCCTTCACCGCCAGGGGCGCCTCGGCCGTGCGGGCCAAGCTGCAGGCGCTGTCCTATGCCTACGGCATGGACGTGAACCCCGATGCTGTCGTCTCCGAGCTGGCTGTCGGCGAGTTGCAGCGGGTGGAAATCCTGAAGGCGCTGGTCAAGGGCGCCGATATCCTCATCCTCGACGAGCCCACCGCAGTGCTGACGCCGACCGAGGTCGAGAAGCTGTTCGTGCTCCTCCGGCGGCTGGCCGGCGAGGGCAAGACGATCATCATCGTCACGCACAAGCTGAAAGAGATCATGGCCGTGACGGACCGCGTCTCGGTGATGCGGCGTGGCGAAATGGTCGGCACGGTGGAAACCAGCAACTCCAGCCCCGCCGATCTGGCAGAGCTGATGGTGGGCCGCCGCGTGGTGCTGACCGTCGAGAAGGGCCCGGCCAACCCGCAAGGCGTCGTGCTCGACGTGAAGGACCTCACGGTGCGCGACGCGCGCGGCACCGTCAGGCTCGATCATGTCAGCTTCCAGGTGCGGGCGGGCGAGATCGTCGGGATCGCCGGCGTCTCCGGCAACGGCCAGTCCGAGCTGCTGGAAGCCATCGCCGGCATCCGCAAGCCGGCCGGCGGCGCCGTCAGCCTGAACGGCGAGCTGCTCGATTGCGGCGGACGTGACGATCCGACGGCGCTCAGGGCCAAAGGCTTGCGCCATGTGCCCGAGGACCGCCACCGGATGGGCCTGGTCAAGCCGTTCGAGGCAGCGGAAAGCGCCCTTCTTGGCTGTTCGGATGAGCCGGGTTTCGGCTCCGGCCCCTTCCTGGACCGCGATGCGGTGCTGGCGGATTGCGTCCGCAAGATGGAGGCCTTCGACGTGCGCCCGGCCGACCCGAGGCTGCGCACGGCGCTGTTCTCCGGCGGCAACCAGCAGAAGATCGTGCTCGCCCGCGAGATCGAGCGCGATCCGAAACTGCTGCTGATCGGCCAGCCGACGCGCGGGGTCGACATCGGCGCGATCGAGTTCATCCACAAGCGCATCATCGCCCTGCGCGATGCGGGCAAGGCCGTGCTGCTGGTCTCGACCGAGCTCGACGAGGTTCTGGCCTTGTCTGACCGTGTGCTCGTGATGTGCGGCGGCAGGATCACCGGCGAGCGGCGCCCCGAAGACACCAACGAGCAGGACATGGGCCTGCTGATGGCCGGGGTTTCCTCCGACGCGCCGAAGGTGGCGGCATGAGCGCAAGGACGGCGCCCGTCTGGCTGACCGCCGGCGTCGTGCCGCTGGTCAATGTGGCCGTGGCCTTCCTGGCGGCGGGGCTGGTGGTGGCGCTGATCGGCGAGAACCCGATCGAGGCGCTTGGCATCATGCTGCGCGGCGCGCTCGGCTCGCAATACGGACTCGGCTACACGCTTTACTACACCACCAGCTTCATCTTCACCGGACTTGCCGTCGCGGTGGCCTTCCATGCCGGGCATTTCAACATCGGCGGCGAAGGCCAGGCGCTGATGGGCGGGCTCGGGGCGGCGCTGGTGGCGTTGTCCCTGCCCTTCCTGCCGTGGCCGCTGCTGCTGCCGCTGTGTGTGCTTGGCGCAGCCGCCGCAGGCGCGGCCTGGGTGTTCATTCCGGCCTATCTGCAGGCGTATCGGGGCAGCCACATCGTCATCACCACGATCATGTTCAACTTCCTGGCTGCGACCTTGCTGGTCTATCTGCTGGTGGGGCCGATGAAGATGGCAGGCTCGATGGCGCCCGAAACCGCCAGGTTCGTGCCGGGCGCGACGCTGCCTCTGATGAACCAGATGGCGGCCTGGTTCGGGCTGACCATCACCCGCACGCCGCTCAATCTCTCCTTCATCTTCGCCATTCTGGCGGCGATCTTCGTCTGGGTGCTGATCTGGCGAACACGGCTGGGCTATGCCATCCGCACGGTCGGAGCGAACCCTGACGCGGCAGTCTATGCCGGCATCTCGCCGGCGAGGATCACCGTGATCGCGCTGCTGATCTCGGGCGGACTTGCCGGACTGATGGCCACCAACGAGATCCTCGGCGTGCAGGGCCGGCTGATCAACGAGTTCACCGCCGGGGCGGGTTTCGTCGGCATCGCGGTGGCGCTGATGGGGCGAGGCCATCCGTTCGGCATCGTGCTTGCGGCGCTGCTCTTCGGCGTGCTCTATCAGGGCGGCGCGGAACTGGCCTTCGACAAGCCGAAGATCACGCGCGAGATGATCATCGTCATCCAGGGCTTCGTGATCCTGTTCGCCGGCGCGCTCGAGATGATGTTCGCCGACAGGATCGCGGCGCTCTACGCGCGCCTCACCGGCAAGGTGGTGGCCGCATGAGCGAGGCCTTCCAGATCATCCTGCTCGCGGTCGATTCTGCCATCCGGCTGTCGGTGCCGCTGCTCTTCGCCTGTCTGGCCGGGCTCTATTCGGAGCGCGCCGGGGTGGTCGACATCGGGCTTGAAGGCAAGATGCTGATCGGGGCCTTTGCCGCTGGAGCTGTTGCTTCGCTGGTGCCCAATCCGTGGCTGGGTCTGCTCGCTGCCGTGATGGCCTCGGTGTTGTTCGCGCTGGTGCACGGCTTTGCCTCGATCAGCCAGCGCGGCAACCAGATCGTCTCCGGTGTTGCCATCAACGTGCTGGCCTCAGGCCTTACCGCCATTCTTGGCAACGCCTGGTTCGGGCAGGGCGGGCGCACGCCGCAATTGCCGAGCGGGGCGCGCTTCAACGAGATCACGCTGCCTCTCGCCGAGGCGGCGCGCTCGGTGCCGCTGGTTGGCGAGATCTACTACCAGGTCATCTCGGGCCACTCGGTGCTGGTCTACATCGCACTGGGACTTGTGCCGCTGACCTGGTTCCTGCTTTACCGCACGCGCTGGGGCCTGAGGCTGCGGGCCGTGGGCGAGAACCCGGCGGCCGTCGACACAGCGGGATTGTCGGTGACACGCCTGCGCTATTCCGCCGTGATCATGGCCGGCATCCTGTGCGGCTTCGGCGGCGCCTATCTTGCGATCGCCCAATCCGCCGGCTTCATCACTGACATGACCGCAGGCAAGGGCTTCATCGCGCTGGCGGCGCTGATCTTCGCAAAGTGGCGGCCCTTGCCGGCGCTGGGGGCCTGCTTCCTGTTCGGCCTGCTCGACGCGGTGGCGCTGCGCATCCAGGGCGTCAGCTTTCCCGGCATCGGGCAGGTGCCGGTGCAGGCCATCCAGGCCCTGCCCTACATCCTGACTGTGGTGCTGCTGGCCGGGTTCATCGGCAAGGCCACGCCGCCCAAAGCGGTGGGCGTGCCCTATCTCAAGGATCGGTCATGACGCCAGAGCTTGCAGCCCTGTTCGAGGCGGCCAAGGCCGCGCAGGCCCGCGCCTATGTGCCCTATTCGCGTTTCCGCGTCGGCGCGGCGATCCGTGCGGCGAACGGTATCGTCTATGCCGGCTGCAATGTCGAGAATGCCGCCTATCCCGTCGGCAACTGCGCCGAGGCGAGCGCCATCGCAGCGATGGTCATGGACGGCGAGGCGCGCATCGTCGAAGCCATGGTCATCGGCGACGGCGCCGGACTGTGCACGCCATGCGGCGGTTGCCGCCAGAGGCTGCGCGAGTTCGGGGCGCCGGGGGTCAAGGTCCACATAGCCGATGCCGATCGCATCAAGCGGACATTCACGCTTGACGAATTGCTGCCGTTCTCGTTCGGTCCGGACAATCTCACCGGTTGAAGGACCTGACTGGCCATGGCCTGGAGCGATCATCCCGAGCGTCTGTTCGACGAGGCGGCGGCCCATGTGACCGCACGCGGTGTCGGCAAGCCCGATCTCGCCATCATCCTGGGTTCGGGTCTCGGCTCGCTGGCAGATGAGATCACCGACCCCGTGGTGATCCCGTTCGCGGAAATCCCCGGTTTTCCGGTTGGCGCCGTCTCCGGACACCGCAAGGCTCTCGTCTTCGGCCGTTTGGAAGGCCGCAAGGTCCTCGTCTACGCCGGACGCTCGCACTACTATGAGGGCGGCGACGCGGCTGTGATGAAGGTGCCGCTGGGCCTTCTGACACGGCTCGGTTCGCCGCCACTCCTGGCCACGAATGCGGCCGGATCGGTGAACCTCGCCATGAAGCCCGGCGACGTGGTGGCGATCAGCGACCATATCAGCCTTGGCGGCCCCAACCCGCTGACCGGCGACAGCGACGAGCGGCGCTTCGTTCCCATGGCCGACGCCTACAGCCCGACGCTGCGGGCGCGGCTCAGGGTCGCGGCCAGCAATATCGGCCTTGCGCTTGATGAAGGCGTCTACATGTGGTGGACCGGCCCGAGCTTTGAAACGCCGGCGGAAATCCGGCTGTCGCAGCGGGTCGGGGCCGATCTTGTCGGCATGTCAACCGTTCCGGAGGTGATCATGGCGCGACGCCTCGGTCTGACCGTCGCAGGCTTGTCGATCGTCACCAACTACGGCACAGGCATGCAGGTGATCGCCCCGAACCACATGGAAACCAAGCATGTGGCGGACACCGCAGCCCCGCGCCTGAAGGCGCTGGTGCGCGCCTTCGTCAAGGAGATGGCCCATGCCTGACGGCACATCCGACATCGACCTGGCCCGCAAGGCGCTCGGCCTGCTCGATCTCACCGATCTCGGCGACCAGGCCAGCGAGGCGGGCACTTTGCAGCTCTGCGCCAGGGCCGTCGCCGCTCCCGGTCCCGTGGCGGCGATCTGCATCTGGCCGCAATTCATCAGCCTGGCCCGCCGCACGCTCGGCGCCAGCGCCGTCAGGGTGGCGACCGTGGTGAATTTCCCGGCCGGCGGCACCAATGTCGGGCGCATCTCCGGCGATACGACCGAAGCGATCGGGGACGGCGCCGACGAAATCGATCTGGTGATGCCCTACAAGGCCTTCCTGCAGGGCGACACCGACATCGCGGCCGACATGATCGCCGAAATCAAGGCCGTCTGCGGCGGGACCTTGCTGAAAGTCATCCTTGAAACGGGAGCCTATCCCGATCAGGCCAGCATCCGGGCGGCCAGCGAGCTGGCGATCGCAGCCGGCGCCGATTTCATCAAGACCTCCACCGGCAAGATCCCGGTCTCGGCCACGCCGGAGGCGGCAGCCACCATGCTGGCGGCGATCAAGGCCAGCGGCCAGCCGGTCGGTCTCAAGCCTTCCGGCGGAATCCGCACCCTCGACGACGCCAGGCTCTATCTCGACCTTGCCGCCAGGATCATGGGTCCGGGCTGGGCCAATCCGCGCACCTTCCGTTTCGGGGCGAGCGGGCTCCACCAGGCCCTCGTCGATGTCATCATGGGCAAGGCCGTGCGCGACAGCGGCGACGGGGTCTACTGATGGCCGCGACCTCGTTCCTTCCGCAGGAGATCATCCGCAAGAAACGCGACGGCGCGGAACTCGCGCCCTTCGAGATCGGCCAGATGATCGCCGGCCTCACCGACGGGCGCGTCACCGAGGGGCAGGCGGCCGCCTTCGCCATGGCCGTGTTCTTCCGCGACATGAACACGGCCGAGCGCGTGGCCCTGACCGAGGCGATGCGCGATTCAGGCTCCGTTCTCGACTGGAGCGACCTGCCGGGGCCGGCGCTCGACAAGCATTCGACAGGCGGGGTCGGCGACACGGTCTCGCTGATGCTGGGGCCGGCGGTCGCCGCCTGCGGCGGCTTCGTGCCCATGATTTCCGGGCGCGGGCTCGGCCATACCGGCGGCACGCTCGATAAGCTCGATTCCGTGCCCGGCTATGTGACGCAGCCGGACAACGCCCTGTTCCGCAAGGTGGTGCGCGAGGCAGGCTGCGCCATCATCGGCCAGACGGCCGATCTCGCTCCGGCCGACAAGCGGCTCTACGGCATCCGCGACGTGACCGCGACGGTGGAATCGGTGCCGCTGATCACCGCCTCGATCCTGTCGAAGAAGCTCTCCGCGGGGCTTCAGGGGCTCGCCATGGACGTCAAGACCGGCTCTGGCGCGTTCATGCCGACGCTGGAGCGCTCGCGCGAACTGGCGCAATCGCTGGTGGCTGTTGCCAATGGCGCCGGGCTCAAGACCACGGCGCTGATCACCGACATGGATGCGCCGCTGGCGGACGCGGCCGGAAACGCGCTCGAGGTACGCTACGCCATCGACTATCTGACCGGGGCGAGGCGCGAGGCGCGCATGCACGAGGTCACGCTGGCGCTGGGCGCCGAGATGCTGGTTCTCGGCAATCTCGCGACCAGCCTGATCGACGGGCGGCAGCGGATGGAGCGCGCCATCAGTTCGGGAGCGGCGGCGGAGGCGTTCCAGCGCATGATCAGCGCGCTGGGCGGACCCCATGACCTGATTGCCAGACCGTCGGCCCATCTGGCCGCCGCGCCGCTCATCCGGGAGGTGAGCCCGCCGGAAGCCGGCTTCGTCAGCGCCATCGACACGCGCGCGGTCGGAATCGCCGTGGTCGAACTCGGCGGCGGGCGGGCACGGGCGCAGGATGCGATCGACCCGGCTGTCGGGTTGACGGCGCTCGCCGGCATCGGCGCGCCGGTCGGCCCGGGCCGGCCGCTGGCCGTGATCCATGCCCGCGACGAGGCAAGCTTCGCGCGCGCCGCAGCGCGCCTCATCCAGGCTTACGGCCTCGCAGCCGAAGCCGTGCCTGCAACGCCCCGCACGATTGTCGAACGGATCACCGCATGAGCCTGCTGATTGCCATGAGCCATTGGGACGTCGAAAGCTGGCGCGCGCGGTTCCAGCGGCATCTGCCCGGCATGGAGATCGTGGCGCTGGGCGAGCCGTTCGACCGGCGCGGCGTGCGCTTCGCCGCAAGCTGGAAGCATCCCGAGGGCTCGCTCGCAGGACTGCCCATGCTTGAAGCGATTTTTTCGCTTGGCGCCGGTGTCGACCATCTGTTTTCCGACAGCCGCCTGCCCGACGTGCCGATGGCCCGCGTGGTTGACCCGGACCTCACGGCGCGGATGACCGAATATGTCGTGCTGCACTGCCTGATCGCGCTGCGCCAGCAGCGCCGATACGACCGCCAGCAGCGCGAGGCGCAATGGATCGACGACCGCAACCAGCCTGCGGCGCGCGATGTCAGGGTCGGGATTCTCGGCATGGGGGTGCTCGGGCTCGACGCCGCCGGCAAGCTGATGGCGCTCGGCTTCGATGTCGCCTGCTGGAGCCGCACGCGCCGCGATGTCGAAGGGCTGACGAGCTTCGCCGGAGCCGAGGGGTTCAAGCCCTTCCTGGCGCGCACCGACATTCTGGTGAATCTCTTGCCGGCGACGCCGGAAACCGACGGCGTCCTCAACCGTCAGACCTTCGCTGACCTGGCCCGCGACGGCCGGCTCGGCGGACCCGCCATCATCAATGCCGGGCGCGGCGCCTCGCAGAACGAGGCGGACATCCTGACCTGCCTCGATGACGGCATCTTGCAGCACGCCACGCTCGATGTCTTTCGCGCCGAGCCGCTGGATCCGGCCTCGCCCTTCTGGCTGCATCCGAAGGTGACGGTAACGCCGCACAATGCCGCGATGAGCTCGCCCGACGCGATCTGTGCGCTGATCGCCCGCCAGATCGACCGGCTGGGCCGCGGCCTGCCGCTGGAGCATCAGGTCGAACGCGCGCGGGGGTATTGAAGGGCGATGCGCCGCGGCGTTGGTGTCATCCCCGGCCGCCCATCGGGCCGGGAAGGGGATCCACGGTTCTCGTTTTGCGCAGCATGGATCCCCTTCCCGCCGCGTGCCGCGTCGCCGGGGATGACACCGGAGCGGCAAACGCATATCAAGCGATTGCCTTGCGCGTCGCCGATTTTCCTAGTCAACCCGGCCTTTCTCCCCTATAGGCCAGCGCGTCGGCGGGTGAACCGCTGGCGCCCGACCCTGCTGGACGACATCCCGGCATGGCCGATTTGATCAACCCCTTTTTGAAAGGATATCACGATGTCGATCACGGCTGAGCGCAAGACCGCGCTTGTTTCCGAATACGCCACCAAGGCCGGCGACACCGGCTCCCCGGAGGTTCAGGTGGCCATCCTGACCGAGCGGATCAACAACCTGACCGGCCACTTCAAGAGCCACGTCAAGGACAACCATTCGCGCCGCGGCCTGCTCAAGATGGTTTCGCAGCGCCGTTCGCTGCTCGACTATGTCAAGGGCAAGGACGAGGCCCGCTACAAGACCCTGATCGAGAAGCTCGGCATCCGCCGCTGACCGGTTACCCGGCCCGGCAGGCGCAAACGCGCCGCCGGACCGTCGCCTTTACGGACCCGGCGCAGCTCTTGCCGGTTCCGCTTTTGCCAAGGCCGCTGCCCACGGGCGCGCAACCGGCCTTTGCCCTATCCCCCGAGCCGCCTTGCAGACGGGGCAAGCGTCCATGGACAGGATCGCCAACCGCTGGGACGCCCAGCTGTTCGCCGTCTTGCCCATGGTTTGCCCCGACAGAACCAGGATGCGGCTTCATCCGGCGCCCATGATGAAAGCTGAAAGACCACATGTTCGATATCCAGACTGAAGAACTGATCTGGGGCGGCCGCAAGCTGACCCTCGAAACAGGCAAGGTCGCGCGTCAGGCCGATGGCTCCGTGATGGTGACCTATGGCGAGACCGTGCTGCTCGCCACCGTCGTCTCGGCCAAAGAGCCGAAGCCCGGCATCGATTTTTTCCCGCTGACCGTGAACTACCAGGAAAAGGCGTTCGCCGCCGGCCGCATTCCAGGCGGCTACTTCAAGCGCGAAGGCCGCCCATCCGAGCGCGAGACGCTGATCTCCCGCCTGATCGACCGCCCGATCCGCCCGCTCTTCGCGGACGGCTACCGCAATGACACGCAGGTCGTGGTCACCGTGCTGCAGCACGACCTCGAGAATGATCCCGATGTTCCGGCCATGATCGGCGCCTCCGCCGCGCTGACGCTGTCCGGCGTGCCGTTCACCGGCCCGGTGGGCGCGGCCAAGGTCGGCTACATCAACGGCCAGCTCAAGCTGAACCCGACCTCCGCCGAGATCAAGGAATCCGATCTCGACCTCACCGTCGCCGGCACGCAGGACGCCGTGCTGATGGTGGAATCGGAAGCCAAGGAACTTGGCGAAGACATCATGCTGCAGGCCGTGATGTTCGGTCACAAGCATTTCCAGCCCGTGATCGACGCGATCATCCGCCTCGCCGAGAAGGCCGCCAAGGAGCCGCGCGACTACACCGCGCCGGATCATTCGGCTGTTGAAAAGGCGCTGATGAAGATCGCCGAGAAGGACCTGCGCAAGGCCTACAAGATCACCACCAAGCAGGACCGCTACAAGGCCGTCGACGCCGTCAAGGACAAGGTCATGTCGACCATGTTCCCCGAAGGCGCCGAGCCGAAGTTCGACAAGGACCAGGTCAAGGCCGTGTTCAAGGACGCGCAGGCCAAGGTCGTGCGCTTCAACATCCTCGACGACGGCATCCGCATCGATGGCCGCGACGTCAAGACCGTGCGCAAGATCGTCTCGGAAGTCGGCATCCTGCCGCGCACCCATGGTTCGGCGCTGTTCACGCGCGGCGAAACCCAGGCTCTCGTGGTCGCCACCCTCGGCACCGGCGATGACGAGCAGTACATCGACGAGCTGGAAGGCACCCGCAAGGAAACCTTCCTGCTGCACTACAACT
>JAIXUP010000041.1 GCA_027483505.1 Hyphomicrobiales bacterium
ACAAGGCCCAAGAGGGTCACTACAACCTGATCTCCGCGCTGCACAAAACGGTCCGGGGCTCTGATCCGGACGCTGCGCTGTACTACTTTGCGCGCATGCTCGACGCGGGTGAAGACCCGCGCTTTCTGGCGCGGCGGCTGGTGCGCATGGCGGTCGAGGATATCGGCCTTGCCGATCCGCAGGCGCTCGTCCATGCGCGCGCCGCAGCCGAGACGTTCGAACAGCTTGGCTCGCCGGAAGGCGAACTGGCGCTGGCCAACTGCGTGATCTATCTCGCCACCGCGCCGAAATCGAACGCCGCCTATATGGCTTTCAAGGCCGCCATGCGCGTGGCCAAGGAGGCAGGCTCGCTGACGCCGCCGAAAACCATCCTCAATGCGCCGACCAAGCTGATGAAGCAGGAGGGCTACGGCTCGGGCTACACCTATGACCATGACGCGCCGGATGCATTCTCGGGCCAGGACTACTGGCCGGAAAAGCTCGGCCGCCAGCATTTCTACGACCCGCCCGACCGGGGTTTCGAGCGCGAAATCCGCAAGCGGCTGGACTGGTGGGAGAGGCTCAGGCGGGAGCGGTAGGATTCGGAGCGCTTCGCGCAGAACAAAGTCTGGATTCCGGGTTCTCATCGGCTTCGCTTCTGAGACCCGGAAATGCGCGGCATGATCGGCGCGTTTCCGGGGCCACGCAGCGCCAGCGGAACGGAGCCCGGAATCCAGACATTGTTCTGCGTGCAGCGCTCAACACAGCAAGGCGTGACAGCCGCGCATTCCGCCTCTAAAGACACCTGATGAAGGCAGTTCTCCTCGTGTTTGCCGGCGCCGGCCTTGGTGGCGTGTTGCGCCATCTGACCAATCTCGCCTGCCTGCGCTGGTTTGGCGCCGGGTTCCCGTGGGGGACGCTGGCGGTGAATGTGGGCGGCTCGCTGGTCATGGGGATGCTGGCCGCGTGGCTGGCGTCTCGCGCGGGCGCATCGTGGTCCCAGGACATGCGGCTCTTGCTGATGACCGGGGTGCTCGGAGGGTTCACGACCTTCTCGGCCTTCTCGCTCGATGCCTGGGCCCTGTGGGAGCGCGGCGCATTCCTGCATGCCGGAGGCTATGTGCTCGCCTCCGTGGTTTTGTCGATTGCCGCGCTGGGCGCTGGCCTTGGTCTGGGTAGGGCGCTGACGTGAGAAAAGGTGGCAAGCCGCCGGCAAAGGGCGGCGCACGAGGCGCTCCGCCGAGTTCAGGCGGCCGCGACCGGCGCGGTCGCGGCGAGGATCGCGAGGCGCGCAAGGAAGCAGGCCGCAAGACCGCAGCCGGCCGTGCAGCGGTTGCGCGGTCCAGCCGTCCCGACCAGCGCGACGAGCCGCGCCGCATGGCCAAGCCGACCGGCTATCGCCCGCGCGAGGATCGGCCCCCGGGCCGGACGGCGCGCGTTGTCGAAGGTGCATACGATCCGCACCACCTGCGCGATGCGCCCGAGGCGCCGGTGCGCACCAAGCGCGAGGCCAAGGCCGAGGCCTCCGAAACCATCGCGACCGGCGTGCAGACGCTCGTGGTCACCGATGATGAGGCCGGGATGCGGGTCGACCGCTTCCTGATCGCGCGCTTCCCGCAGCTGCCGTTCAGCCATATCCAGCGCATCGCCCGCAAGGGGGAGCTGCGCGTCGACATGAAGCGGGTCGACACCAATGACAGGATCGAGGCGGGCCAGAAGGTGCGCGTGCCGCCGCTGAAGCTCAGCGCCGATGGGCAGAGGCCACGCGGGCAGCAGCACAAGGAGGGCGACGTGCGCGCCTTCCTGAAGTCGATCACGCTGTACGAAGACGCCGACGTGCTGGTGATCGACAAGCCGGCCGGCCTCGCTGTGCAGGGCGGGTCAGGTACCACACGCCATGTCGATGGCATGCTGATGGCGCTGGCCGAGGACGAGGTGACGCGGCCCCGGCTGGTGCACCGCCTCGACAAGGACACGGCGGGTTGTCTCGTCATCGCCAAGACGCGCTTTGCCGCCTCGACGCTGGCCAAGACCTTCCGCTCCCGGTCAGCCCGCAAGATCTATTGGGCGCTCGTCTATCTGGTGCCACGCGTCAAGCAGGGGCGGATCTCGACCTACCTTGCGCGCGAGGCGCAGGTCGACGGCGACAGCCGGATGAAGGTGGCCGCCCATGGCGACGAGGGCGCGCAGCATGCCGTGACCTACTACGCCACCGTGGACACCGCGGCACAGAAGTTGGCCTGGCTGTCGCTGAAGCCCGTGACCGGGCGCACGCACCAGCTCCGCGCGCACGCAGCCCATATCGGCCATCCGATCATCGGCGACCCGAAGTATTTCGACCGTCACAATGCCGAGATCCCCGGCGGCATCCAGAATCGCCTGCATCTGCTGGCGCGCCGCATCGTGCTGCCGCATCCGCGCGGCGAGGGCGTGATCGACGTGACGGCGCCCTTGCCGGACCACATGAAGCAGAGCTGGAACCTGCTCGGCTTTGACACCTCGCCCTATGACCCGATCGTCGAGGCGCCGGATGAATGAGCTGGTTTCGTCATGAGCCCTGATCTTGTGCTGTTTGATCTCGATGGCACGCTGCTGAATTCAGCCGAGATCATCATCAGAACGCAGGAACTGACCGCCGCCGAGCATGGGCTCGCGTTTCCGGGGCGGGAGAAGGGCTTCTCGATCATTGGCCTGTCGCTCGACATCGCGCTGGCCGAGCTGTTCGGCGATGAGGTTCCCGCGGCTGACCTGAGCGCGACCTACAAGCGGATTTTCGGGCAGTTGCGCGGCACGCCGGGCATGGAGGAGCCGCTGTTCGACGGCATTGCCGCCACGCTCGCGGACGTCGCGGGCTGGGACCGGACAAGGCTTGGGATCGCCACGGGCAAGACCCGCAGGGGCGTCGATTATGTCGTCGATCTGTACGGCTGGCATGACCTGTTTGCGACCATCCAGACGGCGGACAGCGCGCCGTCGAAGCCGCATCCGGGCATGATCCGGCAGGCGATCACCGCCACGGGCGCGGACCCGTCACGGACCGTCATGATCGGCGACAGCGTCCATGACATGCGCATGGCCAAGGCAGCGGGCGTGACCGCCATCGCCGTGTCGTGGGGGTTCCAGCCACCCGCCATGCTGATCGCGGCGGGGGCTGATGTCGTGGCGGCGGAGGCGCATGATCTGCCGGCGCTGATCAGGCAGGCGCTCAGGCCACCTGCGCGGGCCGCTGGCTGAGCCATTCGCGCGCTGCGCGGGCATCGTTCAACCCGATGTCGTGGCTTGCGCCCGTTATCTGCTCGCTGACGTCGGCACCGGCTGCACGCATCTTGGCGACCATCAGGGCGCGGCTTTCCGCCGGACCGAGCGGGTCCTGCGCGCCGTTCAGGAACAGGATCGGCTTGCCGACGAGCGACAGGCCCGGCGCAGGGGCGATCGTGTCCATGGCGCGCATCAGGATCGCGGCCTGCAGCATCTCGGGTTTCCGCATCAGCAGGGCTGACGACACATTCGCGCCGTTGGAGTAGCCGACCGCGACCGGCATCGCGGCAAGGCGCAGCTTGACCAGGGCGATCTCAATGAAGGCCGCCAGTTCGTCGGCGCGGCGTGCGGCGTCATCAAGGTCGAACCGGCCTTCGCCGTAGCGACGGAACCAGCGGGTGATCGAGCCTTCCATGACCGTGCCGCGAACGCCGAGCAAGGGTGCGTCCGGCGCGATGATGCGGCCAAGGGGCATCAGGCTGCTTTCGTCGCCGCCCGTGCCGTGCAGGAGCAGCAAGGGAGCCGCGGACGGGTCGCGGCCCGGTTCGAACTGGATATGGTAGCCGTTGATGATGTCGTTCATGGTTCTGGTCCTGACACTGATGGCGGTTCGTGTCGATATCGTCGGGCTGTGACAGCTTGATCGGAATCCCCATCCTGCATTGGCGTGCAGGACAGGGTGGATTGGCAGACCGGCTGCGGGACTAGCTCGCAGCTTTCAGCGGCTCGAGCGCGGGCAGACGGCGCTCGATGTCCTGCCGTCCCGCCTCAAGCCAGGGCGGCAGCTGCAGCGTGCTGCCCAGGGTCTCGACCGGCTCGTCCACGGCGAAGCCCGGTGCGTCCGTCGCGATCTCGAAAATCACGCCGGACGGCTCGCGGAAATAGACCGAACGGAAGTAGCAGCGGTCCTTCTGTTCGGTGCTGTCGATCCC
>JAIXUP010000059.1 GCA_027483505.1 Hyphomicrobiales bacterium
CCGGCTGACATCGCGGCGATGATCAGGGCCCGTCAGCTGCTGGGGCTCAAGGGTGGTGTCCTCGTGACCAATCCGGTGCCGCCGGAGGATGAAATCCCTGCCGGGGATGTGGCGGCATTCATCACGGCAGCGCTGGCTGACGCGGCCAAGGCAGGCGTTGCTGCAAAAGAGGTCACTCCCTTCCTGCTGACGCGCATGCTCGATCTCACGGCGGGCCGCAGCCTGGCCACCAACATCGCGCTGATCCGCAACAATGCCAGGGTTGCCGCCGGCATCGCCGTGGCGCTCGCCGGACCCTGACGGGCGTGGTTTACGCGTTGCCGAAGCGCATGCCGGCGCTGGCCATGTCGACGAGACGGCGGGCCGGATCCCATCCGGCGCCGTCGCGGCTCTGCATCAGCCTGACCTCCGCGAGGATGACGTCGATCCCCATGCGGTCCGCCTGGAACATCGGCCCTCCGCGCCAGGCCGGCCAGCCGTAACCGTTGACGAAGACCAGATCGATGTCGCTGGCCCGCTGCACGATGCCATCATCAAGCAGCCTTGCGCCCTCGTTGACCATGGCCGCGATGATGCGCCGCCTGATGTCATCGGCGCCGATCGGTCGGCGAGCGATGCCGCTGATCGCTGCTTCGGCCTCGATGATGCTGGTCACGCCCGCATCCGGCCTGCGCTTGCCCTGATCGTAGACATACCAGCCCGCCCCGGTCTTCTGGCCGAAGCGCCCCAGCTCGCACAGCTTGTCTGCAATCCGGACATAGCGCTCGGCCAGGTCGCGCGTGGCGGCCTGCCGCTTGCGCCGCGCCCAGGCGATATCGAGCCCGGCGAGATCGAACACGGCGAAGGGCCCCATCGGCAGCCCGAACGCCTCCATGGCGGCATCGACTTCATGCGGCAGCGCGCCATCCTCCATCATGTATTCACATTGCTTGCGGTAGGTCGCGAAGATGCGGTTGCCGATGAAGCCCTCGCAGTTCCCGGCCAGCACGCCGAGCTTCTTCAGCCGCTTGCCGACGGAGAAGGCTGTCGCCAGCACCGCCGGCGCGGTCCTGCGTGTCGGCACGATTTCCATGAGCCGCATGATGTTGGCGGGCGAGAAGAAGTGCATGCCAACGACCCGCTCGGGATGCGTCGCGGCGCTGCCGATTGCTTCGGGGTCGAGATAGCTGGTGTTGGTGGCCAGGATCGCATCCGGCCGAAGGATCGCCGACAGGGCGGCAAACAATTCCTGTTTGACGGCAAGGTCGTCAAACACCGCCTCGATCACGAGATCGCAGGGCGCGAAGTCCGACAGGTCGGTTCCGACACGGGTTGCGCCGAGCCGTTCGTCGCATTGCGCCTCGGTGATCCGGCCTGCCTCCACGGCCCGCCGGTGGATCGCGGTGATCCTCCCCAGCCCGGCGGATGCCGCCTCGCCGCTGCGTTCGACCACGATCACCCGGTAGCCGGCCTCGGCAAGCGCCGCCGCGATGCCTGACCCCATCGTGCCGGCACCCGCCACACCGACACAGCGGATATCGTGTGGTGCGACCCCCGCGATCTGCGGAATCTTGGCCGCCGCCCGCTCGGCAAAGAAAACATGCCGCAACGCCGCCGACTGCTCGGTTGCGACCAGCTCGGTGAAGGTGGCGCGCTCCAGCGCCAGCCCTTCGGCAAAGGGCAGGCTGGCGGCGGCAAGCACAGCCCGTGCGGCGCGCCCCGGGGACAGTTGTCCCCGCGCCTTGCGCTCGATCTCCCTGACATGCGCTTCAACCGCTGCCGGATCGAAGGCGGGAACCGGCAGGTGCGAGGCGCGGCGCAGGTTCTCCCCGGCCATGCGGCCTGCGAAATCGACGGCCGCCTCCTCGAGGTCGCCGGCGGCCACGGCATCGATGAGGCCGAGCCGGAGCGCTTCATCGGCACCGACCATCCGCCCCGACGAGGCAATCTCGATTGCGGTCGCGACGCCAACCAGACGCGGCAGGCGCTGCGTGCCGCCAGCGCCGGGCACGAGCCCGAGTTTCACCTCCGGCAGGCCGAGCTGCGCGTCCGAACGCGCCACCCGGCCGTGGCAGGCAAGGGCGATCTCGCAGCCGCCGCCGAGCGCGGTGCCGTGGATCGCGGCGATGACCGGCTTGCCGCTCGCCTCGATCAGGTTGCAGACCGCGCCGAGTCCGGGGCTGAGCGGAGGCCTGCCGAATTCTGTGATGTCGGCGCCGGCAACGAATGTCCGTCCCTTGCACAGAATGACGATGGCGAGGACAGACGGGTCAGTATTGGCGGCCTCAAGCGCGGCAACGATCCCGGCGCGCACCGGCTGGCTGCTGGCATTGACCGGCGGATTGTCGATCTCGATCACGCAGGCCGGCCCCGATTGCCGCGTGGTGACCTGTGGCGAAGGCGGGTTCATGGCTGAGGTCCGTGGTGAACAAGACGCACCATATCTCTGTGGCCGATGCGCCGCCTTGCGGTCAATCAAGCTTTCCACCGAACCGGCTGCAAATCAGACACGGGCAGCCGTGGCCATCCAGCGCCGTCGTCGGGCGAATGGGCCACGCTTGCCGCTTGTTTCGGCAAGCCTGAAGCCTCGATACGCCGATGGCGGTCAGGCGCCAGCGCAATTGCCTTGAACCCTGGACGCGCGCTTGCTACCTGCGGGGCAACCCGAGAGCGACGCGCAAAGAGGCGGTTGCCGCCTGTGTGCTCAAGCGCCGCTCTCGTATTGTCTGACCAACACCGCGATCCGGAGCCTGCGCCCATGTCCCGCCAGTTCATCTACCATATGCGCGGCCTGTCCAAGACCTATCCGGGCGGCAAGCAGATCCTCAACAACATCCACCTCAGCTTCTACCCTGACGCCAAGATCGGCGTGCTCGGCGTCAACGGCGCGGGCAAGTCGACGCTGCTCAAGATCATGGCCGGCATGGACAAGGAGTGGACCGGCGAGGCCTGGGTGGCAGAGGGCGCGCGCGTCGGCTACCTGCCGCAGGAGCCGAAGCTGGATGAGACCAAGACCGTGCGCCAGAACGTGATGGAAGGCGTCGCGGCCCAGCAGGCCGTTCTCGACCGCTACAACGAACTCGCCATGAACTATTCGGACGAGACCGCCGACGAGATGACCAAGCTGCAGGACGAGATCGAGGCCAAGGGCCTGTGGGATCTCGACTCAAAGGTCGACCAGGCCATGGATGCGCTGCGCTGTCCGCCGGATGATTGGGCCGTCGACAAGCTCTCGGGCGGTGAAAAGCGTCGCGTCGCGCTGTGCAAGCTGCTGCTCTGGCAGCCGGAACTGCTGCTGCTCGACGAGCCGACCAACCACCTCGACGCCGAAACCACCGGCTGGCTCGAAAACCACCTGCGCAACTATCCCGGCGCGATCCTGATCGTCACCCACGACCGCTACTTCCTCGACAACGTCACCAGCTGGATTCTGGAGCTGGATCGCGGCCAGGGCATCCCCTACGAGGGCAACTATTCGTCATGGCTCGGCCAGAAGCAGAAGCGGCTGGCGCAGGAAGGCCGTGAGGAAGCCTCGCGCCAGAAGGCCATCGCCGCCGAGCAGGATTGGGTGTCGTCGAGCCCCAAGGCCCGGCAGGCCAAGAGCAAGGCCCGCATCCAGCGCTATGACGAACTCGTCAAGCAGGCGGCCAACAAGGGGCCGGAAACCGCGCAGATCATCATTCCCATCGCCGAACGGCTCGGCAACAACGTGGTCGATTTCACCGGCCTGTCCAAGGGCTTCCAGGACAAGCTGCTGATCGACGATCTCACCTTCAAGCTGCCGCCCGGCGGCATCGTCGGCGTCATCGGACCGAATGGCGCGGGCAAGACCACGCTGTTCCGCATGATCACCGGGGCGGAGAAGCCCGACAAGGGCACCATTGCCGTCGGCGAGAGCGTCAAGCTCGGCTATGTCGACCAGAGCCGCGACAGCCTCGATGATAAGAAGACCGTCTGGGAAGAAATCTCCGGCGGCAACGACATCATCTACCTCGGCAAGAAGGAGATGAACTCCCGCGGCTACTGCTCGACCTTCAACTTCAAGGGCGGCGACCAGCAGAAGAAGGTCGGCATGCTCTCGGGCGGCGAACGCAACCGCGTCCACCTCGCCAAGATGCTGAAGAGCGGCGCAAACCTCTTGCTGCTCGACGAGCCCACCAACGACCTCGACCTCGACACGCTGCGTGCGCTCGAAGAGGCGCTGGAAGATTACGCCGGCTGTGCCGTCATCATCAGCCACGATCGCCGCTTCCTCGACCGCATCGCCACCCACATCCTCGCCTTCGAGGGCGACAGCCATGTCGAGTGGTTCGAAGGCAACTTCCAGGATTACGAGGAAGACAAGAAGCGCCGGCTGGGGATCGATAGCGTGATGCCGAAGCGGATTGCCTATAAGAAGTTCACGCGCTGAGGCGCGCGCGTCTGCAGCCTTTCACGACCCGGTCGTGGCCGATCCTCCAGCGGCCGCGCCTGAACAGGATTCCGGCCTTGGCAAAACACGGGTTTGCGACGTAGGTTGCTGGTCCGTGCCATCCACAGGACCATCCCATGCAAACCCGCAAGCTTGGCCGTTCCGGCCTCCAGGTCTCGCCGATCACGCTCGGCACCATGATGTTCGGCGGCGCAACCAGCGAGGCTGATGCGGGCAACATCATCGCCAGCGCGCGCGAGATGGGAGTGAACTTC
Source organism: Hyphomicrobiales bacterium (assembly GCA_027483505.1). Taxonomy (GTDB): domain Bacteria; phylum Pseudomonadota; class Alphaproteobacteria; order Rhizobiales; family Beijerinckiaceae; genus Allobosea. The sequence goes on from JAIXUP010000059.1 coordinate 4,666, forward strand.
CTCGACACGGCGGACGCCTACACGGAAGGCCGCTCAGAGGAGATCACCGGTCGGGCGATCAAGTCTGACCGCGACCGCTGGGTGCTGGCCACCAAGGCCGCCAATCCGATGGGCGACGGGCCGAACGAGAAGGGCCTGACGCGCAAATGGCTCCTGCAGGCGGCGGATGCGAGCCTGAAGCGCCTTGGCACCGACTACATCGACATTCTCTACATCCACAAGGAAGACCACGAGACGCCGCTCGACGAAACGGTGCGGGCGCTGGGCGATCTCGTGCGCGCGGGCAAGATCCGCTATTTCGGCGTCTCCAACCACCGCTCCTGGCGCGTCGCCGAGATCTGCCACATCTGCGACCGGCTCGGGATCGACAGACCCGTGGTCAGCCAGCCCTACTACAACGCCTTCAACCGCATGCCCGAGGTCGAGCACCTGCCGGCCTGTGGGTTCTATGGCCTTGGCGTCGTGCCCTACTCACCGCTGGCGCGCGGCATCCTCACGGGCAAGTACCGCCCCGGCGAGGCCGCGCCCGATGGCACGCGTGTGGCCCGCGGCGACAAGCGCGTGCTGCAGACCGAGTGGCGTCCGGAATCGCTGCGCCTCGCGCAGAAGGTCAAGGCGCGGGCCGAGAAGCGCGGCATGTCGCCGGGCCAGTTCGCCTTTCTCTGGGTGCTGGCCAATCCCTTCATCTCGTCGGTCATCGCCGGGCCGCGGACCATGGAGCAGTGGATCGACTATCTCGGCGCCTTGCGTCACAGCTGGAACCCGGCGGACGAGGCCTTCATCGACGGGCTGGTCGCGCCCGGCCACCCCTCGACGCCCGGCTACAATGATCCGGCCTATCCGCTGGAAGGACGGCCTGTCACGGCGGGGCGCTGACCGGCTTGTACAGTCGCGCTTCCGTTCAGCGCCCCATCCATGCTTGAAGGGCTGATGGTAGGTCGGCTGCGCGTTCCCGTCGTCATGTCCTTGACGGCACTCATCCTCGTCAATCTGGTGCCGCTGGCAGGCGTGCTCTGGTTCGGCTGGCGCATGTTCGACGTGCTGATGCTCTTCTGGATGGAGAGCGTCGTCATCGGCGTCATCAACCTGCTGCGCATGGGTGTTCGGCTGTTCGGCGCGGGGGAGTTGAAGGGCGTGGTGCTC
>JAIXUP010000075.1 GCA_027483505.1 Hyphomicrobiales bacterium
CAGGCGAGCTCGTTCGCCATTCGCTCCGGCCAGTCGGCCGAGGGCCTCGGCATGGCCTATGCCGGCGCGGCATCCGGCGGCATCGGCATGGGTGCCATGGCGTGGAACCCGGCGGCGATCACCATGTTCCCGGGCCGCCAGAGCCAGTGGAACGCGACCTATCTGGGCGCGACCGCGAAGTACAACAACATCGTCGGCCCGACCGCCGCCCTCGGCCCGTCGGACAATCTTGGCATCAATGGCGCCTTCATTCCGGCCTCCTACAATGTCTGGCAGCTGACCGACCGCCTGTTTCTCGGCCTCACCAACACGGCGCCCTATGGCCTGCGTTCGAAGCCCGGCGGCTCGGACGGCACCTGGGCTGGCCAGACCTATGGCCGTTCCGCCACCATCCGCACCGTCAACGTCGCGCCGACGGTCGGCTACGCCATCAACGACTGGATTTCAGTCGGCGCCGCACTTCAGATCCAGTATGGTCAGGTTGACCTCAAGCAGGCAACCGCTGCCGCTCCCGGCGCTCCCGGCGTCCAGATCCGCGGCGACTCCTACGATCTCGGCTATCGCGTCGGTGTGACCCTGACCCCGTTCAAGGGGACGAACATCGGCATCGCCTACCGCTCCGGCATCGATCAGACCGTCACCGGACGTCTGGTCCGTAACGACCTCGGCGGCCTGACCTTCCCGGTCAAGGCCAATCTGAAGCTGCCCGGCTCGGTTGTCTTCGGCCTCTCCCAGGTCATCAATGACCAGTGGCAGGCCCATGTCGGCATCGAGTGGACCAACTGGGGGCGCTTCGGCACGATCCCCGTCATCCGCCGCACCGATGGCGTGACGCTCACCAACCTGCGCTTCGAGTACAAGGACAGCTGGTACTTCTCCGGCGGTCTTGAGTACAAGTACAACCAGAACCTGACCCTGCGCGCAGGCGTCGGCTATGAGCTTTCCGCTGTCGATGTCAGCAGCCGTTCGGTGTTTGTCTCGGACAACGACCGCATCTGGCTCTCGGCCGGCATGAGCTACAAGTTTTCGGAAAAGCTGAACTTCGACCTCGGCTACACCTTCATCGCCGTGAACAAGGCCCGCATCGCCTACGGCCCGGGCACGGCGCAGGGTGGTCCGCTGCCACTGACTGCGGTTGCCAACCCGACGATCCACATCGTCTCGGCCGGCCTGACCTATCGCTGGGATGACCCGGCGGTGGCCCAGCCGGTCGTCTCCAAGTCCGGCCCGATCTCGGTGCGCAACTGAGCCACCGGACCGTGTCATGAACTCAAGGAAAGCCGGCCTCAGGGTCGGCTTTTCTGTTACGTGAAGGTTCTGTTGGGAATTGAGATCGTCTGAAGCGCGCCGAGATGAAAAAGCCCGTTCTCTTCCTCATCCGCCCCAATTCGCGCCCTGACCGCCCCGAGGGCTGGTATTGCCCCGACTGCGCCATCGTGGAAGGCGTGACCGCCTATTATCCGCAATTGAGGCAGGCGATCGACATCCGGCAGGTCGATTTTCCGCGCCCACGCAGCGAACTCGTCGGGCTGATCGGCGAGGCGCATCAGGACTGTCCGTGCCTTCTGCTCGACCCTTCGGTCGGCCCGCCCGATGCGCCCGTGATCAACGGCTGGCGCGTGATCACGGAGAACACCAAACTGCTGCTGGACACGTTGCCCTTGCTGGCAAGCGGGGTCGGCAGGACGGGGACAGGTTCAGTGTTCTGAAGACGGAACTGGCAAGCCCTCCGCCCCCAATCCTTATCCTCAGCCTGTCGACGGATGAACTCCAGAGGCGCACCAGCTGGAACGCCTCCTTAGACAGGCCCTGGCTGAGGATTGTGTGAACCAGAAACGGGATTGCTTCGCTGCGCTCGCCATGACAGTTGGCAACCTCCGCCTCAAGCGGCTTGCCAGCAGAATCCCGCTGCCTCAGGCCCTGATCTTCACATAGGTTCCCGGCGCATCGCACAGCGGCTTGTGCAGCTTGCTGCCCAGTTTCGTGCGTGCCTTGACCGTGGCGGGGGCTTGCGCCCTGATCCAGTCGATCCAGTACGGCCACCATGATCCTGGTGTCTCCGTGGCGGAAGCGACCCAGTCCTCGAACCTGCCGACTGCCTTGCCGCCGGTCCAGTACTGGTACTTCGGCTTGGTCGGCGGGTTGACCACGCCGGCAATATGCCCTGAGCCGGCCATGACATAGTCGACCGGGCCGCCAAACAGGGAGCAGCCCCGGAAGACCGACTTCGCCGGCGCAATGTGATCTTCCCTGGCCGCGAGGTTGAAGATCGGAATCGTGACCTTGCCCATGTCGAGGCGCTCGCCTGCCACCTTCATCTCGCCCTTGGACAAGGTGTTGTTGAGGTAGCAGTTGCGCAGGTAGAACGAGTGGTTCTTCTCCGGCATGCGGGTTGAATCGGAATTCCAGTACAGCAGGTCGAACGGATAGGGCGCCTGGCCCTTGAGATAGACATTGACCACGTTGGCCCAGATCAGGTCGTTCGGCCTGAGCATATTGAAGGCACCGGCCATCCGGGCGCCGTCGAGATAGCCCCTCAGCTTCATCTGCTCTTCGGTCGACCTGATCTGGTCCTCATCGACGAAAACCTTGAGTTCGCCCGGATCGGTGAAGTCCACCTGCGTCGTGAACAGGGTGGCGCTCGAAATCCGCTTGTCGCCCTGCGCCGCCATGTAGGCCAGCGTCACCGCCATCATGGTTCCACCCACGCAATAGCCGATCGCGGTCACGTCCGGCTGCCCCGTGATCTCGCAGGCGGCATCGACAGCGGCGAGGATGCCCTCGGTCATGTACTCCTCGAAGCCCATGTTGCGGTGCCGCTCGTCCGGATTGACCCAGGACACGCAGAACACCGTAAGGCCCTGGCTGACGCACCACTTGATGAAGGACTTCTCGGGGTTGAGATCGAGGATGTAGTACTTGTTGATCCACGGCGGCACGATCACCAGCGGCCGCGCCAGCACCGTTTCGGTCGTCGGCGCATACTGGATGAGTTCGATCAGCGCATTGCGGAACACCACCTTGCCCGGCGTGATCGCCATGTTGACGCCGACCTCGAAGCGCTCGGTGTCGGTCATGCGCACCTTGAGTTCGCCCTTGCCGGCATCGACATCCTCGGCCAGCATCTTCATGCCGCGCACGAGGTTGTCGCCGTTCTGGCGCAACGTCTCGCGGATCAGTTCCGGGTTTGTCGCGATGAAGTTGGAAGGCGAGAGCGCGCTCGAAATCTGCTTCACATAGAAGCGGGCCTTGTCGCGCGTGTGCTCGTCAACGCCGTCCGCCTTCTCGACCACCGTCTCGGCCCAGCGCGAGGTGATCAGATAGGCCTGCTTGATGAAGTCGAACATCGGATTGGCCTGCCATTCCGCATCGGCGAAACGGGCGTCCTTCGGGTCCGGTTGCGCCACCGGCATGGCCGCCTCGCCATTCATCTTCTTGAGCGTTTCCGCCCACAGGCTCATGAAGTTCGTGGCGATCGCCGCCTGCACCTCAATGGCCTTCTGCGGGTCGGACAGCACCTTCTCGGCGACATGTCCGAAAGTCTTCACGACATCGCTGGCCTCGTCCGCCAGCCCGCCCTTTGCGTCCCCGCGCTCGATCGGCCGCATGAAGGCCGCTGTCACCTTCCCGGCCTCCTCGACAAAGCGCCCGACATTGCGTGAAAGGGCGTCAAAGTCCGGCAACTGGAGCTGGGAATTGTCGCCGTCCTGCGCCTCTTTGGAGCCATCACGCGGGGGAGTGGACATTGAGTTTGCATCTCCTCGGAACAGCATCTTCAGTGTTGCCACCGTGACACCGCAATTTCAGGTCTATTAACACCTTCGGAACCATGTTTGACAGGGTTGAATCGGGTTTGAACATGAAAACTCATCTGCAATCGGTTGTTCGCGGCGCGGCCTTGTCGGTCTGTCTCATGGCGCTTGGCGGTTGCGGCGAGACCAACCTCGTGCGCGACGCGGCGCAGGGCGTCGGCCTTGCCGGACGCCCGAGCGAGGCGACCGATTTCGTCCGCGACAGCCGACAGAACGCGCCGAGCGGCTTCATGGCCGTCGGCGTGAGCGCGCCGCCGCGTCCGGCGCCGCGCAAGACCGCCGCCGAGTTCCGGGCGATGGAGGCCGCGCTGGACGCCGACCGTGCCCGTCTGGAGGCGCAAGGGGCCGCAGCGCGGGCTGCAGGCGCAAGTCCCGCCGCCAAGCCGCCGCCAATCACACAATAGAATCGAAATCTGCTAGATTTTTCGCATATAATTGCGTTCATCATGGTATTTGCCAATGCTAAAGCAATTTTATGCAGATTCATTTCCTCGCCGCTCGCGCATGGCCGGCGTCCTGATCTTGGAGACATGTCGATGGCCGATTTTCACCGCATCAAGCGCTTGCCGCCCTATGTGTTCGAGCAGGTCAACAAGATCAAGGCCGCCGAACGCGCCAAGGGCGTCGACATCATTGATCTCGGCATGGGCAATCCGGACCTCCCGGCCCCGAAGCATGTGATCGAAAAGCTCGTCGAAACGGCCGGCAAACCGCGCACCGACCGCTATTCGTCGTCGAAGGGCATTGCCGGCCTGCGCCGCGCCCAGGCCAACTATTACGAGCGCCGTTTCGGCGTGAAGCTCAACCCGGACACGCAGGTCGTGGCGACCCTCGGATCGAAGGAGGGCTTCGCCAATATGGCACAGGCCATCACCGGTCCGGGCGATGTCGTGCTGGTGCCGAACCCCAGCTATCCGATCCATGCCTTCGGCTTCCTGATGGCGGGAGGCGTGATCCGCTCGGTGCCGGCCGAGCCGACGCCGGCCTTCTTCCCCGCCGCCGAGCGCGCCATCATGCATTCGGTGCCGAAGCCGATCGCGCTCGTGGTCTGCTATCCGTCGAACCCGACGGCCTATGTCGCGAGCCTTGATTTCTACCGTGATCTGGTCGCCTTCGCGAAAAAGCACGACATCATCCTGCTCTCGGATCTCGCCTATGCGGAGGTCTATTTCGACGACAAGGACCCGCCGCCGTCGATGCTGCAGGTGCCGGGGGCGATGGATGTCACGGTCGAGTTCACCTCGATGTCGAAGACATTCTCGATGGCCGGCTGGCGCATGGGCTTTGCCGTCGGCAACGAGCGGCTTCTGGCGGCGCTGACGCGGGTGAAGTCCTATCTCGACTATGGTGCCTACACGCCCATCCAGGTCGCGGCGGCAGCGGCCCTCAATGGGCCGGACGACTGCATCAGGGAGATGCGTTCCATCTACAGGACGCGCCGTGACGCGCTGGTCGAGAGCTTCGGCAAGGCCGGATTCGAAATTCCGGTGCCGCAGGCCTCGATGTTCGCCTGGGTGCCGATCCCCGAGAAGTTCCGCCATCTTGGCAGCCTGGAATTCTCCAAGCTGCTGATCGAGAAGGCCGAGGTCGCGGTCGCCCCCGGCATCGGCTTCGGCGAACATGGCGACGAGTATGTTCGCATCGCGATTGTGGAGAACGAGCAGCGCATCCGCCAGGCGGCGCGGAACATCGGCAAGTTCCTGAAAACCGCCGACGCCACGCTGCACAATGTGATCGACATCAAGCGGGCGGGGTAGGGGCGTCCTGAACGGTCAATGTCATCACCGGCGACGTTCCGGTGATCTCGATTGATAGACGCGCATGTTCCCGAAACGAGATGGCCGCCACAAGGGCGGCCATGACACTTGAAAAACGCGGGTTGATCTACGGCATCCCAGCCGGACTGACCCTCACGCCCGGCCGAGATAGTCGCCCTTGCCGAGCGGCACGCCATTGTGCCGCAGCAGCGCGTAGGCGGTGGTCACGTGGAAATAGAAGTTCGGGAAGACCCAGCGGATAAGATAGTCGGAGCCCTTGAAGCTCATCTCCTGCCCGGCGACCTTGATCACGACCGTGCGGTCTTCGCCGCCATCGATGGCAGAGGCGGGGATCGAGGTCAGCAGGTCGATGACCTTCTGGATGCGGGCCTGCAATTCCTGAAAGCTGGCTTCCGTGTCCGGATGGCTGGGAATCTCCATCTGCGCCAGACGGCAGGCGCCGCCCTTGGCCATGTCGCAGGCGATCTGCACCTGCCGCGCCATCGGGAACATGTCCGGGAACAGCCGGGCCTGCAGCAGCGCGTTGGGGTCGATGCGCAGGGCGGTGGCATGCGCCTCGGCCTTGGCCAGAACAGCGCCCAGCGCCTTGAGCGAGTGGATCAGCGCGGGAACGGAAGCAGTATGGAGGGACAGTGACATCGGAGATCCTGGGGTCGGCGCAACAGTGCGCAAGGGCCGCTCCATCAAGGTGATTGCCGCACCAAGGTCAAGCCCCGGCGACGGTGGACGCAGGCTTGACCGCGCCGGTGCCCCGTGCGACCGGCAGGCATGTCCATCACTGATCCGTCTTCCCCCCGCCGTGTGCTCGTGCCGCGCCTGGTCGCCGCAGCCTTCCTCGGAACCATCGCCGTCCTCGCCATCGCCTCATGGGATGTGGCGCGGGGCAGGGTGCCCGAGACCGATTCGCCGCTTCTGCTGGATGTTCTCAACAGCAAGGAGGATCGCACCTGCACCCGCGATCTTCCGGATCTGGCCGCAAAGCACTTCCCGAAGGGGATGGCTGAAGCCGAGGCGCGCGCGCTGTTGGCGGCGGCCCGCGTGAACCCGCCGTCGCCCTGGTTCTGGACGCCGAAGCCGGAGGACCGGATATCGCCTGCCGGCGTGCCCGGAGACCTGACCTTCGTGCGCACCTTGCGCTACACGCCGTTCGGCAACCACCATGTCAATGGCGCCTTGACGCTCGCGGACGGCAAGGTCACGGGCGCCAGGCTGCGCGTCATCTGCGCGCTGGGCTGACACCGCGTCCGTCCGCCCCCGCCACAGGTTGACTCAAGGCCGCCCGCCATGCGACCCGGCAGACCATGAGCACACCTTTACGTCTGGGCGTGGCGGGGCTTGGCACCGTCGGCGCATCCGTCATCGAGATCATCAAGCGGCAGGAGAACGCCCTTGCGGCGCGCTGTGGCCGGGCCGTGCGCGTTGTGGCCGTCTGCGCCCGCGACCGCAAGCGCGACCGCGGCGTCGACCTGTCGGCCTATCGCTGGTTCGATGATCCGGTGGCCATGGCCAGGGACGCCGAAGTCGATTGCCTTGTCGAGTTGATGGGCGGCGCCGATGGCCCGGCGAAGGCTGCAGTCGATGCGGCGCTGGCGGCCGGCAAGCATGTGGTGACCGCCAACAAGGCCATGCTCGCCAGCCACGGCATGGCGCAGGCGCGCGCCGCTGAAGACGCCGGCGTGGCCCTGGCCTTCGAGGCCTCGTCGGCCGGCGGCATTCCCGTGGTCAAGACCCTGCGCGAGGCGCTGGCGGGCAACACCGTCACCCAGATCGCCGGCATCCTCAACGGCACCTGCAATTACATCCTCACACGCATGGAGCTTGAGGGCCTGACCTTCGCCGACTGCCTCAAGGACGCGCAGGCGCTGGGCTATGCCGAGGCTGATCCGACCTTCGATGTCGAGGGCTTCGACACGGCGCACAAGCTCGCCCTGCTGACGGCTCTGGCCTTCGGCACCGAGATCGACGCCGACGCCATCCATGTCGAGGGCATCTCCAAGATCACGCCGCTCGATCTGAAGATGGCGGATGAGCTGGGTTACCGCATCAAGCTTCTGGGCGTCGCCGAGCGCACGGCGGGCGGCATCGAGCAGCGCGTCAGCCCCACCATGGTTCCGAAATCCTCGGCCATCGCGCAGGTCATGGGCGTCACCAACGCGGTCAGCATCGATGCGGACGCGGTGCGCCAGCTCACGCTGGTCGGCCCTGGCGCCGGCGGCGGCCCGACCGCCTCGGCGGTGGTCTCCGACATCGCCGATGTCGCGCGCGGCATCACGGGGGCGCCGTTCGGCCTGCCGGTCAACCGGCTGGAGAAGCCGACACGCGCCCCGATGCAGCGCCACGAAGGGGGCTACTACATCCGCCTCGCGGTTCTCGACCGGCCCGGCGCTGCGGCCGGCATCGCCACCCGCATGGCGGAAAGCGACATCAGCCTCGAAAGCATCGTGCAGAAGCGTTCCGAGCTTGCGGCCCGGCAGGACCCGAAAGGCCGCTCCGGCCAGCCGGTCCCAGTGGTGCTCATCACCTACGCCACCACCGAAGCCGCCATCCGCGCCGCCATCGACAAGATCATGGCCGACGGCCACATCGCCGAGGCCCCGCAGGTGATCCGGATCGAGCGGGATTGATCCGTTAGGCAATTGGCAGGGTCGAGTCGCTATCTTCTGGGCCTTCGACTACGACTTGCTATTGCCGACTGCCGACTGCCTCTTTATTGCGCTCGGTAACAATCATGCGCCGAGGAACGCCCCATGACCGACCTAACCATCCAATCCGGCCAAGTCATCGAGCGCGTTCTGTCGATGGAATTGGTGCGTGTCACCGAGCGCGCGGCCGTGGCGTCGGCCATGTTGCGCGGGCACGGCAACGAGAAGGCAGCCGACCAGGCTGCCGTTGACGCCATGCGGCGCGAACTCAACAAGCTGCCGATCGACGGCGAGATCGTCATCGGCGAGGGCGAGCGCGACGAGGCTCCGATGCTGTTCATCGGCGAGAAGGTCGGCAACAAGCGCGGCCCGAAGGTCGACATCGCGGTTGACCCGCTGGAAGGCACAACGCTGTGCGCCAAGGACATGCCGGGCGCGATCGCGGTGATGGCCATGGCCAATGCCGGCACGCTGCTCTACGCGCCCGACGTCTACATGAACAAGATCGCCATCGGTCCGGGCTATCCGCAGGGCGTCGTCGATCTCGATGCCTCGCCCGAGGACAACATCCATGCCATCGCCCGCGCCAAGGGCTGCAAGCCGCATGAGATCACCGCCCTCATCATGGACCGCCCGCGCCACGAGGCGCTGATCGCCGCCGTGCGCAAGACCGGCGCGGCCATCCGCCTGATCACCGATGGCGACGTCGCCGGCGTGATCTTCACCACCATGCCGGAGAAGACCGGCATCGACATCTACCTTGGCATCGGCGGCGCGCCCGAGGGCGTGCTCGCGGCGGCAGCCCTGCGCTGCGTCGGCGGGCAGATGCAGGGGCGGCTCATCCTCGACAGCGAAGCCAAGCGCGAGCGCGCCTTCAAGATGGGCGTGAAAGACCCGGTCAAGAAGTATGACATGTCGGAAATGGCCTCGGGCGACGTGATCGTCTCGGCGACCGGCGTGACGGACGGGGCCCTGTTGTCGGGCGTGAAGCTTGGCAAGGACGTGATTGAGACCGAAACCATCGTCTACCGCTCGATCACCGGCACCGTCCGCAAGATCCACGGCGAACACCGGCAGTTCGAGAAGTTCAAGTTCGACTGACGGCAGGCTGTCCGGTCAGACGCGCGCGGCTGTCAGGAAGGGCTGGGCGGCTCTCAGGGCCGGGGCGCAGGTCGGCACGACCTCGACGAGCACGCTTTCCGGCGAGCGCATGCCGATGGCGACATAGACCATCGTCGTGCCTGTCCACCACCAATCGCCGTAGGCCCGGCTGAGGAGCGCCGGCCCCCCTGCGGTCGCGCAGGCGCGCACCTGCTGCACGATTTCGGCCGGCACCTGCGCGGCGGCGAGCTTCTGGTTCAGTTCGGCCCGGAAAGGGTCGATGATGAAAAACGACAGAATGCTGAGCACGAATTCCTGGATCACGGACAATCTCCCTTGTTCAGGAGATGTGCATCACGTTCTCGTGTTCAAGCGGCGCGATTGTCGCAGGCCGGTGCCGTGACAGCGCGGCGCGCCACTATGGCAAAGAGCGCCAGGATCACCAGCGGCCCGATCGGCAGCCCGGCGGATTGCGCCAGCGTCCGCGCAACCAGCGGCAGCACGAACGCCGCCAGCAGCACGATCTTCTCATAGGGACGGAAGCCGGTCCGCATCGCCTCCCGGAACAGCCACGCCATCGGCAAGGCCAGCAGGACGAGATCGTAGTCCAGCAGGAAGGGGCTCGCCATCAGCGCGGCCATGACCATCAGCACGCCGGCGGCCATCGTCGTCGGCTTCTGGCGGACTGACCAGACCAGCGCGGCCATCACGCCGAGCGTGACAATGGCCTGCACGCCATAGGCGAGCGAACTGGAGCCGCCGAGCACGCGGATCGCCGCATAGGCGCTCTGCATCTTTTCGGGCTCCACCAGCCCGTGTTCGAGGGTCGCGGTGGCAAGCTTCGACATGGTCAGGAAGCCGAACCACGCATCAACGCCGAACAGGGCGGCGCTGAGCCCGACCAGCGCAAGGACAGTCGCCCCGGCAGCAGCGAAGGCGGTCCAGCGCCCCATCAGGATCAGCACCAGGGGGATCACCAGCCCCAGATGTGGCTTGTAGGCCAGCGCGCCGAACATCATCCCGGCGAGCACCGGGCGCCTGTCGAGCCAAAGGATGCCAGCGCCGAACAGGCCGGCGCTGAGAAAAGCATTCTGGCCGTGCCCGATGTTGAGCATCACAGCCGGAAAGGCAAACAGGGGCAGGGCGCCCAGCCGGCTGCCGCCGAACTGCCGCGCCACGCGCCAGTAGACCATCAGCGTGCTGGCCTGCCAGAGCGCGAGCGACGCCAAGTAGGGCACGAGGCCGAGTGGCAGGCACATGAGCAGGTAGATCGGCGGATAGAAGAAGGCGGCATAGCCGATGTCGCGTCCGAAGATCGCGGTCTGCGCCGCGCCGTGGGCTGCCGTGCTGTAGACATCAAGCGCCTGGCCTTTCAGGGCCAGGACGGACGCCGCATAGAAACTGGTGAAGTCGGTTCCGAGCGCCTTGCCGGACGGGTCGATGCCGCTGCGCGACAGGACGATCCAGCCGAGCAGGGCCGCACCCAGGATGATCGCAAGCAGCCGGACATAACCGGTCGCCCGGTCGCGGTCGAGCCAGTCGGCCGTGCGCAGGAGGGCAGCGAGGTCAGCGCGCGGGCGCTGGGGGATGGCGGACATCGGCGGGCAACCTTCGGGACAGGCGCAGGGCATTGGAGTGCTCCGCACGCAGGGAACGATCATGCCACGGGGCGCTTATCGAATGCTTACGGACCATGCGGGCTTGCCGATGGGCGTGAGCGCGGACAAATTGCGCCGCATTCGTCTGCGACAACACGCGGCGTCAGGGGGAGCGCATGATCAGATTGAACGCCGGGTGGCTCGTAGCGCTCATGCTCGCAGCGTTTGAGGCTGTTGGAGGAGCGCAGGCGCAGAGCGGCCTCGTGCCGACCTTGCCGTCGACGACGCCCGGCATCATGGGACAGCCGATCACGCCGATTCCGCCGCCGATCCAGCCGTCCGTGCCGCCGATCCAGCCCCTGCCGGTGCCGTCGCAGCGCTATGTGCCGCCGATCTGCCAGATTCCCGTGCAGTCGCGCTCACCCGATCTGCGCGCCTACTGCGCGGCGAACGGGCAGTAGCCGTAGGCTTAGCCCGTCATCATCGGAAATGTCGCCCCGATCGCCAGGGCGAAGGCGATGGCGTTGGCGATCGCCCCGGCGAAGGGGTGTCCGGTCCGCCGGTAGACCCAGGTGCCAAACAACCCGGCGACGGCCAGGAAGGGCACGATCACCGGCACGATGATGGCGAGAAAGAACAACCGCTTGAGGTCAAGCGCCACCGCGAGGGCTAGCGATACGAGGAAGGCGACCGGCACCACAACCGCCGCACCGCGCGCCGCCCGTGGCCCGCGCATGACCCATTCGGTGGCCAGAAAGAAGCTGAGCGTTCCGGCGAGCAGCACGATGATCAGCACAAGACGTTCGGGGATCGGGGCGACGGCGGTGACAACGCTGTCGATGGCCGGCAGAAGGCCACCAAACGTGACCAGTAGCGCCCCGCCGGCAGCAAGCGCCAGCCCCGGCGGACCAAGCGGGACGGGCTCGCCCGCCGGCAGGCGGACCAGCCGCCAGACAAGGACCGTCAGCAGCCCGTAGACGGCGAAATGCACCGCGAGATAGTCCGCCACGAGAATCGGCAGGAAGTGCGTCGGCGTCAGCCTGAGCGCCAGCGGCGTGACGATGGCCGGGATCAGCGCGACCAGCCAGAAACGCCGCCAACCCATGCCGCCGCCGATGGCCGGGGCGGACACGACCGGGAGCAGCCGCGCAAGCGGGCGCGCGGCGAGGATCAGACCGAGCAGGAGCAGCGTGATCCAAAGCCCGCTCCGGACAGGCACGGGAATGTCAGGCAGGCCGAAAACCTGCGCCAGCCAGGCCCGAGCCTCACTGAGGCTGACGGCGCTGTAGAGCACGCTGACATGCTCGACATGCGGCGCGCTGACGAAACGGCGCGCTGTGCCGTCCGCGAAGCGGCCATACGTCACGCCTGCCTGCGGCGGCGCGCTCCCGGCGGCCTGCCCGGCGAGTTTCAGCGCCTCCGCGCTGAGATAGCCCTCCCACTCGCCCGCGATCAGCAGAAGGTTCCGCGGGCTTTGCGCCGTCACCACCTGCGAGAAGGCCGAAATCGCAACCGTTGCGGCGATGTCCGGCTCCGCCTGCGCCGCCCTGATGATGATGTCCGATGCCATCGAATGCCCAAGCAGGGCCACGCGGCCATCGCCAAGGCTCCGTGCATAGGCGATCATCCGCGCCGTCTGCCCGACGAGCGCGCGCGTCGCGCCGCTGATCTGGTTGACGTCGCCGCTGAGCGGGGCGGGGTTGCGGCCATGGCCGAGGAAATCGAAGGTGACGGCGATCATGCCGCTGCGGGCTGTCGTCAGCGCAAAGGCCTGCATCAACTGCTGGGAACCTGCGAACCCGTGCGCGATCAGCACGACGGGGGCAGGGGCGTCCGCAGAGCGGAACACGGTGGCGGGCGTTCCGTCGATGACGACGCGCTCGGCCGTGATGCCGGTCCGGTCACGCGACAGCCCGAACAGGGCCATGCCGATCAGGGCGGCCGCAAGCACCACCCAGGCGGCAGTGACCAGCCGCGCGAAGCGACGAAAGACTTCGGGTCCGCTCATACGCCGGTCGCGGTTCCCGTTGGCGTAGCGGCGGTCTCCTTCGCCGGCGGGGCAGGTCGGCGCACCAGCCCGTAATCCTTCACCAGCGCCCAGACATGGGCCGGGATCATGCTTTTCGCCCGCGCCGGTTCTTCCCGTTCGAGGTGCAGCACGGTCTCCACAGCCTTCATCTCGACGCGGGCGCGGGCGAATTCGAGGCCGCGCGGGCCGATGCGCGGCATCAGCCAGCCAACGATCGGGCGCAGCCAGTCCGGCATGCTGCGCAGGGGCAGCCCGCCCGCCGCCAGCCGCACATTGGCGAGGAAGCCTTTCACCGGACCCTGGCGCTTGCCCTTGCTGCCCGGCGTTGACAGCATCACCTCGTCGCCGATGAGGTCGAGCAGTTCCTGCCCGCGTTCGTTCCGCACGAGCAGCCATTGCTGGCCCTCGCCGCCCATGTAGCCCACCGTGATGTCGGCCAGCACATTGGTGTAGTCCACGCAGGTGCGGCAGGTGAGCGGGAAGAAATCGCGCGGCAGCTTCGAGATCGGCAGTTGCAGGAACGGGATTTCCTGTTTGCGACCGTCCGAGAAGCGCAGTTCGACATGATAATCCGCCCTGAATTCCAGATAGGTGATCGTCTCCGGCTTCTCGGACAAGAGGTCCAGGAAGGTATGGAAATTGGCCGTCGTCGTGTTGTCCGAGCACGGCGTGCCGATGACGTAGAGCCGTTCGAATCCGAGTTCAGCTTCCAACGCCCGCAGCGCGTACACTTGGCAAGGGATGCCGATGATGGCGAGGCGTTTGAAGCCTTGCGCCCTGGCTGGTTCGAGCAGTGCCAGCAAGGGTGCGTAGCCCATACGCATGCCGCGGCATCGGGCGAGATCGCGCGGGTCCGTGACGAGCACGGGAACGGGCTTCCACATGTCATCGGCATCGGGCGCCATGGTCAGCACGGCCTCGACCGCGCCCGATTCCAGAAGGCGTTCGGCGATGCGCGTGGTGATGCCGGTCCACTGCGCGCCGTCGGAAGGCTGTTTCAGCGCCGCACGGTGCATGGCGCGGAAGGGGCCGAAATGCAGTTCGTCAGGCTTTGAGGGGGCACGCGCCCGGCCATGGACCTTGCTTTCGAGCGCCGGATAGTCCGGCTTTATGAATTGGCAGGCCTTGCCGCAGGCTTTCGGGTTGGCCATGCGCGAGACGCCGCAATCGGTGCACAGGCTTCGCGGTTCGGGAGCGGCGAGTGTCGGCGTCCACAGAGCCGGCAGGCCGGTCGCGGCGGTCTTCATGGTTGACGGTTCTCCCGCGCCAGTCGCGTCATGGCGGGCAACCTATCGACAAGAATCGCTTAAGACAAACGCATGCCCGTGCAGAATCCACTCTTTCTCGGCGTCGCGCGCTCGGCGCTTGGCCAACCCTGGCGCCAAAGGCTCGACGGCCCGGGCCTTGCGCTGGCAGAGCAGCTTGTCCAGGTCGAGGGGCTCAACGACACGCTCGCCCGCGTGCTGGCGGCGCGCGGCGTGACCGGCCCGCAGCTGCAGGGCTTTCTCGAGCCGCGCCTGCGCGATCTGATGCCCGACCCGTCGACACTGGTCGACCTTGACCTGTGCGTGGCGCGGCTTGCCCACGCGGTGAAGGCCGGCGAGAACGTGGCGATCTTCGGCGACTACGACGTCGACGGCGCCTGCTCCAGCGCCTTGCTGGCGCGTTATCTGGCCGCCGCCGGCGCTCGCGCCCGTATCCATATCCCCGACCGGCTGATCGAGGGCTACGGACCCAACATCGACGCCATCCGCATGCTGGCAAGCGAGGGCGCGACCCTGCTCGTGACGGTCGATTGCGGCACCACCAGCCATGAGGTCTTCAGCGCGGCGAAGCGGCTGGGCCTCGATGTGCTGGTGCTCGATCACCATCAGGCGCCGGTCGATCTTCCGGACGTGACCGCGCTGGTCAATCCGAACCGGCAGGACGACCTGTCCGGCCTTGGCCACCTGTGCGCGGCGGGCGTGGTCTTCATGGCGCTGGTCGGCCTCAACAGGGCCTTGCGCGGCATCGGCAGGGCGCAGCCGCTCGACCTCATGGGCGAGCTTGATCTCGTCGCGCTGGCCACGGTGGCCGACGTGGCCCAATTGACCGGGCTGAACCGCGCCTTCGTGCGGCAGGGCCTTGCCGTCGCCCGCACCCGCTCGCGCCCCGGCCTTGCGGCCCTGATGGATGTGGCCGGGCTCAACGGCCCGCTGGAAGCCTGGCACTTCGGCTTCCTGATCGGTCCGCGCATCAACGCCGGCGGACGCATCGGCGATGCGTCGCTCGGGGCGAAGCTCCTGATGGAGCATGACGAGATCAGCGCGCGCGAGATAGCGGTGCAGCTCAACGATCTCAACCGTGACCGGCAGGAGATCGAGCGCGCTGCCGTCGAGGAAGCCGTTGCGCAGGCGGATCAGGCCCTGCAGTCGGCGGACGGGCCGGTCATCGTCGCGGCGTCAACCGAGTGGCATCCGGGAATTGTCGGGCTGGTGGCGTCGCGTCTGAAGGAGCGTTTCCGCAGGCCGGCCTTTGCCTTCTCGCTGGCACCCGACGGGTCAGGAACCGGTTCGGGCCGTTCGGTCGCGGGCGTCGATCTCGGCCGGGCGGTGCGCGCGGCGGCCGAGAGCGGCGTCATCGTCAAGGGCGGCGGCCACGCCATGGCAGCAGGGGCGACCCTCAGGCCTGCCGGCCTCGCCGCGTTTTCGGTGTTCATCAGGGAGGCGCTGCAGCGCGCGGTCGATGATGCGTCGGCCGTCGATGGCCTGATGATCGACGCGGGGCTCACCGCCGCCAGCGCGACGCCGCGCCTGATCGCCGAACTCGCCGCCGCCGGCCCCTATGGTGCCGGCTCGCCCGAGCCGACCTTCGTCTTCGGCCAGCACCGCCTCGTCGACGCCCAGGTCGTGGGCAGCGGCGGCCATATCCGGGTCAAGCTGCGGTCTGGCGACGGCGCCCAGGCGACAGGCGTCGCCTTCCGCGCCGCCGACCAGCCGCTGGGGCAAGCCCTGCAGGCTCAGCGCGGCGAGCCAATCCATGTCGCGGCAACGCTCGTGGTGGACCGCTGGGGTGGCGGCGAGCGCGCCGAGCTGCGCATTCTCGACGTGGCCACGCCGCAACCGGCGCAGCGCTGAGCGGGGACGATGCGCCGCGCGAAAAAACCGCTTCGCCACATGGTTTTCGCACTTGCCCCAATCCTGAGCCGCCACTATACCCACGCTGCTTCGCTTGGGTGCAACACCTCGCAAAAGCCCGCGCCCATCGTCTAGCGGTCAGGACACGTCCCTTTCACGGATGAGACCGGGGTTCGATTCCCCGTGGGCGCGCCATCTCCGCTTCCCAGCGCAAAAACCTCATATCCTTCAATGTTTGCAGCCGCTTGAGCCGGATTGAACTCCGGACGCAATGTCCAGGGTCATGTGCGCAGGCTTGGCGTGATTGTAACGACGGCGCTCTGTCTGGCCGTGCCGGGGCGGCTCGTGCGGCTCGACCGCATGCACGCTCGCTGAGATCAGATGATGCTCACATGCGCCGCCACGACCCGCCAGCCCTCATCGGTGCGGACCCAGCTCTGGCTCTGCCGGCCGATCCGGTCACCGAGCGCATCGCGCCGGAACAGGGTCGAGGCAGTGGCGAAATCATGCCCGTAGGTGGTGATCACCGTGCGTTCGAGGGTCCGCGCCAGCCCCGCCGGCGACCGCGCCGACCGAAAGGCGGCGATCTCGGCATGGCCATAGAGGTTCTCGCCCGCCCCGTAGCGGATCGTGCGCGGGTCGGCGTGGAACAGCCTGTCGAGCGTCTCGACATCGTTGCTCACCAGCGCCTGCTCGTAGGCTGCGAAGGCCGCTTCGACTTCGGCTTTCACGGAGGGGATGTCGATGTCGATCATGGTGATGGTCCACGGGATTCGGTTTGGGCTTGGCCTTGCATCGTTCATCTGATCCACTCACCGCTGCGGGCGCAAGCCCGCGCAGTTCTCCACCTGTCGCCGCCGCTTCCTGAAGGTAGACCATGACCGCCCATCACCTGACCTCCACCCCGCAGACCTGCCATATCGGCTTCTTCGACGCCTTCCGTGCGGCGCAGGCCACGATCGCAAGCGGCGACACCATCACCATCGACACCCTGACGGGCACGGTGCCGATGATCGCCATCGCGCCCGGCTACACCCCGCCCGAGATGAAGGCGGTTCGCGAACAGGCGGAAGCCTACCCTGCGGCCCATATCCTCACCGGCCCGGTCGCCGTGAGCGGCGCCGAGCCGGGCGATGTGCTGGAGGTCCGCATTCTCGATGTGAAGCTCCGGCAGGATTGGGGCTTCAACCTGATCAGGCCCATCGCCGGTACCTTGCCGGATGATTTCACCAGCGAGCGGCTGATGATCATTCCGATCGACCGCGAGGCGAAGACCTGCAAACTGCCATTCGGGCCGACGCTGCCGCTCAGCCCGTTCTTCGGCGTGATGGGCGTGGCGCCGCCTGCCTCCTGGGGGCGGATCACATCCGTGATTCCGCGCGCCCATGGCGGCAACATCGACAACAAGGAGCTTGGCGCCGGTGCGACACTCTACTTGCCGGTGCATGTCGCCGGCGCGATGTTTTCCTGCGGGGACGGCCATGGCGTGCAGGGCGACGGCGAGGTCTGCCTCACGGCGCTCGAAACGGCGCTGACCGGCACGTTCCAGCTCGTCGTCCGCAAGGACATGAAGATCGCGACGCCCCGCGCCGAAACCGCGACGCACCTGATCTCGATGGGCTTTGACCCCTCCTTGGACCGCGCCATGGAGACGGCGTTGCGCCAGATGATTGCCTGGCTCGGCGAGCGCAACGGCCTGTCGCCCGAGGACGCGTATTCCCTTTGCAGCCTGATTGCCGACTTCCGGGTCACCCAGACGGTGAACGGGTCCAAGGGCGTGCACGGCATGCTGGCCAAGGCGATCGTCGACAGCCGTCCGTGACGCCGGTGTCATCGCCTCATGCGTTGAAGGCAGGTTGCCGGGCGGCAAATCGGCATGTCACAGTGTCGTCGTGGCGCGGTGAGGGGACCGGGCCGTGCGAGGGGGAGGGCAGCGGATGATGTGGCCGAAGGCCGACACGATCCTGACCGGGGGCAATGTCTTCATTGGCGCTGCGGAGGGCGTCGCCGAGGCCGTCGCCTTGTGGAACGGGCAGGTCCTCGCGACCGGCTCCGCTGCCGCGATCGACGGGCTGAGGGGGCCGTCGACCCGCGTGATCGACCTGCGCGGTCGCCTCGCGACGCCGGGCCTGTTCGAAGCGCACATGCATCTCCTGCCGCTCGGCCTGATGATGGCGGATGTCGACGTCAGGCCGCGCTTTGCGCGCACGCTCGATGATCTGCTGAAGGCGATCAAGGCCAAGGCCGACACGCTCAAGCCCGGCGAATGGGTGATGGCGCGCGGCTACGACCAGTTCGAGCTCGACGTGAAACGGCACCCGCACCTGTCGGAGCTCGATGCGGTCGCGCCCAACAATCCGGTCTATCTGGTGCGGGCCTGCGGCCATCTCTCGGTCGTGAATTCCCGGGCCTTCGAACTGGCAGGCGTCACCACGGACACGCCGGTGCCGCAGGGCGGCGCCATCGAACAGGTGCAAGGCAGGCTGACCGGGCTGCTCGCCGAGACCGGCCGCGACCCGATCAAGAAGGTGCTGCCCGAACCGACGCCCGACGAGCTGGTCGCGGCGATCGAGCGGGCCGCGCGTTACTGCAACCAGTTTGGCTTCACAAGCTGCATGGATGCGGCCGTGGGAATGCGCGCCGGTTACGGCGAGATCATTGCCTACCGGCACGCCGTTCAGAGCGGCCGGATGCCGATCCGCACCAATCAGTGCTTGCTGGGCGGTCCCGGCGGCATCGCCGAACGCTGCTTCGACGAGGGTCTGGTCACTGGCTTCGGCGATCACACCCTCAGCGTCGGGCCGGTCAAGATCTTCACTGACGGCTCTGCGGGCGGGCGGACGGCGGCCATGTCCAGTTCGTATCTCGGCGAACCGGAGACGAAGGGCCTGTCCCTGCTCAAGGACCACGAGATGGACGAGTGGACCGAGCACTATCATGCGAGGGGCTACCAGCTTGCCATCCATGCCATCGGGGACGCCGCCATTGAGCAGACCTTGCGGGCAATGGAGAAGGCGCTCGCGAAATACCCCGATCCGGCGCGCCGGCACCGGATCGAGCATTGCGGTTTCAACACCGATGACCAGATGACGCGGATGCGGAAAGCCGGAATCGAGCCTGCGCCGCAGCCCCTGTTCATCCACGACTTCGGTGATCTCTACGTCTCGGTTGTCGGCGAGAAGCGCGCCCATGAAAGCTATCCGATGCGGACATGGATCAGTCGCGGCTTCAAGCCATCCGCCTCGTCGGACGCTCCGGTCTGCGACGCCAATCCCTTCCCGAACTTCTACACCATGCTGACGCGCAAGACCTCGCGCGGGACCGTGATCGGCTGCGACGAGACGCTGACATTTGCCGAAGCCTTGCAGGCCTACACCGAGTTCGGCGCCTATGCGAACAGGTCCGAACAGCATCGCGGCAGGCTTCTGCCAGGCATGGCGGCAGACATCGCCGTGTTCTCGCGTGACATGACCGCCGCGACCCCGGAGCAGATGCGCGACGAGACAAGCTGCGACCTGACCTTGCTCGGGGGGCAGCCTGTGCACGACGCCCATGGCGAGTGGAGGCGCTGACGCTGCATGGGCAAGCACCTCGCCACACGCATGCTGATGTCGGTCCCGGTGCTTCTCGGAGTTCTGCTGCTCGGATTCCTGCTGCTGCAACTGGTGCCGGGCGACGTCGCGCGGGTGATCGCCGGGCCGACCGCGACGCAGGAGGTTGTCGAGCAGATCAGGGGTGATCTGGGCCTCGACCGGCCGCTGGTGGTCCAGTTCGGGCTTTATCTGTTCCGCGTGCTGCAAGGCGATCTCGGCTATTCGATGATCAACAACACCCCGGTTGTGTCGGAGTTGGCAGAGGCCCTGTGGCCGACCGCCGAACTTGTCATCGCGTGCCTGATCTGGGCCGTGCCTGTGGGAATCGCGCTCGGCACGATCGCGGCGATGAACCGCGGGCGCTGGATCGATCGCGCGGTGATTGCGATCTCGGTGATCGGGGTCTCGACGCCGGTGTTTTTCTTTGCGCTCATTCTGATGATCTGGCTCGGCTACCACTGGCAGCTGTTCCCGTTTCTGGGCCGTGCCGGGCCGATCTGGACGCTGGAAGGGCTCTACGGAATCGTTTTGCCTGCGCTGACCCTCGGCCTCAGCTTCATCGGCCCGGTGGCGCGCATGACACGGACCTCGGCGCTGGAGGTGATGAGCGCCGATCATGTCCGGACCGCCCGCGCCAAGGGGCTGAAGGAGCGCACCGTTGTGGTCAGGCACGTGCTGCGCAATGCTCTCATTCCGGTGATCACGCTGATCGGCCTGCAGGCCGGGTTCCTGCTGGGCGGCGCGGTCGTCACCGAGACGATCTTCTCCTGGCCGGGCGTCGGACGCATGGCCGTCGGCGCGATCCTGGCGCGCGACCTGCCGCTGGCGCAGGGGGCCATCCTCGTGCTGGCGCTCTGCTTCATCGTGATCAACCTGATCGTCGATCTGACCTATGCGGCGCTTGACCCCAGGGTGAAGGCGTCATGAGCGATATTGTCGCCACCCCGGCCGCCATCCCGGTCCGCAAGCCGCGGCCGGGCATGTTGCGCCGGCTTGTGCGGGACAGGCTTGCGCTGGCCGCGGGCGTCATCCTGCTTGCCATCATGATCGCGGCGTTGCTGGCGCCCTGGATCGCGCCGCACGATCCCTATCTGACCACGCGCCGCCGCATGCTGCCGCCGGTGTGGGAAGCACGTGGAACCTGGACCTACCTGCTCGGCACCGACAGCCTCGGCCGCTGCATGCTGTCGCGGCTGCTATACGGCACGCGCGCCACGCTGATGGTCGGCATCGTCGCCACCGCCATCGGCGGGGCCATCGGCATGGCGATCGGCTTCATCGCCGCGTTTTACCGCAGGTTCGACGGCGTGCTGATGCGCATCAACGATGTGCTGCTCTCCATTCCGGCGATCCTGCTCGGGCTGGCGCTCGCGGCCGTGATCGGTTCGGGCCTCAACGCCATCATCGCGGCGCTCGTCGTCGCCACCATCCCGACCGTGGCGCGGGTCACGCGCGGGGCGGCGCTGGTGGTCATGGCGCAGGACTTCATGGAGGCCGGCCGCTCCATTGGCCTGCCGGATTTCACGCTGATGTGGCGCTATCTGGCGCTCAACTGCATCTCCTCCGTCTTCGTCTATCTGACGCTGCGCTTCGCCCAGTCGATCCTGCTCGGGGCTGTCCTGTCCTTTCTCGGACTGGGCGCGCAGCCTCCGGCGGCGGAACTCGGCATGATGGCCTCTTCGGGGCGCAATGAACTGTTCATCGCGCCGCACATCGCCACGCTGCCGAGCCTGATGATTGTGATCATCGTGTTGTGTGCGAACATCCTCGGCGACGCTTTGCGCGATCTGCTCGATCCGCGCTTGCGGAAGCTTTGAGGCGGCACGACACTTGCGAGACTGGCTGAACAACACTGCAAAGGGGAGAGTGACCAGATGACGACGACGGGATGGACCACACGATTGGCCGCATTGGCTGCGCTCGGAGCCGCAACGGCTCTATCGCCCATCACTGCCGGCGCGCAGACGCCGAACAGCATAACCATTGTGCGCGAGGTCGACTCCGACCGCTACGATCCGCACCGCTCGACCGCGCGGGCCGGCACGGAAATCCTGTTCATGCTCGGCGACACGCTGGTCTCGCTCGATTTCGATATGCAGGGCATCAAGCCGGGCCTCGCCACAAGCTGGACCGTCTCGCCGGACGGCAAGACCTACACCTTCAAGCTGCGCAATGACGTGACCTTCTGCGACGGCAAGAAGATGACCGCCGCCGACGTGGTCTATTCGATCAAGCGCTGGATCGATCCGGCCACCCGCTCGCCGGTCGTCTGGCGCGCCGGCCCCGTCGATGACGTGGTCGCTCTCGATGACGTAACGGTCGAATACCGGCTGAAAGCGCCTTATTCGGAGTTGCTCTACCAGCTCTCGCAGAGCTTCGGCATCATCATCGACAAGGCCAATGTCGAGGCGCTCGGGGCCGATTTCGGCGTGAAGGGCTTTAACGGCACCGGACCTTATTGCTGGGTCGACTGGCGTCCGCGCAACGACATGCGCCTCAAGCGCAACGCCAACTACAAGTGGGGCCCGCCGATCTCGGAAAATACCGGCCCGGCCCATATCGAGGAGATCATCTGGCGCATCGTGCCGGAGGAAACCACCCGTCTGGCGGCGGTGATGACCGGCCAGTCCCAGATCACGCAGTACATCCCGTATTCGGGCCTGTCGCAGATCCGCGCCAATCGCAACCTGCGCGTGCTCGAAACCAAGGAGGCCTTCTGGACCTATTTCATCGGCTTCAAGATCGACAAGGCCGGTGTGGATGACCCCATCGTGCGCCGCGCCATCGTGATGGCGGTAGATCAGGAATCGATCTCGAAGGACATCAACTTCGGCGAGACCGAACCGGCCTATTCCTATGTCAGCCAACTCGCCCGCGACTGGGACAAGAGCTATGACGGCAAGCTGATCAAGACCAATGTGGCCGAGGCCAACAGGCTGCTCGATCAGGCAGGCTGGGTGCGAGGGTCCGATGGCATCCGGGCCAAGAACGGCGTCAGGCTATCGCCGCTCGCCTATGGCTTCGCCGGCTCCACCTGGCAGAAGCTGATGGAGCAGGTGCAGGGCGATCTGCGCAAGGTCGGCGTTGACATGCGGATCCAGATGTTCGACGCCACGGTCGCCTGGGGCAAGCTCGCCACGCAGGAATTCGACATGTTCGGCATGAGCTTTCCCTACGTGACCGCGGGAGAGGCGCTCAACCTGTATTTCCGCTCGGTGAACGTGCCGACGCCGAACCGGATGAACTGGAAGAACGCCGACACCGACGCCAACCTCATCAAGGCATCGACCGCCATCGACGACGCGACCCGCTCCAGCGGCTTCGCGGCGGTGATCCAGCAGGTTCATGACGCGGCTGTCTGGATTCCGCTCTACCACGAGCCGATGAAGATCGCGATGTCGACCCGCCTCGCGCCGTTCAAGGCCCACAACATCTACGGCTCGGGCCTCTACAAGGGCCTTGACCTGAAATACGTGCGCTGAGGCCGGGACCGCGCTGTTTCGCGGCGTCATAACCGGCCTTGCGCCGGTGATCGCCGCGACATGGGCGGTCATCACACTGTTGACTTGCATCTGAGAAGGACCCCGCCATGCCCGTGACCGTCATCAGGAATGCCGACTGGATTGTTGCCTTTGATGAGGCCAGCGGCGGCCATGTCTATCTCAGGGGCGGCGATGTGGCCTTCGACGGCAACAAGCTGATCCATGTCGGCGGGACCTATGACGGGCCGGCAAAGACCACGATCGACGGGGCAGGGCGCATGGTCATGCCCGGCCTCGTCAACATCCACTCCCATCCCTCGTCCGAGGCCATGACCAAGGGCTGGAATGACGAGCTTGGCTCGCCGAAGCTGTACGGGTCATCGCTCTACGAATTCATGCCGCTCTTCCGCTGCGACGCCGAGGGCGTGCCGGCCTGCGCGACGGTCTCCTATTCGGAGTTGCTGCTGTCCGGGGTGACCACGCTGGTCGACCTTTCGGTGGCCTGGGATGGCTGGGTCGACCACTTCGCAAGGTCAGGCCTGCGCGGCGTGCTCGCGCCGATGTACCGCTCGGCGCGCTGGTTCACCAGGAACGGCCACGTCGTGGAGTACGAGTGGGACGCCAAGGCCGGCGAGAAGGCGATGGCGGATGCGATGGCCGTTCTCGACGCCGCAGCCAGGCATCCGTCGAAGCGTCTCAGCGGCATGGTCGCGCCCTCGCAGATCGACACCTGCACGCCTGAGTTGATCAAGGACAGCTTTGCGGAGGCCAAGAAGCGCAAGCTCCCGTTCCAGATCCATGCCGCACAGTCCGTCGTCGAGTTCCACGAGATCACGCGGCGCCATGGCAAGACCCCGGTGGAGTGGCTGCTCTCCCTCGGCGTGCTCTCCCCCCGCTCGATCATCGGGCATGGCATCTTCCTCGACAGCCACACTTCCGCCCATTGGCCCGCAACCGGCGATCTCGACACGCTGGTGGAAAGCGGTACGACCGTGGCGCACTGCCCGGTGGTGTTCCATCGCCGCGGCATCGCGCTGCAGACCTTCGGACGCTATGTCGCCGCGGGCGTGAACATGGGCGTCGGCACCGACACCTATCCGCACAACATGCTGGAGGAGATGCGCGCCGTCGCCATCACCTCGCGCATCCTGGCCGAGGATGTCTACGATGTGCGCACCGCCGATGTCTTCAACGCCGCCACGCTGGGCGGCGCGAACGCGCTCGGGCGCAGCGATATCGGGCGGCTCAGCGTCGGGGCGAAGGCAGACATTGTGCTTGTCGACGTGACCCACCCCAACATGCGCCCGGTGCGCGATCCGATCCGCAGCCTTGTCTATGCCGCTGCCGACCGCGCGGTGAAGACCGTGATCGTCGATGGCAAGACAGTGGTCGAGGGCGGCAAGGTGCTGACCATGGACCACGAGAAGGCCTGCGCCGATCTCGAAGCCGCGCAGCGCCGGGCCGAGCCCAAAGTGGCGGGCCTCGATTGGGCTGGCCGCGACCATCTGACGATTTCGCCGCTGATGCTGCCGATGAAGACAGCGAAGGCGAAAGCAGCGAAGAAGCCCGCCAAGTCGAAGGCGTAGCATCCGCCGTGGCAGACACCCGCGCCCTTCTCGAGGTCCGCAACCTCAAGACCCATTTCCAGACCGAGGGCGGCGTCTACCGCGCGGTGGATGGCGTCAGCTTCTCCGTGCGGGCCAACCGTACGCTTGGCATCGTCGGCGAGTCGGGCTGCGGCAAGAGCGTGACGTCGCTCTCGATCATGGGGCTGGTGCAGGAGCCGCCGGGAATCCGCGCCGGCGGCGAAATCCTCTATCGTGGCGAGGACCTGCTCAGGAAGTCCCGCTCCGAGATGGAGGAGCTGCGCGGCGCGAAAATCTCGATGATCTTTCAGGAGCCGATGACCTCGCTCAACCCGGTCTACCGGGTCGGCGAACAGATCGTCGAGGGCCTGCGCCGCCACCGCAACCTGTCGAAAGCCGAGGCGCGGGTGCGGGCCATCGAGATGTTGAGGCTGGTGCGGATTCCGAGCCCCGAGACGCGCGTCGATGCCTTCCCGCACGAGATGTCCGGCGGGATGCGCCAGCGCGTGATGATCGCCATGGCCCTGGCCTGCGAGCCTGACCTGCTGATCGCCGACGAGCCGACCACGGCTCTCGACGTTACGATTCAGGCCCAGATCCTCGATCTGATGCGTGATTTGCGCGCCAGGACCGGCACGGCCATCATCCTGATCACCCATGACCTTGGCGTGATCGCAGAGATGGCTGACGACGTGGCGGTGATGTATGCCGGCAAGATCGTCGAGATGGCCGACGTGAACACATTGTTCGCCGATGCCCAGCATCCATACATGCTCGGGCTTTTGGCCTCGATCCCGCGGCTTGATCTCGACACCGCCCGCCTCGCCACCATCGAGGGCATGGTGCCGGCGCAGGATCAGATGCCGAAGGGCTGCCGCTTTGCGCCGCGCTGCGCGCTGGCCGACACCCATTGCCATGCCGAGGAACCGCCATTGAGGGCCCTCAAGCCCGGCCATGTCGTGGCCTGCTGGAAGGCTCCGATCGAGGAGGCGCGCGCGTGACCGCCGCCGGCGAAGCCGTTCTGGAACTCGGCGAGGTGCGCAAGCACTTCACCTTGGCGAAGGGCTTCTTCGGGCTGGGCGAGACGCGGGTCGTCAAGGCCGTCGATGGCGTTTCGTTGACGCTGGCGCGCGGCGAAACGCTGGCGCTGGTCGGCGAATCCGGCTGCGGCAAGTCCACGCTGGGTCGGCTGGCGCTGCGCCTGATCGAGCCGACATCGGGCGACGTCACGGTCGCCGGCACCAGCCTGATGGCGCTCGGGCCCGATGACCTGCGGGCCATGCGCCGCCGCATGCAGTTCATCTTTCAGGACCCCTTCGCCTCGCTCAACCCGCGCATGAGTGTGTTCGACATTCTCGCCGAGCCGATCCTTCTGCATCGGTTGTCTGCCGGGGGGCAGCTTGAGGCGCGCGTGCATGAACTGCTCCGCCTCGTGGGGCTTCAGCCCTTCCATGCCGAGCGCTTTCCCCACGAGTTTTCCGGCGGCCAGCGCCAGCGCATCGGCGTGGCGCGGGCGCTGTCGACCAACCCCGATCTGGTCGTTTGCGACGAGCCGGTCTCGGCGCTTGATGTCTCGATCCAGGCCCAGGTGGTCAACCTTCTCCATGATCTTCAGGCGGAATTCGGACTGGCCTATCTGTTCATCGCCCACGATCTGGCGGTCGTGAAGCACATCGCGAGCCGTGTGGCCGTGATGTATCTGGGCAAGATCGTCGAACTTGCGCCGAAAGCGAAGCTCTACGCCACGCCGCGTCACCCCTACACACAGGCGCTGCTGGCCGCCGCCCCGCGCCCCGATCCTTCGTTGCCGCGAACCGGCCGCGCGCTGCTGCAGGGCGATCCGCCAAGCCCGCTGAAGCCGCCCTCGGGCTGCGCCTTTCATCCGCGCTGCAGCCATGCCGTCGATCGCTGCAAGCATGAGGCTCCGCAGTTGCGGGATGTCGACGGCAGCGCCGTCGCCTGTCATCGTGCCGACGACATTCCAGTGCGCGAGCTTGCGCCGGCTGCCAGGCCGTCTCCGGTTCTGGCGAAGCGGCTGGCGCTGCTGGCTAAACCCTGAACAGGCCCGGATATGACCGAACACTCCACGATGAACGGGGCTGAAAGCCTGGTCCGCACTCTGGTCGCCGGCGGCGTCGACATGTGCTTCTCGAATCCGGGCACCTCGGAGATGCATTTTGTGGCCGGGCTCGACCGGGTCGATGGCATGGGCTGCGTGCTGTGCCTGTTCGAGGGCGTGGCGACCGGCGCCGCCGATGGCTGGGCGCGCATGACGGAACGGCCGGGCCTGACCTTGCTGCATCTCGGGCCGGGCCTCGGCAACGGTCTGGCCAATCTGCACAATGCCAAGAAGGCCGGCACGCCGATCGTCAACATCGTCGGCGAGCACACGACGCAGCACCTCGCCTATGACGCCCCGCTGACCTCCGACACCGAGGGCGTGGCGCGCCCGATGTCGCATTGGGTTCATACGGGCCGAAGCAGCCTGGGCATCGCTGCCGATGGCGCGGCGGCGATCACCGCCGCGCGCACGGCCAGCGCCGCCGGCCCTGGCCAGATCGCAACCTTGATCCTGCCTGCCGACACGGCGTGGGGGCCGGGCGGCGTCCCGGTCGAGCCGCTGGCCCCTCCGGCGCGCCGCAAGCTCGACGAGGCCGAACTCATCAGGGCAGCGGAAGCACTCAGGCGCGGTCCCGAGACCCTTCTGTTCCTGGGCGCTGATGCCGTGCGGGCTGACGCCATGGCGCTTGCCGGGGCAATCTCTGCGAAGACCGGCGCGAAGCTGATGGGCCGCACATCGCTGGCGCGTTTGGAACGCGGGGCAGGGCATGTGCCGTTGCCAAGGCTGCCCTATCCGATCGACATGTCGCTTGATGCGCTGAAGCCCTTCGGCACCATCATCCTGTTCGGTGCTCCCGATCCTGTGGCCTTCTTCGGCTATCCGGGCAAGCCGAGCCGTCTCGCGCCGGACCATGCCGCCATCATGCCGCTGGCGGACGGAACCTGCGATCTTCTCGACGCGCTGGAACGCCTTGCGGACCTCGTGGGCGCAAAACCGGCGGATGCGGTGCGTGCATCGCTGAAGCGCCCGGAACTGCCAATGGGTGCGCTGACGGCGGAGAGCGCAGCCGCCGCCATCGGCGCACTTCTGCCCGAAGGGGCCATCATCATCGATGAATCGATCACCAGCGGGCGCTTCACCGGGCATCTGACGGCCCATGCCGCGCCGCATGACTGGCTGCAGATCACCGGCGGGGCCATCGGCATCGGGCCGCCTCTGGCTCTCGGAGCGGCTGTGGCCTGTCCCGAGCGCAAGGTCGTGAACCTGCAGGCCGACGGCAGCGCCATGTACACGCTTCAGGCGCTCTGGAGCCAGGCGCGCGCCGGGGCGAATGTGTTGACCGTGATCTGGTCGAACCGGAGCTATGCGATCCTGACCGGCGAACTCATGGCTGTCGGCGCCTCCAATCCTGGACGGAAAGCGCTCGACATGCTGTCACTCGACAACCCGGCGCTGGACTGGGTGGCTTTGGCGAAGGGCATGGGCGTGCCGGGCCTGCGCGCCGCCAGCGCTGAGGACTTCATCACCGCCCTGCGCGAAGGCCTGGCCCATGAGGGTCCATTCCTGATCGAAGCCCTGATCTGACGGCAGGTTCAGGCACGGGCCCAGCCGCCGTCAGCCAGCAACCGCGCAAGCTCCGGGGACAGACCGGTGCTCGGCACGGCATCGGTTGACGCGTCGGGCCGCGCAGGGTCGGCAGCCCGGAGCGCGGCTGCGGCAGCCCGGAGCCCGGCTTCCACCGAGCAGATCACGGGCGCTTGCACCGCCGGCTGGATCGCCGCTGCGATACCCATCAGCCCGGCACCGCCCAGAATGATGGCCTCGGCTCCGTCCTCGCGAATGGCCGCCTGGCAGGTGTCGATGAACAGCTGGTGCGTTGCCGCCGGATTGGCCGCGATGCTGCCACCCGTTGGCGCCAGCGTCCGGATGCTGGCCAACTGCCCGTCGAGTTGCCGCGACTTCAGCATCGCGGCCAGCATCGGGCCCCAGCGCTCGCCGCCGGTGAGGATCGTGAAGCGTTTGCCGTTTGCGCCCGCTTCCGCACAGGCCGCGTCGATCAGGCTGATCACCGGCACGGGCGATACCTCCCGGATGGCATCAAGCCCCGGATCGCCGAAACAGGCGAGGAGGACCGCGTCACATCCCGCCGCGTTGGCCGCGTAGGCATCGATCGCCGCATGAGACGCCACGGCGAAGGCGGCCCAACTGGCGATGTAGGCCGGTCCGAAGCGGCCTGTCGCCGTCACGATGCCCGTCTGCGGCGGGACGAATGCAGGCGCGGCCAGCGCCACCTTCTCCGTCATGGCGGGCGTCGTGTTTGGATTGATGATCAGCAGCCGCATGGCCCCTCGCTATTGCATGCAAAAATGTCAGACTGCCCAAAAAACGCGCAAACATCGCAGTCTAGGGTCATCGGAGCCGGAAAGGCCGCGATCAGATAGCCAGAGCCTCGACAACTTCGCAATGACAATGCCCGTTGTCGCACGGGTTCGCGCATGATGGAGCCGGATGGCACGGTCATTGCTGAAGCGGCAGGGCGCAACAGCCATGCGGCCGCGCCCGATCGTATCGCCCCCCTGGAGAGTCTGAAATGACATTGAGGTTCCCCCGCTTGCTTGGCGCCGCATTGCTGGCAACAACCATGATCGCCGGTTCGGCCCTGGCGCAGGAAAAGGTGCTGCGCATCGGCATGACCGCCGCAGACATTCCGCGCACCCACGGCCAGCCCGACCAGGGCTTCGAGGGCAATCGCTTCACCGGCATCCCGATGTATGACGCGCTGACGGCATGGGATCTGTCCTCCGCCGACAAGCCGAGCGTGGTCATCCCGGGCCTGGCGACCGAATGGGCCGTCGACGCCTCGGACAAGACCAAGTGGACCTTCAAGCTGCGCCCGGGCGTCAAGTTCCACGACGGCTCGCCGTTCAACGCAGATGCGGTGGTCTGGAACGTCGACAAGGTGCTGAAGCGCGACGCGGCGCATTTTGACGCCAGCCAGGTCGGCGTCACCGTGTCCCGCATGCCCACGCTGCGCTCGGCCCGCAAGATCGACGATCTGACCGTGGAGTTGACCACCTCGGAGCCGGATTCGTTCCTGCCGATCAACCTGACCAACCTGTTCATGGCGTCCCCGACCCACTGGGCCACCAAGCTCGCCGCCGTTCCCGCCTCGGTGACGGAAGCCGCCGCCCGTTCGACGCAGGCATGGGCGGCCTTTGCCGCCGATCCGTCCGGAACCGGCCCGTTCCGCGGCGTGCGCCTTCAGCCGCGCGAGCGCTTCGAGATGGTGGCCAACAAGGCCTATTGGGACCCCAAGCGTGTTCCGAAGATCGATCGGGTCGTGCTCCTGCCGCTGGCTGACGCCAATGCCCGCACCGCAGCGCTTCTGTCCGGTCAGGTCGACTGGATCGAGTCGCCCGCGCCGGACGCGCTGCCGCGCATCAGGAGCGGCGCTTTCACCGTCTACTCCAACCCGCAGCCGCACGTCTGGCCATGGCAGTTCTCGTTCATCGAGGGATCGCCCTGGCTCGACAAGCGCACCCGGCAGGCGGCCAATCTCTGCGTCAACCGCACGGAACTGCAGACCCTGCTCGGCGGCCTGATGGGCATCCCGAAGGGATCGGTCTCGCCGGATCACCCGTGGTGGGGCAACCCGACCTTCGACATCAAGTATGACCCTGCTGCCGCCAAGGCGATGATGACCGCCGCCGGCTACTCGGCCTCCAAGCCGATGAAGGTCAAGGTCCTGACCTCTGCCTCTGGCTCGGGGCAGATGCAGCCGATCCCGATGAACGAGTTCCTGCAGCAGGCGCTGAAGGAGTGCTTCTTCGATGTCGAACTCGATGTGATCGAATGGAACGCCGTGTTCACCAACTGGCGCGAGGGCGCGAAGGACCCGAAGGCCCGGGGCGCGAACGCCATCAACGTGACCTTCGCGACGATGGACCCGTTCTTCGCCATGGTCCGCTTCGTTTCGACCAAGACCTTCCCGCCGGTGTCCAACAACTGGGGCTTCTTCGGCAATGACGAGTTCGACGGCCTGATCGCCAAGGCGCGGTCGACCTTTGACGGCGCCGAACGCGACACCGCGCTGGCGGTCCTGCACAAGCGCATCGTCGAGGAAGCACCATTCCTCTGGGTCGCTCATGACGTCGGCCCGCGCGCCATGACCAACAAGGTCAAGGGTGTAGTCCAGCCCAAGAGCTGGTTCA
The DNA here is from genome assembly GCA_027483505.1 of Hyphomicrobiales bacterium. GTDB lineage: Bacteria > Pseudomonadota > Alphaproteobacteria > Rhizobiales > Beijerinckiaceae > Allobosea. The sequence goes on from JAIXUP010000075.1 coordinate 31,011, forward strand.
TCGATATCGCGCCGATGACGCTCGATTGATCTGAACGCAAGCAGCCCCGCGCTCAGCTGCGAGCGCGGGGTCATCACATGTCGGCCTGCGGGTCTCTGGAATAGGGAATCTCGATCATGGGAATGTTGAGGATTGGCGCGCTGGCTCTGGCCGCGACTCTCGGATTTGCCGGCTCCGTGCAGGCACAGGGGGTTCTGCGCATTGGCATGACCGCATCGGACATCCCGCTGACGACCGGGCAGACCGATCAGGGCGGCGAGGGCATGCGGTTCATGGGCTACACGCTCTATGACGCGCTGATCAACTGGGACCTGTCCAAATCCGACAAGCCCTCGACGCTCGTGCCGGGCCTCGCCACCAGCTGGAGCGTCGATGCCGCCGACAAGACGAAGTGGACGTTCAAGCTGCGCGAAGGCGTCAAGTTCCACGATGGGTCGACCTTCACGGCCGACGCCGTTGTGTGGAACCTCGACAAGCTGCTCAAGCAGGACGCGCCCCAGTTCGA
>JAIXUP010000065.1 GCA_027483505.1 Hyphomicrobiales bacterium
CAGCCCCGCCGCATACCTCTTCCAATTGCGCACATAGCTGGCTGCACTGGCCGCAATTCGCGTGGCAGCGGCGTCATCGAGCGTACGGATGGCGCGGGCGGGGGAGCCGACGATCAGCGAATTGTCCGGGAATTCCTTGCCCTCGGTGACCAGCGCGCCGGCGCCGACGAGACAGTTCTTCCCGATCCGCGCATTGTTGAGGATGATCGCGCCCATGCCGACGAGGCTGTTGTCGCCGATGGTGCAGCCGTGCAGGATGGCATGGTGGCCGATGGTGCAATCCGTGCCGATGCTGAGCGGCGAGCCGATGTCGGTGTGCAGCATGCAGCGCTCCTGGATGTTGGAGCGGGCGCCAATCCTGATCAGTTCGTTGTCGCCGCGCAGCGTCGCGCCAAACCAGATGCCGACATCGACGTGCAGTTCGACGCGGCCGATGACCTGGGCGTCGGGCGCGATCCAGAAGGCGCCCAGGGCGGGGAGGGTCGGCGTCGCGTCGCCAAGCGCATAGATCGGCATCGGTTCAGGCTTTCGTTGCTGGCAGAGGCGTGATGGTGGCGAGAAAATCGCCGATCGCGGCAATGAAGTCGTCATTGCTGTCGCCGGCCACCATGTGGCGCGCCTTCGCCACGTTGACGCTGGTCATGCCGCGGGCGACCTTGAGGAAGTCGGCGGCCGCATCCTCGGTGACAAGTTCGCTGAAGGCGCCACGGACCAACAGGCCCGGAACCGTGAGCCTCGCCGCCTGTGCCATCAGCGCTTCGCGGACCTCGTCCCAGACAGCATTGACCGAACGCGGCCCGTCGAGAAAGCGCGGGTCCCAGTGCCAGCGCCAGCGGCCATCCGGATCGTGCCGGAGGTTGCGGCGCAGCCCGTCCAGCGATTTCGGCCGCTCGCGATGGGGCAGGTAGGCCGCCACCGCATTCGCCGCCTCCTCGACAGAGGCGAAGCCGTCCGCCGCATGGCTACGCATGAAGCCCTGGATCGCGTCGAGCCCGTCCGGGCTCATGTCCGGCACCACATCCACCATGCACAGAGCGGAAAAGGCCGGGTCGTCCGGCGTATCAAGCGCCAGCAGTGCGGAAATCCCGCCCAGCGAGGCGCCGATCACCGCCGGCCTCAATCCGGTTGTCCTGGCGATCTCGGCGGCCACGGCCTGTGCGTCGCGCGCGTAGTCTGGAAAGGCGTAGGCGCCGTCCGCAACCCAGTCGCTCTGGCCGTGGCCGCGCTGGTCAAGGGCGATCACCTGCCAGTCATGGCCCAGCGCAAGGCCCGTGCGGCGCCAAGCGCGCCGCGTCTGGCCGCCGCCATGGAGCAGCAGGACCGGTGGTCCGCCACGGCCGTAAACTGTGGCCACGAGGCGGTTGTGATCGGCGCCCTGAAAGGCCGCCTGGGTGGTGATCATGGGTGCAGTTGTCGTTTGCGTCATCGACGACCATCAGAACTGGGGATTGGCATGCCATCATCGCCGGGACATCGGGCTCTCGCGCTGCCGGTCACAACGCACCGAGGAATGCAAGCACACCATCCTTGTGGGTGCGATCGCCGACCGCCAGATTGTGGTCGCGACCGGGGATATCAAGCGTATGCCCCTGTGGCAGCAGTGCGGCCAATGGCGCCGCCGGGCCTGCGACATGATCGACCGTGCCGACCGAGACCAGTACAGGCAGGTCGATGCTGCGGACCTGGGCTTCGTCCAGCGTCTGGCGCGAGCCGCGAATGCAGGCCGCCATCGCCCTGAGATCGCTGCCGGTGGCTTCGGCGAAGCTTCGGAACATGCGCTGTGTCGGATCGGTCAGGTCAGCAAGGCTGTCCGCCTCCATGGCATCGGCGATGGTCGGCGGCAGGCCGACGCCGTCAACCAGCTTGATGCCCAGGCCGCCGAGCAGGGCGGCGCGCACGCGGCCGGCATGTGCATGGGCCAGGAAGGCCGTGATCCGCGCGCCCATGGAATAGCCCATCACGTCGGCGCGGGCGATGCCAAGATGGTCCATCAGGTTCAGAACGTCGCGCGCCATCACCGGCGCGGCATAGGCCGCCGGGTCATACAGGCGCTCGCTCCTGCCATGGCCGCGGTTGTCGAGCGCAATCACGCGCCGGCCATCGGCAGCCAGCAGTTTGACCCAGCCGGTGTTGACCCAGTTGACCGCGTGGTTGGAGGCGAAGCCATGGACCAGAATGATCGGCTCGTGCCGGTCCGGCCCGGTGGGCGCGACATCGAGGAAGGCGATCGTCACGCCCGAGGAGGAGAAGGTCTGCATGAAGGCCGGTCAGCGCGAAGCGGATTTCACGACGAGCGCGGCCCTTCGCCGGACGGGGCGGCGGGCGCGTGTCTTTGGCGCCGGCTTGGCCTCCTTCTCGATCTGCCGGCCATTGCGCTCGACCTTGCGCATCACGCGCAGGAAGTTGGCGCCTGCGACCCGGGACAGAACCTGCTCGCCATGGCCCCGGCGGATGAGTTCGGCGAACAGGGAGGGATAGACCGTGGCGTCCTCAAGCCCGACCGGCTGCTCGCCGCCATAGAAGTCGCCGCCGATGCCGACATGATCCGGCCCGACGAGCTTCAGCAGGTACTCGACATGGTCGCAGTACTGCGCCAGCGTTGCAAGCGGGAGCGGCCCGGTCTCGGATTCCGGCGGGTCCTGCATTGCGGCCCGTTCCGCCGGCGTCGCGCCGGGCCAGCGGGCACGCTTGGCCTTCTCGATCCGGCTCCAGAGATCGGGATTGATGAAGGAGGGCACGAAGGTCGCCATGACCACGCCATCGGACGCGGCCACGGCCTTGATCAGATCGTCGGGCGCGTTGCGCGGATGCGGGCAGAGCGCGTGTGCGTTCGAATGCGACAGCACGACCGGCGCGCTCGACGCCGCGATCACCGCATGGGCAGCCTCGACCGAGGCGTGCGACAGATCGATGATGATGCCGAGACGGTTGAGTTCGGCGACAAGCTCCTTGCCGAAGGGCGAGAGGCCGCCCGCCTTGGGCCTGTCCGTCGACGAATCCACCCAGGGCAGGGAGCCATTGTGGCAGAGCGTGATGAGGCGGACGCCAAGCTGGTGCCACATGCGGATCGGGGCGAGCGAGCCTTCGCAGCCGACCGTGCCCTCGACCGAGATCAGCGAGCCGATCTTGCCCTTGCGCTTCGCCGCCGTGATGTCCGTTGAGCGGCGGATGGGCAGGAAGACGTCGCTGTGGCGGGCTTCGATGCGGCGGACCAGGTCGATCTGCTCAAGCGTTACCGTCGCCGGGTTCGCGATTTCGCTGGGCAGGAACGCCGCCAGCACCTGCACGGTCACCATGCCGGCCTTGAGGCGCGGAATGTCGGTGTCTGTCTCGGGGTGGACCTTCGTGAGGTCGAACCGCGCCAGATCGCCATTGGTGGCCCGCCGGATCACCCAGGGCAGGTCATTGTGACCGTCGATCATGGCGGTTTTCTTCAGCATGTCGACGGCACGCTTGTAGGCGGCGTCCTTGCGTCCGACGTCCTTTGCGAGACCCATGGGCTACTCCTGCGCTGAGGCCGGACGCCAACTGGCCAATGCCAGGGCAGCGGCGTCGAATTCCCGGCGGCGATGCTGCTGCCGCTGGACGGCCTCGTCATCGGCGCCCCAGACCTCTGCCTGGTAGTGCTCGTCGACATGGGCGGCGGCCCAGGCTTCTTCCGGCGACAAGGCCCTGTGCGCGAGCGCCAGCGCGATCATGGCGGAACCGCCAAGCGTCGTCACCGTGCTGAGGGCCGCGAGCGGCACGGGCGACGGCACGTTGGCCACCGCCGCCGCGATCCTTGCAAGTTCTCCGTCTGCCTGCGTGACGTGGATGATCCCTGCGGCGGTCTTGAGCCGAACGCCGAGCGCCGCCTCAGCCCAGTCCAGCACCGGGTCCCAGATGCGGGCCTGCCGTTCCGCCAGTTCAGCGGGCGAGGCCGCGCGATAGCAGATCAGGTCCGTGCCGGCATAGCGCACGATGTCGGCGCGAACCGCCTCGGCCTCGTCTGCAACACCGTCAAGCGCGGCATTGACAAGCCGGGTCAGCGGCATGTGCAGGGGGTCCAGGATGTCGGCCTGCGCGTTCCATTCTGCGGCAAGGGCTTCAGCGACGGCTCTTTCGGTCACGGCAAGTGCCAGGCGCCTGGGGGTTTTCGCGGCCTTGCCGTCCAGCAGCAGGTGCCAATGGTCGCCGCGCCATTCTGCCTGAGCCTCGCGGTAGAAACGCCGGGGCAGGGCGCTGCGCCGCGCGCTCTGGGCCGCCTTCATCGGATCGCTGGGCTCATGCGCCTCGCGCACGCCGAACATGGACAGGAAAGCATCAGTCGACATCGGCGTTTCGCTAGCATGTCTCGCGCAAGGCGTCAGTGACAAAGATTACACAAGTTTCATCCCGTTGCCATCGCCGTGAAAGCGCCGCGGTCGCATGGTTGGGTCATCGAGAAACCCGAACTCATCAGGAGACCACCCATGTCATTCAAGCGCCTTGCCATCGTTGCGGCCACCGGACTGACCCTTTTCGGCGCCGTCGCCTATGCCCAGACCCCTGTCGCGCCGGGACCGGGCGACCGGCCACGCGCCGAACAGCGCACGGACCGGATGGAGCGCCGCGCCGCCCGGATGGAAGAGCGGATGAACCGCAGGGTCGAGGCCCTCAAGAGCGAACTCAGGCTGACGCCGGCGCAGGAAGCGCTGTGGGGTCCCGTGCAAGCCCAGCTCGGCAAGATGCAGCAGGAGCGCCGCGCCTTCCGTGAAAGCAACGGCCAGCGCTTCCGCAATGCCGAGTTGCCCGACCGGCTCGACATGATGTCCGAGCGCGCCGCGCGCGGGGCCACGAACATGCGCGAACTGTCCGCAGCCGTGAAGCCGCTCTGGGCGACGCTCGACGCCTCGCAGAAGGACATCGTGCGCAAGGCGATGCCAGGCGGACGCGGGCGCGACCGTGGTTGAAGCAGACCGCCGACACTGCCACCGAACAACAAAAAAGCCGCCCGGAAAGGGCGGCTTTCGTGTGTCCGGCTGACCGGGATCAGCGCGAATAGAATTCGACGACCAGATTGGGTTCCATCTGCACCGGATACGGCACATCGGTCAGCGTCGGAACGCGGGCCAGCTTGGTGGTCATCTTGTTGTGGTCGGTTTCGAGATAGTCCGGCACATCGCGCTCGGCCAGGCCGACCGCTTCGAGCACCAGGATCATCTGGCGCGAGGCTTCCTTCACCGCGACGACATCGCCCGGCTTCACGGCGAAGCTCGGGATGTTGACCTTGCGGCCGTTCACGGTGACGTGGCCATGGTTGACGAACTGCCGGGCCGCGAACACGGTCGGCACGAACTTCGCGCGGTAGACCACGGCGTCCAGCCGGCACTCGAGAAGGCCGACGAGGTTCTCGCCCGAGTCGCCCTTCATGCGGACGGCTTCGGCATAGTAGCCGCGGAACTGGCGCTCGGAGATCGAGCCGTAGTAGCCCTTGAGCTTCTGCTTGGCGCGCAGCTGCGTGCCGAAGTCGCTCATCTTGCCCTTGCGGCGCTGGCCGTGCTGGCCCGGTCCGTATTCACGACGGTTGACTGGCGACTTCGGACGTCCCCAGATGTTCTGACCCATACGGCGGTCGATCTTGTATTTCGCGGCGTGGCGCTTCGACATGTTTCGCGTGTCCTCTTGGATGCGAGAGTGAGGACCGCCCCTCCTATTCCATGTCCCAGGCCGAAACCTGCGACAGGCGACAGAACCGCACTGATGCTCAGCGGGTTCACGGGTGCGGAAATAGTCACGCGGGCCATTGCTGACCCGCGCGACGGGGTGCTTAAAGCCACGAACACCGGGCAATGTCAACGCGAAATGGTGAAGCCGGCTCTATTCTGCCGCTTCAAGCGGATCGGCCAGCAGACGCTCAAAGCCGAACGCCTCCAGCATCGGCGCAAGGGCCGTGTTCGGCGCGCCGGCGGTGAATCCGATCACCGCTTCGCCGTCCGGCCGACCCGACGGCGCCTGCCCGAGGAGATGGCCGACGCGCCGCGCGATCGCGGGCGCAGGGTCGATCCATGTCACCGGCCAGGGCGCCAGTGCCTGAAGGCGCGGCAGCAACAGCGGATAGTGCGTGCATGAGAGGGTGATGACATCCGTGCGCCGGGCCTCGCGCTCGACGAAACACGGTGCGATTTCGGCGAGAATGGCGTCGTCTGCGACGGTTTCTCCGCGCATGTGGCTCTCCGCCAGCGCCGCGAGGCGGGTGGAGCCCACCAGCGTCACATCGCAGTCGGAGGCGAAGATGCCGATCAGGCTGCGGGTGTAGTCTCGCGCCACCGTGCCCGGCGTCGCCAGCACGCTGAAGATGCGGCTCGCCGACCGTTCGGCAGCCGTCTTGACCGCCGGGACCGTGCCCACGAAGGGCAGGGTATGGCGCGCGCGCAAGGCGGGCAAGGCCAGCGTCGAGGCTGTGTTGCAGGCGATCACGACGCAATCCGGCGCGTGGGCCGCGATCAGGCGGCCGATCAGCGCCGTGATGCGTTCGACCAGCTCGGCCTCGGGCCATGCGCCATAGGGGAAGGCTGCGTCGTCGGCGACATAGACAAAACGCGCATCGGGTCGGGCCTTCACGATCTCCGTGAACACGGTGAGGCCGCCAAGCCCGGAATCGAACACGAGAATGACGGGGGAGCGCGCAATCATCGGGGTGGCCTGATGCGCCCGTCCGGCCAGAAGATCAACGCCTTGCAACACGCACGCACCCGATATCCACTCTCCATGAGTTTATCGGCCCATGGTTTCGGAAACCTGAATCTCAGGCCTTGAGCCGCGCGGCGCAGTCGCGCGCGGCCTTGCGGGCCGATAATGTTGCGCCACCGACGGTCATCGCGGCGCCGCCGGCCGTTGCCTCGCCGGCGAACCACAGGCGAAGTGCAACTGGCTCGGCCAGCGCCGCGCGGGCGCCGCTCTGGCCGGGCCGGCACACCGAATAGGCGCCCTGTGACAGCGGGTCCGCCCACCATGAAGCGAGACGGCCGCCGGTCACGGCACGGCGCACGGCGCCGCCGAGCATCCCGGCCAGCACATCCGTGACATGGGCTACGGCCGCCGCTTCCCCGGCTCTACCGAGGCCGCGGGCGAAATCGCCGCCGCAGATGGCGACGGCGAGGGGCTTTCCGTCGGGCAGGACCTCGATCATGGTCATCGCTTCGGAGCGCGTGCCGTCCATCAGCGTGGTCGAGTCGTTCAGACCAAAGCGCTCGCCGTTCAGGCGCAGCGCGATCTTGGTCAAGGCGCCCATGCCGATACCGGCGAGCGCGCCCTGTGTCCCGTGCGGCAGGTCCGGCACGAAGCGGATCGCGCCGCTGTTCAGGACCCCGACGGGAACCGTGACGATCGCGGCGCGCGCCCGGATGGTGCCGGCGGATGTCTCGGCCTCCACGCCGCCATCGCCCCAGCGGATGACGTCGGCACGGACCGAGAGCGCGACCGGCAGGTCCCGTCCATGGGCTGCGACCAGCGCGCCATAGCCGTCGCGCGTGGTGTAGTCCGCGCCGTTCCAGAGTTGCTGGTTGTCGAGCACCGAAATGCGCTCGCCGTCCTCTCCCAGGACAAGCAGCAGGCCGGACCGTGCAATGGCGCGCTGCTCGGGTTCGAGATCGGCAACCGCGTCCGCCAGCGACATGTCGACGCCCCCGCGCTCGACCGCTGCCATGCGCGCCTCCATCTCACGGAAGGCCTGCCAGCGGCGGCCACGCTCCAGCATGCCCAGCGGCTTGCCGCCGCTGAACACCTGCCAGCCGCCCATGCGCCCTCCGGACAGGTCGAGTTCCTCCCCAAGCTCACGCGCGATCTCGACCCAGGGATTGGCCTCGGCGAAATGGATGATTTCCGCGCCGGCATCGAAGGAAGCGCCCAGCGACGCGTCGGTGAAGGCGCGCCCTCCGATGCGGTCGCGGGCCTCGATCAGCCGGAAGCTCAGGCCCAGCTTGCGGACTTCATGTGCGGCGCTAATGCCGGCCGCGCCCGCCCCGACGATCAGCACGTCGACATCCGCAGCGAACAGCCTTGCGCGCATGCCGATCAGCGCAGCGCAGGCGAGGCCGCCACGCAGGACGGTGCGTTTTGAGAGCGAAGCGGTCATGGCGTGAAGATGCAGGTTCGGGCGCGCCGCGCCAAGGAAGGGCGGAATCACAAGGCTGTCAGGACGTCCGCAAGCCGGCCAGCATGGCCTTGACGGCCGTCATCGCCGTTTCGAGCGCTTGCGGGTCGCGAGAGCGGACAATCAGGTTGGTGTTGGGTTGGCCTGCCTCGTCCCAGAACGGATAAGAGCCGATCATGGTGTCCGGGTGCGCCTTGGCGATCTCGCGCAGCGGCGTGCCGAGGTCGCCTTCCTTCATGTCGGCGCGGACGCTTTCCGACAGCAGCTTCACGCCGGTCTGCAATGTCGGCGCGACGGCATCCAGCATGGCCTGCATGATCACCGGCACGCCCGCCATGACGATGACGTTGCCGATCCTGAAGCCGGGCACCTTGTTGTAGGAATTGTGGACGAGTTCGCCGCCCTGCGGGATGCGGGCCATGCGCAGGCGCGCCTCGTTCAGCTCCTCCGGCTTGAAGCGCTCCAGCATGATGGCGACGGCGCGCTGGTCCACGTCGATCGGCACCCCGAAGGCCTTGGCGACGCAATCGGCCGTAATGTCGTCATGGGTCGGCCCGATGCCGCCGGTGGTGAAAACATAGGTGTAGCGCGCCCTCAGCGCATTCAGGGCCGCGATGATGTCGTCTTCCTCGTCGGGGACGACCCTGACCTCTTTGAGGTCGATGCCGATGTTGGTCATGTATTCGGCGATGTAGCCGATGTTCTTGTCCTTGGTCCGGCCCGAGAGGATCTCATCGCCGATGATCAGCAGGGCGGCGGTGATGATGGTGTCGGACATGGGGTGTTCCTTCGGCGGGGCTGTTGTATCCCACGATCCTCATCCTGAGCCCGTCGAAGGATGATATCCGGTTGCCGACTCTCTGGACCGCGTCCTTCGACAAGCTCAGGATGAGGATCGTGTGCTGTGGTGGTAGTCGTGAGGCGGGCAACTCACAAGTGGAACCATTGCCATGAACCTGCCGCCTCTCGTCACCGGCCGCCTGATCCGGCGCTACAAGCGCTTCCTCGCCGACGTGCTGCTGGACCGCGGTGAGACCGTCACAGCGCATTGCGCCAATCCGGGCTCGATGCTGGGGCTCAGCGCGCCCGGCTCACGCGTGTGGCTTTCGGTTTGCGACGATCCGAAGCGCAAACTCAGGCACTCATGGAAGTTGATCGAGGTCGATTTCGGCTGGATCGGACCGCAGCTTGTCTCGATCGACACGGCGCATCCCAACAGGCTGGCCGAAGAGGCGATCGGGCAGGGTCTCATCCCCGAGCTTTCGGGATATGAGACGCTCCGGCGCGAGGTCGCCTATGGCAGGAACAGCCGGATCGACCTGCTTCTGACGGGGGAGGGCCGTCCGGTCGCCTATGTCGAGGTCAAGAATGTCCATATGATGCGCCAGCCCGGGCTGGTCGAGTTCCCGGATTCGGTGACGAGCCGGGGCGCCAAGCATCTTGAGGAACTCGGCGACATGGTCGAGGCCGGCCACCGCGCCGTCATGCTGTTCATCGTGCAGATGCAGGGCGAGCGCTTCGCCATCGCCGGCGACATCGATCCCGTCTATCGGGCTGCGCTGGACCGGGCCGTGGCGCGCGGTGTCGAGGTGCTGGTCTATGTCTGCGACGTGGGTGTGGACCGGATAACGGTGCGCGGCCGCATTCCCTTTGTCGCCTAGCGCCGTAACCCTAGGCAGTCTGCGTCAGCCGGAACACAAGGTTCAGCCGGGTGCGCTTCTCGAGCCTGTAGCCGTTTTTCTCCAGCAGGGATTTGAGATCAACGCTCCATTTCGAGGTCGAGTCCTCGATCATCAGGAGTTTTGGCAACAGCTCGCGCCCTGCGCCGGCGAGGAAAGGTTCGAGGATCAGGTCTTCCGCCCCCTCGACATCGATCTTCATGCCGTCGACCGCCGTGAAGCCCTCCGACCTGAGCAGGTCCAGCAGCGGAACAGCAGGCGCCTTGACCGAACGGGTGCCCGACGAGGCCAGAACGCGGACGCTGGACTCGCCCTCGTTGTGGGGGTCGAGGAACAAGGTCAGTTCCCCCGCCTTGTCGGCGACCGCGCAAGCAACGGCCTTGATCGTACCGAACGGGTTGAGGCCGATGTTGCAGGCGAGCTTGGCGAAGACCGACGGCTGTGGCTCGACGGCCAGAATACGGGCTTTCGCGCCGGCGCGGGCAGCCACGAACAGGGAATAGGCCCCGATGTTCGCTCCGATGTCGACGAAGCGATAGCCATCGCGCAAGTCGGCAGCCAGGATGGCCAACTCCTCGCTGTCGAAGAATTGCGGCATGAACAGCACGCGCTTCTCGCAGACATTGCTCTGCGGGAAAATGCGCATGCGTGCGCCCAGCGCCTCGATGTCGACCGGCCTGCCCTTCAGCGACGAGATCGCCAGACGGCGGAGCAGGAAAGCCTTGCGGCGGCTGAACCAGTTGGACGAGCTGGCGCGCGTCTGCGCGATGGCCCAGGCGACAAAACCCTTGGGGTCAAAGGCGCCGAAGGCTGGCTGGTCGGCGGGGGACGGGGTGGATGTCATGGCCGGCGTCCTATCACCGCGCGGCGTGTTGATAAAGGGCATCCGTGCCCCGCGCCCTTTACGCGGCGGCGGACTTGCGCGATAGCCGGAACAGCCTACATCTCGATCACCAGCTCCAGCAAAGCGCGACCATGGCGACGACCGATCCTTCCCTGAGCGCCGGACGCCGGACCGCCGAGATCAAGCGGCACGGACCGGAGGCCTTTGCCGCGATGCGCAAGGCCGGGCATCTGGTGGCCGAAGGCCTTGACATGATCCTGCCGCATGTGCGGCCGGGTGTGACCACGGCGCAGCTTGACAGGCTGATGTTCGACTTCGCGATGGATCATGGCGCCTATCCCGCGACGCTGAACTATCGCGGCTACCGGCACTCGATCTGCACCTCGATCAACCATGTCGTCTGCCATGGCCAGCCCGATGACAAGCCGATGCGCGAAGGCGACATCATCAACATCGACTACACCGTGATCGTGGATGGCTGGCACGGGGATTCCAGCCGGATGTATGCGGTCGGGGAGCTCAACAGGAAGGCCGAGCGGCTGTGCGAGATCACCCATGAGTGCCTGATGCGCGGCATCGCGGCAGTGCGCCCCGGCGGACACATGGGCGACATCGGGCATGCGATCCAGAGCTATGCCGAGGCCGAGCGCTGCTCCGTCGTGCGCGATTTCTGCGGCCACGGGCTCGGCCAACTGTTCCACGACGCTCCGAACATCCTGCACTACGGGGCGCGCGGCGAGGGGCCCCGCATGGAGCCCGGCATGCTGTTCACGATCGAGCCGATGATCAACCTGGGCAAGCCGCACGTGAAAGTGCTGGGCGATGGCTGGACGGCGGTGACCCGCGACCGCTCGTTGTCGGCGCAGTACGAGCATACGGTCGGCGTGACGGATACCGGCGTCGAGATCTTCACCCTGTCGCCCGCCGGGCTCGACTACCCGATCGGCAAGCCGTGACGGGTCCGGCATGACGGGCGGGCCGGACGGGGGCGAGCCACATTTTCTTGGCCACAGGGACCGGTTGCGCGAACGCTTTGCATTGGCAGGGGCAGACGCCCTGCCGGACTACGAACTGCTCGAACTTGTCCTGTTCCGCTCGATCCCGCGGCGGGATGTCAAACCGATCGCGAAAGAGTTGATACGCCGATTCGGATCTTTCGCCGAAGTTGTTGCTGCACCTCAGCATTTGCTCACAGAGGTTCCCGGCGTTGGCGAGGCGGTGGCCGCTGATCTGAAGATCATCGCCGCCGCCGGGCAGAGGCTGGCACGGGGGCAGGTCAAGAAGCGGCAGGTGCTCGCGAGTTGGTCGTCGGTGATCGACTATTGCCGCGCCGCGATGGCGTTCGAAGTGCGCGAGCAGTTCCGCATCCTGTTCCTCGACAAAAAGAACACGCTGATCGCAGACGAGGTGCAGCAGGTCGGCACGGTCGACCACACACCTGTCTACCCGCGCGAAATCGTCAGGCGGGCGCTGGAGCTGTCATCGACGGCGATCATCCTGGTGCACAACCATCCTTCCGGAGATCCGGCTCCCAGCCAGGCCGATGTCAGGATGACGCGCGAAGTGATCGACGTGGCGAAAGCCATGGGCATCGTGGTGCACGACCACATCATCATCGGACGTGACGGACATGCGAGCCTGAAGGGCATGAAGTTGATGTGAGAGGCGCCTGCGGCCGCACAACAGGCTGGCGTGATGGCGAGCGCGTCACTATTGTGCGCCTCAAATCACATCCATGGAGATGGTCATGGCCGAAAAGGGCGTACCGCATTTTCACAATGAGCCGGGCGTGCCGTCGATCAAGGTCGGCGCCAAGGAGTTCATGTGCATCGGGGCCAAGCCGCCGCTCGATCATCCGCATGTGTTCCTCGACATGGGCAGCGATCGCGAGATCATCTGTCCCTATTGCTCCACGCTCTATGTTTACGACGCCAGCGTCGGCGCCGGCCATTGCGCGCCGGCCGAATGCGAATGGGCCGGGGATTCGGCGAAGGCGGCCTGATCGTCCCCGAACGCATGAACCGACAACCTGTCCTGATCGCTGGGGCCGGGATCGCCGGCCTGACGGCGGCGATTGCGCTCTCGCGCGCCGGCGTGCCCGTGATTCTGGCTGAACGCCGCGCCGGCTTCAGCGAGGCGGGGGCAGGGCTTCAGCTTTCGCCGAACGCGACGCGCATGCTGACGGCGCTCGGCCTGGCCGCAGGCGTTGGACGCTATGCCATGGCGCCGCGCCGCCTCGACATCCGCCGCTGGTCTGATGAGCGCGCCTTCGCCGGCATGCCGATGCAGGAACAGCCGGAAGCTGACGAAGCGCCGTTCTGGTCGCTCAAGCGCGGCGATCTGCAGACTGCGCTGGTCGACGCCATGCGCATGATGCCGGGCGTGCGGCTGATGGTCGGGCGCGCGGTGTGCCGCGTCGAGCAGGGCAGCCACGGCGTCTTTGTCACCATCGAGAACGGGCGAGGCCAGCGCGAACGCATGGAAGCCTCGGCGCTGGTCGGCGCCGATGGCTTGTGGTCCGCCGTTCGGGCCGCCCTCGGCGATCGCGAGGAGCCGCGCTTTCTGGGCTATCAGGCGTGGCGGACGCTGGTTCCGGCCCGCGACGCCGAGGCCTTCGCCCGCGACCGCAGCGTCGCGCTCTGGCTGGGACGCCATGGCCACGCGGTGCATTATCCGGTCGACGAGGGGCGCTTCGTCAATCTGGTGGTCATTCGCAACGGCCAGACCGCGTCGCAGGACTGGAGCTTGCCGGGAAACCCCGCCGACCTCGTCGACATCGCCGCGCGCGCCGCCACACCGTTGCGCAAACTGATCCACGCCGCGCCGGCCTGGCAGGTCTGGTCGCTGTTCGACCGCAAGCCGGCAGCCATGGCGCAGGGGCATGTGGCGCTGATCGGCGACGCGGCCCATCCGGTGCTGCCGTTCCTCGCGCAGGGGGCATCCATGGCGGTGGAGGATGCCGGGCTTCTCGCGCGCCTGATCGCCCCGGCATGGACGAGTTCCGAGCCTGGCGCGGTGCAACGTGCCCTGGCCGACTTCGCCCGGCAGCGGATGGGCCGCGTCGCCAAGGTGCAGGACGCCGCGCGCGGCAATGGCCGGATGTACCATGCCGGCTTCCCGCTCTCGGCATTGCGCGACCTCGCTCTGACCCAGCTGGGCGACGCCGGCATGCGCAAGCGCTATGCATGGCTCTATGGTTGGCGCATGGCATGAATGGTGCGGACAGCGGGGGTCGAACCCGCACGGTTTAGGGCCGAGGGATTTTAAGTCCCTTGCGTCTACCAGTTTCGCCATGTCCGCGCCCGCTGAGGGTTAGCGCAGGTGACGCGCGCTGGAAAGGGCCGGCCTCCTACAGCAAGGACCGCATGGTCAGCGCCAGTTCGCGGGTGGCGGTGTAGTCGACCTTGCCTGATCCGAGGACCGGGATGGTCTGGGTGACAAGGATGGCGCGGGGAATCCAGAGTTCCGGGAAGCCTTGGGCCTGGGCCTCCTTGAGCAGCGCCTTGCGGTCGCCATCGGGCTTCTCGGTGACGAGGACGAGTTGCTCGCCCTTTTTGGCGTCGGGCAGCGAGACCACGACATGGCTGTGGCCGGGCCAGAGTGCCGAGAGCATGCTCTCGACCGCCGCCAGCGAGATCATCTCCCCACCCAGTTTGGCGAAGCGCTTGGCGCGGCCCTTGATGGTGATGAAGCCGGCGTCGTCGACATCGACGATGTCGCCGGTGTCGTGCCAGCCGCCTTCGGGCGCGACGGTTTCGTTCGGTCGATCGGCGAGCAGGTAGCCCAGCATGATGTTGGGGCCCTGAACGAACAGCCGTCCGCCCGTGTCGATGCCCTCGACCTTCTCGAGCCGATGTGTGATGCCGGGGAGCAAGCGTCCAACCGTGCCATTGCGCGCGCCATCGTCCAGGGTGTTGCAGGCGAGCACGGGCGAGCACTCGGTGCAGCCATAGCCCTCGCAAATGTTGGCTCCGAAGGGTTCCCACATCCTGCGGGTTTCATCCTTGATGCGCTCGGCGCCGGCGATGACGATCCTGACCGGTTTCAGGTCGGCTTCATCAGCGGCGCGGGCATAGCCCTGCAGGAAGGTGTCTGTTCCGAACAGGACCGTGCAGCCCGTCTCGCCGATGAGCTTGGGGACCTGCTTGTAGTGCAGCGGCGTCGGGTACATCACCAGCTTTATGCCGTTGAGGAGCGGCATCAGGGTTCCCGCTGTAAGGCCGAAGGAGTGGAAGACCGGCAACGGGTTCATCACCACATCATCGGCGGTGAGCATGCCATCGGCGTGGGCGAAGATCTGCATCGCGTTGGCGACGAGATTGGCGTGGGAGAGGACCACGCCCTTCGGTGTGCCCTCGGTGCCGGAGGTGAAGAGCACGACTGCCTCATGATCGGGGTGCGTGCGCGCGCCGGGGCTCGACCGCGGCGTCAGGCTGGCAAAGGCACCCTTGATCTTGTCGAAGCTGGTGATCTGCCGGCGGACATCCTCAAGATAGATGATGCGCCGGCCCGGTTCGAGCGCATGGATGACGTCGTCAAGCTTGCCCTGATCGACGAAGCGCTTCGATGTGACGATGGTGCGGACGCCGCCGACCTCGCAGGCCGCCTTCAGGTTCTTCACGCCGGCGGTGAAGTTCAGCATCGCGGGGACGCGGCCGAACACGGTCAGGCCGAAGATCGTGACCGCGATGCCCTGCACATTCGGCAGCAGCACGCCGACGCGCTCGGCATTGCTGGTCATGTCGCGGAGCTTGGCGCCGAGCACCAAAGAGCCCAGCACCAGCCGGCCATAGGTCAGCGGTTGGCGTTCGGGATCTTCGATGACGATCTTGGTCTTGCCATGCGCAGCCATCGCGTCAAGCAGGGCTGACCACAGCGAACGGCGCGTGGCCGGGAGCGAAAAGGCGGTCGCGGCCATTTTTGGCTTCGCTTTCGGTTGGGCGTTCCTCAGGAATGACCAGCCTAGAGCATGCTGCGGAAACGTGGCAACGGTTTTTCGCTCACAGCATGCTCTAAGTGATTGTTGTGGATCACGTTATCTGCATTTGGACGGTTCCGCTTGGATCCAGCCTGATCGAGGCGAAAGTCTTCAGAGGGGAAACGGCGTCACGGGCCGGGCGCGGCCAGGACCGTCGCCACGGAGTCGCGATGGATCGTGCGCCAGCCGGCACGCTCCAACAGCCTTGCCTCGGCCTGCCCGGTGGCGACGAGCGCCCAGGTGACCTGACGGCCTTGCAGAAGCGCCAGCAGCGCATCGGGCGCGGGGCTGGTTCTGGCCAGCTCAAGAGCGGTAAGGAAGCCGCCCAGAAAGAGCTGGTCCGTCCGTCCGTCGACAAAGGTCGGCACGCCCTGGCCGATCAGGTAGCCGCCGAAATTGTAGTCGTTGTAGACCGGGCCTTTCAGTCCGGCTGCACCGGCCGCGGACAGGGCGGCGGCCGGCGTCGATGCCGGGCTGGGCAGCGGCGGCGGCGCGACCATGGCGACGGCCATAAGCAGAACCGCCGCGCCAGCGGCCAGAAATGGCCATGTTCGCGCGACCGCGCCATCCGCCCCTTCCGCAGCGAGGCCGGCGAAGCGCTGCGCCAGCGGCGTCGCAGCGATCAACGGAGCGGTGAACGCAAACACGAGCGCAAACCGGCTGTAGCGCAGCATCATCCAGCCGAGGATGGCAATGAGGATGATGCGCATCAGGTTCCGCCAGGGGTTTGCGCCCAGTCCACACAGAAGCGCCGCCAGCAGGCCCATCGCGGCAAGGCCGGCCATGTCCCGCTCAAGGGGCTGCCATTCGGTCAGATAGCCGAGAGGTTCGCCCGAGCCGAACAGCTTGAACGTGACGAAATAGGCCTCGGCGCCGTAGGGTGTCAGGCACGAACCGGCTAGCGCGAGCAGCAGGAAGGCGGCCCATTGCAGCCCGGTCTGGAACCAGGCTGCGCCCGCCTTGCGAACGGCTTCAAGGCCGAGCAGGCCGGCGATGACGAAGCCGATCGTGAAGCCGGCATGCGCGTTCGCCCAGACCACCATGATGCCGAGCAGCCACCAGGGCGGCGTGGTGCGGCGCTCGAGCGCTGTCAGCAACCCGAGCGTCCATAGCGTCATCAGCGGCAGCGCCACCACATGGGGCCGCGCCATGACCGAGGGTGAGGCAAGGACCAGAACCAGCGCCAGCACCCCCACCACAAGGGTCGCGCGCAGGCGAAGCGAGAGCCAGGCTGCGATCATCGCGATGCTGCCGGCTGTCGCAAGGATGGCGAGAAGGGTCACGCCCCGCCAGCCGGCGAGATGATGGGCCGCGTGAAGCAAGACCTGCGACAGCCACTCCTTGGCGATCCAGCCTTGGCCGGCGGCGGTGTGCGACCATAGGTCCGCGCGCGGAAAGGCCCGGTTCTCCACAATCCAGCGTCCGATGGCGATATGCCAATGACTGTCCGGGTCGTTCAGCAGTCCGCCGGCGACCATCAGCAGAAGGGCGCTGACGGCGGTAAAGGCGCACAGCGCGAAGGCGAGCGCCCGCGAGGTCTCGGGGCTCGCGGCGGCGCCGGGCATTCTATCGATGGCGGCGTCGCTCATGGCTGGCCGGACGGGGTTGCCGCGCCGAAGAGCGGCGCGCGGAAGACCAGCCGCGACAGAGCCCAGGCGTTGAACAGCGGAACGGCAATGCAGGTGACGGCGATCGGCCAGATCGGCGGCCAGCCCAGCATGTCCGTGAGGATGAGCGGCGCCAGAAAGGCAATGGTGTAGCCCGCGAGACTGAGTGTCGCGAAGCGGGCCGGCGCGTCGCCATGGTTGCCTGTGACGTTGAAGGTGAAGACGCGGTGGGCCACGTAGGAGCAGCCGGCGGCCAGGACGTAGGCCATGAGCGAGACCAGCGCGGCCGGCAGGCGGGTGTGGCTCGCGCCGAACGCCGCAAGCACCGCATAGAGCAGCGTCGCCATCGCGCCGACTGCGAGCAATGTCAGGGGACGGCGCAGGCGCTGGAGGTTGGCGCGCGCCATCAGCGCACCACGCCGTGGCTGATGTACTGCGCTCCCAGCGGCAGGCGCTCGAACAACCGCTCGATCCGCCTGACCGCTGTGGCCAGGGTCGGGGCGATCAGGAAATGTCGGCTTTCGATGCGGTGAAGGCCGGCTGCGGCGAGCCTGTCCGCAGCTTCGCCATGGCGCAGCAGCACGGCGTCATGATCGAACGGGCAGCGCGCGACCGCCAGCCGCGTCAGCGGATTGAACGGGTTATGCTCGATGATGATGGCGAGGCCGCCCGGCCGCGTCACCCGGGCCATCTCGGCCATGAAGCCCGCGCGATCCGTCACTGGAACGTGGTGAAGCACGCACACAGCCAGCGTTGCGTCGAAGCTGGCGTCCGGCCAGTCAAGGCTGCCGCCCACCTGCGCGCGGTAGGCCACATCAGGATTGTCGAGGCGGGCGCGCTCGAGCGATTCCACCGAAAGGTCCGTGCCGGACAGGTTGGCGCACAGCGGCGTCAGCAGCGGGTGCATGCGGCCGACGCCGCAGCCGATGTCGAGCAAGGCGGGTTTGCCAGCGCCGAAATGGCGCTCGAACAGGGCCTTGAGCTGGATGATCTTGGCTTCAAGGAAGAAGTCGTGCTTCAGCCCGGAAAACGCGATCGAGTCCTGGACCACGCCCTCGTAGCTGCTGCGGTAGCTGTCGAACGCCTGGCTCATGACGCGATCTTGCGCCTGTCCGCCACGGGAACGCGGCCGCGCCCGGTGATGCCGGCCTCCGGCACGGCAGCGGCATGCTGGAAGCCTTCGGTGCGGCCGACGACGTAAAGGGGGCGCTGCTTGACCTCGTTATGGATGCGCCCGACATACAGACCGACCACTCCGGTCATGATCAGGTTCATGCCGCCGATGAGCGACAGCACCACGATCATCGAGGCCCAGCCGCTCGCGAGCCCCGTGCCGGAGCCGAACAGCGCCAACGCCAGCACGAAGGCGCCGTAACCCAGCGCAGCGAACGACACGGCGACGCCCATCCAGAGCGCGACGCGCAGCGGCAGATCCGAGAAGCCGACGATGCCGTCGAGCGCGAGACGCAGCATCTTCTTCCAGCCATACTTGGTTTCGCCGGCGGCGCGGGCGAGCCGGTGGAACGGAACGGCCGTCTGGCGGAAGCCCATCCAGCCGAACATGCCACGAACGAAACGGTCACGCTCCGGCATGGCGCGGAAGGCGTCGAGCGCGCGGCGGTCGACAAGCCGGAAATCGCCGACATTCTGTGGAATGTCCACGGCAGTCAGCTTGCGCAGCGCCTTGTAGAACATCTTCGCGGTCCACAGCTTCAGCGCCGTCTCGCCTTCGCGGCTGAGGCGCTGGGCGTAGACGATCTCGTAGCCGTCCTTCCACTTGGCGATCAGGTCGAGGCAGACCTCCGGCGGGTCCTGCAGGTCGGCATCCATGATGATGACGGCGTCGCCCACGGCCGCATCCATGCCGGCGGTAATGGCGATCTGGTGCCCGAAGTTGCGCGAGAGCGCGATGTAGCGGTAGCGCTGATCATCCTTGGCGCGCCCGGCGGCGACGATGCCGCAGGTGTCCTTGCTGCCGTCGTCGACGAAGATCACTTCGGCTGGGCTGTCGAGCTTCTCCAGCAGCCGGTCCAGCCGGTGCAGCAGGATCGGCAACACCGCCTCTTCGTTGAACAGCGGAATGACGAACGAATAGACCGGCCTTGCAGCCGGGACGGGGCTCTGATTCCGGGACAAGGCTGCGCGCTTTCCATTGCGGATTGAACGCGGCGACTGTGCCCGGTGGCGGTTAAGGGCGGTTTAAGGGGCGCAGCCTCCTCCAGCCCTTGCTTGCGCTCGTGCGTTCGGCCCCTTTGAAAGGTCCACCGGACCTTTCAATCGGCTGCGCCGACCGGGGCCTCACCCCTTCGTTTCCTTGGCGATGGGTTCGACGTAGCTCAGGCCCATGTCCCAGGGGAAGTATATCCAGGTGTCCTGGCTGACCTCGGTGATGAAGGTGTCGACCATTGGGCGGCCTTCGGGCTTGGCGTAGACGGTGGCGAGGTGGGCGTTGGGCAGCATCTCGCGCACCACGCGGGCCGTCTTGCCGGTGTCGACAAGGTCGTCGAGGATGAGCACGCCCTTGCCCTTGCCGTCGCCGATGGCGCGGATCGAGGGGGCGATGTCCTTCACCACCTGCAACTCCGACTGGTTCTTGTAGTCGTGGTAGCTGGCGATGCCGATGGTCTCGATCACCCTCAGCCCCAACTCGCGGCAGACGATGGCGGCCGGCACCAGCCCGCCGCGCGTGATGCAGACGATCGCCTCGAACGGGCCGGCATCGGCCAGCCGCCAGGCGAGCGCGCGGGCATCGCGGTGGAACTGGTCCCATGACACGGGAAAGGCTTTGGGGGACATCGGGTTGGCCATGATGTGTCGGGGCTCCGGCGGGTTATCAACTGGGGATGCCAAAGCGTAATTGCGCGCCGCTCGCAAGGGCTTCCCAGCACGCATGGGTGTGATAACTCCATTTTCATGTTCAGGATCACCCGCTCTCTGGCCATTGACCCCGCCGACCTGTCGGAAAGTTTCGTGCGCTCCTCCGGGCCGGGGGGGCAGAACGTCAACAAGCTCTCGACCGCCGTGCAGCTGCGCTATCCGATCGACCGGCTGACCGGCATGCCGGAGGACATGCGGGCGCGGCTCGTCGCGCTGGCCGGGCGCAGGCTGACGCTGGACGGCGAGATCGTCATCATCGCCGAAAGCTTCCGCACGCAGGCGCAGAACCGCGAGGATGCTCTGGCGCGGCTGATCGCCCTGTTCAAGGCCGCCGCCGTGCGGCCGAAGCCGCGGATTGCGACCCGCCCGACCAAGGCCTCGAAGGTCCGCCGCGTCGATGCGAAAGTCCGGCGCGGGGCCATCAAACGTGAGCGCGGGAGCGGAAGGGCTGAAGATCACTAGAAAAATGCAACCTGACCCGACATTCTGCAATCGATTTAGGATGATTTTAAGGTAAGTAACAACCTATGGATGCATAAGCGGGTATGCATCCATGTTCCGATCCATCAAGGCCAAATTCGTGGCGCCGCTGCTTCTGCTTGCGCTGCCGTTTGCCTTCCTGCTGCATTTCCTCGTCGGCACCCACGAACGGGTGCTTGCGACAGCCCGCAACGAGCTGTCCGGCCTGCCCAGCATCAATGCGGCACTGAACCTGGCCAATGTGCTGGTCGCGTGGGGCGGGGTCGGCGACAGCGCGCGGGTCAGCGAGCAAGCGGTCCGAACGGGCGCGGTCTTCGAACGGGAGCTGCCCTTGTGGGCCCGCGTGCCGAACACGCAGGAGCGGCTGCGCGACGGGCTGAGGATTGCAGGTCTGCTCAAGAACAATCCCGAGTTGATGGCGTCCGGCATCACTGCGCTCGTTGAGCGTCTGACTGACCTTGTCCAGTCCGTCGGCGACAGTTCGGAGCTCATTCTCGATCCCGAACTGGACAGCTATTATCTGATGGATCTGCTGGTCAACCAGCATCCGGCGCTGCTGACCGCAGTCTGGCATCTGCGCAAGGAAGCCATGGCGCTGGAGACGGAGGAGGCCGACGCGCTCGCCAGCCGCATGCGTCTGTCGGGCTTTAGCTACGGGCTCAACGCTGCGGTCGTTTCGGCGCGCCGCTCGCACACAACCTTGCTGAGCCATGCGCGCGATCCGCTGATCGAGGCTGCGCTCAACCCGATCTACCTCGAACTGTTCGAGACCATTGCCGCCGTTCAGGAAACCAGCCGCCCGCTGACGGACCCCACCCTTCAGCCGACTTACAAGCATATGCTCGAAACCGCCATGGCGGCCCGGACCGTGGCGTCGCAGCAGCTGCAGCGCGTGCTGGAATTGCGGATTGCCGGAACCAAGCAGCAGCGCGCGCAGCAGATCCTGGCCGCGCTCATGATCTGCCTGACTGTGCTGGCGCTGTTGCTGTGGCTGATCAACCATCTGCTGACGCGGCCGCTGACCGAACTGACCGATGCAATGCTGAGGCTTTCCACCGGGGACACTGGAATCCGGCTGAACGCCGTCGGGCGCCACGACGAGGTCGGGGCGATGAGCCGGGCCGTGCTGGTGTTCAAGGAGAACGCCATCCGCAAAAGCATGCTGGAACGACAAGCCCGCGCCGACGCCGAGGCGATGGCCGCGACAAGCGCGGCGCTTGCCGAAGCCCAGTCGCTCGGGCGGATCGGCAACTTCGTCTACCGGCTGGCGGAGGAGGCGGTGACCTGGTCGCCGGAAGTCTTCCGGCTGATGCGGCTCGACCCGGCACGCTTCCGCCCGACCCGCGAGGCTTTTCTCGCGCGATGCCGCCTTGATTCCGCCCGCGCCCTGCTGGTCAGCGAATCGGAGCTGATGCGCGGCGGCGGCGTGCGCACGGTCGACGTCACGGTCGAGCGCGGCGACGGCACGCTGGCCGACTTCACGCTTGTCCAGAAGGCTGACGTCGACGAGCAGGGCAGGGTGATCGGGTTCCTGGGCACGATCCAGGACATCAGCGAGCGCAAGACCGCTGAACGTGAACTGGAGAAGCTGGCCTATTATGACCCGCTGTCAGGCCTCGCGAACCGGGCCCTGTTCCAGCGGGTCATGCGCGAGGCGATCTCGGACAGCCACTCCGCCAACCATCACGGCGCGCTTCTCATGCTGGACCTTGACCGATTCAAGGAGGTCAATGACAGTCTCGGCCATCAGGCGGGTGACGAGTTGCTGATCAGCGTCGGTCAACGGCTTCGCCGGGTGCTGCCGCATGACGCGTTCCTGGCGCGACTGGGCGGCGACGAGTTCGCCGCCATCCTCAGGCATGCTGACCGGAGCAAGGCGCTCGCGAAGGCCGCCGAGTTGATCGCTATCCTGTCGGAGCCCTACGAACTGGGCATGGGGCAGGTTTCGATCGGCACCTCGGTCGGGATCGCCATGCTGCCGGAGGATGGTGCATCCTCCGACGAACTCATGGGCCATGCGGACATGGCGCTTTATCGGGCCAAGGAAGGCGGACGGGGGAGGGTCGAAATGTTCCGCCCGGAGTTCTCAGCCTTCGCCCAGCAGAAGATCAGGCTGGCGCGGGACCTTGCCAGCGCCATCCAGCAGAACCGGGGGCTCTACCTGGTTTACCAGCCGCAGATCCACCTTCCGACCGGCGCTGTCACCGGCTTCGAGGCTCTTGTCCGCTGGCAGCACCCTGATCTTGGCAACGTTCCGCCATCCGAGTTTGTGCCCATCGCGGAAAGCTCGAAGCTGATCTGCGACCTCGGCCTGTGGGTCCTGCGCGCCGCCTGCCGTCAGATCAGGCTATGGCGCGACGAGGGGCATCCGCTGCGCGAGGTGGCTGTGAACGTCTCCGCTGCGCAGTTCTGGCATTCGGATATGGAGCGCGACATCGCCGAAGCGCTGGAGCACGAGGGGATATCGCCCGACCTGCTGTGCATCGAGGTCACCGAAAGCGTGTTCGCGCGCGATGGAGATGCGCGCCTGCGCAAGGCCCTGGAGGCGATCCAGAGCCTTGGGGTCAAGCTGGCGCTCGATGATTTCGGGACCGGCTACTCGTCGCTCGCCTATCTGAACCGGCTGCCCTTCGACAAGTTGAAGATCGACCGCAGCTTTGTTGACGGCGTCGATCTCAATTCGGAGAAGCTGAAGGTCTTGCGCGGAATCGTCAGCATGAGCCAGGCCCTCGGCAAGCGTACCATCGCAGAGGGCGCCGAGCGGCAGGAGGAGGTCGATGTCCTTGTCCATCTCGGCTGCGACTGCGTCCAGGGCTATGTCTTTGCGCGACCGATGCTGCCGGATCAGGCCATTGGGCGGGCGGTCGAGATCGAGGCCGAGGCCCTCCTTCAGGTCGGACGGGCCGCCTGAAGCATGCCGCGAATGCGTGGCGACGGCTTTTCGCTCAGGGCCTGCTCCAGCCGATCGCGGCCGATCAGGTCATCTGCGTTCCAACAGGTCGGTTTCAACGCAGCTTGATCCGGGACCAATGGAAAAAAAGAGGGTCCGGCGCTGGAATGAAGCACCGGACCCCAGGTTACGCTGCCTGATCCTGGACGGGTGGGGACGGATCGAGACTGCGTTTGACCCTCAAATGGATGGTGGCCGGACCGTGGTGGTCACGGGCGGGCGCGCCGCCGCGCCGCAGAGGCGCGATCAGGTCAGTTCGAGGCGACCAGCGTGCCGGAGACGCCGCCCAGGGGCACCCAACCGACCTTATCCTGGCTTTCGCGCTTGACGTAGATGTAACCCGTCTGGTGCCAGGCGAGCACGGCGTTGCGCTTGTTGTCGAGAATGAAGTCACCTTTGTCGGTGCGCAGCATCAGGATGGCATGGCCCGCATTCTCCTCATCGATCACCACGACGATGCGCAGGGCACGACGCGGCACGCCGGCTTCGACAAGCCTCTTGCGCTTGATGTTGACGTATTCCTCGCAGTCGCCCTTGCCGTCCTCGGCCATGTCCCAACGTTCGACGACGCCCCAGTGGTCCATGTCCGTGATCGGTTCGATCTCCTTGTTCACCTTGCTGTTGATGCCGGTGACGGTGCGCCAGAGCCTTGGCGTCAACTCGACCTTTTCCGGTTCGCTGGTGTCGACAGAGCACTCGGCTGCATAGGCGCGGTTGCTGCAGAACTGCACCCAGCCGATCGGAGGACGGCTGTCGCCCGAGCGGCTGACCTCAAGGCTGCCCACAGGCGGCAGCGCCCCGGTGGTCATGGCGCCCTGGCGCGATGTCTGGGCATGGGCTGCGCCTGCCGACAGGCAAAGCACCGCCAGCGCCGTCGCCGATTTCATCCACCCCGAGGTCGTTCCATGCTTCTTTGGCATGTGAAGGCTCCTGTCCCTGTTGACGGGACTGGAGATGGCATGCGGTTTTTCTCAATCGGCTCACTGAAATAGCTTGCATTTTACACATGTCGCGTTGTGGTCATGGCTCGTGAGTCACAGCGTCAACCGGCTGTCAGCGGGTTGTCTCAAATTGTCGGCATTCCGTTCAGCCTCGTGGTCAAGTCCGCCACAGGCGCGCGCGCCTGGCCATGCCGGCGGAACTTGAAAGGTTGGGTCAGATGACGCGGATCATGGTTGTCACGGGCGGCAGCAGGGGCATTGGTGCGGCGACAGCGCTGCTGGGGGCGCGCCAGGGCTACGATGTGGCGATCAACTATCGTGTGGAAAGTGCCGTGGCTGACGCGCTGGTCGGGCGCATCAAGGCAGAAACCGGGCGGCGCGCGATCGCCGTGGCCGGCGACATGGCCGTCGAGGCCGACATCAAGGCGCTATTCGCCAGAGTCGACCGAGAGCTCGGGCCGGTTTCGCATCTGGTCAACAATGCCGGCATCACCGGCCGTTCTGGGCGCCTCGACATGGCCGAGGCGGATGTCATCCGGGCCTGCATCGACCTCAACGTGACCGGCGCCATGCTGGTGGCGCGCGAGGCGGTCAGGCGCATGTCGACGCGCCATGGCGGCGCGGGAGGAGCCATCGTCAATGTTTCATCGGTGGCGGCACGCATCGGCAGCCCCGGCGAGTATGTCTGGTATGCGGCTTCGAAGGGAGCGATCGACGCGTTCACCCTCGGCCTGGCCAAGGAAACCGCGCTGGAGGGCATCCGCGTCAATGCCGTTTCTCCCGGAATGGTGATGACAGACATCCACGAGCGCAGCACCGGCGACGCGGCGCGCATCGAACGGATCAGGCCGAACATTCCGATGCAGCGCATCGGCATGCCGGACGAAATCGCGAAGACCGTGCTGTTCCTTCTTTCGGAAGAGGCCAGCTACACCACCGGCGCGATCGTCGACGTCAGCGGCGGGCGCTGAAGCCAGCGCGCATCGCGCGACGTGGCCTTGATCATGCTGCTTTCTCGCAGCAAGCCCTAGAGATCGATCTGGTCGATGGCGTCGACGGCAAAGGCCTTGCGGAATTCGACCGCGTAGCCGCCATCGAATTTGCGCATGACCTTCGCCTGGGTCTTGCCGAGCGTGACCACGTCGGTGATCATCAGCTTGATATCGGCGCTGAAGGCGGCGCCGGACAACGACATGTCCAGGAGCTTGACCGGAACCTGCGAGCCGTCAGCCAGCGTCAGCATGATGCGCGAGATCTTTGGCTGGACGCGGTCGTGGCGGCGATCCTCCGGCAGCCCGAGCGAGGCGCGGTTCGCGAGCCAGGTCAACTGGGCTGCCAGCTTCTCGCGCTTGCGGCTGGTCGCCATGACGGTCATGGCGAAGCCGTCCTGCGTGACCCGCATGATGTCGCCTTCGATGCGGCCGACGTGTTCAAGATAGACGATGATGCGCTCGCCGGCGCGCCCCTTGACCGGCGCCGTCAGCAGCAGTCCGCCCACGGACATGTCGATGCTCTGGCACGGATATTCCGAACGGTTCTGCAGCATGTAGCGACCAAGCAAAGCCACTTTCACACGCGAGTGTCGCCTGCGTTCAATCGGCCTTGAGGCAAGGGTCGGAGCTGCAGCGTTCATCTCGAAACATCATTTGGACACCCCGGACCTTACCCGGGCGCTGGTTAATCCGCCCTTACTGTCGCACCGTAAGGTTCACACTTTTGTTCCTGGTCGCCATTTTTGTTGTGCCCTTGCAAAACGGGCAGGCCGATCGGCCTGCCTAACTGCGTCCGCCATGCAGCAAGGTGAAGCGCGCGCGGCGCTCCTCGGGGGCTGCCGCGGGTCTGGGACGTCCCGACGGCCAGATGATCCGCATCGAGCGGACCTCAATCGATGCGACCGCTTCCTGACCGAGCCAGTCCGGCGGCATCACGGGGGAGAGCGCGCCCAGCACACGGGCATGGGTCTTGCCGCCATGGCGCAGAGGCAGGACCAGCAGTTCGAGATCGGCTGACGCGCCCGCCGCCGTGCTCGCCCTGAGCCCAGTGACCGCGCCGGCGCTTTCATCCATGACCGCGTCGACCATCCGCATGATCTCGACGCGTGAAACCGGCTCCGGCCAAAGGGACGCAAACGCGCGGTCGCGCAGTTCGCCGCCTAACAGCGCGCACAGACGGGTTCCCGCAAGGCGGAAAGTCAGGCCAGACGGGCCGTTCTCGAGGATGAAGGTGTCCAGAAGGGCATGACGCACGGCGCCCGGTTCGATCTCGCCGCGCTCGGGCGCCGAACGGGAGCCCCTGAGACTGTCCCAGTAGGCGAACACCGTCTGTGTGCTCATTGTCTTCATCGTCTGTCCAACACGCCCAGCTTTGCCAACTGCCACAGGCTGGCTCGCACCCACTGTTCCCAAACGGGACAGGCTGGGCCGAATTCCCGGCAGTCCGTCCCTCGACTGCGATGCTTATGCCGTTTTGCCTGACAGGTGCGGGTAACCCTTTGTTAACGTTAATTTTTGGTTGACGTTGCGCGGCGGGGCGGTGCGTGGGACACCACCATCACGGTTTGCCGATATGCGATGACATTCCTTCGCCCACGTCGGCTCAACTCAAGCGGCTTATGTGGCGCGCCCGATTGGGGCGATTTGCCGGACAGGGTTTCGCAAGGGGAGGCTGCTTCGTGCGGTCTCCCCGCTTTTTTGCGCCCGCTGCAGTCCGCATGCCGCTTGCACGACAGGGTCCGATAGGCAATCGTGAGGGCATGACGGACCCCAACTGGCTCGGCCCCAAACCGGATACTGGCGCGGCGCGCCCGGTGCGCGAGCCGATCTTCAATCTCCCCCTGGTGATCATGCTCCTGCTCGGCGTGCTGGTGGCCATTCATCTGGGGAGGCTGCTGCTCAGCGTTCAGACCGATCTGGAGTTGCTGTCGTCGTTCTCGGTGGTGCCCGCGCGCTTTGCGCTGGAATTCGGCTGGGCCGACCAACGGCAGATCGTCCGCGATCTGGCGGCGGGCCTCGATGCGGCGTCCGCAGCCGAGAAGCTTCAGTTTGCGCGCTACTTCGTCGATGGCGGAGGAATGCGCTGGTGGAGCGTGCTGAGCTACGCCCTGCTGCATTCCGGGACGACCCATATCGTCATGAACTGCCTGTGGCTGGCGGCCTTCGGCAGCCCGCTGGCCCGGCGGATTGGGGCAGGCCGCTTCCTGCTTATGTTCGCCATCGGCAGCATCGCCGGCGCGTTCGCCCACATTGGCATGCACACGACCGACGTCGTGCCGCTGGTCGGCGCGTCTGCGGGCGTGTCAGCCGCGACGGGTGCGGCAGCCCGATTCGTGTTTTCGCGCGGGCTCAGAATGGATGCGATGGCCAGTGATGCGGCGGTGCAGGCCCTTCCGGCGCTGAGCCTGTCGGGCATGCTGCGGAACCGGCAGGCAATGGCGTTCGTGGTGTTCTGGTTTGCGACCAACTGGCTGTTCGGTGCGGGCGTCGTGACCATTGCAGACGAAAGTCAGGGCATAGCCTGGGAGGCCCATATCGGGGGCTTCCTGGCCGGCCTCATGCTGTTTCCGCTGCTCGACCGATCCGTGGCGCGGCCCGATCCCCGCAGTGCGGCGGCGCGCTGAGCCGACCCGCTTTCTCCCCTTGCGGCCAATGCGACTTTCGTCGCAGACTGCCCGCCCGCGGCGGCGCGAACCGGTGCGCACGGGCGGTCATGAACAGAGCGCCGGCTGGCACGGCGCCAAGCCCTGGAGGATAGTCCATGAGTGTCTCCCGCATCCTGGCCGAGAAAGGCCATGACGTTCAAACAATCCTGCCGCACCGCACACTCGCCGAGGCGGCCGCTATCCTGTCCGAGCGCAAGATCGGCGCTGCAGTCGTGACCGGCGCAGACGGGACGGTGCTCGGCATCCTGTCGGAGCGGGACATCGTGCGTGCGCTGGCGCAGAGCGGAGCGCAAGCGCTCGACGAGCCGGTGTCGCGCCGGATGACGGCGAAGGTCACCACCTGTTCAGCCGCGATGTCGATCGAAAGCGCGATGGAAGTCATGACAACGGGCAAGTTCCGCCATTTGCCGGTGGTCCAGGACGGCCGGCTTGCCGGCATCATCTCGATCGGCGACGTGGTCAAGCGCCATATCGAGAAGATCGAGGCCGAGACCCGCGCGATGCGCGACTACATCTCGATGGCCTGAGGTCGCCTCATTTCAGGACCGGGCAGGCCGCGATGGCCGCCAGAATGTCGTCCAGCGCGCGTTCGGCGGCGATCGCCCCCTGTTCGATGGTTTCGTGCGCGCGGTGGAAGTCGAACAGCCCGATCTTGCCGAGCCTGGGCGAGATCATGCTGTCCGGCGGATCGCCCGCCAGGCGCGAGCGGGAAATCCGGTCCTGCGTGATGTTGAAGGCGTCGATCATGACACCCACCAGTCCGGGTGCCGGGTTTTCGTCCTGCGCCCGCCCGACCAGCGAGCGGACGCGCCGCGCGGCGCCGGAGAAAGAGCGCAGCCAGCTTGAAGCGGGGCGGATCTCCAGGTCCGGGGTCATGTGATTCTGGTCGAGGTCAGCGCGGTGCGACTGGATGATGGTGCCGCGTCCGCCGGCGTCGCCGTTGAGGTTGACGCAGATGACGACGTCGGCTCCCATGGCGCGCGCGGCGGAAACCGGGATCGGGTTGACCATGGCGCCGTCCATCAGCCAGCGTCCGCCGAGCTTGACCGGGTCGAACACGCCAGGCAGCGCGTAAGAGGCGCGCATCGCATCGACGAGCAGGCCGTGGGTCAGCCAGATTTCATGGCCGGTGCCCAGTTCCGTCGCGATGGCGGCATAGGTGAGCGGCAGGTCCTCGATGCTGATGTCCATCAACTCGGTGCCGAGCAGGCGCTTCAGCCTGTCGCCTGAAATCAGCCCCGATCCGCCGATATGGAAATCCATCAGCCCGACCATGCGGCGCTTGGTCAGCGAGCGGGCCCAATCCTCAAGATCCTGAAGGCGGCCTGCCGCATACACGCCGCCGACCAGGGCACCGATGGAGGTTCCGGCGATGATGTCCGGTTCGAGGCCGGCCTTCCTGAGCGTCTTCAGCACGCCAATGTGGGCCCAGCCGCGGGCGGCGCCGCCTCCTAGCGCCAATCCCAACCTCGGCTTGCCAGCAGGTGCTTCCTGCCGGCCCACGGTCTCAACGTTCATCGTGCTTCCGCCCCCTCCAAGCCCCGTGGCGCGGCGCACGATCCTGTCCCAATTCACGGCACCCTCCAAAGGTCGCCAGAGATGGGTCAAATATCGCGCGAAAAGCCCGACAGCCGGTTAACATCCTGTCATCCACGGTCGGGATAGCCGTCATATTTGACAGTATGGTGTCTGCTTCATGAGCGCGTCGCACCGCTCCTGTCAGCTGGCGTGCAGATGATCAGCGGTCTCAGCGTCGCTGTCCCGTCTGCAAGCGGCTGTACGCGGTAAAAGCAGGTCTCCCGGCCGGTGTGGCAGCACCGGCCATCGCCTGCAACCCTGACCTTGAGCCAGACGGCGTCCTGATCGCAGTCGATGCGGATCTCGTCCACGTGCTGGATCTGCCCTGATGTGTCGCCCTTGTGCCAGAGCGCCTGGCGGGAACGCGACCAGTACCAGGCCTCCCCGGTCTCGATCGTCAGCCGCAGGGCCTCCGCATTCATGTGCGCGACCATCAGCACCTCGCCGGTCCCGGCATCGGTGGTGACGCAGGTGATCAGGCCCGCTGCGTCAAAGCGAGGCGAAAGGA
The DNA here is from genome assembly GCA_027483505.1 of Hyphomicrobiales bacterium. Taxonomy (GTDB): domain Bacteria; phylum Pseudomonadota; class Alphaproteobacteria; order Rhizobiales; family Beijerinckiaceae; genus Allobosea. Next base: position 30,214 of record JAIXUP010000065.1, read on the forward strand.
TCAGGCCCTCCTCGAGCTGTTGCTTGCCGCCCGGCGCTGGAAACTGGCTCACGGGTTTGCCCTCATTTCAGAACAGAAAACGCGCCGTTTCCGGCGCGTTTCATGCCTAGCCCGCGACAAGGGCCTCAGTCAAAGCGAGGCGCGCAAGGGCTGCGACTTCACCATCGTGAAGAACTTGACCTGCTCGGCCGGGTCATTCTCGAAGATGCCGCGATATTGCGTGGTCAGGGTCGAGGAGCCGTGCTTCTGCACGCCGCGCATCGACATGCACATGTGTTCCGCCTCGATCAGCACGGCCACACCGCGCGGCTTCAGCACATCGTCGATGACGTTGGCGATCTGCGCGGTCATGGTTTCCTGCGTCTGCATGCGGCGCGCATAGGCGTCGACGACGCGGGCCAGTTTCGACAGGCCGACCACGCCGCCCGCCGGATAGTAAGCGATGTGCGCCTTGCCGACGAAGGGCACGAGATGATGCTCGCAGTGGGAATAGAACGGGATGTCGCGCACCAGCACGATGTCGGAATAGCCGTCCACTTCCTCGAACACACGGTCGAGGATATCGGCCGCGTCTTCCTCATAGCCTTTGTAGAACTCTTTGAACGCCTTCGTGACACGCTTGGGCGTGTCGAGGAGTCCTTCGCGCGACGGGTCATCACCCGCCCAAAGGATGAGCGTGCGGACGGCGGCTTCCGCTTCCTCGCGCGTCGGCTGCCGGATCAGGAACTGATCGTTCTTCGGCGCCACTTGTGCGGAGGGCGCCACCATCGGGCGTGAGGTGGCGACAGAGGACTTAACCACGGGCTGCATGTGGCGCCTTCCTTTCGTTGTTACTATCGGGCTTACGTGATGCCTCCACCTTCGGACCACAAGGCGCGGCGCTTGGCCGCAAGGTTCACAGAGTGGTGATGGCTGATCTGCGGGCGAACATCGCAGCGTCAGCTTCGGAGCACTCGCCATGGGAGCCAAGACTGCCTATACTGTCTGCATCATGCTCAATGACGTCTACAACAAGCGCATTCTGGAATTGGCCGCCAACATCCCGAGGACCGGACGCCTTGCAGCGCCCGATGCGACAGCCGTGGCGCATTCAAAGCTCTGCGGCTCGAAGGTGACCGTGGACATCACGATGGACGGCGACCGGGTGGCCGACTTCGCCCATGAGGTGAAAGCCTGCGCGCTCGGACAGGCCTCGTCCTCGATCATGGCGCGGCATGTGGTCGGGGCGACCGTCGCTGAATTGCGCGCGGTCCGCGATGCTGCCCGGCGAATGCTGAAGGAGGGCGGCGATCCCCCCTCCGGAGAATGGGCCGAGCTTGAAGTCCTGCTGCCTGTCCGGGACTACAAGGCCCGGCATGCGTCGACGCTGCTGACCTTCGATGCGGTGGTCGATGCGCTGTCGCAGGTCGAAGCGGGCCGCGCGGCCAATGCTGCCGTGGCAGCCGAATAGAACTGGAATCCCCCGATGCTGATGGACAACGTTCCGGCCCATATCTCCGCGGCTGCGCTCTACACCGGTGTATTGATCCTGATGGGGATCGTGCTGCAATTCCGCGTGATCGGCTTGCGCCGCGCCAAGAAGATCGGCATCGGCGATGGCAAGGACCCGGAGCTGGCCCGGGCCATCCGTGTCCACGCCAACTTCGCCGAGAACGTGCCTTTTGCGCTGGCCGGCATGGTGATGCTGGCCCTGATAGGCGCTCCGGCATCGGTCATCCATGGCGTCGGCATCCTGACCGTCTTCGGCCGCGCGCTGCATGCGGTCGGCCTGACCAGTTCCGCCGGCAGCTCGGTTGGCCGCGTCGGCGGCATGATGATGACCTTCAGTGCGTTGATCATCACGGCTCTCGCCCTCATCGTCCGGGCGATCTGGTGAGATGAGGCTCGGCCGCCGCGCGGCGCACTATGCCATCCGCGGCTATCAGCTCAGTTTTTCAGCGCTTGTCGGGCGGCAGTGTCGGCACTGGCCGTCGTGCTCCGAGTATACCGACGAGGCGATCCAGCGGCATGGCCTCTGGGCCGGCTCGTGGATCGGGCTTGCCCGCATCTGCCGCTGCAACCCTTGGGGCACTGATGGAATCGATCTCGTCTGCGAGGCATTGCCGGATGACGCGACGGCGCTGACCCCTTGGCGCTATGGGCGCTGGCGGGGTGTGAATGCTCCCCGGGGCGAGCTCAGCGACGCGGATTCGGACCGACGCTGACCATCCCGGGCCTCGCCTCGCAGCGCCGGATGAAGTCGGGCAGCAGCCGCGCCAGGCTTGGGTCGTACAGGCTCGCGGTTTGTGGCTGCCGTCCGGGGCCGCCAAGCAGAACATCAAGCCTGCGGTTCGCGACAGCGTCCTCAAGCACCTTCTGCGGCATCGGGCGGCGCAGCCAGAGGTCATTGCCGACCGTGTTGATGCCAAGACCACGGGGCGGAAACGGGAACACGAAGTTCCAGCCGCCGGTTTCGAGCCGCGCGGATGTCAGGCTGACGGGCTGACCCTGCCGCCGTTCGCCTTCAAGCCGGCGCAGTTGCTGCCGGTAAGTGGTCCAGTAGAAGCCGCGGACATTGTCGCATTCGACGACCAGTTCATGGTCCACACTCATCTGCGATGTTTCGCTGAGGAGCGCGCTGCGGATGAGCTGCGGGGGCGAACCGCTTGAACTGATGGACCATCCTGCCAGTCTTGGTGCGTTCACGTCGCGCGGCGTGACCACAGCAAGCTGGGTCTGCGTGATCTCGTCGCGCGTCATGCGCCGCATCGGTCCCTTGAAACTCGCCTCGGTCATGATTTCAAGATAGCGCGCCCCGATGCCCATCTCGGACAGGTAGACCGCATGGCGGGCCATTCCGCGCTGTGATTGTTCGATGTCGCGGAAGGTCGGATCGGCGCGGGCCTTGTTGCCCTCTGCATCAAGCTCCACGCTGAACATGTGCACGTCGATCCGGGCGTCGTCCGGGACCGAACGGCCGATGCCGCCCATCAGCACGAGCACGCAGGCCGAGGCGCAGCTGACATCCTTGCTGCGCACGACATCGCCGCTGCCTTCGCTGATGGTGCGGCCCACCGTGGTCGGCATGCGCAGCGAGCGCACGATCCGGCCGAGCGCCATGGCGTTGAACACACGTCCACCTGTTGAATCAAGAACCAGCGGCAAGCCCTCGATTTTGTTGGCTTTCCGGAAGGCGTCGAACTGGGATGCCGTGTCGCCCTGAATCTGCCCCGTCGCACTGACCCAGCGGGTGGCGCCGCGTGGCCCCTGGCCCTCGGCGATGCGGAAGGTCATGGCCTCCCTGATCGGGACATAGGTTGGCTGCGGCGCTGTGCGCGGCTGCGTGCTTTGCGCCATTGCGGCGCCGCAGAGGCCAAAGGCAAGGCCCGCCGCCGCACCGAACCGCCTCATCCAGGTCAAGAACATGCTTGTTTGCGCCTTGCGCCTCGGTTATCCCGTCCACAAGGTGTTTGCTTCACGATCACGACGCAAGCCCATCGATGCCGTAATCTGTTCCGGGCGCGGGGCTGCGGCGATCCTTCACATGCGCGGCCGGACTGACTTACGGGGTTCGTATCCCCGAGTGAGCAGGAGATGAGCCCATGAGCGCTCCTTCCGTATCCTCCATTTCCGTCACATTTCCAGATGGCGCGCAGCGCGCCTTTCCTGCGGGCACGACCGGTGCCCAGATCGCAGGTGGCATTTCGCCGTCGCTGCTCAAGCGAACCGTCGCCATGGCGCTCGACGGCGTCGTGGCCGACCTGCATGATCCGATCGCGCGCGACGCCAGGATCGAGTTCATCAACCGCGAAGACCCCCGCGCGCTGGAGTTGATCCGGCACGACTGCGCCCATGTGCTGGCTGAAGCGGTGCAGGAGCTGTTTCCGGGCACACAGGTCACCATCGGTCCAGTGATCGAGAACGGCTTCTTCTATGATTTTTACCGCAACCAGCCGTTCACGCTCGATGATCTTCCGGTCATCGAGAAGAAGATGCGCGAGGTCATCGCGCGCGACAGGCCCTTCACGAAGGAGGAATGGAGCCGGGACCGGGCCAAGGCGTTCTTCCGGGACAAGGGCGAGGCCTTCAAGGTCGAACTGGTCGACGCGATCCCGGAAGACCAGACGCTGAAGATGTATGCGCAGGGGGACTGGATCGACCTGTGCCGTGGCCCGCACATGACCTCGACCGGCAAGGTCGGCACCGCCTTCAAGCTGATGAAGGTGGCGGGCGCCTATTGGCGGGGAGATTCGAACAACCCGATGCTGACGCGCATCTATGGCACGGCCTTCGCCAAGCAGGAGGAACTCGACGCGCATCTGCACCAGCTCGAGGAGGCCGAGAAGCGCGACCACCGCAAGCTCGGCCGCGAGATGAACCTGTTCCATTTCCAGGACGAAGGGCCGGGCACGGTGTTCTGGCACTCGAAGGGCTGGACGCTGTTCCAGCAGCTTACGGCCTACATGCGCCGCCGGCTGCGCCGCGACTATGAGGAGGTCAACGCCCCGCAGGTGCTCGACAAGAGCCTGTGGGAGACCTCCGGCCACTGGGGCTGGTATCAGGAGAACATGTTCGCAGTGAAGTCCGCCTATGCGTTCATGAATCCCAAGGACGAGAACGCCGACCAGCGTGTCTTCGCCCTCAAGCCGATGAACTGCCCGGGGCATGTGCAGCTCTTCAAGCATGGGCTGAAAAGCTACCGCGACCTGCCGATACGGCTTGCCGAGTTCGGCATGGTGCATCGTTACGAGGCGTCCGGCGCGCTGCATGGGCTGATGCGCGTGAGGGGCTTCACGCAGGATGACGCGCACATCTTCTGCACGGACGCGCAGATGGAATCCGAGTGCCTGAAGATCAACGACCTCATGCTGTCGGTCTATGCCGATTTCGGCTTCGACTCCCTGGTGGTGAAGCTGTCGACTCGCCCGGAAAAGCGGGTCGGCTCCGACGCCCTTTGGGACCGCGCCGAAGAGGTCATGCTGAAGGTCCTTAAGCGGATCGAGGACGACTCGGGCGGCAAGATCAAGACCGCGATCAATCCCGGCGAAGGCGCGTTCTATGGACCGAAGTTCGAGTACACGCTGCGCGATGCGATTGGCCGCGACTGGCAGTGCGGCACGACACAGGTCGACTTCAACCTGCCTGAGCGTTTCGGCGCCTTTTACATCGGGCCGGATGGCGAGAAGACCCAGCCGGTGATGATCCACCGCGCAATCTGCGGCTCGATGGAGCGTTTCCTCGGCATCCTGATCGAAAGCTATGCCGGGCATTTTCCGCTCTGGCTGGCGCCTGAGCAGATTGTGGTGTGCCCGATCACCTCCGACGCCGACGCCTATGCCGAACAGGTCACCGAGGCGATGCTGGCCCATGGCCTGCGCGCCCGCGCCGATTTGCGCAACGAGAAGATCAACTACAAGGTGCGCGAGCACAGCCTCGCCAAGGTGCCGATCATCCTTGCGGTCGGCAAGCGCGAGGCCGAGGACAGGACTGTTTCGGTGCGACGTCTCGGCTCGCAGGCCCAGACCTCGATGACCCTGAAGGATGCGGTCGCGGCCTTCATGGACGAGGCGCTTGCGCCTGATGAACGGCGCGCAAAGGCTTCGCTGGACGCCGGGTGAAGAGCGCCGCCGGTTAGGGAAGACTTCATCGGCACGGCATAGACTGCGTCCCGAAAGCCTCGTTCGGGACCGGATCGTTCCATGCTCCTGTCAAGCTACCGCAAGCGCCTTGAGGCGGATCTGGTCAACTGGACCCAGGCCGGTCTGCTGATGCCTGAACAGGCTGCGGCCATCCGGCGGGCGTCGCATGCGGACAGCGGCCTGAAGCTGCCTTCGGTCTTTGCGATGCTGGGCGGGCTGTTGCTCGCTGCGGGCGTGATCGCGTTCGTGGCGGCCAATTGGCAGGGCATCCCGCGCGCGGCGAAGCTCGGCGCGATCATCGCGGCCATGGCTGGGGCGATCATCGCGGCATGGACGCTTGAGCGGCGCGGGCTGGCGCGTGCCGCCGACGCGGCCGCGACCTGCGCCGCGCTCGTGTTTGGCGCGGGCGTCGCGCTGGTCGGTCAGATGTATCATCTTCCTGCGGACTGGCCTGCCGGCGCTCTCCTGGTCGGAATAGGCGCATTGGCCGTGGCGGCGCTGATGCGCTCCGATGGCGCCTTGATCATTGCCCTCGCCAGCGGCGCAGCCTGGTTGTTCACCTCGTATGCTGAAAGCGGCGGACAGCTTCCGCCCTTGTATCTCGTCTTTCTGCTCCCTGCCTTTCTCTTGGCTGTCGGGCGTCAGGGACGAGCCGTCCATCATGCGGCGGTGCTGGCGCTCGGACTTTGGCTAGTGCTTGTCGCTGCTGAACCAATGAGCAGCACGGCGTTCGGCAGCCAACTGGCCTATGCGCTGGCCCTGGCCATTGCGAGCACCGCCGTGGGCGTCATGGCTCTCGACAGGGGCTGGCCGCCTCTGTTCAGCGCGTTCCTGCCCTGGGGCCTTGCCGGCTACGTGACGGCGCTTGCTGCCCAGTTGGTCCGCATCTTCGACCCGCGGGGTGTTGCGGGCTCCGCAAACCTGCCGCTCGTGATTGCCGGCGTGGCGGCTCTGGTCAGCATCGCGGCGCTGTACAGGCTGTCGAAGGACAGGCGCAGCAGCCTTCTGCTGGCTGCTGCACTTTCAACCGCAGCCGCCATCCCGTTGCTGTTCTGGAGCGGGGTCGGATTCCTCGCGGTGGGGCGTATCCTGGTGGCCGCGCTCCTGCTGACATCGGCGTCCCTGATGGTGGCGGCTGGCGCGACCAGCGGCCTCAGGCGGGTCAGTCTGGCCGGCACGGCTGCCTTCGGGCTCAATGTTCTGGTGCTGCTCTATGTCACCGTTGGCTCGCTGCTGGGGCAGGCGGTGTTTTTCTTCGTGGGCGGCGTCGTCCTCATCGTGTTCGCCGTCTATGCGCGCCGGATCCTGGCCCGGATTGCCCCGGCTGAAACGGGGGGTGGCGCATGAGCCTGTCCTTGCCGCAGAATCGTCCGCTGCTTTCGCTCGACGGGCTGATCGGTCGGGTTCCGCTGGCGCTACGCGCCGGTCTTGCGGCGCTGACCCTCTCGGGATTGCTTGTGGCGATGGTCAAGGAGCGCGCCGACATCCTGCGCGGCGGCGCCGAAGTCCGGCTGGCAACGGCTCCTGTCGATCCGCGCGACCTGTTCCGCGGCGACTATGTCGTGCTGTCGTACGATATCTCGCAGGTGCAGGCGGCAAAGCTTGGCGCGCCGGGGGACTTCAGGAGGGGAGAGCCTGTCTTCGTCGTGCTGCAGGCCAATGCCGAGGGTCGGGCGGAAGCTGTGGCTGTCTCTCGGACATTCCCGAAAGCCGGGCAGGGGCAGGTGGTTATCGAGGGCAAGGCCGCTGGCGGCCGTGCCTGTCGACCCGTTCCCGGCAGCGCCAGCCGCTCATGCGCCCCGGACGAGGTCTCGATTCGCGTGACCTACGGGCTGGAGAGCTACTTTGTGCCGCAAGGACAAGGGCGGCGCATCGAACGCACCGAACGCTCGCGGGTCGAGGTTGTCGCGGCCGTCTCGGCGTCCGGCAAGGCCGCGATCAAGCGCTTGCTGATTGACGGCAGGCCGGTCTACGATGAGCCGCCATATTGATCAGCGGCCGACGACGACCTCAATGTCACGGTCGAAGCCGGCCTCGATCTTGAACTCATGCGTGTGAACCTGCCCGCCCTGCCGCGCGATCAGGACGTACTCGCCTTCGGACAGAATGACTTCGGGAAACGCGCCGATGGCCTCGCGGATCACGTCGCCGCCGGGGGTGAGTACCGTGAACGCGGTTCCGGCGAAGGCTTCGCCTCCGGGAGCCGCGACCAGTTTCAGCGTCGCCTTGGCAGCGCGGTGGTGCAGGGTGGCTTCGACGAGCTTGCCGCTCTCCACCTTCACGTCGGCGCGGCGGATGGCGTTGGCGTCGCCATGGATCGACACGACATGGTAGGTGCCTTCGGGAAGCCGCAGGATCTGGCCAGCCTTGACATTGTCCGCCACAAGCCGACCCTCGGAGTTGCCCGCCAGTGGCACGAACACCGAAAAGCTGATGGCGCCCGCCGGGATCGGACGGTCCCCGATGATGCCGGCGAGCTTGAGGGCGCCGGCGCTCAACGACACGCGATCGACCAGATTGCCGCTCGGCGGCACGTTGATGCGCTTTGAGCCGCTGGCAAAGCCGTAGCTGGCGTTGATCAGATAGGCGCCGGGCTCCAGCGCGAAGACGGGGGCAGCCAGCGTGGAGCGCGCCACGATGGTTGCCGGCCCGCCATTGAGGTCCTCGCGCAGCACGCGCCAGACGATGCCGGAGGTGACCGGCTTGTTCTCGGTCGCGAAGACGGCGCTGACCGACACGCCGGGCACGGAGGGAGCGCCACGCTGGACCTGCGCCCCGGCAGGCGCAAGCCCGCACAGGAGCGCGAGGGACAGAAGCAGCGCAAGGACAGGCAATCGACGCATCGGAGCAAGTCTACCGGGCATGGCGCTGGCGTGCCAGCAACTTCAGGCCCTATGTCACTGAAAGCGAGCGAAACTGTGAAGCGTCGACGGTTGCCGCACGCACGGGCATGGGCTACCGACACATTTCCAGCCCGAAAGCGGACCCATGCCAGCATCCACCCTTGATCTCCTGTCGACCCGCCGCTCGGTCAAGCCGATGCTGATGCGGCCTGATTCCGTGCCGGAGGCGGACATCACCCGCATCCTGACCCTTGCCTGCCGGACGCCGGATCATGGCAAGCTGGCGCCATGGCGCTTCATTGTGTTTGCGGGGGAAGCGCGCCTGCGGGCGGGGGAGATCATCGCTGCGGCCTATGCGGCGGACCATCCTGCGGCGGATGCCGAAGCGCTGGCCTTCGAGCGGAACCGGCTGGCGCGGGCGCCGCTTGTCATCGGTGTGGTGTCGCGGGCGCAGCCGCACGGCAAAATCCCGGAATGGGAGCAGGTGCTGTCCGCCGGCGCTGTGTCCATGAACCTCACGCTGGCCGCCAACGCCCTCGGATATGGCACCAACTGGCTGACCGAGTGGTACGCCTATGACCGCCGCGTGCTCGACGGGCTGGGGCTCGGCGCGCAGGAGCGGATCGCAGGCTTCATCCATGTCGGCAAGAGCGATGCTCCGGTGCAGGACCGCGACCGGCCCGCGCTTGCCGATGTCGTGACGCGCTTCTGAGGATCAGCCGATGCATTACAATCCCACAAACCGCGATCGCGCGCTTCTGCCGCATGACCCCCTGAAAGCCATCGTTGCGCCACGCCCGATCGGCTGGATCAGTGCGCTTGGCGCCAAAGGGGAGCTCAATCTCTCGCCCTATTCCTTCTTCAACCTGATCTCGTCGCCGCCGACGCCGATCGTGATGTTCTCGTCGGAAGGAAAGAAGGACGCCGTCAGTTTCGTGGAGGAGACAGGCGAGTTCACCTGCTCCCTTGCGACGTTCGAGATGGCGCAGCAGATGAGCCTGACCTCCGCGCCGCTGCCGCGCGGGCAGAGCGAATACCTGTTCGCGGGGCTTGAGACGGCGCCCTCCGTCGTGGTGAAGCCGCCGCGTGTCAGGGGCACGCCGGCTGCCCTGGAATGCAAGCTGCTCTCGATCACCGAACTCAGCGATCTCGACGGGCGCGGGATCGACCGTTTCATGGTTCTGGGCCAGGTCGTCAGTGTCTATGTGGATGAGCGTTTTCTGGTCGACGGCAAGTTCGACATCGTCGCCGCCCGCACGATCGCGCGCTGCGGCTATGCTGACTACAGCGTGGTCGACAGCGTGTTTTCGATCGAGAGGCCGCCCGGAGGATAGGGGATGTCGTTGCCGTCGCTGCAACAAGAGGAACGCAGGCGCAAATGGCTCGCGGTGGCCGTTCGCCTCACCATGATCGTCCTGCTCGGCGCGGCGGGGGTGTGGCTGGTCTGGGAGCTCGACAAGAGCCGCCGGGCGCAGGAATGCCTCGAATCAGGCCGGCGGAACTGTGCGATCCTTCAGGTGCGCTGACCTGACAATATCCTGTCGCGCCAGCAGGCGCTCGGCGCGCTTGAGGTGCGGCAGGTCGATCATCTCGCCATCAATGCCGACGACGCCAAGCCCAGGATTGTCCGCGAACGCCGCCACGATGGCCCGTGCGCGCTCAAGCGTCGCCTCCGACGGCGTGAACACCTCATTGATCACAGGCACCTGCGCGGGATGGATCGCCATCTTCGCGACGAAGCCGTCACGCCGGCCGGCCTCACACTCCGCACGCAGCCCGGCCTCGTCACGGAAGCTCGTGTAGACAGAATCATAAGGGTCGAGCCCGGCTGCCGCCGCCCCCAGCAGGGTCATGGCGCGGGCCAGGCGATAGGGATCGGCGTAGCTGCCGTCATCCAGCCGGTTGCGTTCGGCGCCCAGATCGGCGGAGAGGTCCTCGCCGCCCCAGGTCAGCGCGGCAAGCCGGTGCGATGCGCCTGCGAAGGTTCCGAGCTGGAAAACGCCGCGGGCGGTCTCGGTGGCGATGGCGATGATCTTGATCGCTCCGTCGGCCACGTCGCCTTCGGCCTCGCGCACGGCCATCTTGGCCCCCAGATGCTGCACGCTCATGCCGCCTTCCGCCTTGGGCAGCATGATGGCATGCGGCACGGCAGGGATGATCGCGTCGAGGTCCGCATCGGTTTCGCCTGTGCCGAGCCCGTTGACGCGCACGATCAGACGCGGACCGGGCCGACCGGCCTGGGCGCGGATGAAGCGGCTTGCAACCGCGCGCGCGACCGGCTTGGCGGACAGCGCCACCGAGTCTTCCAGATCGATGATCAGTGCGTCCGCACCGGAGGCGAGCGCCTTCTCCAGCTTCTTTTCATTGTCGGCGGGCACGAACAGCAGCGAGCGCATTGTGTTCAGACCTTTGCCGGACGCTTGCGCATGAACGCCTGACGGCGGCACTCGGCCACCAGCACGCCGTCCTGCCGATAGGTCCGGTGGATGAAGTCGACGATGCCGGCGCCCGGCCGCGACTTTGATTCACGCTTGGCGGCGATCTCGGTGGTGCAGTTCACCGTGTCGCCCTCGAACAGCGGCGCAGGGAACTTCACATCGGACATGCCGAGATTGGCGATGGTCGTCCCGACCGTCGTGTCGTTGACCGAGATGCCGATCATCAGGCCGAGCGTGAACAGCGAGTTCATCAGCGGCTTGCCCCACTCGGTTTCGGTCGCACAGAAATGCGCGTCGATGTGCAGCGGCTGCGGGTTCAGCGTCATGTTCGAAAACAGCATGTTGTCCATCTGCGTGACGGTGCGGGTCAGCCGGTGGCGGATCACAAGCCCAACCTCGAAATCCTCGAAGTAGAGGCCCCCGCGCCAGTGGCGCCCGTCGTTCTCGTTCATGGTCATGCTCGTGCTGGTCCCGGTTCGGTGCAGCGCTTCAGGGCGCTGCTTAACACTTCGCTTACCATAAATGCTGCATCGTGAAGACAGCCAAGAAGCGGCGAACCAGCCAGCATCCCGTGTTTCACTCCCAGACCGGCTCCTCGATGTTCCTGTTCAGAACCAGCGGCCCCAGCGAAGCGGCACCGACAAATCCGGTGCTGCAAGGGATTCGTCATGGCGCGGACCGCACGGGCACGAGCTTCGACTATCTGGTGAAGACCGCGCAGCGCGAATCCGCGCTCGACCCCGAGGCCAAGGCCAGCACATCAAGCGCGACCGGGTTGTTCCAGTTCATCGAGCAGACCTGGCTCGGCATGGTGCGCAGCGAAGGCCCGCGCCATGGGCTCGAGGATGCCGCAAAGGCGATCACCCAGAACGCTGACGGTCGGCTGAACGTGGCCGATCCGCAAGCGCGCGAGCGGATCATGGCGCTCAGGCGCGATCCGCAGGTCGCCGCGACCATGGCCGGCGCCTTCACGCAGCGCAACCGGGAGCAACTGTCCTCCGCGCTTGGCCGCGAGCCGACCGGCGGCGAACTGTACATCGCCCATGTGCTGGGCGCGCGGGGGGCGCAGGATCTGATCGCCACGGCCCAGAACGCGCCTCAACGGGTTGCCGCGCGCGATTTTCCGGACGCCGCAGCGGCCAACCGCAACATCTTCTTCGAAAGATCGGGCAAGCCCAGGAGCGCCGCTGATGTCTACAGCCTGCTGGCTTCCCAGCATGCGAACATCGCCACCGCTGCAGGCGAGCAAACTGTTGCGCCTTCCGCCGAGCGGTCCGGGTTGATGGGCCTGTTCTCGACCGGCGGCTCGCGCAAGCCGGTGTCGGACGCTGTCGCCCGCCTCTGGACTGGCCAGCGGGGGCAGGGCCTGCAACTGGCGTCTCTGGAGCCGGCGCAGCGCTTCTTTCCGAATGCCGCCGGAGTGGCGCAGGCGCCCGAGGCCGAAGCCCCTGCGGCGCCGGGCCGGCTGGTCACCGCACCGGTGCCGCCGCAACGGCCCGAGGGGCTTGCGCCGACGCAGCCTTCGGTGCGCAGCCACCGTCCTCTCAATCTCAATGCATTCCTGCGCCAGGGGCTGACCCCATGATCATCCGCCGCTTTCTCCTCTGGGCCAGAACCGCCTCCGCCGCCGATCGCGCTGTCGCTGTGCGCCTCCTTGTCGACGCCTACCTCCACTCGCCGATGTCGCCCGAGGACAAGCGCGACGCCGAGACGGCCATGCTGTCGCTGCTGGACGATCCGTCCGCGCTTGTCCGCTCCGCCCTTGCCGAAGCGCTCGCCGGGGAGAAGGCGCCGCGCGCGTTGGTGCTCGGCCTGATGCAGGATCAACCTGACATTGCTGTCCACGTGCTGGCGACCTCGCCGATGCTGTGCGAAGCCGACCTCATCGACGCCGCAGCGATCGGCGACGATCAGGTTCAATGCGCCATCGCGCGTCGCAACGACATCGATGTGGCGCTTGCCGCAGCGCTGGTGGAGGTTGGCGAGGCGGCAGCCGTGGCGGCGCTGCTTGGCAATGATACGGCGCGCATCGCGTCCGGAACGCTGCAACGGGCGCTCGAACGCTTTGGCAACGAGCCGGAGGTGCGGGAAGCCCTGCTGGCGCGTCAGGACACGCCCTGCGCGATCCGGCACCGGCTGGCGGTCGAAGTCGCAGCGTCACTGACGCGGTGGCTCGGCGATTGCGGCCTCATGAACAAGGACCGCGCCGAGCGCGTGACGCGCGAGTCGACGGAAAAGGTGGCGGTGCGGCTCGCAGGCGGCGCCCATCCCGGCACAGACGAACTCGAGGCGCTCGTCCTGGACCTGCGCGCCGGAAACCGGCTGACGCCGGGCCTGATCCTGCGCTCGCTCCTGACCGGCGACACGGCATTGGCCGAGGCTGCGCTGGCGCAGCTCGCGGGCATGCCGATGGCGCGTGCAAGCAACATCATCCATGACCGGCGCGGCGCGGGCGTGGCTGCGCTGTGCCGCAAGGCCGAGATCCCTGCGGCCCTGATCCCTGCTTTCGTCGCCGCCATCGACGCCGTGCGGGAGACGGGCGCGGTTCTGTCCGGCGCGTCCGGGGCGCGGCGCTCGCGCCGGATTGTCGAACGTGTCCTCATTGCCTGCGAGACATCGGATTCAGCCCAGGATGCGGCCCTGCTGGCGTTGCTCAGGCGCTTCGAGGCCGATGCGGCACGGGAAGAGGCCTTCGAACTGGCCCAGTCGATGGCCGACGATGCTGCCTTGTCGTCGCTGCTGGAAATCGATCCGGAACTGACCTTGCTCGCCGATCATGGCGCTGTGCCGCATGACGTCATGCGGCTCGCAGCCTGATCCCGTGGTCTAGCCCCGCGCCTTAAGCGCCTGCTGGATCAGGTCGTAGCTGAGTTTGTCCAGCGCCTTGATCATCATCACGCCGACCGGATGGTCCTCGACATTGACGTTCTCGCGGATGATCACGCGGATGGTCTGGATATGCGCCTCGACCACGCTGTCCGGTACGACCGCCAGAGTGTCCATCAGCTTGCACAGGCCGTCTGCCGCGCGCCCGGCCAGCGGGTACCCTAGGGTGGCTGCCTGGCCACGCATGTCGTGGACCTTGCGAAACATCAGCGCCTTGCTGCCGGGAGCCTTGCCTTTGTAATTGTCCCACGCTGCCTCGAGGCCGGCGAACTCCGTCGCCATCCATTCGGGGAAATCCTTCTTCAGGGAGGCGAGGTTCTGCTCAGCCTTGGCGAGCATTGCGTCGACGTCCTTGGCGCTGCCGCCGGTGATGGCGCGCTCGGCAAGGTCGCGCACAGGGGCGATGACCGTATGCGTCCCGTGGTCGACCGAGTCTGGCTGATGGTTCTGATCTCTCGGCAGGGGCATCAGGTTTTCCTCGTCTTTTCAAGCAGGGGGCGCATCTTGATCACTTCCGCCTCACCGCCTTTGCGCCGTTCCGGTCCAGCATAATTGTTGACCGAGCCGCGACGGCGATCCGGCCCGAAGAAGTTCTTGGTCCGGATGAATGGCCGAGGGAATGCCACGACCGTCAGGATGCGGTCATAAAGGCCCTTTGATGAGATTGGCTTAACGAGGAATTCAGTGACGCCCGCTTCGCGCGCCATGGTTACCCGGCGCTTCTCCGAGTGCCCGGTGATCATGATGATCGGAGCAAACGGGTTCACGCTGGTTGTCGGCTGCCTGATCATCCGAGTCACCTCGAGCCCATCGAGAATCGGCATTTCCCAATCGAGGATGATGATGTCAGGCCCGTGGGTCATGAATGTTTCAAGGCCGGTGGCTCCGTCTTCGGCCTCAAGCACTTCGCGCGCGCCAAAACCGTGCAGCAGCGCCTTCAGCACCTTGCGCATGAACTGGCTGTCGTCGACGATCAGAAAGCGAAGCTTGGCAAAGTCAACGCGCATCGGCTCTCAGCTTGTCTGACGCAGCATACGCTGCGAATCCTCATTGATTCACAAGGATTGAAGATAGCCTGTTTCAGTAACCAAACTGTTCACGGAGGATACGCTCGTCGAGACTGTGACCGGGATCGTGCATCATCAACAGATCGATGCCGTGATCCATCGCGATGTCGACCCGGACAACCTCATCGACCTGGGTATGGTCCGCAACCGCGCTGACGGGCCGCTTGGCGGCTTCCATTACCTCGACCGTGACGCGCGCGCTGTCCGGCAGGAGCGCGCCGCGCCAACGCCGTGGCCGGAACGCGGAAATCGGCGTAAGCGCCATCAGCGTTGCATTAAGGGGCAGGATCGGCCCGTTTGCCGACAGATTGTAGGCGGTCGAGCCCGCAGGGGTGGCCAGAAGCACGCCGTCGGCAATCAGTTCCGCCAGCCGCTCCTTGCCATCGATGCTGATCCTCAGCTTGGCGGCCTGGTAGGAGCGCCGCAGCAGGTGGACCTCGTTGATGGCGCGGGCCGTGTGAACGATCCCCGCGCTGTCGGTCGCCGCCATCTGGAGCGGGTGCACGATGGAAATCTCCGCCGAGCGCAGCCGCTGCATCAGGCCCTTCTCACGGAAATCGTTCATCAGGAACCCGACAGAGCCGCGGTGCATGCCGTAGATCGGCTTGGACGCGCCATTGCCCTTCATGAACCTGTGCATGGTCTGCAGCATCAGGCCGTCGCCGCCGAGCGCGACGACCACGTCGGCGTCCTCGGGATCGGTGTTGCCATAGATCTTGACCAGGCGCTGCAGCGAGGCTTGCGCCTCCTCGCTGTCGCCGGCCACGAAGGCGATCTTCTCGATGGCGCGCAGGCCAGAGGCGACGCGCAGGGTGGACGGTGCGGCAGGCTGCGTCATGGGACCCGTCGATCATGAATCGGAAACGCCGGGGTTGTGCGCCCCGGCGTTGTCTTCATAGCACGATTGCCGGCGTTGCAGTCCAGCGATGGCGCCAGAGTCGTCAGACCGACGAAGTCCACTGCACCGGGATCAGTTCAAAGCCGTTGCCGGCCTTGGCAATGAAGCCGGTTGCGGGGAACGGGGCGTGATAGAAGTGCACCTGCGTCTTCTCCGAAGCCACCATGTCGAGCATGCGGCGGCGGGTGGCGCGGGCCACGTCGGCATCCATGTCGAACACGGCCGACCAGTCAGGATTGCGGACGAACAGCGCCGGATGGTTGGTCGTGTCGGCCATGAACATCAGCTTGCCGGCGCCCGACGAGATCATGAAAACGCAGTGGCCGGGCGTGTGCCCGAAGGCTGCGACCGAGGTGATGCCGGGGGCGACTTCCGCGCCTGGCTGGAACTGCTTGACGTTCGCGGCGATGGGAGCGAACACGCGGCGGACGGCTGCGAAAGCGCCGCGCATGGCCTCGGGCGCTGCGCCCATGCGGGCATCGTCCATCCAGAAGGCCCATTCCGGCGCCGGAACGACGACTTCGGCGTTCGGGAAGGTCAGCGTGCCGTCCCTGAGGCGCAGGCCGTTGATGTGATCGCCGTGGAAATGGCTGAAGACAACCCGTGTGACCTGCTCCGGCGTGAACCCGGCGGCGCGGAAATTGCGCATCCAGAGGCCGGAGGTCGGCGCGCCGGAATCGCCATTGCCGGTGTCCAGCAGCGTGACCTGCGAGCCATTCTGCACCACCATGGTCGTGAAGGAGATCTCGACGGCGCTGGTCGACAGGAAAGCTGACGCCATGGCGGCCTGGACGGCCGGCAGTTCGGCATTGCGGATGAAGCCTTCCAGCGGGCGACGGAAGAAGCCGTCCTGAATGGCGGTGACGGTCATGTCGCCGACCTTGTAGCGATAGAACCCGGGCGCCTGCGCAGGCGCTGCTGCCTGGGCCAGCGCGACCTCGGGCAGGCTTGCCCCGGTGGCAGCAATGGCGGTGGCGGCGGCTGCCGTCATGAAGGCCTCCCGACGTGAAAGATCGATCATCTGCTTGTCCTCTCGCATTTTTCGAAACGTTTGTTTCCACGCGGAGGGTAGGGCGGCGCCGGGCCAATTCAACGAGCAATTGCCGGGATTTGATCACGAAATCGGGAGTGGGTGCCGGGACGATCCACGGGGCGCCGTCTGCCATCCTTTATCAACCCGCCCGAGCTTCAGCGCGCGCGAACGCTGTGCCTGCCACCGGACCTGGAGCGGTGTGACGACGGGCCTCAAAACCGCCCCGGCCTGAATGGCTCGGGGTTCACGAACACCGCCTTGCCGGTCACCATTTCGGCGACCATGCGGCCCGTCACGGCCCCCAGCGTCAGGCCGTGATGGGCGTGGCCGAAGGCGAAGGTGAGGTTCCTGTGGCGGTGCGCCGGGCCGATGATCGGCATCATGTCCGGCGTGCACGGCCTGCATCCCATCCACGGCTCGGCGTCGAGGCGGCTCTCCAGCGGGAACAGGCCCTTCGCCAGCGGCTCGGCGCGCGCCAGCTGGACCGGCGTTCTCGCTGCGTCGCGCCGCGCGAACTCCGCGCCGGTGGTCAACCGCACGCCCTTGGCCATCGGGGCGAGCACGTAGCCGTATTCCGAATCGACCACGACATGGTTGAGAACGGCATTGCCCGCCGGCTTGTAGTGCATGTGGTAGCCGCGCTTCACACCGAGCGGAAAGCGGTAGCCCAGCGTCGTGGTGACAAGGTCCGACCATGGCCCAAGGCAGAGCACGGTATCGCGCGCTTCGATGATGGCCCCGTCGAACCCCACCGCTGTCCAGCCGCCACCGGGCCGTTCGCTCAGGGTGGTCGCGTCGCCTTTGACGAAGCGGCCGCCCAGCGTCTCGAAGCGGGCGAGATAGGCGCTGGCGAGGCCGTGCGGATCAAGCACCGAGACCGGGTCGGTCCAGTGCAGCGCGCCGACCATGTCCTGGCTCAGATGCGGTTCGGCCTGGTGCAGTTCAGCCGGGCCAAGTTTCACGTGGTTGAGCCCGAACTCGCGGCCCCAGGCATCGGCCTTGGCGTAGCTCGCATCGCGGTCCGCGGCGGAGCGGAACAGATCCATGTAGCCGACACGGCGCAGGAGGTGGGTGGCGTCGGCCTCGGCCGCGAGCGCGTCGTGTTCGGTGACGCAATGGGCGATCAGCGTCGCGTACTGGCGCGCGATTTCGGCGTGGCGGGCCGGGCGCGAATTGCGCCAGTAGGCGAAGAGGAAGGGCGCGAGGCCGGGCAGCGCTGCGGGGTGGAAGTGCATGTCCACCATGCTGTTGGTGGCATAGCGCATCAGGCTGCGCAGCTCCTGCGGGAAGCCATAGGGGTAGACCGCCTCACGCTGGATCAGCCCGGCATTGCCGAATGAGGTTTCCTCGGAAACGCCGCGCCTGTCGATCAGGACTGTCGTGCGGCCGGCTTTCTGAAGATGCAGCGCCACGCAGGTTCCGACGATGCCCGCGCCCAGAACAATGCAGTCAACCTTCATTCCACCAATCCGATCCACAGCCGTGCTTCGATCTTAAGGGCTAAGGGCCGCCATTGCAGCAGCCAATCGCGTCTGCGGCAACGCGCCATGGCGTTGACCCGGCCCTGTGCCGGGCGCGGTTGTGCGGCCGGCATGATCTGCTAGGGCTGTGGGGGTACGCCTGCGGGCGCCCGGATCACCATGCCTTGAACCTGCTTCTCGCTCCGCTTGCCTTCCTGGGCCGCTATGGCACGCAGGGCTTTGCCCTGTCGATCTTCATGGGGCTGGCGCTGCCCCAGTTCGCGGCCGCCGCCCGGCCGCTGCTGCCGGTCACGATCTTCCTGTTCGTGGCGTTGACCTTTGCCCGCGCAGACCTTGTTGCTCTCAAGGCCGCTTTGGCCAAGCCCGGCGCGGTGCTGCTGGCGGTCGGCTGGCTGATCGTGGCCCCGGTCCTGATGGTGCTGAGCATCCTGACGGTGTTCCCGCGCGAGTCACTCGATCCGGGGCTTGTGCTAGGCCTTGTCATCGTCGCAGCGGCGCCGCCGATCATGTCCGGCCCCGCCATGGCGATGATGTTCAACATCGAGCCTACCGTGCTGATCGCCGCGACCATCATCACCACCAGCGCCTCGCCATTCATTGCGCCGCCGCTGGCGGAACTGCTGCTCGGCGGGCCGGTGCCGCTCGACCGGTCGGTCCTGATGCTCAGGATGCTCGGGCTGATCGGCGGCGCCATCCTGGCCGCGATCCTGTTCCGCGCCGTCGTCGGCTACGAGCGGATCAAGGCCGTCAAATCCGAACTCGATGGCTTCGGGGTGATCATGTACTTCCTTTTCGCCATCGCCGCGATGGACGGCGTGACCAACGCTTTCGTGACGCGGCCGGGCAAGGTGTTCCTGTTCCTGGGCGTCGCCTTTGCAATCGTCATCGCCGGGTTCCTTCTGGCTTGGCTGGTGCTGCGACCGTTCATGAAGCCGGGGGACTGTTTCCTCATGGGTTACGGCACGGGCCAGCGCAACATGGGCGCCCTGATCGCCGCCCTCGGCGCGGCCACGCCGGAGACGACCTTCCTGTTCTTCGCACTGGCGCAGTTCCCGATCTATCTGATGCCGCAACTGATCAAGCCGATCGCGAAGCGGTTCGCTGCCAGGCCCTGACGCTCCAGCGGGTGCGATGATGCTGCGAGAGCGATTGCTCCATGCCGGCGGCAATGCTAACCCGCGCACATGTCAAAGCCGCTCGTCATCGCCCCCTCGATCCTGTCCGCCGATTTTGCCCGTCTTGGCGCCGAGGTCGCGGCCATCGACAAGGCCGGGGCCGACTGGATCCATTGCGATGTGATGGACGGGCATTTCGTCCCGAACATCACCTTCGGGCCGGACATCCTCAAGGCCATCCGTCCGCATACAGACAAGATCTTCGACGTGCATCTGATGATCGCGCCGGTCGATCCCTACGTCGAGGCTTTCGCAAAGGCCGGCGCCGACATCATCACCATCCATGCCGAGGCTGGCCCGCACGCGCACCGCTCGCTGCAGGCGATCAGGGCGCTCGGCAAGAAGGCCGGCATCGCGCTCAATCCGGGTACGCCGGAAAGCGCCATCGCGTACCTGATCGACAGCGTCGATCTCATCCTGTGCATGACGGTCAATCCCGGCTTTGGCGGGCAGGCCTTCATTCCGGAGGTCTGCGAGAAGATCCGGCGCATAAAGGCCATGATTGGCGACAGGCCCATCGACATCGAGATCGATGGCGGCTGCACGCCCGAGACCGCGCCGAAGGTCGTGGCAGCCGGCGCGAATGTGCTGGTCGCCGGTTCGGCTGTGTTCAGGGGCGGAGAGGGCGCTTATGCCAAGAACATCAGCGCGATCCGCAAGGCCGGCGAAAGCGTGCTTGGTGGCTGGGTTTGAAATGCGTTCGCTGCGCTCACAGAACATGGTCTGGATTCCGGGTTCCCTGCGCGGACAAGCCGCTTCAGACCCCGGAAATGCGCACGGCGATCATTTTGCGCGTTTCCGGGGCCATGCAGCGTCAGCGGAATGGAACCCGGAATCCAGACTGTGTTTTGTGAGCGAAGCGAACGCCGCATGAAAGAGACAGCATGATCCCCCGCTATTCCCGCCCCGAGATGGTCGCAATCTGGGAGCCGCAGACGCGCTTCCGCATCTGGTTCGAAATCGAGGCGCATGCCACCGACAAGCTGGCCGAACTTGGGGTCGTTCCGAAGGAAGCGGCTGCCGCGATCTGGGCCAAGGCGAAGGATGCGGTGTTCGATGTGGCGCGGATCGACGAGATCGAGCGCGTCACCAAGCACGACGTGATCGCCTTCCTGACCCATCTGGCCGAGATTGTCGGGCCGGAGGCGCGCTTCGTGCATCAGGGCATGACCTCGTCGGACGTGCTTGACACCACGCTGGCCGTGCAGTTGTCGCGCGCCGCCGACATCCTAATCGCCGATGTCGACGCACTGCTGGCGGCCCTCAAGCGCCGTGCCTTCGAGCACAAGCTGACGCCGACGATCGGGCGCTCGCACGGCATCCATGCCGAACCGGTGACCTTCGGGCTCAAGCTGGCGCAAGCCTATGCCGAGTTTGCGCGCTGCCGGGCAAGGCTGGTGGCGGCGCGCACCGAAATCGCCACCTGCGCCATATCGGGCGCGGTCGGCACCTTCGCCAACATCGATCCATCGGTCGAGGAGCATGTGGCCGCCAGGATGGGGCTGATCGTCGAACCGATTTCGACGCAGGTGATCCCGCGTGACCGCCACGCGATGTTCTTCGCGACTCTTGGCGTCGTGGCTTCCTGTGTCGAGCGCCTGGCGACCGAGATCCGGCATTTGCAGCGCACCGAGGTCTACGAGGCGGAGGAATTCTTCTCCCCGGGACAGAAGGGCTCGTCGGCGATGCCGCACAAGCGCAACCCGGTGCTGACCGAAAACCTCACCGGCCTCGCCCGCCTCGTGCGCGGCATGGCGCTGCCGGCCATGGAGAATGTGGCGCTCTGGCATGAGCGCGACATCTCGCATTCATCCGTCGAGCGCATGATCGGGCCGGACGCCACCATCACGCTTGATTTCGCGCTGGCGCGGCTCACCGGCGTGATCGACAAGCTGCTGGTTTACCCCGCCAACATGCGCAAGAATCTGGACCGGCTTGGTGGCCTGCACAACTCGCAGCGGGTGTTGCTGGCGCTGACGCAGGCCGGGGCCAGCCGCGAGGAAAGTTACAGCCTCGTGCAGCGCAACGCGATGCGGACCTGGGAGCATGGCGAGGATTTCCTCACCAACCTCAAGGCCGATCCGGATGTGACCGCGCGGCTCACGGGTGCAGAACTGGCCGCCATGTTCGACGAGGCCTACCATTTCAAGCATGTCGACACGATTTTCGCCCGTGTCTTCGGCGCTGCCTGAAGCGCGGTCATGCTGGTCCGCCCTGCGCTCCTTGCCGATCTCGGCGCTGTAACGGCCCTGATCGACCGCGCCGTCCGGATTTCCAACGCCCCCGAGTACACGGGCGCGCAACAGCTCCGGGTGCTGGCGGACTACACCTTCCCCGCGATGAAGCGGCGGCTGGCCGATGCGGACCTGTTCCTGGTGGCGGAGCTGCAGGTCTGGGCGAGTTCCGAGCGGGTGGTCAGCGGCGTGCTCGTCGCCAACCGCGCGCGCCGCGCCAGCGCCGAGGATGTCGCGGTCATCGATGCGCTGTTCGTCGACCCCAATGCGCAGGGCATGGGGGTGGGCGCGGCGCTGCTCGACGAACTCTATGACCGGGCGCGCAAGCGCGGCATCGAACGCCTGACGGCGGCGGCGTCGCTGACGGCTGTCGGATTTTATGCCCATGTCGGCTTTTCGCGCGTGGCGCGCGGGCTGTCGCATGCCGGCGTCGATACCGTGATGATGGAGCGCGTGGTCAGGTAGGGTTGCCCCGGCGCGGCCTGTTCGGTAGTCCAGTAGGGGAGTCCACGGTGACAACCCCTTCATGCGCACATCTGACGCCGACATCCTGATCATTCCCGGCCTTGGCGGCTCGGGGCCCGAACACTGGCAGACGCGCTGGGAGGGGAAGCTCAGCACCGCGCGCAGGATTGAGCAGGCCAATTGGGACAAGCCGCACCGCGAGGAATGGGCCGCCGCCATCGTGGCTGCGGTGAAGGCGTCCACCCGTCCGGTGGTGCTGGTCGCGCACAGCGCCGGGGTGAGTTCGGTCGGCCATGCGGCTGCCGTGCTGGAAGGTCTGAACGTGGCGGGCGCGTTTCTGGTGTCGCCGGCATCGGAGCGTGTTCTGCATGCGATTCCCGCGATCCCGGCGGATTTCGCCAAACATGTCCGCCACAAGCTGCCGTTCCGCTCGGTGCTGGCGAGCAGCACGAGCGATCCCTATTGCACTGTCGATGAGGCGCAGGAACTGGCGGGGGCCTGGGGTTCGGAATTTTCGGATGCGGGCGATGCAGGCCACATCAACGCCGATTCCGGGCACGGCCCATGGCCGGAAGGGCTGATGCGCTTCGCCGGATTTCTGCGCACGCTCGGCTGAGACATTGATTCAAGATGTTGCGGATTTGAGTCCGCCAGAGCCTGCAAGCCGCTGAACTGTCAGCGGATCAGAGTCCGAAAAGGCCGCTCGCAAGGCGGATCACCACCTGGCCGCAGGCGAGGCTCCAGAAGCCGGCGATGATGGTGGCGATGGCCACGAAGGGGATCGGCCGGCCTTCGATCTGGCGGCCCATGATCGTGTTGCGCAGGATGATGAACGGCGCCGAGAACACGATCACCGGCACGCTCGCCACCGCCAGCAAACCGCCGGTCTCCAGAAGGTGGAAGCTCGCCTTGCGCGCGGTGAACAGTTCGAAGGCGCTGGCGACCAGCCCGGCGAAGGCAAAGCCGATGAGCAACGCCTGAAACGCCTGAATGGCTTCTGGTTCGAGGGTCAACGCCACGCACTCCCGCCGGAACACTTAATGATCCGTTATCGCGCATGCTTAAGCAGACGTTAAGCGATCTGTGCTGGTATCCTTAATGCAACGACCGTTTCGCGTTTGAACAGCATGACCCCGACGATGTCCCACGCTGCCGCCCTTGAGGCCGCACGCTCCGCTACCGCCGCGAACGGGCGCGCTGCCGCCGCCGAATTTCGGCGTCTCAAACATATTGCCGTCGGGCCTGTGCCGCGCCTGGACGGCCTTGTCTGGACCGCTCTCTTCCTGCTGGCGCTGGTCGGCTGCGGGGGAGTGGGCTTCGGCCTGTGGTGGACCAATCGTACGCCGCCGCCGGTGCAGATGCTGGAGATGCGGATCGGGTCCGAAAAGCTCGTCTTTCCCGAGACGTTCAAGGGGCCTCGGCCACCCGACATGGCGCGGGAGGTCGGCGTCATCCGCCTGCGCGTGATGTGGCCGTCGATGGCCGCTGCCGGGCCTCTCGAAAAGGCCGATGTGCACATCACGGTCGGCGCCGCAGACCCTGCGACAGATCCGGCGGCTCAGTTCGCAACCCTTGCCCGTTTCGTCATGCCGGGCGCCTGGTCGAATCCGGGTGGCCTTGTCTCCCGAAACTTCAAGAAGGGCTCGCCCTTTGATGGAGAAGAGCTGTTCATGGCGCCACCGGCAGGCGAGATGTTCTTCGCCCGCTGCTCTTCGGATGCGGCTGTCACGAAGATCGATGAGGGTTGCCGGATGGTGCTGAAGCACCGCGGCGTCGACATCGCCGTGCGGTTTCCGCGCGAGGCCCTGACCGACTGGCGCGCGCTGTCAGACGGCACCCGATCGCTGGTGGATGGCTTCCGTCACGAAATGTGAGGGCGCAAGGCGCGATCAGTCCTCGAGATCGACGTCGAGGATCGCCATGGTGAAATTGAACGAACGGTCGCCGTCCTCATCATCGACGTGAAGGATGCCGACATACTCGTCGCCGATATAGACCTCGGCGGAATCGTTCTTCTTCGGGCGGGCTTTGACGGTGATGGCGTGATTGGCGAAGGTGCGGCGCAGGAAGCGCTCGAGCTTGGCGAGTTCGGTCTTGTCCACGGGGCGGGAATCCTGATGCTTCGTCGTCGGAGGCCAGCGATGCCACTTGTGCCGCCGAAGGGCAAGAGCCAACCGGCACAAGGGCGCACGGCGCGCTGAACCGGCGCGGCCGGTCAGCCCAGCTCGGCGAGAAGCTGGTCCATGGCGCGCGCAGGCTCGGCGCATCCGGCCTCGCCGACGACCTTGGCCGGAACGCCTGCGACCGTGGTGTTGCGCGGCACCGGCGCCAGCACCACCGAGCCGGCGGCCACGCGCGCGCATTCGCCGACTTCGATGTTGCCGAGGATCTTGGCGCCGGCGCCAATCAGCACGCCGGAGCGGATTTTCGGGTGCCTGTCGCCGGATTCCTTGCCTGTGCCGCCGAGGGTCACGTCCTGCAGCATCGAGACGTTGTCGCCGATCACGACCGTGGAACCGACCACCAGACCCGTGGCGTGGTCGAGAAAGATGCCCCGCCCGATGCGCGCAGCCGGATGAATGTCGGTCTGGAAGACCTCCGACGAGCGGCTTTGCAGATACAGCGCAAGGTCGGTCCGGCCCTTCGTCCAGAGCCAGTGGGCCAGCCGATGGGTCTGGATGGCGTGAAATCCCTTGTAGTACAGCAGCGGCTCGATGAAGCGGTTGCAGGCCGGATCGCGGTCGACCACGGCGGCCACATCGGCCCGGAAGCTCTCGCCGATCGCCGGATCGCTCGCCAGCGCCTCGTCGAAGGTCTGGGCGATCAGGTCCGAGGACAGCATCGGATGGTCGAGCCGGGCCGCAACGCGGTGGGCGATCGCTGTGTCCAGTGAACGCTGGTTGAGGATGGTGGACAGGATCAAACCCGCAAGGGTCGGCTCGGCGGCGACAATCCTCTCCGCCTCCTCGCAGATGCGGCTCCATGCCGGATCGACCACGTCCAGCGTGCCAGCGCGCCTGCTCCGGTT
The DNA here is from genome assembly GCA_027483505.1 of Hyphomicrobiales bacterium. Classification (GTDB taxonomy): domain Bacteria; phylum Pseudomonadota; class Alphaproteobacteria; order Rhizobiales; family Beijerinckiaceae; genus Allobosea. Next base: position 55,380 of record JAIXUP010000065.1, read on the forward strand.
CATGCTGTGAGCTGCTGTCATCGTCCGACTCCGTCTCGCTTTCGTCAGATGGAGGCTACCACAGTGCCGGAAAAGAGGGGACCGGGCAAAAAACAGATGTGTGATGGGGCGGTCTGCGCACGACAGCCGTCACTTCGCCGGCTTGTGCCCGAACAGCCAGCCCCAGACGCTGAGCCCAGCCAGGGCGCCGGCGATTTGGGCGAGGATGAAGGCCGGCACGGAGGCTGGCGCGATCCCCGCGAAGCTGTCGGACAGGGCGCGCGCCACGGTGACGGCCGGATTGGCGAAAGAGGTCGACGAGGTGAACCAGTAGGCTGCCGTGATGGTCAGGCCGACGATCATCGGCACGGATTGCGGGGCAAAGCGCACGGCCCCCAGAATGGCGCCGATCAGACTGAAGGTGGCGACGATCTCGCCGATCCATTGTCCGGCGCCGCCACGAGCCGTGGTGGCGAGTTGCATGACGGGAAGGTCGAACATGGCGTTGGCCAGCAGCGCTCCGGCGCAGCCTCCGGCGATCTGCGCCGCCGCATAGGGGGCCAGCCGGTTCCAGGCGAGCGTCTTGCGCAGCGCCATGACGAGGCTGACGGCCGGGTTAAAATGTGCGCCCGAGACCGGGCCGAGGATCGTGATCAGGACAACCAGAATGGCCCCGGTGGGGATGGTGTTGCCGAGCAGCGCGACGGCGGTGTTTCCGCCGGCCAGCCGCGCCGCCATGATGCCGGAGCCGACGACGGTCGCCACCAGGAGCCCCGTTCCGAGGGCTTCGGCGGCAAGCTGTCTTGGAAGATCGGGCCGGTCCACCTCAGCCGACCCGATTGCCCTTTGCGTCAATCAGGCGTTCGCCGTCCTCCTTGCGGAACTCGCCGCGCTGAGGTCGCGGCAGGATGTCCAGCACGGCCTCCGAGGGCCGGCACAGCTTCACGCCGCGCGCGGTCACCACGATCGGGCGGTTGATCAGGATGGGATGAGCGATCATCGCGTCGAGCAGAGCCTCGTCGGGCAGCGACATGTCGCCAAGGCCAAGTTCTGCGAAGGGCGTTCCCTTCTCGCGCAGGAGATCGCGCGCGGAGCCTGTCATGCGGCCGATCAGGTCGACCAGCATGGCCCGGGATGGCGGCGATTTCAGATACTCGATCACGTGCGGCTCAATCCCGCAATTGCGGATCAGCGCCAGCGTGTTCCGTGAGGTTCCACAGTCAGGATTGTGATAAATGATGATGTCTGTGTCCATGCAGCCGCGCCTACGTCTTGGCGATGACAGTTTGATGACGGCGCCCGCTCACGGCATCGTGGCGCACTGCGGCGCTGCAGGCGCGTTCTGGCACTAGGCGGCGGCATCCGGTTCGCGCTATCAGCGGGGCATGACTGATGTCGGTTACGTCGCTGCGCTGCTTGCGGGGGTGCTCTCGTTCCTGAGCCCCTGCGTCCTGCCGCTGGTGCCGCCCTATCTGTGCTACCTGGCCGGAACGACCATCGAGGAAATGCGCGAGGAGGGTCCGGACACAGCCGCCGCGCGCCGGGACGTGATGCTGGCGGCGATGTCCTTCGTCGCTGGATTCAGCACGGTGTTCGTGCTTCTGGGCGCTACGGCCAGCGCGCTCGGCCAGATCCTTCGGGACTACATCTGGATGCTGTCATGGGCGGCCGGGGCGGCCATCATCGTCATGGGCCTGCATTTTCTGGGCGTGTTCCGTCTCGCCATGCTCTATCGCGAGAAGCGCATGGATGTGGCAACGCCGCCCGGGCCGGGGGGGGCCTATCTGATGGGGCTGGCTTTCGCCTTCGGCTGGACGCCGTGCATCGGGCCGATCCTCGCCGCGATCCTTGCCGTCGCCGGCTCATCCGACACGGTCTACCGCGGCATGTCGCTTCTGGCGGTCTATTCACTCGGACTCGGCATTCCCTTCGTCATCGCCGCTTTCGGCATCGAGCGCTTCATGACAGCCATGGCGGGCATCAAGCGCCACTTCCGCAAGATCGAACTGGCCATGGGCGGACTGCTTGTCGTGACGGGCGTCGCCTTCCTCACCGGCGGCATGGAGCGCATGGCGTTCTGGCTGCTGGAGACCTTCCCGAAGCTGGCGACGCTCGGCTAAGGCCGGGCAGCCAGGTCACCACAGCGTCGTGCTCCCAGGCCTTGATCCGTGCACCCGCGAAAGGCCGGTTGCTCCCGTCGAGCGGTCGGCGCATGCTGGAGAGGCTTGGCCAGACAGCCGCATGACAATGGAGGAGCCCATGGTGTCGACGGACGGGTTCTCGCTCGCGGCAACGATCATCCTGATTTTTCCGATGATCTATTTCAGCTTCGCCACCCTGACCTTCTTTCTCGCAAAGATGAGCGATCCGATCGCGACACGGCTGCTGCGGGGGCTTTTCCATGTCTATTTCCGGGTCGTGATGGTCCTCTGCTCAGTCGGCGCCGTCGCATTTGCCCGGGCGGGAAAGCCTGACGTGGCAATCGGCCTCGCTCTGATCGTCGCCCTGGCTTTCCTTGTGGGGCGCTTCTTCGTGCGCCAACTGGATGCCCAGATTCAGGCGAGGGACGCGGGTGACCCTCAGGCGACGCGGTCGTTGCGCCGCCTGCATGTCGGCGGCCTTCTCTACAATCTCGTGCAGCTTGGTGCGGTCATCGCGGCCGTCCCTTACATGTTCGCCGCCACGGCATAGATGCCGCCATCGACGCGACGTGTCATCCTTCACGGAGTCTGCAGCATGAAAAAACCCACCCGGATCGCTCCGGGCGGGTTCATCTTCACGACAGCGACTGTCGATCAATTCTCGATGTAGGTGATCTTGCCGTCCGGGCCGGGCTTCCATGTGTACATGGTATAGTCCGGACGGGTGATGTCGCCCTTCTTGTCGAAGGAGATTTCGCCGATCACGGTCTTGAACTTGAAGCCGGTCTTCATGAACTCGGCCATTTTCTTCGGATCGAGCGACTTGGCGCCTTCCGCAGCCTGCTTCATGATTTCAACGCCGGCATACGAATATAGCGTGTAGGCTTCGGGGTTGAACCTCTTGGCTTCGAACTTCTTGACGACTGCTGCCGCTTCCGGACGCTTGCGCGGGTCAGGCGGGAAGGTCATCAGGGTGCCGGTGACGCCGGGGCCGCCGATCGAGGCGAACTCGTCCGAGGTGATGCCGTCGCCGGACATCATCACGGTGTTGAGACCCTGGTCCCGCATCTGGCGGACGATCAGGCCGCCTTCGGTGTGCAGGCCGCCCCAATACAGGATGTCAGCGCCGGCTGCCTTGACCTTCGACACGAGCGCCGAGAAGTCCTTCTCGCCGGTGTTCACACCTTCATAAAGCACGTCGTTGACGCCGGCAGCACGCATCGCCTTGCGGGTTTCGTCCGCCAGGCCCTGACCATAGGTGGTCTTGTCGTGGACGACGGCGATCTTCTTGCCCTTGAGGTTCTTGACGATGTAGTCGGCGGCAACCGCGCCCTGCTGGTCGTCGCGGCCGCAGGTGCGGAAGGCGTTCCAAAGGCCACGCTCGGTGATGCGCGGGTTGGTCGCCGACGGGGTGATCATCAGGATGCCGTTTTCGGCATAGACTTCCGAGGCCGGCATGGTGACGCCGGAGTTGAAGTGGCCGAGCACCATCTTGATGCCGTCCGCAACGAACTTGTTGGCGACCGATACGCCTTCCTTCGGATCCGACCGGTCGTCGCCGATGGACACCGTGACGCGCTGGCCGAGGATGCCACCGGCCGCATTGATGTCTTCGACCGCCTGTTCAACGCCGTTCTTGAGCTGGGCGCCGAACGCTGCGTTCGGGCCGGTGATGGGCCCGGCGACGCCGAGCTTGATCTGGGCCTGGGCCACGCTCGAAAAAGCGAGGACCGTGCCGAGCGCGATGCCGCTCAACAGGATTTTCTTCATGGATACCTTCTCCCTTGTTGGAACGCAGACCGCCAGATTGATGGGCAGCCTGCCCCGGCGCCTAAAGCCACCGTGACGCGCAGTCTTGCGCGTTTTTTCGGTGATGTCACCCGTCAAGCTTGTGAAATCTGGAACATTTTTCGTGCTTGTCAGCCTGTGCGCGCTTCGCCGACCGACATCAGACGCCTTGCACGCCGCCGCTGCTGCGCGGCTTCCAGCTGAACGGCCCCGAGCGCTCGTAAAGCCATCGGTACTGCGTCGTCATCTGCGTGGTGCGCGTGTAGCGGAAGCCGCTCAGGGCGAAGGCAAGGATGAACACCGTGTCGACCAAAAAATAATGCAGCGTGAACAAGGTGCCGTCGAACAGGGCGAAGTGGATGAAGCGGACCACGGCCGCGAGGATGGCGATGTAGAGCGGAATCTGCCACAGCGGCCGCCAGGTCAACGCGATGGCGCGACCGGTCATCCAGGCCGCCCAGCCGCCCATGATGACGGTGACCAGCATGAACAGCCAGAGCGACGGCTCTTCGTAAAGGATGCCTTGCATGCTCAGTGTCTCCCGCCTTCGAGATAGGCGGCGCGAACCTGCGGATTGGCGAGCAGTTCCTTGCCACTCCCGCTCATGGTGATGACGCCGTTGACCATGACATAGCCGCGATGAGCGAGCTTGAGCGCGTGGAAGGCGTTCTGCTCGACCAGAAACACCGTGAGGCCCTCCGATTTGTTGAGGTCGCGGATGGTGTCGAAGATCATCTTGACGATCAGCGGCGCAAGCCCGAGCGATGGCTCGTCCAGCATCAGCAGCTGCGGGCGGCTCATCAACGCCCGCCCGATCGCCAGCATCTGCTGCTCGCCGCCGGAGAGGGTGCCGCCGCGCTGCTGGAGGCGCTCCTTGAGGCGCGGGAAAATGGTGCAGATGCGCTCCAGATCCTGATCGAAATGGGCGAAATTGTCGACCGAGGCGCCCATCTGCAGGTTCTCGTAGACAGTCATGCGCGGGAAAATGCGCCGGCCTTCGGGTGATTGCGCTAGGCCCATGCGTGCGATCAGATGGGTTTCGGTCCTGGTGATGTCCTGCCCGTCATAGATCACCTGGCCCTCACGGGCGCGCGGATTGCCGAACACCGTCATCATCAGGGTCGATTTGCCGGCGCCGTTCGCGCCGATCAGCGTGACGATCTCGCCGGGATGCACATCCACATCGACGCCCTTCAGCGCGATGATATTGCCGTAGTAAGCCTTCACGCCACGCACGCTGAGCAGGGGCTGGCGGGGACTGGTTGCAACAGCTGCGGCCGGTTCGGTCATGGCGCTCATGGGATGCCCACCTCGGCTTCGACGGCCTCGACCTCTTCGTCCTCGACGCCGAGATAGGCGGCGATCACCTTGGGGTCGCTCTGCACCTCTTTCGGCGTGCCGTCGGAGATCTTGGTGCCGTAGTCCAGAACCACGACATGATCGGAGATTTCCATCACGACGCTCATGTCATGTTCGATCAGCAGCAGCGAAACGCCGTCATCGGTCCGGATCGAGCGGAGCAGATTGTTGAGTTCCAGGCTTTCGCGCGGATTCAGGCCGGCCGCCGGCTCGTCGAGACAGAGCAGGAGCGGCTCGGTGCACATGGCGCGCGCGATCTCGAGCCGGCGCTGGTCGCCATAGGCCAGGTCGCCAGCCGGATCATCCGCCCGGTCCATCAGCCGTGTCTTGTCGAGCCAGTACGTTGCCTTTTCGATCGAGGCCTTCGAAGCCGCCTTGTAGCCGCCGAGGCCGAGCAGGCCGCCGATTGTCCAGCCGGAGGATTCCATCAGGACGTTGTGCTGCGCCACCAAGAGATTTTCGAGCACCGTCAGCCCGGAGAACAGGCGGATGTTCTGGAAGGTGCGCGCCACCTTCGCCCGCGCTGCGATGCGGAAATCGGGCATGCGTTCCAGAAGGAAGCTGCTGCCGTCGTCATGGGTTAGCGTGATCATGCCTTCGGTTGGCTTGTAAAAGCCGGTAATGCAGTTGAACACGGTTGTCTTGCCGGCGCCGTTCGGGCCGATCAGGGCCGTGATCTCGCCCTTGCGGGCCTCGAAGGACAGGTCGTTGACGGCGACGAGGCCGCCGAAGCGCATCGTGACATGCTCGACCTTGAGGAGCGGAGCGCTGTGCATCAGCCGTGACCCTCCTTCACGAGCGAGCCCGAGACGGACTTGCTCTCCTTCAGGAAGGCTGTCGGCTCCCGGGTCGAGATCAGGCCGCGCGGCTTCCAGATCATGATCACCACCATGGCGAGGCCGAAGATCAGCATGCGGTACTTGGTGGGGTCGAAGTCAGCGCCGAAAATCGGCTTCAGCAGGTCCATCTCGCGCATCAGTTCCGGCCCGCCGATCATCGCGACCGCGGCAATGGCGACGCCCCAGAGCGAGCCCATGCCGCCCAGGACGACGATGGCCAGCACGACAGCCGATTCCATGAAGGTGAAGCTTTCGGGGCTGATGAAGCCCTGACGCGCGGCGAAGAAGGCCCCCGCGACCCCGCCAAAGCCGGCGCCGATGGCGAAGGCTGTCAGCTTGGTGCTGGTGGTGTTGATGCCGAGCGAGCGGCAGGCGATCTCATCCTCGCGCAGCGCCTCCCAGGCGCGGCCGACCGGCATGCGCCGCAGCCGGATGGTGACGAAGGCGGTCAGCAGCGCCAGCATCAGGATGACGTAGTAGAGGAAGATCGTGCGGTAGAGGGGCGAGAACTCCAGCCCGAAGACCGCAGCAAAGCCGCTGTCGCTGGCGTTGAAGGGAATGCCGAAGAAGGACGGCCGGGGGATGGTCGAGATGCCGGCATAGCCGCCGGAGAAATCGACCCAGTTGATCAGCACGAGGCGAATGATTTCGCCGAAGGCCAGCGTCACGATGGCAAGATAGTCGCCGCGCAGCCTGAGCACCGGAAAGCCCAGCAGGACGCCCCAGAACGCCGCCAGCAGTCCTGCGATCGGCAGGCAGATCCAGAAGGCCCAGACGCCTAGCGCAGGGTAGGTGGCCGGTATGACCTTGGTGGCGAAAAGCGCATAGGAATAAGCGCCGACCGCATAGAAGGCGACATAGCCGAGGTCGAGCAGGCCGGCGAGGCCGACCACGATGTTCAGGCCCCAGCCCAGCATCACATAGATCAGGATCTGCACGCCGAAATTGTCGATCCACTTGATCGAGCCCTGCCAGCCGGACCCGAATATCGCGACGATGGGAAAGACAAACAGAAAACCGATCGCCAGCGGCGCGAGAACCGGCAGCAGCTTCGCCATCGCAGGCAAAAGCGCGTTCGGCATCGAGACCAGCGGCCCGCCGCCGGCAGCGCGGCGCTGCTTGTTGAGCGAGACCAGCAGCCGGCCGACGAAGACGATCAGCACGGCCCAGGCCACGGCGTCCCAGCGCTGGTCGAGGATGAGGCGGTTGTTGAGGTCCTGGCGCGTGCCCCAGGCGACGATCGGGATGCACAGGCCGAAGGTGACCAAGGCGGCGAAGGCTGCCTCCTTCAAGGCAGGCGTGAGGCCCTGTTCGACGATGGCCGTCTGCTCGGAGGCGCGGTTGTTCGCTTTGGCCATCAGACTTTCTCCACTTCGGGCCGGCCCAGGATGCCGGACGGCAGGAAAATCAGCACGATGGCGAGGATCGAGAAGGCGGCGACGTCCTTGTAGTCGATCGAGAAGTAGGCCGACCAGAAGGTCTCGATCAGCCCGATGATCAGGCCGCCGAGCACGGCGCCGGGCAGGGAGCCGATACCGCCCAGAACCGCAGCGGTGAAGGCCTTCACGCCGGGTACAAACCCGTCATGGAAGCTGATGACCCCATACTGGAGCAGGTACATCACTCCTGCGACGGCGGCGAGCGCGGCTCCGATGACGAAGGTCGCCGAAATGGTGCGGTCCACGTCGATGCCGAGCAAGGCGGCCATCTTGCGGTCCTGCTCGCAGGCACGCTGGGCGCGGCCGAGCGATGTCTTCTGCACCAGATACCAGAAGGCCAGCAGCAGGACGGCCGTGACGCCCATGATGATGATCTGCTTGTAGGCCAGCTTCACCGGGTAGGCGCCATTGGCGAAGAAGACCAGCCCGCCTTCGATGATCGGGGGCAGCGACTTGTTGCGCGGGCCCTGGATGACCTGGACGAGGTTCATCAGGAAGATCGACATGCCGATGGCCGAGATCAGCGGCGCGAGGCGGAACGAGCCGCGCAGCGGCCGGTAGGCGACACGCTCGATGGTCCAGTTCCACAGTGCGGTGACCGCCATGCCGAGGACAAGGACCAGCAGGAGCGCCACCACGACCATCCCGACCCCCAGCGCCGACGAAATCAGCATGAAGAAGATCAGCGCGACGAAGCAGGACAGCATGAACACGTCGCCATGGGCGAAATTCACCATGCCGATGATGCCGAAAACCATCGTGTAGCCGATGGCGATGAGGCCGTAGATCGAGCCCAGTGTCAGCCCATTGATGAGCTGCTGGAGAAAGATTTCCATGTCTGTCGCCTGTCCCCTGTCATGCCAGTCAGCAAAAACTTCTGCGCAAGCGCACGGCTCACGGGTGTCTGTCTGTCTGGACACATATTGCTAGCAACCGGATGCATGGCCGACAATGGTTTTCCGCATTGCTGCGCAAAAAATGACATGTTTCATGTGGGGTTTGGGAAAGAGGCAGGTTGTCGCAATTTTTTCTGCTCTTTTGTGTGAATGTACGAGTTTTTCTGCCGCATGGCGTCACGGCTTTGTGGTCCACCGGATGTCATCCCGGCCTCCGAGCCGGGATGACGGTGCATGTGTTGTCCTCGACAACCACTGACGGTCTGCTGTCAAATCCGCACGCGGGGGATGTGCTTCTGGAGGATTTCCTCAAGCCGATGGCTCTCAGCCAGAATGCGCTGGCCCGCAGCATCCACGTCCCGCCGCGCCGGATCAACGAGATCGTGCTCGGCAAGCGTGGGGTGTCCGCCGATACGGATTTGCGGCTGACGCGTTATTTCGGGCTGTCGGAGGGGTGTTTTCCGAGGCTGCAGAGTGTCAATGTCATGATGGAGGCGCAGCGGGCGCTGGTGAATAGGTTGGAGCGGGTGAAGGTGCGGGCGGGTTGAAGATAGCCGCAATTTGTCGATCGATATGGCGTCACCGCAATTTCTTAAATGAATCAAGCAACTCTGCCGCCTGACGTTCAATGTCTCGCCAGTTGGCAAGGTGTTTCTTCCAATATGTGAGTGTGACGCTCGCCGTCATGCCGTCGTGGGCGAACCAGTGCTCGCATAGCGAACGCGGAAAGTCATCGGGATCGCGCGTGCCGTCACGGCGATAATCCGAGCCGCACATAATGAAGGTGCCGGAGGTAGAAGGGTCTGGTCCGTCGAACCACAGATCATTGTGTGGCGGCGGGGAGAAAGCCTCCATCGGTTGGTGCACCACCCATGCCGGACCAATCCGGTTCAGGCCGAAGCGTGGTTCCAGCGCTACTTTCGGTACGTCACGGTAGATAGGCCCGCGATTGAGAGCATCTACAAGGATACGATCCAGACGCCGCAACCAGCCGTGGGCATCCCAAACAGGATAGGCCTTGTTCACAAGTGGATCGACCTTCGCGGTCAGCAGATCAAACTCCATTGTCCGGTCCACCACTGGTGGGTTGCGCGCGTCATGCGGCGTGACGCCCGGCAGAAGCGCCCAGAAAAAGAAGCCGCCATAGCCCTGCTCAAGACTGGGCCGGTGCCCATTGTTTGTCAGCTGCGCCCCGGGAGATGATCCAAAAATGAGATGCCTATATCCCCATGGCACCCGGATGGTCTTGATGTTGTCAGGGCTGCCAAAAGGCCACTTGTGCTCCACCGCAACAGGCTCGCCGCGCTCGTCCCAAACAATTCGAACAACCCAGTTTGCCGGTTCCGGCATCATTCGCGACTGCGACGATCCAGATGGTGCGGCTGGATTGAGCACGCGCGGTTGTTGGGCAAACACTGCTGCGCAGGCGAAGAAAATCGCCCCTGAAACCGCCGCTTTGGCCAAACCCTTCAGCATTCAAAAGCCCTCGGCCAGTCCGTTGGCGATCTCGAACCAGCGTATAACTCACCTGTGTCCCCGGGCGGCCCTCAATCCTTCACCTGAAACCCTGCCCAGAGCGGATCACGATCATCGATGAAGATCGTGTTGTAGCCTGTCATGCGCGCCCAGCCTTCGATGGAGGGGATGATGGCGTCGTGGGGGCCGACCTTCGCCGCTGCTTCGACGCGGCCTTTGAAAAGCGTGCCGATGATGCTTTCGTGGACGAAATCATCGCCGACCTTGAGTTTGCCCTGCGCGGCCCATTGCGCCATCCGGGCGGAGGTGCCGGTGCCGCAGGGGCTGCGGTCGATGGCCTTGTCGCCATAGAACACCGCATTGCGGGCATGGGCTTCGGGGTGCTCAGGCTTGCCGGTCCATTGCACGTGGCTGAGGCCATTGATCGCCGGGTTTTCGGGATGGACGAACTGGTATTTGGCGCGGAAGGCCTCGCGCAGTTTCGGGCTCCAGCGCAGCAGGTCTGACGGGCTGACATCGGCGATGTCGCTGAAGGCGGCCTGCGCGTCGATGATGGCGTAGAAATTGCCGCCATAGGCGACATCGGCGGTGATCTCGCCAAGACCATCGACATGGGCGGTGAGACCGCTGGCATGCAGGTAGGATGCGACATTGGTGATGCGGACCGAGTCAACGTAAGGCCCGTTCTGCACGTAAGTGGCGGTGACGAGGCCGGCGGGCGTGTCGATCTTCAACACGCCGGGCGTCCTCGGCGTCACCAGCCCGCGCTCCAGCGCCATGGTGACCGTGCCGATGGTGCCGTGGCCACACATCGGCAGGCAACCGCTCGTCTCGATGAACAGGAAGGCGATGTCGGCGTCCGGCCTTGTCGGCGGATAGAGGATCGCGCCCGACATCATGTCATGGCCGCGCGGCTCGAACATCAGGCCGGTGCGCACCCAGTCGAATTCGGCCAGAAAGTGCGCCCGCTTCTCGACCATGTTCGCGCCCTGAAGGTTCGGGCCGCCGCCGGCCACGAGGCGCACGGGATTGCCGCAGGTATGGCCATCAACGCAGAAGAAGGTGTGGGTTGTCATGGGCTTGTGCGTGTCCGCTTGAAAACTGATTCCGCTTCCTTGTGCGCTGATTCAACGCGCGTGGCGAGGGGGCGAGCGGCCGCTTGGCCGTTCTTTGACACCCTCGAGACGCATCCTGAGCCTGTCGACGGATGAACGCCAGAGGTCCGCGCACCGGAACTCATCCTTCGACAGGCTCAGCATGAGGACCGGCGGGGTCAGGTAAGGGGAGTTGTCTGCGTGGCAGGACTGCTTCGCGGCCCTTGTCGCCAAGGCCTGACCTCAAACCGTTGCGCGCTGAACGGTTTGAGATCGATCTCACTGTTCCGTCCGGCGATCATGTCCGCGACCAGCGCCGCTGTCACCTGGCTTTGCGTCATGCCGAGATGGCCGTGGCCGAAGGCGTAGATGATCCGGTTCGAGGCGCGGGAGGGTCCGATCACGGGCAGCGAGTCGGGCAGGGACGGGCGAAAGCCCATCCAGAGCTCGCCGCTCTCGAAGGCAGGCAGGCCATTGATGAAGCGGTCGGCGCTGTCATAGAGCGCGCGCGTGCGCTTGTGGTTGGGCGCAGCCGTTATCCCGCCGAACTCGACGGCGCCGCCAATGCGAAGGCCTGAATCGAGCGCGGTCGCGACGAAGCCGTGATCCTTGAACGCCACCGGGCGCGAGATCAGGCCGGTCGAGCCCCCGAAGCTGACATTGTAGCCCCGCTCGGTGTCGAGCGGGACGATGTCGCCAAGCCCCGCAGCCAGCTGCTTCGACCAGATGCCGGTTGCCAGAACGATGGCGTCGGCCTCGAGCACGCCGTCATCTGTCAGAATGGCCGGCTTGCCATCAGCGGCAAGGGCGCGGACCTGCGCCCGCCTGGAAACCGCCCCGCGCGCAAGCGCCGCGTCGAACAGGGCCGTGGTCAGCCAGAGCGGGTCGGAGATGTGGGCGGCGTCGGCGTGGAAGATCGCGCCCGCGAAGACATCACGCAGGGCCGGCTCCAGCTGACGGGCTTCGTCCGCCGTGATCAGGTCGACGCTGATCCCCTCCTGCTGCTGGCGGCGGATTTCCGCCCGGGCACTGTCGACGCTGGCTGGCGTGTCGAGCATGTAGAGGCCGCCCCGGCGATGGATGTGCTTGTCGAGCCCCAGCGCCCTTGTGCGCGCCAGCCAAAGCGGCAGGGCGCGCATCTGCAGGCTGACCAGCGCCCGCGTCGACGCCTCGACAGCCGAGGGGCGCGCGGCCCAGGCAAAGCGCGCGAGCCAGGGCAGAAGGGCCAGCAGGTGGGCAGGGCGGATCGCGAGCGGCCCGAGCGGGTCCAGCAGCATGCGCGGCGCCTGCAGCACCATCTTCGGGCTGGCGAGCGGCATGATGTCGCCGTGCGCGATCCATCCGGCATTGCCCGCCGACGGCGCGCCGCTGGCGCGGCGGGCGCTGCCGTCAGGGTCGATCAGCGTGACCGTGTGGCCTTCGTCAAGCAGGGCGTGCGCGCAGGCCGTGCCGATGATGCCGGCGCCGGCAATCAGGATATGCATGGGAGAGGTTCCGGTCCTGCCGGGAGAATAGGGCGCGGCGGCCTACCCGCCAGCTGCGAATTTGGCATACGGTCCTTGTGTCAAAGGCCGCGCAGTCTGGCAGCGTGCATCAGGCGGCGATCAGGCCCTCCGCCGAAATCGTCACCTGTCCTGCAAGGCCCTTCTGCAATTGGCGGTCGAGCTTCAGGGCGATTGGCGTGCGCCATCCCATCTCGCGCGCCACGATCAGGCCCAGCAGCAGGATCGCGTCCGGCTCATGCAGGATGATGGCGGCGGGCGCCAGCCCGGTCCGCACCAGTTCGAGAAGAACTGCGGATGCGGATGACGAACCGATCGTGCCGGGCAGCGCCAGGATCGTGCCGGTGATGTTCCGCCCGCGGTCAGGGTGGCGCGCATCGATGATGTCGCCGGTGAAGGGGTCGACCCCGCCCCAGAAGCTGATGGGCGCGCCGAGCACGAGCGCAGTGCCGGTCGCGGCAGGTCCTGCGATGAGGATGTCGGTCTTGATCGGCGTCATGGCGTCAGCGCCGCATCGGTGATGACGGGACGGCCCGCGACCGCACTTTCGATGCAATCCGACAGCGAGCCATAAACCACGCCGTAGCCGGTGTTCCCCGGCGCATAATGCGCGAACTTGCCCGAATTGGTCATCAGGACGCCGTCGATCGCCGGAAGGATCGGGGTCACCACCACGCAGGTGTCGGCCACCACGATGACATTGAGTCTTTCCAATGTCTTGCGAAGCCCTGTTCGATCAGCTTCACGCACGACATGGCGGCCTGTGCACGCGTAGATCGGCACCCTGGCCGTGCGCGTGTCGAGCAGCCGTCCCACAGATTCAAGCTCATCAAGTGACAGATGCGGGCTGCCGATGGCCACCGCGTCGATGCTGGCGGCGCCATGAACCGTCGATAGCCCGGCCTGCGCCGCACGCACCATCGCAGGCGTCACGGCGATGCGCGAGGCGGGCCTGCCTGCGGTGGCGGTCATCACATCGGGCGCTTCCGGCGTGACGCCGGCGATATGGAACAGTCCGACGCCGCCGGAGGACGCCGCCGCTGCGCCGAAGGCCTTCAGCTTGTCCTCGCTCACCGGCCCGGCGACGCCGCTGACGACGCCGATGGCGGTGCCGATCTCCCGCCCATAAAGCGTGCCGAGCACCGGCCAGATCCAGTCACTGCCAAAGAGGGCGGCAGGCAGGCCGCAGACATCCACGATCACGGTGGCGAGACGGTTTTCTGCCCGATGCAGGCCGCAATCGGGCGCGCGGCCGGTGATGGCGCAGGCGATGTCGAGATAGTCGCCATAGCGGTTGGTGCGCGCGCCGAGGACCGAGTTGCAGAAGGCCACTGCGTTGCTCTCGCCCCACGCCACGTCGCTGCCCTGAGCCGGCCGATGGCCGGCCTGATAGGGCGCGCAGGTCCAGCTTTTCTCGCAGCCCATGGCTTCGTAGGCCAGCATCAGCCGCCTGGCCATGTCGCGGGTCGCGCCGCTGAGGCGGTTCTTCGAGCAGCCCATCAGGTCGAGCGCGCCGACATTGAGCGTGGCGCGGATGGCGACTTTCGCGCCAAGCCGGACCAGTTCCTCCGCGAACAGCGTTCCCGCATCGCCATGGTAGAGCGCGCCATCGATATGGGCCGACTGCACCGGAATCAGGCGCGGCGCGCCCAGCAGGCGGGCGCTTTCGGCAACGATGCGCATCGCCATGGCGGCGCCATCCGCACCGGCGGCGATGGCGCTTTCCTGCGGCGTCAAGCTGGTCATGGGCGGAGGCTGCGGTTGATCATGGCGCTGAAGGCCTCGATTGCGCCGGGCAACGAGCGGTGCGCCGCCAGGGCGGCGTCGATGAAGTGGTCGGCGGAGCCGAGATAGCTGCCGGGGTCGAACAGCGTGGCGAGTTCCTCGGGGGCGAGGTGGGCGGTCACGGCCATGTCGGCCATCAGCACGTCGCGCAGATGCTGTTGGCCAGCCAAGGCGCGTTTGCAGGCCGCTTCGACCAGATGGTGCGCTTCGAGCCGTCCGATCGCGCCGCCCAGCGCCATCATCACGGCTTCCGCCATGATCAGCCCGTTGGTGGCGTCGAGATTGCGGCGCATGCGCCCTGCATCGATCTGAAGCCCTTCCGCCAGTGCGCCTGCAGCCTTGAGCGCGCCGCCGGTTAGCCGCAGCAGGTCGGGCATGGTCCGCCATTCGGCGTGGGCAGATCCAGCGGCGCGCTCGTGCTCGTGCATCTGCGCTGACAGGATGGTCCCGACAAGGCCGGGGGCCGCAATGCCCGCGCCGATCATGACAGCGGCAAGCACCGGGTTGCGCTTGTGCGGCATGGTGGAGGAACCGCCACGGCCCGGGGCCTCGGGCTCGAAGGCCTCCTGCACGTCGGTCTGCATCATCAGCACCACATCGCGGCCGATCTTGCCGAGCGTGCCGCAGAGCAGGCCGCAAAAAGCCGCGAGTTCGCCGACCCGGTCGCGGGCCGTGTGCCAGGGCAGGGCCGGCAGGGTCAGCCCCAGCTCATCGGCGAGACGGGCGCTCACCTCTGCGCCCTTGTCGCCAAGGGAGGCGAGCGTGCCGGCCGCGCCGCCGAACTGCAGTGCCAGGACGCGCGGACCCAGTTCGCCGAGCCTGCCGTGGTGGCGTGTCACCGCATCAAGCCAGCCGGCCGCCTTGAGGCCAAAGGTCGTCGGCAGCGCATGCTGCATCACCGTGCGGGCCACCATTGGCGTTTGGCGGTGTCCGGACGCCAGCTTGGCGAGCGCCATGCCGACCCGGTTCAGGCCCTCGTCGAGCAATGCCAGGACATCGCGCGCCTGAAGAACAAGGGCTGTGTCCATCACGTCCTGCGTGGTTGCACCCCAATGCACGAAGGGCTGCCCGGCGGCTTCGGTGCGGCTGGTCAACAGCTTGACGAGCGGAATCACGGGCGTGCCCGCGCGGGCGGTGCCGTCGGCGACAGCCTCTGCAAGCGCGTCCAGGTCACTGCCGTGCACCGTGTCGACCGCGAGATTGATGACGTGCGCGGCCTCGACCGGGATGACGCCGGAAGCAGCCTCGGCCCGCGCCAGCGCCGCCTCGAAGGTCAGCATGGCGCGCACATAGCCTGCATCGCCCAACACGGCGTCAAAGCGCGGGTCGTGCGTCAACGGATCGAACAGGCGCGCCGGATGCATGGGCGACATTGCGAAAAGCCTTCTGGCCCCCTTGCGCGGACCGCTGTTTTGTCTTCGATAGCGTTGAGCGCAGCGATGTCGCAAGTTGTATCGCCAAAACGGGAGGACATGCCATGGCCATGAAGATGCAAGGTGAGGTGCTGCTGCCCGCCGGCCGCGACGTGGTCTGGGCCAAGCTGAATGATCCTGAGGTGCTGAAGGCCTGCATTCCCGGCTGCGAGGAATTGACCAAGGATGACGACACGCATTTTTCGGCTGTCGCAAAGATCAAGCTCGGGCCGGTGAAGGCGACTTTCAAGGGCAAGGTGGCGCTGTCCGAGCTTGACCCGCCGAACGGCTACACGATCAGCGGCGAAGGTGAGGGCGGGATTGCCGGTTTCGCCAAGGGTGGCGCAAAGGTTGCGCTCAGCGATGCGGATGGCGGGGGCACGCTCTTGCGCTATGACGTGGATGCACAGGTTGGCGGCAAGATCATGCAACTGGGGTCGCGGCTGATCGATTCAGTGGCTAAAAAGTATGCCGACGAATTCTTTGCAAAGTTCGCCGAAGCCGTCGCAGCCTGAGGTTCAGTTCCTGCTGAACAGCGCGGTGGCTTTTTCCTTGCGGTTGTTCTCATAGGTTCCCTGGGCCGAGTTCGGCGCGACGCGCGTCAGGCTCAAGGAAAAGTCCGGGCCGCCTGCGTTCGCGGCGCCTGCCGACACGGAACTCGATGTCACGGCCAGGGGCTGGCCAAGAAGGCTTATGCCGGTGATCTTTTCGCCGCTGATCATCACAACCATGTCTGTCCTGGCACCGAACGACCCGTTCCAGTGGCCGTCCCAACTCGTGGCGGTTGCGGCTGGCGCCAGCGCTGCTGCGGGCTTGGCGGTCGTTACGCCGGATGGAGGACCGCCCGGCTTTTGCTGGGCGTTTGCCGTCACGGCTGCAAAGCTTGCTGCCAGGAGCACCGCCAGGACCGTATGCCGTCTCATTTCGCCGCTCCAGATCAAGACATTCCGTGTCATCTTCTGTTGATGTCCTGACGCTCGACAGGAAGTTTTTCAAGATGTCCACGTCGGTGTCGGTGATGCCGCGATCTGGCAGCATTCATGGCCCATTTGATTTGCACAATACGGTCATGCGCAAGAAGCCGTCATGATGGGTTTGTCCGTGCCGAGGCATGACGTGGCGCTGCAGTCCGACGCCACAACGCCTGGATTTTTGAAAAAAGGCGAAAAATGCAGAGAATTTGAACGCCCTTATTTTTTCGAACCGGCTTGACGGGTGAAAAGCAGCGGTTCACTCTGCCTTTCACGAGTTAGATGGCGACATGTTCGCCAATTGCTGGCGTCGCGTGACAACTTGCGGGCACGAGCGCATCGGCTTGATCGCCGCTGAGCTGTGGCTGGATGCAAACAAGAACGATACGACCGCGCGCACCATCCCGTGACGCAGCGGCCTTGCAAGGAGGAGGTACACTATGGCCGCCGTCTCGATGACGGTGAACGGACATTCCGTCACCGCAGATATCGATCCCAGAACGCTTCTGGTCCAGTTCATCCGTGACAATCAGCGACTGACCGGGACCCATGTGGGCTGCGACACCAGCCAGTGCGGTGCCTGCGTGGTGCATGTCGACGGCAAGGCCGTCAAATCCTGCACGATGCTCGCGCTTCAGTGCGATGGTGCCAACGTGACCACGATCGAGGGCCTTGCTACGGGCGGAGTCCTGCATCCGATGCAGGAGGCGTTCCGGGAGCATCACGGCCTTCAGTGCGGGTTCTGCACGCCGGGCATGATCATGTCGGCGGTCGACATCGTCAACCGCAAGGGTAACAACCTCGACGAGCACACCATCCGCGAGGAACTTGAAGGCAACATCTGCCGGTGCACGGGCTACCACAACATCGTCAAGGCTGTGGAAGCCGGCGCCAAGGCGATGGCCGGCTCCGGGATGAAGCACGCCGCCGAATAAGGGCCGTCGGCAGTCGTCAATCGGCCGCGGCGAGAGCCTGGTGCCCGAGCGCTGCGATTGCCTTCCGACTGCCAACTGCCGTCTGCCTCTTTCAACGATAACAGAGCATTCGGGAGAGAACACATGTCCGCCACAGGGATCGGCGCCTCCGTTCGCCGCAAGGAAGACCACCGTTTCATCACCGGCGCAGGCCGCTATACCGATGACATCAACCGGCCGAACCAGGCCTATGCCTATTTTCTGCGATCGCCGCACGCGCATGCCACCATCAAGACAATTGACACGTCGAAGGCATCCAGGATGCCGGGCGTGCTGGCCATCCTGACCGGGGATGACCTTGCGGCTGACAAGGTCGGCGGTCTCATCTGCGGCTGGATGATCCACTCCAAGGATGGCTCGCCAATGAAGGCGGGCGCACACCCGGCTCTTGCGCAGGGCAAGGTGCGCTATGTCGGCGACCACGTCGCCGTGATCGTCGCCGATACGCTAGCGCAGGCGCGCGACGCTGCCGAGGCTGTGGCGGTCGACTATGGCGTGCTGCCAGCCGTGGTCGATACGGCCACCGCGTCGAAGTCGAAGACGGTCATCCATGACGCCGCGCCCGACAACACGGTGTTCAACTGGCATCTCGGCAACAAGGCCGAAACCGAAGCGGCCTTCAAGGCTGCCAAGCATGTGGTGAAGCTCGACATCGTCAACAATCGCCTCGCGCCGAACCCGATGGAGCCGCGCGCGGCCGTCGGCTTCTATGACAAGGGCGAAGACCACTACACGCTCTACACCACGAGCCAGAACCCGCATGTGGCCCGGCTCGTTCTGTCGGCCTTCATCGGCATCGCGCCCGAGAACAAGCTTCGCGTCATCGCCCCCGATGTCGGCGGCGGCTTCGGCTCGAAAATCTTCATCTATGCCGAGGAGACGGTCTGCGTCTGGGCGTCGAAGAAGGTCGGGCGTCCCGTCAAGTGGAACTCGGACCGCACCGAGGCCTTCCTCTCCGACGCGCATGGCCGGGACCATGTCACCCATGCCGAACTCGCAATCGACGCGAACGGCAAGATGCTGGGCCTGCGCGCCCACACGATTGCCAATCTCGGCGCCTATCTGTCGACCTTCGCGTCCTCGGTGCCGACTTACCTGTATGCGCCGCTCCTGTCGGGGCAGTACAACATCCCGGCGGTGTATGCCGAGGTGGACGCCGTCTACACGACGACCGCTCCGGTGGACGCCTATCGTGGGGCAGGGCGGCCAGAGGCGACCTTCGTGGTCGAGCGCCTCGTCGAGGTGGCCGCCCGGCAGATCGGCATGGATCCGGCCAAGTTCCGCCAGATGAACTTCGTCACGAAGTTCCCGCACCAGACGCCGGTGATCATGATGTATGATGCTGGGAACTATAACGCCTCGATGAAGAAGGCGCTCGAGATCGCCGACTACAAGGGCTTCGGCAAGCGCCGCAGGGAATCCGAGCGGCGCGGCAAACTGCGCGGCATCGGCTTTTCGGCCTACATCGAGGCCTGCGGGATCGCGCCTTCGGCTGCGGTCGGCTCGTTGGGCGCGGGTGTCGGGTTGTGGGAATCGGCGGAAGTCCGGGTCAATCCGATCGGCACGGTCGAGATCCTGACCGGATCACACAGCCACGGCCAGGGGCATGAGACCACCTTCGCCCAACTCGTCTGCGAGCGTCTGGGCGTGTCCATGGATGCGGTCACCATCGTGCACGGCGACACCGACAAGGTGCAGATGGGGATGGGCACCTATGGCTCACGTTCCGGTGCGGTCGGTATGTCGGCCATCTCGAAGGCGCTCGACAAGGTCATCGCCAAGGGCAAGAAGGTCGCGGCCTATGTGCTGGAAGCTTCCGAGAAGGACATCGACTTCAAGGACGGCAAGTTCTCGGTCAAGGGCACTGACAAGACGCTCGATTTCGGCGCCTGCGCGCTGCAGGCCTACATCGCCCACAAGTTCAACGGGCAGGACCTCGAGCCAGGGCTGAAGGAGGGCGCATTCTACGATCCGACCAACTTCACCTTCCCGGCCGGCGTTCACATCGCCGAGGTCGAGGTCGATCCCGACACCGGCGTCACCGAGATCTTGAACTGGACCGCGGTCGACGATTTCGGTGTCGTGATCAACCCGATGATCGTCGAAGGCCAGGTTCACGGCGGGATTGCGCAAGGCGTCGGGCAGGCGCTGCTCGAGGGGGTGGTCTATGACAAGGAAGGCCAACTCGTCACCGCAAGCTACATGGACTATTGCATGCCGCGCGCGGACAACCTGCCGTCCTTCAAGGTCGGCATGACAGTGACGGCCTGCCCGTCCAATCCGCTCGGCATCAAGGGCTGCGGCGAGGCCGGGGCGATCGCCGCGCCGCCAGCTGTGATCAATGCCATCACTGACGCGGTCGGCCATGAAGATGTGGCGATGCCGGCGACGCCGAAAGTGGTCTGGCGCGCCGCGCAGAAGGCCTTGAAGAAGATGGCAGCCGAGTAAGCCGCCCGATTGCTCCCTCTCC
Source organism: Hyphomicrobiales bacterium (assembly GCA_027483505.1). GTDB lineage: Bacteria > Pseudomonadota > Alphaproteobacteria > Rhizobiales > Beijerinckiaceae > Allobosea. Next base: position 75,505 of record JAIXUP010000065.1, read on the forward strand.
CCTTGCGGGAGAGGTCCGGGGAGAGGGGGGTCACCGCTCTGCCCGGTTTCGATTTCATCCCGAGGGGCACCGGCCTGCGCCGCGCGACCCCTCTCCCCAACCCTCTCCCGCAAGGGGAGAGGGAACAGAGCGGAGGACATCCCATGTACGCATTCACCTATCACCGCCCCGAGACGGTCCGTCAGGCTGCGGGGCTGCTCAGCCGCAAGGACGACGCCAAGCTTCTGGCCGGCGGGCAAACCTTGCTGCCGACCATGAAGCAGCGCCTCGCCTCGCCGGGGAACGTGGTCGATCTCGGCAAGGTCGCCGAAATGAAGGGGATCGAGCGCAAGGGGCGGGCCGTGGTCATCGGCGCGATGACGACCCATGCCGAGGTCGCCGGCAGCCCGGTCGTGCAGGAAGCCATTCCGGGCCTTGCCGCGCTGGCGGGCAACATCGGCGATCCGCATGTGCGCAACCGCGGCACTATCGGCGGGTCGGTGGCGAACAACGACCCGGCGGCCGATTATCCCGCCGCGTGCCTCGCCATGGGCGCGACGATCATCACCAACAAGCGGAAGATCGCGGCCGATGACTTCTTCCAGGGCATGTTCGACACCGCGCTGGAGGAGGGCGAGATCATCACCAAGATATCGTTCCCGATGCCGGGCAAGGCGGCCTACATGAAGTTTCCGAACCCGGCCTCGCGCTACGCGCTGGTCGGGGTCTGCGTCGCCAAACGCGGCTCGGAGGTGCGTGTCGCCGTGACCGGAGCAGGCGCGTCGGGCGTTTTCCGCTGGGCCGAGGCCGAGGCGGCGCTGGCCAAGCGCTTTTCGTCGAAGTCGCTCGAAGGCGTGAAGGCGAAGGCCGCCGGGCTCAATGCCGACATCCATGCCGACGCTGAATACCGCGCCCACCTGATTGGCGTGATGGCGCGCCGCGCCGTGGACGCGGCTGTCGGCAAGTAAGGCGCTCAGATTGTGGCCATCCCGGCTTTTGACCGGGATGGCACTGTTCGTCAGTACATGAACTTCTCTTCGACGATCTTGCCGTCCTTGACGGTGTAGAGGCCGACCTCCTCCATGTGCATGGTCTCGCCGGTGGCCTTGGTCTTGACGTCCATGCTGAAATGCACGGCGAACTGGTCGCCGTTGATGTAGGGTCCCTTGGTCACGCCATTGGCGACCTCGTGGTTGTCGGCCCACCACTGCCCCTTGGCAGCGACGGCGGCCGTGCCCTGCACCCGCGCCATCGGGCCGTCCATCGCTTCGATGCTGACGATGTCCGGCGCGTTGAAGCGGGCTGCGGCGCCGTGATGATCACCGGTCCTGAGCATGTCGGTGAACGCCCTGGCGACCTCTGCACTTGTCATGTCATCCTCCATGTTTATGATATGTTCTCACTTGGTGCATCTAACGACTAGCGTTTGTGCTTGTCAAATTGGTGACGGGACGCACGCTTTCGGCCATAAGATGACGCTGCCCTTTTCTCCTGCCCGTCCGGTTTGATGATCCCGATCCCCAACTCCATCGACGCCACTGCGGCGCTGCTGAAATCAGGCGGCTATGTCGCTGACCGCGCCCTGGCCACCGTGCTGTTCCTCGCCCTGCGCATGGGCCGGCCGCTCCTGCTCGAAGGGGAGGCGGGTGTCGGCAAGACCGAGATCGCCAAGGTGCTGAGCTCCACGCTTCAGCGCAAGCTGATCCGCCTGCAATGCTATGAGGGCCTCGATGTCTCGTCGGCGGTCTACGAGTGGAATTACGCCCAGCAGATGATGGCGATCCGGCTCGCGGAAGCGGGTGGGGCGGTCAATCGCGACAAGCTGGAGAGCGAGTTGTTCTCCGAGCGCTACCTGATCCGCCGGCCTCTGCTGCAGGCTCTGGAGCCGCATGAGGGCGGGCCGCCGATCCTGCTGATCGACGAACTCGACCGTACGGACGAGGCCTTCGAGGCCTTCCTGCTCGAAGTGCTGTCGGACGGGCAGGTGACGATTCCCGAGCTTGGCACGATCAGGGCGGAACACCCGCCGATCGTGATCGTGACCTCCAACCGCACGCGCGAAATCCACGACGCGCTCAAGCGCCGTTGCCTGTATCACTGGGTGGACTACCCCGATTCAGAGCGCGAACTGGCCATCCTGAGGGCCAAGGCACCGCAGGCGCCGGCCAAGCTGTCGAAGCAGATCGTCGCCTTCGTGCAGGCCATCCGCAAGGAGGAGCTGTTCAAGGCTCCGGGCGTCGCCGAGACGCTGGATTGGGCGACGGCGCTCGTGGAACTCGACGCTGTCGCGCTCGACCCGGCGCTGGTCTCCGACACGATCGGGGCGCTGCTGAAATACCAGGATGACATCCAGAAGATGCAGGGGTCAGCGGTGAAGAAGCTGCTTGATCAGGTGAAGGGTCGGTGAGGTGACCGGCCTCATCGCCGACAATGTCGCCTACTTCGCCCGCGCGCTGCGCGGGGCGGGGCTGAAAGTCGGCCCGGGTTCCGTGCTCGATGCTGTGCAGGCGCTGGAAAGCGGAGCGCTGGGCGGGCGCGAGGACGTCTACTGGTCGCTGCATGCAGTGTTCGTGAAGCGGCGCGAGGATATGGGTCTGTTCAACCAGGCCTTTGCGCTGTTCTGGCGCAGGCGTGCTCTGATCGAGAAGATGATGGCGATGATGTCGCCTGAAGCGATCGCTCCACCCAAGCCCGATGCAAAGCCCGAGGCGGCCGCGCTGCGCGTGCAGGAGGCGTTCACGCCGCCGAAGCAGAAGGACGAAGAGGTCGTCCGGGAGCTGACGGAATTCTCGGGGCGACTCACCATCTCCGACAAGGAAACCCTGAAAGGCCGCGATTTCGCGCAGATGAGCGCCGATGAGGTGAGCCGCGCAACCCGTCTGATTGCACAGCTTCGCCTGCCGGACGACACTGTGCCGACCCGCCGCTTCCGGCCCGATGCGCGCGGCTCCCGCATCGATCTGCGCCGCACCTTGCGCCAGTCAGTGCGTGCGGGCGGGGCGGGCATCGAGCTTGCTTATCGCGAGCAGACCGAAAAGCATCCGCCGGTGGTGGCGCTGGTCGACATCTCCGGCTCGATGGCGGAATACAGCCGCATCCTGCTGCATTTCCTGCATGCGCTGACCGATCACCGCCGTCAGGTGCACAGTTTCACCTTCGGCACGCGGCTGACGAATGTCTCGCGCCTGTTGCGCACCAAGGACCCTGACGAGGCGCTGGCGCTGTGCGGCAAGGCTGCGCCCGATTGGGAGGGCGGCACGCGCATCGGGCAGGCGCTGCATGATTTCAACCGCCTGTGGTCACGCCGTGTGCTGGCGGGCGGGGCGGTTGTGCTGCTGTTCACCGACGGGCTGGAGCGGCAGGGGCTGGAGCAACTCGGCTTCGAGGCGGACCGGCTCCACCGCTCATGCCGCAAGCTGGTCTGGCTCAACCCGCTCTTGCGCTTCGATCAGTTCGAGGCCCGCGCCGGCGGCATCCGCGCGCTGCTGCCCCATGTCGATGAGTTCCGCACCATCCACAACCTCGCCAGCATGGAGGCGCTGGTCAAGGCGCTCGGCGGCGGGGGCAGGGTGGTTGATCCAAGGGTGTGGCTGAAGGCAGGGTGAGGGCGTGCCGCACCCGCCGATAGACTCACTCCGCCGCCATCCGTCCTTCCTCAACCTCCGGCGCATGGCTCTTCGGCCGCGCCTTCAGCCTGAGCTCCGTCAAATCCGCGCGCTCCTTCTCCAACTGGCGGTAGAGCGCGTCGCGGCCGGGGGCGTATTGCCTGGCGGAGTGGTGCTCCTTGTCGCCGTACCAGGCGGCGGCGCGGAGCGTGAAGGCGGGATCGGCGAGGTGCGGGCGACCCAAGGCCACGAGATCGGCGCGGCCGGCGGCGATGATCGTGTTGATCTGGTCGGCGCCAGTGATCGAGCCGACCGCCATGACCGCAAGCTTGGCCTCGTTGCGGATCTGGTCGGCGAAGGGCGTCTGGAACATGCGGCCATAATGCGGCTTCGATTTGGGCGAGGTCTGTCCGCTCGACACGTCGATCAGGTCGGCGCCGGCGCGGGCGAAGGCGCGGCTGACCTCCACGGTATCGGCCATGGTGATGCCGCCCTCCATCCAGTCGGAAGCGGAAATGCGCACCGACATCGGCTTGCGGGCGGGCCAGACCGCGCGCATCGCCTCAAACACACGAAGCGGAAAGCGCAGACGGTTGTCGAGCGAGCCGCCATACCGGTCGGTCCGCTTGTTGGTCACCGGCGAGATAAACGAGGCCAGCAGGTAGCCATGGGCGCAGTGCAGCTCCAGCATGTCGAAGCCGGCAGCCTCGGCGCGGCGGGTGGCTGCGACGAAATCGGCGGTTATGCGCGCCATGTCGGCCTCGGCCATTTCGCGCGGGGTCTGGCTTTCGGGATAGTAGGGCAGGGCGGATGGCGCGATGATGTCCCACGCGCCGTCGGCCAAGGGGCGGTCCATGCCGTCCCACATCAGCTTCGACGCGCCCTTGCGTCCGGCATGGCCGAGCTGGAGGCAGATGCGCGCGTCGCTGTTCTGGTGGGTGAAATCGACGATCCGCGTCCAAGCAGCCTGCTGCGCGTCGTTCCAGAGTCCGGTGCAGCCGGGGGTGATGCGCGCGTCCGCCGACGGGCAGGTCATCTCGGTGAAGATCAGGCCGGCCCCGCCCATGGCGCGCGCGCCGTAGTGCACGAGATGGAAGTCGCCGGGCATGCCGTCCGTGGCCGAGTACATGCACATGGGCGAGACGACGACACGGTTGGAGAGCGCCATGTCGCGCAGCCGGAAAGGCTGGAACATCGGAGCGACGGCGTGATGTGGTTCGGGCGTGACGCCCTGCTTCATCACCTCGCGTGCGACCATGTCATCGACTGCGGCCACGAAATCGGGGGCGCGCAGGCGCAGATTGTCATAGGTGATGGCTTTCGAGCGCGTCATCAGGCCGAAGGCGAACTGGGTCGGGTCCATGTCCCAGAAGCGCTCGATCTCCTCGAACCAGACCAGCGACGTATCTGCCGCATGCTGGGTGCGCTCCACCTCCTGCCGGCGCGTGGTTTCGAAATGGCTCAGGGCTTCGGGCACCGTTGTCGTGGCGAGGACAGACTTGAACAGCGCGATGGCATCTTCCATGGCCAGCTTGGTGCCGGAGCCGATCGAGAAATGTGCCGTGGCCTTGGCGTCGCCGATCAGGACCATGTTGTCCTTCACCCAGCGCTCATTGCGGATCATCGGGAAGTTGCGCCAGATCGAGCGGTTGGTCTCGAGCTTGTGGCCCTGCAATTCGGCGGCGAAGACGCCCTCAAGAAAACGCGCGCTCTCGTCCTCGGTCATGCGGTCGAGCCCGGCGCGCTGCCAGGTTTCGGTAGTGGTTTCCAGCACCCAGGTCGAGGCGCCGGCCTCGTACTGGTAGCAATGTGCGATGAAGACGCCGTGCTCCGTTTCGCGGAAGAAATAGTTGAAGGCGTCGAATGGCCTGGTCGAGCCCATCCATGAGAACTTGTTGGGGCGAAGGTCGGTCTTCGTGCCGAAATGATCGCGGTGCTTCTCGCGCAGGCGCGAGTTGATCCCGTCTGCGATGACGATCATGTCAGCATCTAGGCTGGATTCGTCGTCGATCTCCGCGCCGAAGACGAGATTGACGCCGAGCGAGCGGGCGCGGGCCTGCAGCAATTGCAGCAAGGTTCGGCGTGAGCAGCCGCAGAAGCCGTTGCCGCCGATGCGGTGCACGGTGTCCTTGAATTGGATCTCGATGTCGTCCCAATAAGCGAAGGACCGGCGTATCGCTTCGTAGCTCTCAAGGTCATGCGCCTTGAAGGTGTCGAGCGTCTGGTCGGAGAAGACGACGCCGAAGCCGAACAAGTCGTCGGCCTTGTTGCGCTCATGAACCGTGATCGCGACGCCCGGCCGAGCCTTCTTCAGCAGAAGCGCGAAATAGAGCCCCGCAGGACCACCACCAATCACCGCGATTTTCATCTGCATCTCCATCGGCGGCGCAGGTCGCCGGACGCCCCGCGCCATGACCTTTGCGTTAATGTTTTAAGCTTAAAGCAATTTTGTGCAAGGGAGTATGCGTCAGGGATGGTGCGTCCGCTGCGCGCGCCAAGGTGCCAGCACGGGCAAGCGCCCAAACCGTTCGTTAACCAGAGAGCCTGATAATCTGTTGTAGCAAGCTGCGTCCGTCGATTGCATCCGCCACCCAAACCCACGACCAAGGCCTTCAGAACGCAAACAAATGCCGTTCATTGCAATCCTCGATGACCAGTTCACGAACAGGCAGATCTTTGCGCGGCTGGCCGCATCGATCGCCGATGATATTGTTGTCGAGACGTTCGCCGACCCGCTCCTTGCCCTGGAAGGTTTGCGGCACCGCACGCCTGACCTCGTCATCACCGATTTCAAGATGCCGCACATGGACGGGGCCGAATTCGTGCGCTGTTTCCGTGATTTGCCAGGCGCTGCTGATGTCCCGGTGGTGGTGCTGACCGTCTATGAGGAGCGCAGTTTCCGCATGCGGGCGCTGGAATGCGGCGCCACGGACTTCCTGCAGAGTCCGGTCGATCACCAGGAGTTCGCAACCCGCGCCCGGAACCTGCTGCGCCTGCGCAAGCAGCAGCTTCTGCTGGCTGCGCGGGCCGAAAAGCTGAAGAACGAGCTCGACGAAAGCGAGCGCACCCGCGAACTTGCCATGCGCGACTCGCGCGAGAGGCTGGCGCAGGTCATCGACAGCATCCCGGCCGTGGTGCGCTGCACCGATCTCGACGGCAAGATGCTGTTCGTCAACGCTTTCCAGGCGTCGCTGCTGGGCAAGGACGCTGCCAAGGTCGTGGGCTCGCCGATTTCCGAGTTCATCGGTGAGGAACAGGCCGCGCGCAGCAATGCGCTTGACCGGATGGTATGGGAAACGGGGCGGCATCTGCCGTCCTTCGAAGAGGAGGTGCTCGACGCCGCCAATGTCAGGCGTGTGCTTCTGTCCTCCAAGACCCCACTTCACAACGTCGATGGCAGCATAGGCGGCATTCTCACGACCTCGATCGACATCAGCGACCGAAAGGCCGCCGAAAACTACCTCCGGCATATGGCCCATCACGACACGCTGACGGGTCTGCCGAACCGCGTCTTGCTGCATGAGCGCCTGAACCGCGAGATCACACGGTCCCGCCGGGGCGACCGATCCTTTGCGCTGCACCTGATCGATCTCGACAACTTCAAGTCGATCAACGACCTGCAGGGGCATGGCGTCGGCGATGAGTTCATTGCAGCGATCGGGCAGCGGCTGAAAGACGCATCTCGCCGCCAGGATACGGTCGCCCGCATCGGCGGGGATGAGTTTGCCGTGCTGCAGTCGGACATTGCCTCGGCAGCGGAAGCAACGTTGTTCGCCCAGCGCCTGCTCGACCTGATCATGGAGCCCTATGTTTGCAGCACCGGTCAGGTCATCTCGACGGGAAGCATCGGCACGACGCTGCATCCGACGGATGGCGGGGACGGCGCAACCCTTCTGAAGAACGCCGACACCGCGATGTACCGGGCCAAGGCGGATGGCGGCAACAGGGCCTCGATGTACGCCTCCGACATGCAGTCGACGGCGCTGCTGAACGCCATTCTCGACTCCGACATGCGGCTCGCGATGGAGCGCAAGGAGTTCGAGCTCTACTTCCAGCCTCAGGTCAACGCCGTGACCGGCGCGCTTGTCGGCGGCGAGGCGCTGATCCGCTGGAACCGTCCCGGAATGGGCCTGCAGTCGCCCGGCATTTTTCTGCCGCGGGCGGAGGCGACAGGCTTCATCGTCAAACTCAACGACTGGGTCGTCATGGAGGCTTGCCGGCTGGGCAGGCGCTGGCAGGGCATGGGCCTCGCCGGCGTGCGCGTTGGGGTCAACCTCTCGCCGCTGCAGTTCACCCGCCAGAATGTGCCGCTGCTCGTGACCCGGGCGCTGGCGGAATCGGGCCTTGATCCGACGCTGCTTGATCTTGAGCTGACCGAAAGCTCCGTTCTGGAGGACAGCGACACGCTGATCGCGGAACTTGAGCAACTCAGGACGCTTGGTTGCGAAATCTCCATCGATGATTTCGGCACCGGGTACTCGTCGCTGCGTTACGTCAAGCGCTTCCCTGTCGATCGGTTGAAGATCGACCAGTCCTTCATCCGCAACCTGCCGGGGGATCCGAACGACGTGGCGATCGTCAAGACAGTGATCGCCCTCGGGCACAGTCTTGACCTTGCCATCCTGGCGGAGGGCGTCGAAAACAAGGCACAGGCCGAGTTCCTTTCTGCGGAAGGTTGCGATGAGTTTCAGGGCTTCCTGTACGCCCAGCCCTTGCCGTTCGCCGATTTCATCGCCTTCGCGCAGGAACGAACCCGCGCTCTGAAGCGGGCATGACCGCCGAGGCTAATGCACAGCGGAAGGCGGGCGTCTGGCGACGCCTGACTGCGCCGCTTCGTCGCCGCCTCCGCGGACGTCCGGATTCCGAGCATGAGATGACGATCAACCGGATCGTGATTTCGTCGGTGGTGCTGATCTACCTTCTGGTGGCTTCCGCCCGCGGTCACGGAACTGCCCAGGACATTTTCCACGAAGCGCTGGTGTTGTTCGGGATTTACTATGCCTGCTCGATCGCGCTGTTCATTCACATCCTTCATGATCCCGGCATCTCGCACCCGCGCCGGATCCTGGCCATCACGCTCGATATCGGCATGTTGTCTTATGGCATGCACGTCGGCGAAAGCGCGTTCGCCATCGGCTATCCGCTTTATCTCTGGATTATCTTCGGCAATGGTTTCCGGTTCGGAGTAAAGTATCTCATCGGGGCGGCGCTGTCGGCGATCGCCGGCTTCTGCTTCCTGATCGCGATGACGCCCCTATGGCGCAACAATCTCGAACTGTCCTTCGGATTGCTGGCCGGGCTGTTCATCCTGCCGGCTTATGTCTCGGCGCTGATCCGAAAGATGTCGGAGGCCAAGCTCCAGGCGGAGCAGGCCAACAAGGCCAAAACCCTGTTCCTCGCCAGCGTCAGCCACGAACTCAGGACACCGCTCAACGCCATCATCACCCTGGCGGACCTCCTGCGCGGCGCTTCCATTCCGCGCGAGCAGCGCGAGATGATCGCGACCATCGCCATGTCCGGCCGGTCCCTGCTGAAAATGATCAACTCGCTGCTCGACCTTTCGCGCCGGGAAGCGCGCAATGATCTTGAGCCAATGCAACCATTCAATCTTTTGGCGTCACTGCAAGCCGTCAGGCGGATTCTCTCCGCCACAACCGAGGCCAAGGGCCTGTCGCTCACGGTGCTGACCGAGCCCGGCATTCAGGCCCAACTCGCCGGACCGCAGCAGTCGCTCGAAGAAATTCTCACCAACTTGATCGGCAATGCGACAAAGTTCACCCAGACGGGCGGCATTCATGTCACGGTCGCTCCCCACCTTGTCAGCGACAACAGGCACATCCTGCGCTTCAGCGTCAGGGACACCGGCATAGGCATTGCCGATGCGGCCCAGCGCCGGATCTTCGAGCGCTTCACGCAGGCTGACGAAACAATCGTAGACCGCTTCGGCGGCACGGGACTTGGGCTTGCCATCGTCAAACAACTTGTCGAGCGTCATGGCGGCGAGATCGGCGTCAACAGCGTTGTCGGCGAGGGGAGCGAGTTCTGGTTCACCATGCCGTTCGAGGTGCCCGCAACGGTTGCGGAGACCGACGTGCCTGCGCCTGTCATGATCCTCCTGTCCAATGATTTCAGGCTCTACACACAACTCGCGCTGGAATGCGGCGTTGTGGTGCGCCTGAACGATCCGCGCCGGGCCATCGCCGCGGCGTCCGATTGCTTCGACGAAGGCAAGGCCTTTGTGCTCGTGCTCGATCCCGAGACAATGCCGTCCGAAACGATCGCTGACCTGATGATGCTCGACGCAAAGCACAAAGTGCTCGGCTCGTGCGCCATCGCGGCTCTATCGCGCGACGGAAACGCCCTGAAGAGCGACGTCAAGGCACCGTTCCTGTCGCATTTGGGACTGCCGATCCAGCGCGCCGAATTGGCGCAGCTCGCAGCGCTGGCGCAGGTGCGCGAGGTGCTGGACAACCAGCCCGAAGGCGAGCGCAGCGGCATCGCTCCGCTGCGCGTGCTTGTCGCGGAGGACAATACGACAAACCAGATCGTCATCCGCAAGCTGCTTGAGCGCGACAAGCATGAGTTGACCATCGTCGACAATGGCGAGCAGGCCGTCGATGTCATGCTCAAGCAGAGCTTCGACATCGTTCTAATGGACATCAACATGCCGGTCATGAACGGGCTTGAGGCGACAAAGCTCTATCGCTTTGCGACCCTCGGCGCGCCGCGTCTGCCAATCTATGCGCTGACTGCCGACGTGACCGACGAAACCCGCAGGCGGTGCCATGACGCCGGGCTTGACGGCTGCCTGCACAAGCCGATCGATCAGGACGAACTGCGGCAGGCCTTCCTTGCCTGCAAATCGGGCGGCGCTGCGTTGCCAAAGCCGGCGCCAGCCGTCGCCGTCCCGGTCGAACTGCCGCTCGATCTCGAGGGCATGCCGGTTCTGGATCATGCGGCCCTGAACGATCTGCTCGACCTTGGCGATCTCGCATTCATGCACGAACTGATCGGCGAGTTCCTCGCCAGCGCCGTGTCAACGCTTGATGCAATCGCCGAGGCCGTTGCCCTTGAGGACGTGACCGCGTTCCAGGAGGTCCTGCACGCCTTGCGCAGCAGCTCCGCCAACATCGGCGCCAAGCGGGTCTTCGCCTTGGCCCTTGAATGGCGAGCGACAACCCCGAAGGACCTGGCCGAACTCGGCGAGGGGCGCGTGCAAACACTCAGGAGCGTGTTCGCGGAGGCAGAGGCGGCCTTGCGGGCCTGGCTTGCAGAGCAGGACAGACTGGCGAAACGCGCGGTCTAGCCGCAGGCGGTTCGCTCAACCCTGACGCTTGGCCTGTGCAGCGCGCAGACGTTCCATGCGGCGCAGGCTGGTGTCGTCAAGCGCCATCGCTTCATCAACCCAGCGATCCGTGACGTCAAACAGCTCCTGAAGCGTCAATCCGCCGACGCGGCGGCGCACATCATGCACAGCCTTGAGTATGCTGTGGCGCTTGCGGTTCTGGGCGATCCAGTCGCGGACAGCCTGCTCGCCATGACCGTCTTCCGCGAGCACATCGATCAGTCCGAGCGCATGCAGTTCCTCCGCGCTGTAAATCTTGCCGCTGAGGATCATCTCTTCGGCCTTGATGGCGCCGACCCTGCGCGACAGCAGGCTGTAGGCACCCATGCCCGGAAACAGGTTGAACAGGATCTCCGGCAAGCCGAAACGGGACCTCCGCTCCGCCACCAGAACGTTGCAGGACAGGGCCGATTCGAAGCCGCCGCCCAGCGCGTCGCCCTGGATCAGGCCGATGACGATGATCGGCAGGTCAAAGCCGCTGTAGACGTTGTAGACCATCTCGCAGCATTCGCGGGCGTATGCTGTCAATGCGACGCGGTCCTTCGCACGGATGGCGTTGGCGAAATAGGCGAGGTCACCGCCCAGATTGTAGATGCCCGGGATGCCGGAACAGCCGACCACGAACTTCAGTGGCGGCTCGCCTGCCGGCGCACGTTCAAACAGCGTCGCGACCGAACGCTTGAAACGCAGCATGTCCTGCAGAAGAGGGCGCGTGAAGCTGGGGGCTGACTGAGGGTTGAACTGGCACCACGCGGCCTTCTCGTTCGGGTCGAGAACAACGTTCATCTCGCTGTAGCCAAGAGCCGAAAATGTCAGCTCATAAGGCAGGAGATCAGTTATTGGAGCATGAAGCTGAACACTGGAATCTTGAACCGATTGAATATCAAGCAGGGCTGACATCAAGGTTATCCAATGTGCTTACCGGAGGGTGCCGCTCACCGTCCTTGAAAAAAGTTAACCGCGATTAACCTCGTTTCGCAACCAAATTGTTAGGCAATGGTTAACCCAGACACATTCCGTCGATCAGCGCGAGAGGGTGCGCTCGATTGTGTCTGCTACACCTTCCCCGTCGAGCCGATAGTGGCGGTAAAGGTGTGTCGGCGGACCCAGCACAGCGTAGTCGTCAGGCATGCCGATGCGCGTCAGCTTTCCGCCAAGCCCTTCATCGGCCATCACCTCCGCCACGGCCGAACCGAAGCCTCCGGTGATGTTGGCTTCTTCGGCGGAGAAGACCGGGCCGCGCGCGGCTGCGTCGCGGATGGCCTGCCGGTCGATCGGGCGGATCGAGTACATGTCGACCACGGTCAGGCCGATGCCGCGCTTCGCCAGAATGGCATGCGCATCGAGTGCGGCCTTGACCAGATTGCCGATGGCCAGGACGGTCGCGTGACGGCCCTCGCGCAACGTGTTGGAGCCGCCGATGCGGAAGTCGAACGGCTTGTCGTAGACCACAGCCTCGCGCCCGCGCCCGCACCTGAAATAGATCGGGGCAGGGTGCCTGATGTTGGTCCTGAGCGCGGAGGTGATGGCAACGCCATCGCACGGCGCCATCAGCACGAGGTTCGGAATCGCGCGGAGCGCGCCGATGTCCTCGCAGCAGTGATGCGAGGTGCCGTAAAAGCCCATGGCGATGCCGGAATGCGTGCCGACCATCTTCACCGGCAGATTGGTGTAGCAGATGTCGTTGCGGATGTTCTCGACGCCCATCAGTGCGAGGAAGAACGAGTAATTCGAAATCACCGGTGTGAGGCCCATGGTGGCGAGGCCTGCCGCCGCGCCGATCATGTTTCGTTCGGCGATGCCAAAATTGAAGTAGCGGTCGGGATAGCGCTTGCCGAAGTTGACCACCTGGGTGGGCCGGCCGAGATCGGCCGTGCAGACGACGATGTCGTCATGCCCTTCGGCGGCCAGTTCGAGAAGGGTCGTGCCCGTGGTCAACTGGCGCGACAGGCCCAGCGACACGACCATGTCCCATGAGCGCTCATCGAAATCGTCGGTGACGGTCGACTCGGTCAGGTCAACCGTTTGTTTCAGTTCCCGCGACATGTAGGCCATGCCGGGAGCGGGCGGGTTGGCGCGGTATTTGCCGGACTGTGACATGGTCTCTTGCTTCCTCACCCGATGTTGCCGGCGTCGATTTCCGCATAGGCCCGTTCAAGATCGGCCGGGCCGAGGAACCCCAGGTGCCACTGCCATGTGCTCTCCATGAAGGAGACGCCTTTGCCGGCGACCGTGTAGGCGAGCACGCAGGTCGGCTTGCCGTTCGGGGTGTTCAGGGCACGGTTGAGGCCGTCGCTGACGGCGTCGAGATCATGGCCGTCCTTCAGTGTGATGACATTCCAGCCGAAGGCGTCCCATTTCGACGCGAGCGGTTCGGAGCCCATGGTTTCCTGTGCCACCCCGTCCGATCCGGCGCCGTTGATGTCGACGATCCCGACCAGATTGTCCAGTTTCCAGTGTGCCGCCGACATGGCGGCTTCCCAGACCTGTCCCTCGTTCTGCTCGCCATCGCCCATCAGGCAGACCACGCGGGCCTGCGATGATTTCAGGCGGGCGCCGAGCGCCATGCCGACGGAGACGGACAGGTTGTGGCCGATGGAGCCGGAGGAGAAATCGATGCCCGGCGTCTTCTTCATCTCGGGATGGTCGCCGAGATAGCTGCCGAGCCGGCTGTAGCTGTCGAGCCATTCGGAGGGAAAGAAGCCCAGATCGGCGAGGACCGGGAACAGGCCGATGGCTGCATGGCCCTTGCCCATGGTGAAACGGTCCCTGTCCTTCCAGCGGGGCCGGGCCGGATCGACATGCAGCAACTGGTAGTAAAGCACAGCCACCAGTTCGGCCATCGAGAAGGCCGAGCCGTAGTGGCCAGAACCGCAGATGTCCGTGAGCCGCACCGTCTCGCGCCGGATGAGCCGGGCCTTTTCCCTGAGTTCGGATTTCGCAATGTTTCTGACAGCGCGGGAGGGCATCGTCCTGTTCCTTCAATGGATGTGGCTGCCGCCGTTCACGTCGACTTCCGAACCTGTCACATAGGCCGACAGATCACAGGCAAGGAACAGGCAACAGCCGGCCACGTCGCGCGCGCTGCCGACGCGGCCCATCGGGATGCCGGCGAGGATTTCGCGCCGTCGCTCATCGCTCATCTTGCCGGCGGTGATGTCGGTGTCGATGAGCGAGGGACAGATGGCATTGACGCGGACATTGTCCGGACCGAGTTCGCGGGCGCAGGCCTTGGTGTAGCCGAGGATCGCACCCTTGGCCGCGGCATATGGCGTGCCGCCGAAGACGCCGCCGCCGCGCTGCGCCGAGACCGAGGCCATGTTGACGATCGATCCGGCTTTCTGCGCCCGCATGGCCGGCACGACCGCCTGGGTCATGTGGAAGCTGCCGCGCATGTTCACGTCCATGATCCTGTCGTAGAGGGCGTCGCTGACCTCCAGCAGCCGCTCCGGCGACGTGATGCCCGCATTGTTGACCAGAACGTCGATGCGGCCGAAGCGGTCGAGGGTCCGAGCGGCGGCGCGCGCGCAGTCGGCGCGGCGCGTCACGTCCGCCTTGACCGCCATGTGGCCGCGGCCCTTCAGCGCCCGGGCCGTGCTGCGCGCCGCCGCAAGATCGATGTCGATAACGACGATCCGTGCGCCGTGTTCGGCAAACAACTGAGCAGTTGCCCGGCCGAGGCCGCGCTCGCTGCCCGCGCCCGTGATGATGCAGACTTTGTCCTTGAGCAACATCGACTGTCCTTCCCCCTTTGGACCATCTGCCGTGGTCCTTTGATCCCGCCAGCAAAGAGCAAAGGCGGCTGATGTTCAACTGCCATTTTCTCGGGCCGGCCATGCCGGCGCCCATGCGCCATCCACTCTCAATAAATCTGATTTATTTTTGCGATATGCCTGTGACGGCGCCGGACCGCTCATGCCGCAATGCAGCAATCGTATCGTGCAGTGCATCATAGACCAGCGTGGCCATGCAGGTGCCTGCCTGCTCGCCATTCTGTTGCTCGATTGCGCGGTAGACCCGCTGGTGATCCGCCAGCGGCACCGAGAAGAGCGACGGATCCTTGTTGCGTTGCAGTCGCATGGACCACAGCAAGGTGGAGACGACCACGCTCTTGAGGCAGGTCAGCGCGGGATTGCCGGCGGCGTCGAAGATGCTGCCATGATAGTCGAGGTCGGCTTCGATGATGGCGTCGCCATAGGGCGGGTTCTGCTCCATCCGGGTCAGGGCGGCGCCAATCCGCGCCAGTTGCTCCGGCGTGCGCCGCAAGGCTGCCAACCGAGCGGCATTCGGTTCGACGAACAGGCGCAACTCATAGAGATTACGCACGAAATCCTCATCGATCTTGCCTGCGAGAGCCCATCGCAGAATGTCCGGGTCGAGCAGGTTCCAGGCGGAGCGGGGCGCGACGCGGGTGCCGCTGCGCTGGCGCGCCTCGATCAATCCCTTGGCGCTGAGATACTTCAGCGCCTCACGGTAAACCGAGCGCGAGGCAGAAAAACCGGCGCCGGGGTCCGGCTCCGTCGGCACCAGCGCGCCTGCCTCAAGATCGCCGGACAGGATCGAAATGGCGATGCTGTCAGTGACCTGGCGGAACAGGCTGTCGGAGGAGGAGGCGGTGTTGATCATGCCGAACTGATCGCGATGGTTGGGTCATCTGCGGGCGCTCCGGCGCTGTCGCAGGGGCTTGCCGAAGGGGACTTGACACGCTGCAGTTTATAGTATGATTTTTAACGCGCAAGTGGTGGGTGAACTTGGTAGACCCTGTCGTCAGTGTCGGGGAACAGGTTGCGCTGGATGAGCGAAGCGGTTCATTCTGCACCCGTGCACGTTTGCACAGGGAGGTCGAAAACAATGGCGTCAGTCGGAATCCGCGACGTAAAGAAGTCATTCGGCGCGACGCCGATCATCCACGGGGTCAACATCGACATTCAGGATGGCGAGTTCGTCATCCTCGTCGGTCCGTCGGGCTGCGGAAAGTCGACGCTGCTCAGGATGATCGCGGGGCTTGAGAACATCACCGCCGGCGACATCATGATCGGCGACCGTGTCGTCAACAATGTCCCGCCGAAAGAGCGCGACATTGCCATGGTGTTTCAGAACTACGCGCTGTATCCGCACATGACCGTCGCGGACAACATGGCGTTCTCGATGAAGCTGCGCGGTGCTCCCAAGGACGAGATCAAGACCCGCGTCGACAAGGCGGCCAAGATCCTGTCGCTGTCGCCGCTGCTTGAGCGCTATCCGCGGCAGTTGTCCGGCGGTCAGCGCCAGCGCGTCGCCATGGGCCGGGCCATCGTGCGCGATCCGCAGGTCTTCCTGTTCGACGAGCCGTTGTCGAACCTCGATGCCAAGCTGCGCGTGCAGATGCGCACCGAGATCAAGGAACTGCACCAGCGCCTGAAGACGACCACGGTCTATGTCACCCACGACCAGATCGAGGCCATGACCATGGCCGACAAGATCGTGGTGATGCATGACGGCATCGTCGAGCAGATCGGCGCGCCGCTCGAGCTTTATGACCGCCCGGCCAACCTGTTCGTTGCCGGCTTCATCGGCTCGCCGGCGATGAACTTCATCAAGGGCAAGATTGACGGCTCCGGCTTTCACGCCGACGGCGGCTTCAACCTGCCGATCGCCGGCGCTCCGGCCGGCTCCAGCGGCAAATCGGCGGTCTACGGCCTGCGGCCAGAGGCGATCCGGCTTGATGGCGCGGGCCTCGAAGCGCGCGTCCACGTGGTCGAGCCGATGGGCTCGGAAACCCAGGTGGTCGCCGATATCGGCGGGCAGAACATCACCTGCGTCTTCCGCGAGCGGATCCAGGCCAAGCCCGGCGAGGTGATCCGCGTGTCGCCGGACGCAAAGCTCACGCACCTGTTCGACGGTGACAGCGGCAAGCGCATGGCCGCTTGATCTGACTTTAGGCCGACGACCACTACAAGAAGGGCCGACAAACGCCCTCACAACACAACATCCAAGGGAGGATTTGACGATGACCAAGCTGACAAGACGTTCAGCCCTCAAGGGCGGCGCGGGCCTTCTGGGCGCTGGCGCACTGGCCGGTTCCGGACTGACAGATTTCGCCAAGGCCTGGGCGCAGACCGCGCCGTGGCGGCCGGAGGCAGGCGCAACCCTCAACCTCATGCGCTGGCGCCGCTTTGTCGTCGCCGAGGATGAGGCTTTCAACAGGATCGTTGCTGCGTTCACGGCCGCGACCGGCGTCAGGATCAACGTCACCAGCGAATCCTTCGACGACATGCAGCCCAAGGCTTCCGTCGCGGCGAACACCGGCACCGGGCCGGACATGTTCTGGGCGCTGTATTCGACGCCGCACCTGTTCCCGCAGCGCTGCCTCGAGGTCAGCGACGTCGCCGACTATCTCGGCAAGAAGTACGGCGGCTGGGTTCCCGTCGCAGAGGCCTACGGTAAGCTCGGCGACCGGTGGATTGCCATCCCCGCCGCCATCAACGGTGGCTACATCAACTACCGCATCTCGCTCATCAAGGCCGCCGGCTTCAATGAAGTCCCGACGACGACGGCTGGTTTCCTTGAACTGTGCAAGGCGCTGAAAGCCAGGAACACGCCAGCGGGCTTCCCGCTCGGCCGCGCGACAGGCGACGGCAACGCCTATGCCTACTGGCTGCTGTGGTCGCACAACGCGGCGCAGGTCGACGAAGCTTCGAAAGTCATCATTCGTTCGGCCGAAACCGAGGCTGCGCTCAACTACGCCAAGGCGCTCTACGACACCTATGTGCAGGGAACCGTGGCCTGGAACGACGCCTCGAACAACCGGCTCTTCCTGTCGGGCGAACTGTCCCTGACGGCCAACGGCATCTCGATCTACGCGGCTGCCAACGCCTCGACCGATCCGAAGCAGAAGGAAATCGCGGCGGACATGGACCATGCCTACTGGCCGATCGGGCCTGCCGGCAGGCCAACCGAAATCCAGCTCTGCTTCCCGATGGTCACCATGGCCTACACGAAGTTCCCGAATGCCTGCAAGGCGTTCACGGCCTTCATGCTGGAAGCCGAACAGTTCAACCCCTGGCTTGATGCTGCCGCCGGCTACCTCACGCACACGCTCAACGCCTTTGACAACAATCCGGTCTGGACGAAGGATCCAAAGAACCGCGTGTTCCGCGACGCCGCCAAGCGCAGCCTTGTTGCCGGTCACAGGGGCAAGCTCGACGAAAAGGCAGCGACCGCGATGGCCGACTTTATCGTCGTCGACATGTTCGCCAACTTCTGTACCGGGCGCGAGACGGCAGCGGGCGCGATGCAGCTCGCCGAGCGGCAATTGCAGCGCATCTATCGCTGAATGCATTGACCCGGGGCGGCCTCATATCCGCTCCGGGTCCACCTCGAACCATCCGACCAAGCCGAAGGAGGTCATGACATGGCCACGGACTCGCTTGCCGTGAAGCCGGCACGCGCGCCCATTCCCGAACCCAGCGCGTGGGATCGGCTCCGGGTGAACCGCAACTGGCTTGGCGCATGGTTCATGATGCCGGCCATGGCGTTCCTCGTGCTGTTTCTGGCCTATCCGCTCGGTCTCGGCATGTGGATGAGCCTGACCGACATGCGGATCGGGCGCGGCGGCAGCTTCATCGGCTTCGAGAACTATGTCTACCTGCTCGACGACCGCGACTTTTTGCGCGCCACCGGCTTCACGCTGGTCTACACCTTCATCGCCTCGATCTTCAAATTCTCGATCGGGCTCTATCTGGCCGTCCTGCTCAACAACAACATGCCGTTCAAGGCTTTGATCCGCGCCGTGGTGCTGATCCCCTTCATCGTGCCGACGGTCCTGTCCGCCGTCGCCTTCTGGTGGATTTTCGACACGCAGTTCTCGATCTTCACCTGGTTGCTGCAGAAATGGGGCATTCTGGAGAAGAACCAGCTCATCAACTGGCTCGGCGATCCGCTGCTGGCGCAGGGCAGCGTCATCTTCGCCAATATCTGGCGCGGCATTCCGTTCATCGCGATCACGCTGCTGGCCGGGCTCCAGACCGTGTCACCCTCGCTCTATGAGGCCGCGACGCTGGACGGGGCGAGCAAGTGGCAGATGTTCCGCTTTGTAACCTATCCGCTGCTGACGCCGATCATCGCCGTGGTGATGACCTTCTCGGTGCTGTTCACCTTCACCGATTTCCAGCTCATCTGGGCTATGACGCGCGGGGGCCCGGTCAACGCCACGCATCTGATGGCGACCTTGTCCTATCAGCGCGGCATCCTGGGCGGCAGGCTCGGCGAGGGGGCGGCGATCGCCACCGCGATGGTGCCATTCCTGCTCGCGGCGATCATGATCAGCTGGTTCGGCCTGCAGCGCCGCAAGTGGCAGCAGGGAGAAAACAATGACTGACGCGACCCTCAAGTCCTCCGCCCCGCTGACCGACAGCCGGGAGGGCATGACCTATCTGGAGACGCTGCCGCGCAAGGTGGTCACCGTCTACATGCCGCTGTTCATCATCCTCGTGGTGCTGCTGTTTCCGTTTTACTGGATGGTTCTGACCTCCATCAAGCCGGACGCGCAGCTGCTCGACCTCGATTCATCGAACCCGCTCTGGGTGGTCAACCCGACTCTGCAGCATATCGAGAAGCTCCTGTTCGGCTCGGCCTACCCGCGCTGGCTGTTCAACACGATGATGGTGGCGACGGTGGCCACCTTCCTGTCGATCTTCGCCAGCGTGCTGGCCGCCTATGCGATCACCCGTATCCGCTACAAGGGCGCGGCGACGGTCGGCGGGCTGATCTTCCTCGCCTATCTCGTGCCTCCCTCGATCCTGTTCATCCCGCTTTCGGCGGTGATCCACAATTACGGGTTGTTCGACACGCCGTTCGCGCTGATCCTGACCTATCCCACGATCCTGATCCCGTTCTGCACCTGGCTGCTGATGGGCTATTTCAAGACCATTCCTTACGAGCTGGAGGAGTGCGCGCTGATCGACGGGGCGAGCCGCTGGCAGATTTTGGTGCAGATCGTCCTGCCGCTCGCCGTGCCCGGGCTGATCTCGGCCTTCATCTTCGCCTTCACACTGTGCTGGAACGAGTTCATCTACGCGCTGACCTTCATCTCCTCGGACCACAACAAGACCGTGCCTGTGGCAATCATCTCGAACTTCGTCGACGGAGACATCTTCCGCTGGGGCTCGCTGATGGCCGGCGCGCTGATCGGTTCGCTGCCGCTGGTGATCCTCTACGCCTTCTTCGTGGAGCACTATGTGAGCGCCATGACGGGAGCGGTGAAGGAGTGAGCATGGCTTCCATCGCCTTCATCGGGCTTGGCGCCATGGGCCGGCCCATGGCGCGCCGTCTGGTCGAACAGCAGCACAAGGTCACCGGCTTCGACCTCAACAAGGCCGCCCTTGCCGCGCTTGAAGCGCAGGGCGGGCATGCCGCCCCGTCGGCGGCAGAGGCGGCACGCGATGCCGACTGCATTGTCCTGATGGTCGTCAATGCCGACCAGGCGGACGCCGTCCTGTTCGCCGGCGGCGCGCTCGACGCCCTGAAGCCCGGCGCCAGCGTCATCCTGATGGCGACATGTCCTCCGGCGCGGGTTCAGGCCATTGCGGCAAAGGTGGAGGCGACGGGGCGAAGCTTCATCGATGCGCCGGTTTCAGGCGGCGTCGTCGGGGCTGAGGCGGGCACGCTGACGATCATGGCGGCCGCGCCGACAGCCGTGTTCGACAAGGCCAGGCCGGTGCTGGCGGCGATGGGCTCGCGGCTGTTCCATGTCGGCGAACAGGCGGGGCAGGGGGCGGTGGTCAAGACCATCAACCAGCTGCTGTGCGGCGTGCATATCGCGGTTGCCGCGGAGGCCTTCTCGATGGCCGAGAAGGCAGGCGTCGATACGGGCCTGATGCTTGACATCCTGTCCCAGTCAGCCGCCGGCTCCTGGATGCTGGCCAATCGTGGGCCGCGCATGCTTCAGGACGCGCCGGAGGTCACCAGCGCCGTCGATATCTTCGTCAAGGATCTGGGCATCGTCATGGATGCGGGGCGTGCCGCCCATGTGGCGCTGCCGATCGCGGCGGCCGCCCACCAGATGTTCCTCGCCGCATCCGGCGCCGGGCATGGCAAGGAAGACGACAGCCAGGTGATCCGCGCCTACCGGGCGCTGAATGGGATATGACCGGCTTTCAGTGCACGCGCGACGAAGCAATCACGACAGGCTGACACGGAGAACATCATGACCAAGGCTCGCATCGGCTTCATCGGCGTCGGCCTCATGGGCCACGGGATGGCCAAGAACATCATCGAAAAGGGCCACCCTCTCACCATTCTGGGCAATCGTAACCGCGCGCCGGTCGACGATCTGGTCCGGCGGGGCGCTCAGGAGGTCAGGACGGCGCGGGAGGTTTCGGCGGCGTCGGATGTGGTGTTCCTATGCGTGACCGATTCCAGCGTGGTCGAGAAGGTCGTGCGCGGGCCGGACGGGCTCAAGGCCGGCGGCGCCAGGGGCCTGATCATCGCCGACTGCTCGACGGCCAATCCGGTCTCGACGCTTGCGCTGGCGGCCGAGTTGGCGGAAGCCGGCATCACCTTCTGCGACGCCCCTCTCGGGGGCACGCCGGCCAATGCCGAAGCCGGGGAGCTCTCCGCCATGATCGGTTGCGACGCGGCGACGTTCGCCATCCTTGAGCCGATCTGCCTGACCTGGGCGAAGACAGTGCGGCACATCGGCGATGTTGGCATGGGCCACAAGATGAAGCTGATCAACAACTTCATCGCCATGGGCTATGGCGCGATCTATGCCGAGGCGCTGGCGCTGGGGCAGAAGGTCGGCATCACGCCGCAGATCTTCGACAGCGTCCTGCGTGGCAGCCGGATGGATTGCGGCTTCTACCAGACCTTCTTCCGCTATGTGCTCGATGGCGACCGCAACGCCCATCAGTTCACCCTCAGCAACGCCGCGAAGGACATGCGCTACCTTGCAGCGCTCGCCGATGACGGGCGCATCGCCAACCCGGTCGGAGCAGCCGTGAAGAACAGCTATGCTGCCGCCGTGGCCCGTGGAAAGGGCGAGGACTACGTCCCGATGCTGGCGGACTTCATCGCTCAGGCGAACGGCACAAAGGTGCGATAACGAGCGCGTCAGACCCGCGCCATCGCTTCGCGCCAGCCCAATCCATCGACCGTTCCGGCCCGGGGCTTGTATTCGCAGCCGACCCAGCCCTTCCAACCGAGCGCATCGATCTCGGCGAGGATGGAGCGGTAGTTGAGTTCTCCTTCGTCCGGCTCATGGCGCGTGGGCACGGCGGCGATCTGGATATGGCCGATATGGGGCAGATGGCTGCGCAGCCGGCGCAGGATGTCGCCCTCCATCACCTGCACGTGGTAGACATCGAACATCAGCTTGAGGTTTGCCGCCCCGATCCGCGTGATGATGTCGATCGCTTGATCCGAGCGAGACAGGAAGTAGCCGGGACGGTCACGGCTGTTGAGTGGTTCGATCAGGAGATTGACCCCGCTGCCCTCGGCCCGCCTGGCGGCCCGCTCCAGATTGGCCATAAAGGCGGCTTCGCATGCCTTCTGGTCCATCCCGCCGGTCATGGCGGCCATGACGTGGATGCCCCTCACGCCCAACGCCATCGCATAGTCCAGCGCTTCAGCGAACTGGCGATCAAAGTCCGCTTCGCGGCCGGGCAGGGCCGTCACGCCCCATTCGCCGTTTGCGACATCGCCGGGGGCGGTGTTGATCCCGACCATCGTCAGGCCAAGCCCATCAAGCAGCGCCTTCAGTTGGTCCTTTGGGTGGTCGTACGGAAACCAGCACTCGACCCCGTCGAAACCCGAAGCCATGGCGGCCTGGAAGCGCTCCAGAAAGGGGAGTTCCTGGAACATGATCGAGATGTTGGCGCTGTAGCGGGGCATGACATTCCCTGGTGGCCTGGAAACGCGGCGGGCGCGGCGGCTGTCGTCTTGTCCGGCAAAAACGGCCCGGCCGCAAGAGCCGGGGCGGCACGATACGCCCCGCGCCAGACGAGCGGGCTGCGGCCCGGCACCGGGATCGCCACCCCTTTTGCCGCTCTGTCACGAAAGCGCAAAAGAGGGTTGCAAAGCCCCGACCGACCCGGTAGACACGCGTCAACTCAGCGGTTCGCCGCTTTCGAGTAGGCGCCCGTAGCTCAGCTGGATAGAGCATCAGACTACGAATCTGAGGGTCAGAGGTTCGAATCCTTTCGGGCGCGCCATTCTCGAACAAAAGAGAGAACTGCGGGTGAGGGCATATGGGGATCGCAGGATGCGGCCCGCGCCAAAGTCCCTTTTGATCCGCTGATCCTGATTTCGTTCTTCGTGACCCGTGACGTTGCCCCCAAGTTTTATCCAGTTCTGAGTTCGTTCGCCACTTCCAAGGCCCATTGCGGCACCAAGTCCGTCGCGCGCTCTACTGCTTTGGAAAAAAGGCCTGACGCCCGTCGGACGCCTCCACGCAACCGACAGTGGGCAACCAACGTGCATCTTCTCGGGCCGGTCCAAAAACTGGCTTGCACTATTCGCTCCGGGCACAAGCCAATCTTCCTCTGAAACCGCGCGTCACAGAGCCTGGTTGGTGGCGCGCAGGCGGTGGACCAGGACGTCCATGACGAACCAGCAAAAGCCCGGAATCTCCTCGACCATGAAGCGGAACTTCTTTTGATCGATGAGGGCGACTTCGGAAACCACGACGGCCTCGGCGGTCGCCGAGCGGGGATTCTTGTCGACCATGGAGACCGTACCGAGCGCGCGACCGTCCTCGATGAACTCGATGAACTTACCGTGGCTCTTCACCTCGATGCGGCCCGATAGCACGAAGTACATGTAGGTCGGATCCTCGCCCTCGCGGAAGAGCACGTCGCCAGGCGCGTATCTTATCACTGTCCCAAGTCCGCGCGCGATCTCGCGGTAGTCACCCCGTTCTTTGCCCGTCATCGCACGCGCCTCATACCGATCGTTCCGGTTGTCATTGAAACGTCATCAACCTAGCTCCGCGCAAGCTCGGGTTGCAACTGCAAAGGCAGGGAGCCTCGGGGATTTTCCCGTTCAAGAGCGTTTTCGTGAACTGAGACGTGCAACGGGAGTCCGGTGCAGGCTGGCATCAGATCACGACAACGATTGAATAGGAGTTCTCATTTTGTCGTTTTCGGCGCGCCATTTATCTCATTGAAAATATTGATGATTGTTGAATTTCTGCATGCGTTTCGGGTGCGCGGCCTATCGGAATAGCCACCGGATAGCCACGGCAGCGAATCTCGGCGATCTATTCGGCGCCGTAATGTGATTTCGCGCTGTCGTTTCTGGTCGACCTGCCCATAGGATGTGAAGCACCCTGGTTAGTCGACCTCGCGAATGCCGCGGCCTGACAGGACGGAGCGGATGAATTCGGGCATCCTCAATCCGGCCTGAACCTTGGCCTCCAGCGCGGCCTCGGCCTTGCGGACGCCCTCAAGGGCAGCGATCACGGCGTCGACGCGTGCCAAGGGAACAACCACCACACCATCCTGATCGCCAACCAGGATGTCACCTGATGCGATGGGCACCCCCCCCAGCGTGATGGGAAGCCCAACGGTTCCGGGCCTGTTGCGCACTGGCGAGTTCGGCGTCACACCGGCTGCGTAGCAGGGCAGTCCGACACCCCGAATGCCGGGGATGTCGCGCACGCAGCCATCGGTGACGAAGGCGACAACCCCGCAATTCCGCATCATGCCCAGCAGGAGATCGCCGATCACGGCTGTCCCCATGTATCCGTCGGTGGCCGCCACGATCACGTCGCCTGGCTGGGCGAGTTCAAGCGCCGCGAACGTTGCGAGATTGTCGGCGGGACCCGGGTGGGAGGTGAGCGCAACACCGCAGAACTGCGCCTGCTCGGGGATGACCGGCTTGATCGACCAGGGCAGGGCGCCGCGCCCGCCCATCGTATCCACCAGATGGCCGGTCATCGCCCCACGCAAGGCGTTGACCTGCGCCGCACTGGGTCGGGGGAAGCGGCGGCGCATGGTGATGAGCGGTGGATCTTCGATCATGGACAATCTCCCGGGCGGAACATCGTTATCCCCGCGGTCCTGGCGCACGGGCGTTCCGGCATTTTGACTTGCTGGATCGGAGGCGTCCATGTCTGATTGCGGGTATGGGCCTCGACGGCATTCGGAGGATCAAGCCTTGTCTTCCCCACATGGTCTCTCTGCGGCGCCGGGCTCTCCGGAGCCTGGCTGGAAGCGGCGTGCCTACAGCATCGAGGCGATGCGTCAGATGGCGCGCTCGGCCTTGCCCCGCGCTGTCTTCGATTTCGCAGATGGCGGCGCCGAGGATGAAAGGACCTTGCGGCGCAACGAGACCGCCTTCGACCGCTACGATCTGTTGCCGCGTCCATTGGAGGGCGCGGCCGAACGCGATCTGTCGGTCAGCCTGTTCGCTCGGCGCATGGCCATGCCTGTCATCATCGGTCCGACCGGCCTGGCAGGCTTGTTCTGGCCAAACGGAGAACAGGCCGCCGCGCGTGCCGCAACCGCAAGCGGTATTCCCTATTGTCTCAGCCATGGATCGGTCTGCACCCTGGAGAGCCTGGCCGAGACAGTGGCATCACCGCGCTGGATGCAGGTCTTTATCTATCGCGACCGCTCTTTCACGCAGGAGTTGACCGCGCGGGCCCAGGCAGCAGGCTATGACGCGCTGGTGCTCACCATTGACAATCAGCTTCTTGGCAATCGCGAGCGGGACATCCGTAACGGATTCACGATTCCGCCACGCCTGACGCTGCAACAGGCGTTCGGCATGGCCACCCGGCTGCCCTGGCTTTTGCGCATGCGCAACGAACTGGGGCGCATCACATTCGGCAATTATGTCCGTCCTGACGAGATCAGCGACATCCGCACGCTGGCCGGCAGGATGTCCAGCCTGCTCGATCCGGCCATGTCCTGGCGCGATGTCGAGTCGGTGCGCGCGCAATGGAAAGGGCCGATGCTGCTGAAAGGGGTCCTGCATCCCGAAGAGGCCCGTCGGGCAATCGGCAGCGGCATTGACGGGCTGATTGTTTCAAACCACGGAGGCCGCCAGCTCGACGGCGCCCCGGCCTCTCTGCGCGTGCTTCCCGCAATCGTCGATGCCGTTGCCGGCCGCGCGCCCGTGCTGATTGACGGGGGCATCAGGCGCGGAGCCGATGTGGTCAAGGCGATCGCGCTGGGTGCAACGGCGACGCTGGTCGGGCGGCCGCAGCTCTGGGGTCTGTCCGTCGCCGGAGAGGCAGGCGTCGCTCATATGCTCGAGCTGTTACGCCGCGAGATCGACCGTACCATGGGGCTGATGGGCAAAAGCCGGCTGTCCGATCTCTCGCGCGATGATCTGCTGGAGAGTTTCTGACCAAAAAGAGGCCTTACACGATGTCTTGCGCAAGGTGATCCGCTCCCTCAAGCCGGAGGAAATGCGGGTCTCAGGTCATTGGTGTAGTGGAAGCAGAGCGTTTTGCACTCACACTGGTCCCGTATGCAGCCCCGATACGCAGCGGGCTTACGCATTGTCTCGAACCGGCTGCGGACAGTCTCAAGCAAGCCGAACGATGAGATCGTCGCCTTCAATGGCCCTCGGGAAGGCATCCATCGCCCAGGGGTCATGGCCCGGAATGATCAGGTCGGGATCGGAGGCGAGGCGACGCAGCTTTCGGTATCCTTCCAGCAATCCCGCGACATCCATCACGAGGGGGAAGACCTCGTTGCGCTCGACGTGCCGGCGGTAATGGCACGCATCGGTCGCCAGAACGAGCCATCCCTTGGCGGTCGCCACCCGCACGAACTGCAGGCCTGCCGTATGCCCTGGCGCAAGATGCACGGTGATGCCCGGGGCGATCTCCGCGTCACCATCATGAAACTCGACCCGTCCCTTGTAGACATGGCGCACGACCGAGCAGACATCCTCCACCTCGTAGGCGGCACACAGGCAGCGATGGCGCATTAGACGGCCGGTCGCAAAGCTCATCTCGCGATCCTGCAGATGAAAGCGGGCGGCCGGAAAAAGATCGTAGTTGCCGACATGATCGTAATGCATGTGGCTGATGATGACGTCCGTCACGGTGCGCGCATCGACCCCGAGCGCTGCCAGCCCCTCGGTGGGACAGCGCAGGAAGCGCCGGCCGCGCCGGGCGGCGATCTCCCGGTTGAAGCCCATATCGACGACGATTGTCCTTTCCGCGGACCGGATCACCCAGATGAAGTAATCCATATCCACCGCAGCCTCGTGCGGATCGGCCCCGAGGAAGATTTCGGTCGGATGCCGCCCCTTCAGTTCGGCATACTTGATCGCATAGACCTCGTACGGGGCTCCACCATCACGATTGCTTCCGGTCATGCTTCTGTCCTCCCCTGGTGTCGTCAGGCTTTTTCTGGCTCTCCGGCGAGCGCGATGATCCGCCGGGCCATGCGTTCATTGACTAAATCGATCATCTTGCCGTTGTGCGTGACGGCGCCACGCCCTTCGGCCGTTGCCGTTGCAAACGCTGCAAGAAGGGACCGGGCATCGGCCACCTCCTGTGCGTCCGGCGTGAAGGCGGCGTTGGTGGCCTCGATCTGTCCGGGATGGATGACCTGCTTGCCGTCAAAGCCCATTGCAGCCGCCTTGACCGCACTGGCTTGTGTAATCGTCGCGTCCCTGAATGCTCCGCAGGGCCCGTCGATCGCGAGCCGCCCTAAGGCTCTGGCAGCCACCAGTACGCGCATCATCGGGTAGGCGAAGAGGTCCAGCGGGCCCGTGACCAGCCCGTCATTCTCGCGCGCGATATGCCGGTAGCCCGAAGGAGACGCTCCTACCTCTGCGCTTCTCGCGCCCAGCGAGGCGGCAAGGTCACCAACTCCCAGATGCAGTGCGGTGACGGCGGGATGGGCCGCCAGATGATCCACGCGCATGAGGCCCGCAGCGGTCTCGATTAGGAGTTCGATGGCGATGGCCGGCCTTTCAGGCCCTCGGACGCTCTCGATAAGGTCCCGCGTAACGCGGATGTCCTCTTCCGTCTCGACCTTCGGCAGAATCACTGCATCGAGCCGCCCGCAGTCCTTCAGCGCCCGGATCTCGCCTGCAGCAAGACCACTGTCGCGCGTGTTGATGCGGACCGCCACATGCTTGGCGCCAAAATCCAGTTCCTGAAGCAGGGTGACGGCCGAACGGAGCGCTGCGGCCTTCTCGGAGGCCGGAACCGCATCTTCCAGATCAAGAAAGACCGCATCGGCGACGGAAGCCGCTGCGCTGGCCACCATCCGGCCCTGATGCGCCGGTGTGGCGAGATAACTCCGCACGCGCGTCATGAGGTCTCGCCCCTGGAAGCGGAAAAGCCCAGCTCGGCCAGAATGGAGTCGTTGTGCTGCCCCAGACCTGGAACAGGACCCATCCGCGCCTGCATGCCGGCGGAGATGAAAGGCGGGAGGAAGCTCATCACCGGTCCGCACGGCGTTCCGATCTCGGTGATCCGCTTCCTCTCATGGAGCTGCGGATGATCGAGGAACTGCTCGACAGAGTTCAGCCGCGCATTGGCGATGCCTGTCGCTTCAAGCAGCGCGCCGAGGGCCGGCGTGCCCATCGCTGCAAAGCGCGCCTCGATGACCGCAACCAGCGCTTCGGCATGGGCAAAGCGCTGCGGATTGGTGGCAAAGCGAGGATCGCTGGTCAGTTCCGGCTGTGCCAGCACCTTCTGGCAGAAGGCCTGCCATTCGCGCTCATTCTGGATGCCGAAGAAGATGATTCCGCCATCGCCCACGCGGAAGGGGCCATAAGGCGCGATGGACGCATGCCGCATCCCCGTTCGCTGAAGGGAGCGGCCTGCGCCGGCCCGGAAATAGGCGGGATAGCTCATCCACTCGGCGATCGAATCGAACAGCGAGACCTCGAAGGCCAGGCCCTTGCCATTGCGCTCCCGCTGGAACAGCGCCATCAGGATGCCGTTCAGCGCATACATGCCCGTGGCGATATCGACGATGGAGATGCCAACCTTGGCCGGATGCTCCACCGTGCCATTGATGTCGAGAACGCCGGCCTCGCATTGCACGAGAAGGTCATAGGCCTTCTTGCTGGAAAACGGGCCATCGCTGCCATAGCCGGATATGTCGCAGGCCACGAGGCGGGGGTACCGGGCGACAAGAGATGTCGCATCGACCCCCATGCGCGCGGCGGCACCCGGCGCAAGGTTCTGGATGAAGACATCGGCCTTGCCGATCAGCGCTTCGAGAACCGCCCGCCCGCGCTCGGATTTGAGGTCGATGGCCAGGCTTTCCTTGGAGCGGTTGGTCCAGACGAACTGGCTGGACATGCCTGCCATCACCTTGTCGTAGTCGCGGCAGAAATCCCCGCCTTCCGGTCGTTCGACCTTGATGACCCGTGCGCCCCAGTCAGCGAGATGACGCGTCGCAAGCGGTGCGGCAATCGCCTGCTCCAGCGCAACGACAGTCAGTCCGGCAAGGGGTAGGTCCAGCATCGTCAGCCCCTTGCCGGATCGTGCAGGGCCGCTTCCATTTCCTTGCGCAGGCGGAAGGCGGCGCTGGTCGTGTCCATCTCCACATCGGCGTAGGTCACGGGCTGGCCGTCCTTCACGGGGCGGATGAGCCTGACCTTGTGCGCAAGGCCCAGCGGCAGATATCCTCCGGCCACCGAGTCGACCGCCGGACGCAGGCCGCCAGAGACGGTGTAGCCGCCCTCGCCATCGAGCATTTCGCCTGCAGAGAGATCACGCTTGGCGATGGCCGCGACATCGCCGATGAAGCAGGTGGCCACCCCGGTTGCTTCCGCGCGCAAACCCACCGAGGCGACCGAGACGCCGAGCTCCAGGCCGATCAGGTGCCACTTCTTGTAGAGCGCCATGTAGCGGCCGCTCTCGTCGGTGATGACCTTGTATTCCTCGAAGCAGTTGCGAACGTAGTCGGTATCGCCGCGGAAGCACACCCAAACACCCTTTCGGATGTCGTAGGGGATCGGCTTGCCATCGGCCGTCAGGCAGGAGGCCACCTCGACCATCCCCTCATGATCGAGGCAGCCGCCGATCGCTTTGGGCCGCATCAGCCGGGGAATGTCCTCCGCCGATCCGGGGGGAAAGGCGAGCCCGTTCTTCGGCACCGCCAATCCGGTTGCGTTGGCAATGGCCGCGCATTCGATGGCGGGTTTCGAGCCATCCAGAAAGGCGTTGAACATCTTGGGGTTCAGTCGCCCGCGCTCCGCCTGCTCGCGGGTCAGGCCCCAATGGTCCCAGATCGTCTCAGGTGTGGAGCGGCGATACTCCGGCAGCCATTTGTGGCCACGCCCGGCTGCAACAACCGTGAACCCGCAGGTCTTTGCCCAGTCAACCAGATCGCAGGTGAGGGCCGGCTGGTCGCCATAGGCCATCGAATAGATCACGCCGGCCTCGGCTGCCTTCTTCGCAAGTCCAGGCCCGCAGAAGGCGTCGGCTTCGACCGTCACGTTGATCACGTGCTTGCCGGCCTGGAAGGCGGCAAGGCAATGCTCGACAGCCGCCATCGGATTGCCGGTGCATTCGATGACGATCTCGACGGCGGGATGCCCGATCAGCGCCTTGCTGTCATCGCTGACATGGGTCAGGCCGCTGCGCGCGGCGTCATCGAGCGTTTTCGCGGCATAACGTTCGGCAGGCCATCCGACATAGTCCAGATTGGATTTCGCCGTGGCGGGGTTGAGATCGACCACACCGACAAGGTGGATGCCGGGCAGCTTCAGGAGTTGCGCCAGGAACATCGAGCCGAATTTTCCAGCCCCGATCATGCCGATGCGGATGGGCTTTCCGGCTTCCGCACGCTGGGTGAGTTTGGCGAAGAGGTTCATGAATCAGGGCCTTCTTCAGGGATGCGTGCTGGTGGTTTCGGCGGCGAGGAAATCGAAGTCGCAACCGTCAGGTGCCTGCTGCACCGTGCGGGCATAGAGCGCCTGATAGCCGCGCTTCGGCAATGGACGTTTCGGCAGGCCGGCGAGACGGCGCGCGATCTCCGCATCGTCGATCAGCAGCCTGATGGATTTCTCATTCACCGACAGGCGGATGCGGTCACCGTCGCGTACGGCGGCGAGCGGGCCGCCCACTGCGCTTTCCGGCGCGACATGCAGCACGATGGTGCCGAAGGCCGTTCCCGACATGCGGGCATCGGAGATGCGCACCATGTCCTTCACGCCCTTCTGGGCCAGCTTCTTCGGGATGGGCAGATAGCCAGCCTCAGGCATTCCGGCGGCGACAGGTCCGGCATTCTTGAGGACGAGGATATCGTTCGCCTCGACATCGAGCGCGGGATCGTCGATGCGCCGGGCGAGATCGGGCAGATCCTCGAAGACGACAGCGCGGCCCTCAGTCTCGAAGAGCGAGGGTGTCGCCGCTGCGCGCTTCAGGATTGCTCCTTCCGGCGCGAGATTGCCTTCGAGCGCGATGAGCCCGCCGACCGGCGAAACCGGCTCCGCGAAGGGGCGGATGATCTTGCGATCCACCCATTCGAGTGGGCGGGACAGGCGCTGCTCCAGCGTTTCGCCCATCACGTTGACGGTATCGAGATGGAGGAGATGGCGCAGTTCATGCAGCACCGCACCCACGCCGCCGGCGGCATGGAAATCCTCCATGTAGCCTTCACCCACGGGCTTGAGGTCCACCAGGACCGGCGTTTCATCGGAGATGCGGTTGAACAGTTCGCGCGTGATCGGAATGCCGAGCCGTCCGGCAATGGCCGCGAGATGCACCACGGCATTGGTGGAACCGCTCACCGCCATCAGAACGCGCAGGGCATTCTCGATGGATTTCTCGGTCACGATCGCCTGTGGGACAATGGGTTTGCGGATGAGGTCCACGGCCACAGCGCCCGAGCGTTCGGCAGCCACAAGCCGGTCTGCGTGCACGGCCGGGATCGCGGCGCTGTCGGGTAGCGAGAGGCCAAGAGTTTCGGCGATGCAGGCCATGGTGCTCGCCGTCCCCATGACCGCGCAGGTGCCGGCGGTGGTGGCAAGCCGCCCCTCGACGGTGGCGATCTCGGCTGCGTCGACGTCGCCGGCGCGATACTTGGCCCAGAAACGGCGGCAATCCGTGCAGGCGCCGAGCCGCTCGCCGCGATGCCGTCCGGTGGACATCGGCCCGGTAACAAGTTGCACAGCGGGAATGCCGGCAGACAGCGTACCCATGATCTGGGCCGGCACGGTCTTGTCGCAGCCGCCGATCAGCACGACAGCATCCATCGGCTGGGCCCGGATCATCTCTTCCGTGTCCATGGCCATGAGATTGCGGTAGACCATGCTTGTCGGATTGAGGAAGACCTCGCCCAGCGAGGTGGTCGGGAACGGCATGGGCAAGGCGCCCGCCGCAAGAACCCCGCGCGACACGGCATCCACCAGCTCCGGCATCGCGCGATGGCAATTGTTGAAGCTCGAGGGCGTCATCGCGATGCCAACGATGGGTTTCGCCAGCATTTCGCGCGACAGGCCCATCGATCGGGCGAAGGAATTGCGCAGGTACTGCGCGAAATCCTTGTCGCCATAATTGGTCAGCCCGCGGCGGATGCCGGTTTCGTCAGCCATCGTTCTGTCCTGTGGTTTTCGAGCGGAACTGGACGCCGAGCGCCTCTTCGGCGAGGCAGATCATCCCGCCCTTGTCCTTGTCGCCATGGCCCGCACGCAGG
The DNA here is from genome assembly GCA_027483505.1 of Hyphomicrobiales bacterium. Taxonomy (GTDB): domain Bacteria; phylum Pseudomonadota; class Alphaproteobacteria; order Rhizobiales; family Beijerinckiaceae; genus Allobosea. The sequence continues at coordinate 108,039 of JAIXUP010000065.1, forward strand.
GCCGACTGGTAGACGGCTGTTGCGGCCGCCAGCACTGGCATCGGGATCGTGTGGCGCGCGGAAATCTCCGCACCGCTCACAAGGTCCTTGTAGGCGGCTTCCATCGGATAGCCCTTGGAGAAGTCACCCTTGAGGATGTTTGGAATGAAGAATTCCGAGGCATAGCTGCGGCCAGTGCCGGAATTGACGATCGCGGCAACCTTGTCCGGGTCGAGGCCAAGCTTCACGGCCAGCGGCAGCACTTCCGCAAGCGCCGCTGCATTGATGTCGAACAGGAGCTGGTTGATGAGTTTCGCGAGCTGGCCGTTGCCGATGCTCCCCATGGGCAGGATGGTCGACGCCATCGTCGCGAGAAGTGGTCGCAAAGGCTCGATCTGCTCGTCCGCAGCGCCGCACATCATGGTCAGCGTCCCGGCTTCCGCCCGTGCCTGCATGCCGGAGACGGGTGCGTCGATGAGGGTCAGGCCCATCGCGAGAAGGCGCGCCTGTAGCGCCAGGGTGCGACCATATTCGATCGTGCTGGTGTCGATGATGGTGGCGCCTGTCTGCAATGCTGCGGCCAGACCGAACGGCCCGAACAGCACTTCTTCCACCACGGCGCCATTCGGCAAGCAGAGGAAAACCACCTGAGCTTCGGAAAAGCTGGCTGAATTGACCGCTCGTGTCGCACCCGCTGCGACAACCGGGTCGGCCTGCCACGCATCACGCGCCCAGACCACCAGTTCAGCGCGCTTCGCGAGATTCCGCGCCATGGGCGCGCCCATCTGCCCGAGTCCGATAAATCCGCAGGTCATTGTCATGCCAATGGCGCACCCGTTCCCAGTACCGGCGTGCATATCAGCAGCGGGAAGCCGCGCGGTCCATCATTGTTTTGGCAACTTTGGCATCGTGAAACGCGATGTCTGCAATTCCAAAACAATGATTTCACGATGGCAAATCATCCGCTCTTATTGCGATGCAGGAGTGAGCCGATGAAGATCGACCGGATCGACCATTTCGTCCTGACAGTCGCCGATCTGGCCTCGACGCAGCGGTTTTACTGCGACGGCCTCGGCATGGAACTTGTCACCTTTGGGGAGGGTCGCCACGCGCTGGCCTTCGGGCGGCAGAAGATCAACCTCCATATCCTGGGCCGGGAACTTGAGCCGAAGGCGACGACGCCGATGCCCGGCTCCGGCGATTTCTGCCTGATTTCCAGGGAGCCGCTGGAAGCCTGGATGGCGCATTTCAAGCGCCTTGGCATCCCGCTGCTGCTGGAACCAAGCCCGCGCACGGGAGCCACCGGCGCCATCCGCTCGATCTACCTGCGCGACCCGGACGGGAACCTCGTCGAGATTTCGAACTACCAGGACCAATGACCGAAACGGACCGCAGAGTCCGCCAAGGAGGAAACCATGATGATCGATCGTCGCCGTCTGCTCTCGCTGTGCAGCCTGTTCTTGGGAAGCAGTCTTCTCGGATCACCGGCGATCAGCCAGAGCACCTACCCGAACCGCCCAGTCACCGTTGTCGTCCCATCGGCCCCTGGAGGCTCGACCGACTTCACGGCGCGGCTGCTGGGTGAACATCTCAGCAGGCGCTTTGGCCAGAATTTCATTGTCGAGAACGCTGGCGGCGCTGCCGGCAATATCGGCAACACAAAGGTGGCGCGGGCGGCTCCCGATGGCTACACGCTCCTGCTGTCTTATTCCGGTTTTCATGTCGCCAATCCTCACCTCTTCAAATCGCCAGGCTGGGATCCGTTGACGAGCTTTGCGCCGATCGCGCTGGCGATACGGGCCCCCCATGTGGTGATTGTGCGAAAGGGCCTGCCGGTCACTGACCTCACGTCTCTCGTGGCCTATGCCAAGGCCAATCCTGGAAAGCTGAACTATGCCTCGTCCGGCAACGGGTCGATCCAGCATATCGGCGCCGAGCAACTGAAGCAGATTGCCGGCATCGACATGCAGCACGTCCCCTATCGTGGCGCGGGCCCGGCGATGCAGGATGTTGTGTCCGAGACTATCGACCTGTTCATCACGACGCCTCCTTCCGCCGTCGGCCTTGTCCAGTCCGGTGCCGTCAGGGCCCTCGCCATGGCCGCCGGCGAACGGCACCCGAGCATGATGGATGTTCCCACGACGGCCGAAGCGGGCTTGCCTGGCTTTGAACTCGTTGCCTGGTTTGCCCTCTATGCACCCGCCGGCACACCCAAGGCCATTGTGGACAGCCTTGCCAAGGCGACGGAAGCTGCCGTGGCGAGCCCGGATTTTGTCCAGAGGGCAACCACCAACGGAACTTACGCCGCCTTCATGAACCCGGACCAGCTGGCGGCCTTCACCAAGACAGAGCTGGAGTACTGGGGTAAGGTCATCACGGCGGCGAAGATCAAGGTTGAATAGGCTTTCAGCTCATTCCAGACTGGCCGGACAGTGAAAGTTGACCTGACCAGCCTGAGCCTCTTCGTCACGGTTGCCGAGGAGCGAAACATCGCCCGGGCTGCAGCCCGCCGCAACATCGCGGCGTCTGCGGTCTCCAAGCGCATGCTGGAACTGGAACTGGCCTATTCAACGCCCCTGCTCATTCGCCAGAGCAAGGGTGTGTCGCTCACGCCGGCTGGCGAGGCATTGGCCCGACATGCCCGCATGCTGATTGACCTCACCGGGCGGGTCGAGGCGGAGATGAGCGCCTATGCCTCCGGCATGCGCGGACAGGTAAGGCTCTCTGCCAACCCCTCGGCCATCATCCAGTTCCTGCCAGGGCTGCTCGCGCGGTTCTTCGAGGCCTATCCGGACATCGAGATCGTGATGGTGGAGCACACCACGCTCCGCTCCCTGCGCCTGCTGGAGGAAGGGCTCGCTGATCTTGCCATTGTCGGCTGGGGTGCCGCGCATCCGGACATGACCTATGCGCCGTTCCGGACGGATGATCTTGCCCTTGTGGTTCCGGCCGGACACGCGCTCGCCGAAAGCGGCACGAGCATTCCCTTTGCCGAGGCCCTGTCCTTTCCCTTCGTGGGACTTGAGGAAGGGTCCTCCCTTCAGGCGCGGCTTGAGGATGCCGCCTGGCAGGCCGGGGTGCAGATGCGCCCGAAACTCCGCATGGCGAGCTTCGAGGGCGTGCGCCGCATGGTGGAGGCCGGCATCGGCATCGCCGTGCTGCCGGTTTCCACGGTTGAACCCTATTCAACCACGATGGGCATTCGTGCCGTGCCGATTGCAGACACCTGGGCACGCCGCGAATTGCGCATCGTCTCACGGGACCTTGCGACGCTCTCCGTCCCGGTGATGCTGCTCCGGAACTGGCTGTTGAACAAATGGTAGATTGGGACAAAGGTTACGCGACTGTTCAGTTCATCTTGCAACTGCGAAAAGCACGTTCGTGAACCACCCCGACCATGGCCCGGAACTGCGCAATCTGTTTCACACCCTGATGCGAGAACGGCTGCAAAGGACGATCGTGCTCGAAGCCCCCGTTGGCAGCGCCGTCTGGAACCCTCGCTCATAGAGCTGTGGCGCATACGTAGTGCTCATCATCGCCCGTCGCCGTGCGCCATTTTTTCTCCGGACGCATCAGTGCTCTGCCAAGGCCGGTCTCCATGGCCGGCGCGTGGATTTGGCCAGCGACGTTTGCCCTGATGTCCTCCAGGCTCACATTTCGGTGAAAGGCCCATGAGGGGCGATGGCAGGGGGGCAATTGGGTGGTCTTGCGGATTGCGCTGTTGACGCTGGTGGTTATCCTGACTTCACTGCATCCTTTCCTGCAGGCCATGAGGCTCTCCATGCTGAAGTCGACCGGGCGCTCCGCCCTCGCGCCGCTGATCGCGGGTCTTTCGCTCTTCGCGCTGCAACCGGTCCTCGCGCAGGGCGCTCCGCCCGCGCCGACCGTGGCGGTTGCGTCTCCGCTCGCCAAGCGGGTCGTGCAGTGGGATGAATACACCGGGCGCTTCGAGGCGCGCGAACAGGTCGAGGTGCGCGCACGGGTTTCGGGGTTCATCGACAGCATCCACTTCCGCGACGGCCAACTGATCAAGGCCGGCGACCTCCTGTTCACGATCGACCAGCGCCCCTACCTGCTGTCGGCCGAGGCGGCGCGCGCAGAGGTGGCGCGGACCAAGGCCCAGGTCGCCCTGGCGGAGAACGAGGTCGAGCGCGCCGAAGGCCTGACCCGCAACCAGACGATCACAGCCCGCGATCTCGACACGCGCAAGGCCAATCTGGCCAGCGCCCGCGCCACGCAGGCCGCGGCCGAGGCCAATCTCAAGACGGCTGAGCTCAATCTCGAGTGGACGCAGGTGCGCGCGCCGATCGAGGGCCGAATCTCCGACCGGCGCGTCGATGCGGGCAACCTGATTTCCGGTGGCCAGTCGAGCGCCAACCTGCTGACCACGATCGTGACGCTGGATCCGATCGTGTTCACCTTCGAGGCGTCCGAGGCGGACTATCTGCGCTATTCGCGCCTCTTGCAGACCGGCAGCCGTCCTTCGGGCCGCGACACGCCGAACCCGGTGCAGGTCAGGCTTGCCGACGAGGCGGACTGGAAGCGCGAGGGCAAGATGGATTTCGTCGACAACCAGCTCAACGCCCGGTCGGGGACCATTCGCGGAAGGGCGCTCTTTGAGAACAAGGATCAGTTCCTCACGCCCGGCACATTCGGGCGGATGCGGCTCTATGGCGGCGAAATCGATGCCCTGCTGGTTCCCGACAGCGTCATCGTGTCCGATCAGACGCGCAAGGTGGTGCTGGTCGTCGGCCCGGAGAACAAGGTCGCACCGCGGCCGGTGACACTGGGGCCCATTGTCGACGGGCTGCGCGTCATCCGTTCGGGCCTGACCGCAGCCGACAAGGTCATCGTCAACGGCATCGCCAACCCGATGGTGCGGCCGGGCGTGACCGTCAATCCGCAGCCTGGCGAAATCAAGGTCGTGACAAACTGAGAGCCGCGCGATGACTTTCGCTCCGGCGTATCCCCGCCGGCGCCGACCCTTTCGATCCGGTGCCTGACGCCCATGTTCCGTTTTGCCCATTTCTTCATTGACCGGCCGATCTTTGCGACCGTCCTGTCCCTGCTGCTGACGATTGCCGGGGCCATCACGCAGCGCGCGCTGCCGATCTCGGAGTATCCCGAGATCGCCCCGCCGACGGTGAGTATCACCGCAGCCTATCCGGGCGCGTCGGCCGAGGTGGTCGCCGCGACGGTCGCTACGCCGATCGAGCAGGAGGTCAACGGCGTCGACGACATGCTGTATGTTGTATCACAATCCACGGGCGACGGCCGTGTGTCGATCAATGTGGTGTTCAAGCCTGGCACCAATGTCGACCAAGCCCAGGTGCTGGTACAGAACAGGGTGGCGGCGGCGGAACCAAGGCTGCCCGAGGATGTTCGGCGTCTCGGCGTGTCCGTGCGCAAGGCGTCGCCGGACCTGATGATGGTCATCCACATGATCTCGCCGGACGGCTCACGCGACCAATCCTATATCTCGAACTATACGACGCTGTTCGTGAAGGATGCGCTGACGCGCGTCGACGGGGTCGGCAACGTCACGGTGTTCGGTGCGCGCGACTATGCCATGCGGATATGGCTCGATCCGGCCAAGGTTGCAGCCCGCAGCCTGACGGCAAGCGAGGTCATCGCGGCCCTGCGCGCCGCAAACCTTCAGGTGGCGGCGGGCGCCATCAACCAGCCGCCGGCGACGTCGCCGGGTGCCTTCCAGCTGTCGGTGCAGACCCTTGGGCGGCTGACCGATGTGGAGGAGTTCGCCAACATCGTCGTCCGCGCCGATCAGGGCGGCGGCGTCGTGCGGGTGCGCGACATCGCCCGCGTCGAGCTCGGCAGCCAAGATTATTCGATCAACGCCTATCTCAACAACAAGAACGCTGTGGCCATCGGCGTTTTCCAGAGGCCGGGCTCGAACGCGCTGGCGACTTCCGACGCCCTCAAGGCCGAGATGCAGCGCATGTCTGCCAGTTTTCCTGCCGGCGTGGGCTATTCGGTCGTCTACAACCCGACCGAATTCATCCAGGAGAGCGTCAACGAGGTCATCAAGACGCTGATCGAAGCGATCCTGCTGGTGGTGATCGTGGTGGTCCTGTTCCTGCAGACCTGGCGCGCGGCACTGATCCCGATCGTCGCCATTCCCGTCAGCCTCGTCGGCACCTTTCTGGTGATGGGCCTGACCGGCATCTCGTTCAACACGCTGTCGCTGTTCGGGCTCGTGCTGGCCATAGGCATCGTCGTCGATGACGCCATTGTCGTGGTCGAAAACGTGGAGCGCTATCTGAAGGAGGGCATGTCGCCGAAGGACGCCGCGCACAAGACCATGGACGAGGTCGGCGGCGCGCTGGTCGCCATCTCGCTTGTGCTCTGCGCCGTGTTCATTCCCACGGCCTTCATCACCGGCCTGCAGGGCTCGTTCTACCGGCAGTTTGCGGTGACCATCGCCGCGTCGACCGCCATCTCGGCCTTCGTGTCGCTGACGCTGTCGCCGGCGCTCGCCGCCATCCTGCTCAAGCCGCACGATCCGCATCACAAGCCGCAGGGCCTGACAGGCGCGCTCGGCGCGCCGGTACGCCTGTTCTTCCGGGGGTTCAATGCCGCTTTCGACTGGCTTTCGCGCGGCTATGGCGGTTTCACGCGCCGCGCCATCCGCTTCGCCGCCATGATGCTGTTCGTGTACGGTGGCCTGATCGGGCTCACCTACATGCAGTTGGCGGCGGTGCCGGCCGGGCTGATCCCGCAACTCGACCGCGGCTACTTCATTGCCGCCTTCCAGTTGCCGCCCGGCGCGTCGCTGGAGCGCACCGATGCCGTTGTCCGGCGCGCCTCCGACATCATCCAGTCACGGCCCGGCGTGCAGAATTCGATCGCCTTCGTGGGGCTGGACGGCGCCACCTTCACCAACGCGCCGAATGCCGGCGTGATCTTCATCGCGTTGAAGGACTTCAAGGAACGGACCAAGGAAAAGCTGACCAGCCAAGGTGTTCTCGCTGATTTACGCCAGCAGATGTTCAGCATTCCCGAGTCGTTCACACTCGTGATCGAGCCGCCGTCCGTACCCGGGATCGGCACGGGGGGCGGCCTCAAGGGCTATGTGCAGGATCGTGGCGGGCGTGGCCTTGCCGCGCTTGAGGGAGCTGCGTGGATCGTGGCCGGATCGGCCGGGCAGACACCGGGCATCCTGCAGGCCTTCACGCTGTACAACACCCGCACGCCGCAGGTTTATGCCGACATCGACCGCACCAAATCCGAGATGCTGGGCGTTCCGATCGGCCGCATCTTCGAAACGCTGTCGATCTATATGGGCTCCTCTTTCGTGAACGATTTCAATGTCCTGGGCCGGACTTACCGCGTGACCGCGCAAGCCGACAACCCCTATCGGCTGGATCTGCGTGACGTCGCCGGGCTCAAGACCCGCAACGTTTCCGGCGAAATGGTGCCGATCGGCTCGGTCGCCTCGTTCTCCGACATCACCGGTGCGTACCGCGTCCCGCGCTACAACCTTTACCCGGCAGCAGAAGTGCAGGTCGCGCTGGCGCGGGGCTTCTCCAGCGGGGAGGGCATCGCCGCCATCGAGAAGATCGCGCGGGAGCGCCTGCCCGATGGATTCGGCTTCGAATGGACCGAGATCGCGCTCCAGCAGAAGCTGGCCGGCAACACGGCCTTCATCGCCTTCGGGCTGGCAGTGGTGTTCGTCTATCTGCTGCTGGCGGCGCTTTATGAGAGCTGGCTGCTGCCGCTGGCCGTCATCCTGATCGTGCCGATGTGCATCCTCGCAGCGATGGTCGGCGTGCGCCTGGCAGGGCTTGACCGTAACATCCTCGTTGAGATCGGGCTGGTGGTGCTGGTGGGGCTGGCGGCCAAGAACGCGATCCTGATCGTCGAGTTCGCCAAGCAAGCCGAGGATGAGGGCAAGAACCGGGTCAGCGCGGCGATCGAAGCGGCCAAGACGCGGCTGAGGCCGATCCTTATGACCTCGCTGGCCTTCATTCTGGGGGTCGTGCCGCTGGTGATTGCGACGGGCGCCGGCGCCGAAATGCGCCAGTCGCTCGGCATCGCTGTCTTTGCCGGGATGATCGGCGTCACCATCTTCGGACTTCTGTTCACGCCCGTCTTCTATGTGGTCTGCCGCTGGCTGGGCGAAGAATTCAGCCGCAAGCCAGCAGTGGTGACGCCAAAGCCTGCTGAAGCGGCGCCGTAGTTCCAGCGGCGGCCTGCGGCAGACGCAGCCTTGCTCAGCTGTCCAATTCGCCGTGGAGGCAATGGCGCGCGACATCGGCATGGGTGCCGAACCAGACTGCGCCCTTGCCCGAGACGCGGCCCTTGGCCTTGATGTGGCGGATCAACTCCTCAAGGATGAAGATGCGCGAGCGGTAGGTGATGACGTGCGGATGCATGGTCAGCAGGAACAGCCCGCCATCCTCATAGGCCCGGTCGAACTCGCGAATGAAGATGTCGAGCACGGCGGGTGGCGGCGTGTAGGGCCTGAGCGCCTGATGCCGGTTCATGTTGAAGTACGGGGCGTCATCGCGGATCCACTCGACGGGCAATTCGACGATGCCGGTGGGCTCGCCGTTCTCGACCAACTCGTAGGGATCATCGTCGGCCATCAGTGATGAATCATAGAGGAGGCCGAGTTCGCGCTGGATCTTGAGCGTTGCCGGCGAGAAATCCCATGAAGGCGTCCGCATCCCGACCGGCCGCTGTCCGGTGATGGCTTCGAGGGCGTCGGCGGCGCGAAAGTGCAGATCGCGTTCGACAGCCTCGGGCAGCACCGAGTTGAGCTCGTGGATCCAGCCATGCAGCCCGATTTCGTGGCCTTCGGCGATGACGCGGCGCTGCTCGTCCGGGTAAAGCCTGGCTGCGACGGCGGGGACAAAGAAACTGGCCTTGATGTCCTCGCGCTTCAGAAGATCGAGAATGCGTGGCACGCCGACGCGGCTGCCATACTGGCCCCACGACAGGCGGCCGATCGAGTTGCCGCCGTCGCGCAGTTCATTGGTGTCATGGTCGCTGTCGAAGGACAGGGCGACGGCGCAACGCGCGCCTCCCGGCCACGATGCGGGCTTGAGCGATCGTCCGGCGCGGACCTGATCGACACGCCTGCGCCATTCTTCCTCGGGCCATTCCCAGCATTCCATCGGTCTACTCGCCATCAGAGAGAGGAAAATGGCAGGAGACGGCATGATGCCTGCCGTCAAGCTGCGGTGGTTCCGTGCTGCAACGGGCCTGCGCGAAGGGGCAGCGCAGATGGAAGTGGCAGCCCGAGGGCGGCGACAGCGGGGAGGGCAGTTCCCCCTGAATCGGCTTGAAGGTGACCAGTTCATCGCTGCCGGTCACCAGCTTGGGCACCGAGTCGAGCAAGGCGCGCGTGTAAGGGTGCCGTGGGTTGGCGAAGATGGCCGGGGTCGGGCCGAGTTCCACGATCCGGCCGAGATACATGATCGCAACCCGGTCGGAGATGTGGCGCACCACGCCGAGATCATGGCTGATGAAGAGCATGGTCAGGCCAAGCTCGCGCCTGAGCTTGAGGAACAGATTGATGATCTGCGCCTGGATCGAGACATCGAGCGACGCCACCGGCTCGTCGCAGACCAGCACGTCCGGCTGCATGGCCAGCGCGCGAGCAATCGCCACGCGTTGGCGCTGGCCGCCGGAAAACTGGTGCGGAAAGCGTTCCGCCGCCTCTGCCGGCAGGCCCACCGCCAGCAGCCAGCGCGTGACATAGGCCCTTGCGTCGGCCCTGCTGACGAGTTGATGGGCGAGCGGGCCTTCGCTGATCGTCTCGCCGATGCGCACGCGCGGGTCCAGCGAGGCAAAGGGGTCCTGAAACACCATCTGGATGCGCGTCGTGGTCTTGAGCGGCTTTGAGCCCGAACCCATCACAGCCAGCCCGTCAATCATTGCGGAGCCGTTGCTGGGCGGATGGATGCCGGCGATCACGCGGCCAAGCGTGGACTTGCCACAACCCGATTCCCCGACCAACCCCAGGACTTCACCCTTGCGGATGTCGAAGGAGACCGCGTCCACGGCATGAACCGTGCGCGTATCGATCGGGCTGCCAAGCCAGGCGGCGATGCGCTCACCGATGCTGACAGATGGCGTGAATCGCTTCGAGACGCTGTCGATCTCGACGAGGGCGCGGGTCTCGCTCATGGCCTCGCCTCGCTCGCCGATACCGGCAGGTTGAGCGGGTGGTGGCAACGGAAAGCGCGGTCGCCGTCGGTGGCGAACGCCGGCAACAGGGTGCAGTCCTCCTGCGCATGGGTGCATCGCGGCCGGAAGGAACATCCTTCCGGAAGATTGACCAATGATGGCATCGAGCCGGGAATCTGTACGAGATCCTGCCCCGGCTCCGCGACGCCTGGCAACGAATTGAGCAGCCCCTTGGTGTACGGATGGTGCGGTTGCCTGAGGACCGCGGCAATCGGACCGGTCTCGATCAGGCGCCCGGCGTACATGACCAGCAGGCGCGATGCGACCGAGGAGACGGTGGCCAGATCATGGCTGATCCAGATCATCGCCGTGCCGAGTCTCGCGGCCAGTGACTTCATTTCCGTAAGGATCTGGGCCTGGATCGAGACATCAAGCGCCGTTGTTGGCTCATCGCAGATGATCAGCTTCGGTCGGTTGAGCAGTGCGATTGCGATAGCCACGCGCTGGCGCATGCCGCCGGAGAACTGGTGGGGATAGGCCTCGATGCGGCGTCCGGCGTCGGGAATTCCGACGATCGTGAGCACATCGATGCAACGGGCAGTGGCCGCGGCTTCGCTTAGGCTTTCATGCGCGGCTATGGCAAGGCGCATCTGCGTGCCGATGGTCAGGACCGGGTTGAGCGTTGCGGACGGGTCCTGAAACACCATGGCGATCTCGCGCCCGCGCATCGAGCGCAGGTCGGCATGGCTGAGCCCGACCAGTTCGCGGCCGTTGAGCTTCACCGAGCCGGACACGATGCGTCCGGGTGGATCGATCAGCCCAAGGATCGAAAAGCCCGTGACCGACTTGCCAGACCCTGACTCGCCGACAAGGCCGACGATCTCGCCCTCCGCCACCGAAAACGACACGTCCTCGACGGCGTTGAGCGCGCCGGAACGGGTCTCGAACCGCGTGGTCAGCCCTGCGACTTCCAGAAGCTGTGAACTCATCGCTTCAGCCTCGGGTTGAGCTGATCGCGGACCTGATCGCCGACGAGATTGATGGCGACAATGAGGATGATCAGCGCCACGCCGGGATAGATCGAGATCCAGTAGCGCCCCGACAGCATGTACTGGAAGCCGTTGGAGATCAGCATGCCCAGCGAAGGTTCGGTGACCGGCAGCCCGAGGCCCAGAAAGGACAAGGTCGCCTCAAGCGCGATCGAGTTGGCCACCTGCACCGTGGCGACGACGATCAGCGGAGGCAGGCAATTGGGCAGGATGTGCCGGAAGACGACGCGGCTGGCCTTCAGGGGTGTCGAGAGCGCCGCATCGACATAGTCCTTGGAGCGCTCGGTCGAGGCCGCGCCATGGGCCGTGCGCGCGAAGTAGGCATATTGCGCCGTTACCAGCGCCGTGATGAGGGGCCATTTGCCCTGACCCAGCAAAGCCGCGAGCACCAGCGCCAGCAGGATGGCCGGGAAGGACAGCTGCAGGTCGATGATGCGCATGATCAGCGCCTCGATACGGCCGCCGAGGAAGGCTGCGAAGGTCCCGAGCGTGGCCCCCAGCGCGAAGGCGATCGCACCTGCGATCAGCCCGATCTGGATCGAGATGCGCAGCCCGTAGAGGATGGCCGAGAGCAGGTCGCGGCCCTGGGCGTCGGTGCCAAGCCAATGGGTGAATCCCTTGGAGCCGACGAATCCTGGCGGACGGCGCGCATCCATCAGCACAAGATTGGCCAGATCATACGGGTTCTGTGGGGAGATCAAAGGAGCCGCGATCGCGAGCGCGCTGATCAGCAGCACCACGCCCAGCGCCACGAGCGCCACCCTGTTGGTGCGGAACTCATCCCAGAAGCGGGCCAGCGGCGTTGACCGGTCCATCAGCTGGCCCTCCGTGTGCGCAGCCTTGGATCGAGCGCCGCATAGGCGATGTCGACGGTCAGGTTGATCATGATGAAGAAGAAGGCGACCAGCATCAGATAGGCGACCATGACGGGCCGATCGAGCGTTGCGATCGAGTCGATGATCAACTTGCCGACGCCGGGCCACGAGAAGATCGTCTCGGTGACGACCGCGAAGGCAAGGGTCGAGCCCAGTTCGAGCCCGAAGACGGTGACGATCGGGATGGCGATGAGCCGCAGCACGTGACGGCTGAGGATCGTCCACTCGCTCTCGCCGGCGGCGCGTGCGAACTTCACCGTGTCGGTCAGCATCGTCTCCCGCGTCCCGGCGCGTGCGAGACGAACCATCATGGCGAACTTGAACAGGGACAGATTGAGGGCCGGCAGGAACAGGTGCGTGAGCCCGTTCCAGGTGACGAAACTCCACTCGACGCCGAAGAGCGTGGCGGTGTCACCCCGGTTTCCGGCAGGCAGCCAGCCCAGCGTCACGGCGAAGGTGAAGATCAGCACCAGCCCGATCCAGAAGGTCGGCACGGAGAAGCCGAGGATCGAGATGGCCATGATCGATTTCGAGATCAGGCTGTCGGGACGGTAGCCGGCATACATGCCCAGCGGCACGCCAAGCAGCGTCGCGCCGAAGACGGCGGCGAGCGTGAGCTCGATGGTGGCCGGCAGCCGCGAGAAGATCAGGTCGAGGACCGGCATGTTGTAGACGAAGGAGCGACCGAAATTGCCGCTCAGCAGGCGCGAGAGGAAGTCGAAATACTGTTTCCAGAGCGGCTGATCGAGGCCATAGGCGCGGATGGTCTGCTCGCGGATGATCTGGGTCGCATCGGGCGAGATCAGCACATCGATCGGGTTGCCGACGGCATAGACGCCCATGAACACGAGCGCCGAAATGACCAGCATGACCACGAGCGCCTGCAGCACGCGCTGAATGACGAAGCCTAGCATGGCCGGGATGCTCCGGTGCTCACGCCCATCCCTCGGCGATCACCGCACGGGTTTCGGCAATGGCTGTCTGCCAGATCGCCAGCATCTCCTCGTCGGGGCGCTGGTAGAAGCCGCCATAATTGCCGTCGCCCAGCAGTTCCTTCTTCGCGCCGGGATCGAGCGGCTGGAAGCGGGCCAGGTCGAGCATCGGCTTCTGCGTATGCGGCATGGCGATGTTGCCGAGCCGGGTCCACGGGAAATTCTCCATCCAGGAGGCGTGGCTGGCGACCGGATCGATGCTCTGGACATGGGCCAAGGTCTTTGGTGCGCTCCACCAGTTGTGCCATTTCACCTGAATGCCCCGGTTGCGGTCGAGCCATTCAAGAACCGCGCCATGGGCGGGCGAGTTGCCGCCATGTCCGTTGACGATGGTGATCTTGCGGAAACCCGAGCGCACCATGCCATCAAGGACATCGGTGATGATGGCGCACAGGGTGGAGAGTTTCAGACTCACGGTGCCGGGATAGTCGATGAAGCTTGGCGTCAGCCCGTAATTGATGACCGGGAACACCGGGATGGACAGGCCCTCGACCGCATCCAGCGCCACCTTTTCGGCGAGAATGGCGTCGACGCAAAGGCTCAGATGGGCATGCTGCTCGGTGGAGCCGACGGGGAGCACGGCGCGGTCGTCGCGTCGTGCATGGGCCTCGACCTGCATCCAGTTCATGTCGGCAAGGCGCATGGTCAGTTCTCCCGGCGTGAAGTTGGTAGGGTGCGTTCCGGAACATCGACCTCGAACATGGCCAGCACGACCTTGGCCATCAATGCCGCCAGCGTTTCGCGTTCGACGAGGCTGAGCGGCGCCAGCATCTCTTCCTCCAGCGCCACGAAGCGCGGCAGGGCCTCTTCGTAGACGGTGCGCCCGGCGGGCGAGAGCGACAGGAACTGCTGACGGCGATCTATGGCGTCGGTGCGGCGCGCGACGTAGCCCAGCTTGATCAGCCGGTTGACGGCGCGGCTCAGCGTGTTCTTCGGAAACGCGGTCGACGCCGAGATTTCGCTGGCCGTGATGCCGTCCTGAAGGCTGAGCGAATAGATCACCACGAATTCGATACGGGCCAGCCCGAAGCGCTCCTCGACCCAGCCGTAGAGCGGCTGGTTGTAGCGCAGCGCCAGATAGTTGAAGCGCGCCGCAAATCCGCAGGGGTTCTTCCACAGCCGGGCATGGGTGAAGGCGTCCAGCCGCTGCCGCGACAGCAGATCGGCTCCGGTGCCTTCGGGCAGGGCACCGCTCTCGCCATCGTTGGCCGCCGTGTCCTGCAGTTTGGGTCGAGATAGTACCATCATGAACTTTCCGGCGCCTCAAATCGACTATAGCGCCAAAAATTGGTTCCACAAGGAATTGACTGCGACGAAAGTTGGGCGTTGAATGCCTCTGTTCCCTGTGCCGCACTGGCGTCAGGTCAGCTTTCCGGGAGAATCTCATGCGCTTGTTTGCCAGCTCCACACGACGGTCCCTTGCCTTCGGACTTTTTGCCGCGACGGCGCTCGCCGGAACGCTGGCTGTTTCCTTCGCGAGCCCAGTTGCGGCCCAGACGCTGACCATCGGCGTCCGCGGCGGTCCCGACTCGATCGACCCGCACTTCACAGCGAGCGGCACCCATGCCGAGGCGCTCAAGCACATTTTCGACACGCTGACCTGGTCCGGCGACGGCCTGGAGGTCGAGCCGCGTCTGGCCGAAAGCTGGAAGCTGATCAACGACACGACCTGGGAGTTCAAGCTGCGCAAGGGCGTGAAGTTCCATGACGGCTCGGACTTCACCGCCGAGGATGTGAAGTTCTCGATCGAGCGCATCCCCATGGTGTCGGGGCCGAACCCGACGACGATCTACGTCCGCCGCGTCAAGGAGACCAAGATCATCGATGCGCACACGCTGCACATCATCACCGACGGTCCGGCGCCGATCCTGCCCTATGACTTCATCCGGCTGTTCATCGTCTCGCACAAGGCGGCTGCTGGCCTGACCAAGGAAAGCGCCAACGAGGCGTTCAACTCCGGCAAGGCCGCTATCGGCACCGGGCCATACCGCTATGTCTCCTGGCAGCCCAAGGGCGATCTCGTGGTCGACCGTTTCGACGGCTTCTGGGGTCCGAAGGAACCTTGGGCCCGTCACGTCCGCAAGGAAATCGCCAACGACGCTGCGCGCGTCGCACAGTTGAAAGCGGGCCAGCTTGACCTGATCACCCGCGTTCCGGCGACCGATGTCGCAGCGCTGAGGCGTGATCCGAAGCTGTCGGTCCAGACCATCGACACGGTCTACGTCTTCAACGTCGAACTCGACATGCGCGAGAAGGCGTTGAACACCACGGCCAAGGATGGATCGGCGCTGCCCAACAATCCGTTCCGCGACCTGAAGGTGCGCCAGGCCATCGATCTGGCGATCGACCGCAAGACCCTTGCCGAAGTGGCGATGGAGGGGCTCGGCGTTCCGGTCAACCAGATGGTGACGCCGTCGATCTTCGGCTTCAACAAGGCGCTGCCGCCCCGTCCGTTTGACCCTGCGCTGGCCCGTAGGCTCTTGGCCGAGGCCGGCTATCCGAACGGCTTCAGGACGCAGTTTTCGTTCACGCAGGACCGTCTGCCCGGCGACCGCCAGGTCGGCACCGGCATCGCCCAGATGCTCGCCGCCATCGGCATCGACGTGCAGGCCAACGCACAGCCGGCCGCCGTGTTCTTCCCGGCGCGGACACGGGGCGAGTTCTCGTTCTCGATGTCGGGCTGGGGCACGCTCACCGGCGAGTCGCACTACACCCTGTCGTCGCTGGCGCATTCGAATGACCGCGAGCGCCGCATGGGCGCCTTCAACGTGCTGGGCTACAACAACCCGGCGATGGACAAGCTCCTGCAGGATGCCGCCGTCGAACTCGACGAAGGCAAGCGCCGCAAGCAGCTTGAAGACGCCAATGCCCTGCTCGACACCGACAAGCAGCGCCTGCCGATCGTCGCAGTGGGGTCTGCCTGGGCGATGCAGAAGGACAAGGTGACGATCAAGGCACGTGTCGACGAGGACACGCTCGCCATGAACATCAAGCCGGCCAAGTGACGCCGCGGATGGCCGCGGAACCTGCGCTTGGACTGCACGGAGGCTGCGGAACACTCGACCGCAGCCTCATGTCGGAAGCGGAATGGGCTGAGAGCCGGGCCCATGTTGCCGATGCGCTCCGCGCCGGTTGGGCCGTCCTGTCGAAAGGCGGGGCGGCGCTCGACGCGGTGCAGGCCACCGTGGTCGTGCTTGAAGACAGCCCGCATTTCAACGCCGGCTTTGGCGCAGCGCTGACCGAGAACGGCACGCACGAACTCGATTCTTCGATCATGGACGGAGCGACTCTCGCTGCAGGCGCGGTCGCAGGCGTGCAGCGCATTCGCAATCCGGTGAAGGCAGCACGGGCTGTGATGGACTCCGGGCGGGCCGTGCTGCTGCTCGGCGCTGCGGCGGATTCCTACGCGGAGAAAGCTGGCCTCGACATGGTCGCGCCGGACTACTTCACCACCCAGCGCCGCGTCGATGCGCTCGCCAATCTCAAGCGCCGCGCCCTTGAAGGCACGGCTGCGAAGGCCTCCGAGGCCGAGAAGCATGGCACGGTCGGCGCGGTGGCCCGCGACAGGCACGGCAATCTGGCGGCCGCGACATCGACCGGCGGCTTCAACAACAAGCCCGTCGGCCGTGTCGGGGATTCGCCGATCATCGGCGCCGGGACCTATGCAAGGAATGGCATCTGCGCCGTCTCCTGCACTGGAATGGGCGAATTCTTCATCCGTCGCGTGGCCGCCTATGATGTCGCGGCCCGCATCTCCTATGCCGGCCAGTCAATCGATGAGGCCTCTCGCGTGCTGGTGCATGAGACCCTTGCCGGCTACGGCATCGGGGCCGGCATGATCGTGCTCGGGGCGGAGGGCGATCCGCTCGCCCCGTTCAACACGCTTGGCATGTACCGCGGCTGGATCGACACCGCCGGCCACATGACCGTGGCGACGCATCACGAACTCCATCACCTTGGACATGTCACATGACGTCAAGGCCGATCCTGATCTGGGGCGCCGGCGCCATCGGCGGCACGCTTGGGGCCTATTGGGCGCGCGCGGGCCTGCCTGTGCTGATGGTCGATATCGATGCCGAGCACGCGAAGGCATGCAGCACGGTTGGCCTCAATATCACAGGACCGGTCGAAACCTTCCGGCAGGTGGTTCCGTGCATCACGCCTGACGAGGTCGCGGGACAGTTCGACGTGATCGTGCTGGCGGTGAAGGCGCAGGCGACGGAAGCCGCCGTCAAGCAGCTCCTGCCGCATCTGTCTGCCGGCGGCTATGTGCTGTCGGCGCAGAACGGGCTGAACGAGATCGCGATCTCGCGGGCCGTCGGCCACGAACGGACCATGGGATGCTTTGTCAATTTCGGGGCCGACTGGCTTGGAGCCGGAGAGATCCTGTTCGGGAACCGCGGGGCGGTGGTCGTCGGCGAAATCGACGGGACAATCGGGGACCGGACGCGCGAGATGCATGGCTGGCTCAGGCTGTTCGAGCCCAACGCCGTGCTGACGGACAACATCTGGGGCTATCTGTGGGGCAAGCTCGCCTATGGCGCCATGCTGTTCGCGACCGCGCTGACGCCTGACTCGATGACCGCGAATTTCGAAGACCCGCGCCGCTTCGTCGTGTTCGACCGGCTGGCGCGCGAGGTCATGGCGGTCGCGGCTGCGCGCGGGGTGGCGCCGGTGGGCTTCAACGGCTTTGATCCGGCCTGCTTTTCAAAGGGGGCGTCTGAAGCCGGCTCGCGCGCTTCGGTCGCTGCGCTGGCCGAATTCAACCGGCATACCGCCAAGACCCATACCGGCATCTACCGCGATCTCGCCGTGCGCAAGCGCAAGACCGAGGTTGATCCGCAGATCGGCGTGATCGGGGAGCTTGGAGCGGAGGCGGGCGTGCATACGCCAACCATCCGGCATCTGGTGGCGCTGATCCACGGCATAGAGGACGGCGCCGAGCCGATGGCGTTCGAAACATTCCACAAGCTGATCGCAACGGCGGAGGCGGCAAACCATGCACATCCGCTTTGATGGACAGGTCGCGCTTGTCACTGGCGCGGCGCAAGGCATCGGTCAGGCGATTGCGCTGGCGCTGAAGGAGGCCGGCGCGACGGTGGTCGTGGCCGATCTCGACGAGGCCCGGCTGACGGCCTTCGCCGCCGCCCAACAGATGACGCCGCTCGTGCTCGACATCGGCAAGCGCGAGGCTTGCCAGCAGGCGGTTGCCGATATCGTCAAGAAGCTTGGCCGGCTCGATGTGCTGGTCAACGCCGCCGGCGGGGTGCGCGGGCAGACCGGAGGCCCGTTGTCCAAGGTCACCCCGGAAGGCTGGCGGGCGATCTTCGAGGCCAATGTCGACGGTGCGTTCTGGCTGTCGCAGGCCGCCGCCGAGCCGATGCAGCAGGCCCGCTTTGGCCGGATCGTCAACATCGCCTCCGGCGCAGGCCTCAGGCCGAGCCTGACCGGCATCCAGGCCTACACGGCCGCGAAACATGCGCTGGTCGGGCTGACGAAGCAACTGAGCCAGGATCTCGGTCCGTTCGGCGTCACCTGCAATGCGGTCGCGCCGGGCTTCGTGCGATCCAATCCCTCGACCGAGCGTCAGTGGCAGTCCTATGGCGAGGACGGGCAGGCCCGGCTGGTGAGCAGCATTCACACGCGGCGTCTCGGCACTGCGCAGGACATCGCCAACGCCGTGGTGTTCCTGGCAAGCCAGCAGGCAGGCTGGGTTTCAGGCCAGATCCTGTCCGTGGATGGCGGGCGCTCTTGACACGACGGGCAGGCGGGACCCGCTATCCGGATCATTCAGGTCGATTGCGCGCGCAGCCGTGACCGCATCCGCAGCTTGCGGCGGCCCCAGATCAGAAGACCGGTGAGCCAGAGCCCGGCGAACAGGACTGACGCCAGCAGGTTGAGGGTGGAGCCGAAGACTGCGTGCCAGTTGCCTTCATGCAGCGCCCTTGGCCAGTTCGTTGCGTTGAGCTGCAGGCCTGCGCGGGTCACCACGACCGACTGCAGGACCTGTCCGTCATAAATGCGCGCGATCAGCCTGCCGCCGCGCGGGCGCAGCGAGGTGAGGCCGGCAATGTCGCGTTCGGACGCCAGCAATCTGACGGCCTCAGCGATGGGCAGCCGTTCGGCGGGCTGGCGCGGCGCCGCGCCCGTGAACGTGATGCCGAAGGACAGCGCCAGGCCTGTGAGCGGCACCAGCAGCGCCAAGGGCAGCAGGGCCCAGGCGCTCGTCGCATGCCATCCGCCCAGTGAGTTGCGCATGCGGGGCCAACCCATCGCGACCCCGATCACGGCCAGCAGCAGCATGCCGACGGTCGATGCCGTGACGATCCAGTACTGATCGATCAGCAGATGTTCGTGCAGCTGCCGCGCCGTACGGAACAGTTCCGGCAGTGACCAGGGCCTGTCCTCCGTAACTTCCTCGCCCGTGCGCAGGTCGACCTCGACCTCGCCATCCGGACCGGCGCCGCTGATCAGCAGCGTCCCGTCATAGGGTCTGACCGTCAGCCCGGTCGCCGTGCCCTGCGGATCATGACGACCCAGATGCCGAAGCAATGCATCCTGGGACAAGGGCGCGGGCGTCCAGGCGCGCTGAAGCAAAGGCTCCATGGAAAGGAGCAGCCCGCTCATGATGATCAGGAGCAAGGGCGCAGCGAGCACCAGCGCCAGCCAGCGGTGCAGACGAAGGCTCAGGGCTTTCCAGTTCATCAGCGCTCCTTGCTCCGGATGTCGCCGCGCCGCGCGCGGCCACGACTGTTCAATGGGGACGTCACGCATACACCATGTTTCACATGCACCGCCTAAACCTTGACCGGGACAGCAGAAGTGCACCGAAAAGCAAGATATTGCAGGCCATGTGTCGCCACGCTGCCTTGTGCTGCTGTCTTGCAGCGGATTGTGGCAAGATGAGTGCCGAGCAATTCGGTTCCCTCTGATTTCGCAGGGTTTGCAAGATGACGGTGCTGGTTTCGGGCGGGGCAGGTTACATTGGCGGCCATATGGTGCTCAACCTCGTGGATCGCGGTGAGCCCGTGGCCATCCTGGACAACCTTTCGACGGGCTTTCGCTGGTCGGTGCCGCCTGCCGTTCCGCTGGCCGTGGCGGATGCGGGTGATTTCGAGGCGGTGCTGAACACGATCCGGACGCATGGCGTGCGCTCGATCATCCATTTCGCGGCGCGCATCGTGGTGCCGGAGTCGGTGGCTGATCCGCTCGGCTACTATCTCGCCAACACAGTGAAGACACGTGCCCTGATCGCGGCGGCAGTGGCTGGCGGTGTCAAGGAGTTCATTTTCTCGTCCACTGCGGCGGTTTACGGGGAAACCTCGCTCGAGCCTGTTTCCGAGGCGCAGCAGCCTTCGCCCATGTCGCCCTATGGCACATCCAAGTGGATGAGCGAGATGATGCTGCGCGATGCGGCGGCGGCCCACGGCTTCCGCTATGCGATTCTGCGCTACTTCAACGTGGCAGGCGCCGATCCGGCAGGCCGGTATGGCCAGTCAACCCCAATGGCGACCCACCTGATCAAGGTCGCCGCCGAGGTGGTGACGGGCAAGCGCACGCACATGGAGGTGTTCGGGCAGGATTATCCCACCCCCGACGGCACCTGTGTGCGCGACTACATCCATGTCAGCGATCTCGCCGCGGCGCATGCCGTCACCCTCGACTACCTGCGTGGCGGCGGTCCCAGCATCATCGTCAACGCCGGCTATGGGCGCGGCTACTCCGTCCGCGAGGTCATCGACACCGTCCGCAAGGTCTCGGGCGTGGATTTCGAGGTCAGGCAGGGGCCTCGGCGGGCAGGAGACCCGCCAGCCATCGTCGCGAACGCGGAAAAGCTCCGCAGGGAGCTTGGCTGGGTTCCGAAGCTCGACAATCTCGACGCGATCGTCAGCCACGCGCTCGGCTGGGAAGCCGAGTTGAGGCGGCGGGGACTTGGCTGATCAGCGGCGGCGCAGCGCCGTCCAGCCGGCCGCAACGAGGGCGGTGGCCAGCGCCACCTTCACCACCGAACCGACGATAAAGGGCTGAACGCCAACGGCGAAAGCGCGCGACAGCCCGATGCCCGTCGCGCCGCTGGCCAACTGGGCGAAGAAGGCAAGCCAGGCCATGCCGATCACAAGGGTCAGCGCATGGGCGAAGGTCATGCCGGCGGCGACCTTGAGAAGGGACGAGCCGCGTGCCGCAAACAGGCCGGCGACATAGGCTGCCGGGATGAATGACAGCAGGAAGCCGCCCGTGGAACCGAGGAAATAGGCCGGACCAGCGGCGCCGGGCATGGCAAACACCGGCAGGCCCGCAAAGCCTTGCGCCAGATAGAACGCGACGCTGGCGGCGCCGAGGCGCGGCCCGAGCGCAGCGCCGAGGAACAGCACGACGAAGCTCTGCATCGTCATCGGCACGGGCCACATCGGGACCTGCACCTTCGCTGACAGGGTGAGGAGCAGCGAACCCGCAACCACAAGCACGAGGCTGCGAAACCAGACCGGCATGCGGCCAGCCATATGCGGCAAGGCGGCGTCGATCAGGGAAGCGGCGTGAGCGGCGTGTGTCCGGGGCAGGGCCATGCGATTCAGTCCTCAGGAATTGATCCGACGTGGCGGGATCATGTGCGATTTGACGTTTGCCGCGCAATCTATAGGTCGGTGCCGAGCGGGTCACAAGCATCGCGCCGATGGCCGGGGCATCACGACGCGAGCAACTGGGGACAACCTGATGAGCGACGACCTCACGTTCGATCGGCGCAGCGACGCCAGGGCTGGTGAGGTGGTGCAGGTCAGCCCGATGATCCGGCGCGTGATCGCGCCGAATCCCGGCCCTTTTACCTTCACGGGAACATGCAGCTACATCGTCGGACAGGGGACGGTCGCGGTCATCGACCCGGGCCCGGAATCGGACGAGCATCTGTCGGTCCTGCTGGCTGCTCTCTCGCGCGAGACCGTCAGCCACATCATCGTCAGCCACACACACCGCGATCACTCGCCGGGCGCCCGACGGCTGCAGGCTGCGACCGGCGCGCGAATTGTTGGCTGCGGGCCCCATCGGGCGGCGCGGTCGCTTTCGCTCGGCGAGACAAACCGCCTCGATGCGTCATCGGACATGGCCTACCGGCCGGACGCCGAGATGAGCGATGGCGACGTGATCGAAGGGCGCGGTTGGACACTCGAGGCTGTGGCCACGCCCGGCCACACCGCCAATCACCTCGCCTTTGCCTTCCGCGAAGACAACGCGCTGTTCTCCGCCGATCATGTCATGGCCTGGTCAACCAGCATCGTCGCGCCGCCGGACGGGGCAATGGCCGACTACATGGCCTCGCTCGACCGACTGCGGTCGCGCAGCGAGGCTGTGTACTGGCCGGGACATGGCGGCCCTGTGCGCGACCCGCAGCGTTTCGTCAGGGCGCTCGCCACCCATCGCCGGATGCGCGAGGCGAGCATCCTCGCCCGCATCGAGGCCGGCGACAGGTTGATCGGCGCGATCGTGCCCAAGGTTTACGAGGGGCTCGCGCCGGCGCTGCATGGTGCTGCTGCGTTGTCGACCTTCGCCCATCTTGAGGATCTGGTCAGCCGCGGGCTGATTCGTTGCGCGGAAGGCGCCCCGTCGCTGGACGCCCACTACCTGCCGGCCTGACGCGCAATCAGCGCGCGGTGACCAGCGCCTGGATTTCGTCAGCAAACGCCTGGATGCGGGCGGCGTTGACGCCGAGGTCGTGCTGGCCGAGGCGGGAGGCGGAGCGGATATCGATGCGCGAGCCTTCCAGCCGTGGACGGATGCGGATGGTGACATCATCGGCGAAGCGCAGCAGGCGTGTCGTCGCTATGGCCTCGATGCGTGCCGATCCGGTGCGGCCGCCCGGCGGGGATTGTTCGATGACGCGCCAGCCGAGATTGGCGACGGCCCTCTGCACCACCGTGTAGGCCTCCTCCGCCGGCAATTCGATAATGACCGGGATGATGCGCTGATAGGCCTCGCGCTGCGGCTGGCGGCTTTCGCGGCTGCGCTCGATCGGCACATGCCCATCGCGCGCCGCCAGCGCCGCCCGCGAGCGCGAGAAGGATGGCGGGTCGTCGATGTCGGTCGAAATGTCGTTGAGCTTCGGCAGCCGCCAATACTGGAACGCCACATAAGCCGGCGTCGCGAGCAGCAACGATGCCAGAAACAGGGCGAAAAAGACGCGGCCGGCTCCACGCAGGCCATGATTCCAGATGACGAGGCCGCCAACCGTCGCGACCAGCGAACTCATCAATGCCAGGACAAAGCCGGAGCCCAGCGCGGCGAGCCCCGGCGGCCCATGCTGGCCGCTGCGCACCACCAGGACGCCGTACAGCGTGACGACAGCCGCGAACAGGGCAAGGCGGCCCGCCCAGGTGGCGGCCCGCGAGACGGGTTGTTCAAGCACGATGCGGCGCATGGTGCTGTTCTATCCGAGCGGCGGACGATTTGCCACCGGCCACGGCGATCTGCCTCAGGCCGGCAGTTGGTAATCGCGGAACATCTCCCGCAAGGTTGTCTTCTGGATCTTGCCGGTCGCGGTGTGCGGGATGGCCTCGATCAGGACAAGAGCATCCGGCAGCCACCATTTGGCGATTTTGCCGGTCATGAAGGCCAGCATGTCCGCGTGCGTCGGCGCCTTGCCGGGCCTTGGCACCACGATCAGCAGCGGGCGCTCGTCCCATTTCGGATGCGCCACGCCGATGACGGCCGCCTCGGACACATCCGGATGGCCCATGGCGAGGTTTTCGAGTTCGATCGACGAGATCCATTCGCCGCCGGACTTGATCACGTCCTTCGAGCGGTCGGTGATCGCCATGTAGCCGTGCGGATCGATGGTGGCGACGTCGCCTGTATCGAAAAAGCCGTCGTCATCCAGAATCCGGCCGCCGTCATCGTTCATGTAGCTGCCCGCAATGGCGGGGCCGCGCACCATCAACCGGCCGAAGGTCCTGCCGTCCCATGGCAGGTTGCGGCCGGCATCGTCCGTCAATTTCATTTCAACGGTGAAGGGCGCATGGCCCTGCTTCATCTTGAGATCGAGCAGCGCCTCGCCGGCGAGGTCGCCGTAATCGGGCTTGATCGAGCAGAACGACCCGAGCGGACTCATCTCAGTCATCCCCCAGGCATGCGCCACCGTGACGCCGAAGCGGGTTTCGAAGGCTTCGGTCATCGCGCGCGGGCAGGCGGACCCGCCGATCACAACCCGCTTGAGTGCGCCGAGCTTTCCGCCGGTCGCGTCAAGATGATTGAGCAGCCCAAGCCAGACGGTGGGGACTGCCGCCGTGATGCTGACCTTCTCGTTCTCGATGAGGGAGTGAAGGCTCGGGCCGTCCAGCTTTGCGCCCGGCATCACGAGGGCCGCGCCGTTCATGGGAGCCGAGAAGGCGAGGGACCAGCCATTGGCGTGAAACAGCGGAACGACGGGCATGACCGTATCGCGCGAGGACAGCCCCATGTAATCCGGCGCCGAGGTCGCCATGGCGTGCAGCACATTCGAGCGATGCGAATACAACACGCCCTTGGGATTGCCGGTGGTGCCGGAGGTATAGCACAGGCCCGCCGCCGTGTTTTCGTCGAGCGAGGCCCACGCGACATCGCCGTCGGCATCCGCAAGCCAGCTTTCGATGTCGATCACCCCGCGCAGGCCGGTCTGCGGGATGTGGTCGGCATCGGTCAGTACGATGAAGCGCCGGACTGATGGGATGCGCGGCTGAAGACGCTCGACCAGCGGCACGAAGGTCAAATCGAGAAACAGCGCGCTGTCGCCGGCATGGTTGATGATCCAGACGAGTTGATCCTCGAACAGCCGTGGGTTCAGCGTGTGGCAGATGCCGCCCATGCCGCTGATGCCGTACCAGAGTTCGAAGTGCCGGTCGGTGTTCCAGGCCAGCGTCGCCAGCCTGTCGCCTTGCCTGTATCCATCGCGTGCCAGCTTCTGGGCGATGCGGAGGGCGCGCAGGCGGGCAGCCGCATAGGAGCTGCGGCGGATCGGCCCCTCCACGCTTCGCGAGATGATCGGCCTGCTGCCATGCTGGGTCGCCGCATGATCGATGATGCGGTGAATCAGCAGCGGCCACTCCTGCATGCGTCCAAGCATTGCCTTTGTCCTCCCGGCACCGCCCGGCTTCGCGCCGGTTCGTCTTTTGGCGGCATCATAACGCTTCTTGCGCCGGCTTGAAGGGTGCCGCGTGCGACAGGGTGGTAAAAGCCCGCAATCATCTGGTAGTTTAGATGAGAACAGTCCGCGAGGTGGAACACCATGCCTGCAACGCTTGCGAAGCCGGGTCCGACGCCGGAGACGCCCGCCGATGAAATGCGCGTGTGGTTCCGTTTCGTCCGGCTGCATCAGCGCATCTCGCTGGCGATGGCGGGCCGGCTGAAGCGCATCGGCCTGTCGGTTCCCCAGTTCGACGTGCTGTCGACGCTGAGCGAGCGCGAGGGCATCACGCAGAGTGAATTGGCCGAGCGCCTCTATGTCACCAAAGGGAATGTGTCGGGGCTGGTCGACCGGCTTGTCGATGCCGGGATGGTCGAGCGGCGCGCCATCGCCAGCGACCGCCGTTCCTATGCCCTCCATCTGACGCCGCTCGGGCGCGATCTGGCCGAGCAGGGTCTGAACACCCAGCGCGACTATGTCAGCCAGACGTTGGGGCGGCTGGATGCGGGCGAACTGGCAGACTTTGACCGCCTGATTCTGTCCTGGCGTGCGCATGTGCGCGCTGCCGCGGAACTCTAAGCCGCATCGCTGGCCCAACGGCCAGCCGGAATGCGCGCCGCGCGCTGCCCGCTCTAGAGGCAGTTGCATCATTCATGGTCAGATGAAACGCAGGGTTGTTGCTGCGCCGCAACAGTGCTGACAAAATTCAGCCGTTCTATGCTGTAGAATGACGGTTTTTGGCGATCCGTTGCCTCGCACTTGCTATTATCCGCCTCACTGATTTGGAGGATGCCCTGATGATCAAGTCGTTAGCCGCCGCCGGGATTGCAGCCGTGACCGTGAGCAGCATGTCCTTTGCCGCCGACCTGCCGGCCCGCAAGGGTGCGCCGGTGGCGCCCCCTGCCTCAACCTCGTGCCTGGAAAACAACTCGCTCGCGACGGATGTGTTCGGCTTCACCGTCGGCTCGGATGTGACGGATGTCGGCGCCTGGGGCGGAACGCTCACCGGCAACGGCAACTTCACGGCCCGCGGCCAGCGTCTGACCGGCGTGACCGGCGTCGCGCAGGTCGCCACTGGCCTGTTCCGCTGCTTCGAGGTCGGCCCTTACGTCTACCTCAACGGGACGACCGCGAAAGACAAGTTCGGATTTTCCGGCAACTCCTCGTTCTACGGCGGAGGCGTCGAGTTCAAATACAAGTTCCTCGGCCGTGACGTGCACGGCGTCGGCGCCACCCTCGACCTTGACCTGAGCGGCAACGGCAACCGTTTCTCCGGGCTTCTCGGCGCCGGCAGTGACAGCGCCTTCAACCTTGCCGCCCGCCTGTTCCTCGATCGCGAACTGGTCAAGGACAAGCTCTATGGCGCCATCAATCTCGAGCATATCTCGACCTACTCGAGCAGGACCGGTGTGCTGGTCGATGCCTCGCAGTTCAACATCCGGGCGGCCCTGTCTGCCAAGGTCCTGCCGAATTTCTTCGTCGGCGCCGAGGCCTGGTATTCGCGCTCCTATCTGGGTGCCGGCTATGGGACCTATCTGGGTGACGGCTTCTTCGTCGGCCCGAATGCCCTGTGGGCGATCAACGACAAGTGGACCCTGAACGCCGCGTATCAGGTCCAGGTGGCCGGCAAGGTGCGCCTCGCTCCGGGCAACCTCAACCTGGTCAACTACAACCAACACTACGCCCGCATCAAGCTGGGCTACGCGTTCTGACCGCTTCGCACGGCGCTCTCGACAGAAAGGCCGGGTCAGCCCGGCCTTTTTCGTTTTCCGTCTGTCGTGCTGGTCCTGCGTATCGGGGCTGAATGGCGGCGATGCAGACGCGCCATGGCCTTGGCAGGCCGATTCGGCTATGGCTGGCTGGTCAAAACCACCGGTGGCCCATGATTTCGTCCGCATTGAAGGCGAGCGCTGCGCTCCTGCTGGTGGCGTCTCTCGCGTCGGCCGCCGCCGCCCAGCCCCTATCGCCGACTGCGCCGGGCCTGCCGACGGACAGCTTCCAGTTGCTGTCCGCCGAACCGGG
The DNA here is from genome assembly GCA_027483505.1 of Hyphomicrobiales bacterium. Classification (GTDB taxonomy): domain Bacteria; phylum Pseudomonadota; class Alphaproteobacteria; order Rhizobiales; family Beijerinckiaceae; genus Allobosea. The sequence continues at coordinate 135,256 of JAIXUP010000065.1, forward strand.
AGCGCCCGCCGCCGCTGCCAAGCCAAAGCCCAGGCGCATCGTGCGGCCTCCGGCCCCGCGCGAGACCACGATCAACGCCGACGACACGCGGCCAACCTACACGGCGGACACGCTGCCCAACACGGCGCTCGCCTCGGAGCGCTATCTTGAGATCGCGCGGGCAGGCGGCTGGCCCTCGGTGCCGAAGGGCCTCGCGCTGAAGGAGGGGGCGAAGGGGCCGGCCGTGGCCATCCTCAGGCGCAGGCTCGCGATCACCGGCGATTATGAGGGAGTGCCAGGCGGCGACGTGTTCGATGGCGCGCTGACTGCAGCGGTCAAGCGCTTCCAGTTCCGTCATGGCCTGCGCCAGAGCGGCATCGTGGCCGGGCGTACGCTCGAGGAGATGAATGTTCCGGCGCAAACGCGGTTCCGCCAGCTGGCCTCGTCGGCGCAGCGGATTGCTGGCAGCGCCTTCGCCTTCGGGCCGCGCTATGTGGTGGTCAACATCCCATCGGCCCATGTTGAGACGATCGAGAACGATGTAGTGCGCCGACGCCATGTCGCCATCGTCGGCAAGCCGGAGCGGGCCTCGCCGACGGTTGAAACCCGCATCACCACGGTGAACCTCAATCCGAACTGGACGCTGCCGCCGACCATCATCAAGGAAGACATCATTCCCGGCATGCAGAAGGGCCGCAACGTGCTCGCGCAAAAGGGCGTCAAGGTGTTTTCCGGCGGGCAGGAAATCCCGGCCTCCAGCATCGACTGGTCGAGCGCTCGGGCGCTGAACTACACCTATCGGCAGGAACCCGGGCCGCGCAATGCGCTCGGCCTTGTCCGCATCGACATGCCGAACCGCGATGCTGTGTTCATGCATGACACGCCTTCGCGCAACCTGTTTGGCGGCGACCAACGCTTCAACTCGTCGGGCTGCGTGCGCGTGCAGGATGTGCGCGATCTGGCGGTCTGGCTGCTGGAAGGAACCGCAGGTAGCTGGGACCGCAAGGCCATCGATGCCGGGATCGCCACCGGCGACCGCAAGGACATCCGCCTTGCGCGGGCCGTGCCCGTGGCATGGGTCTACATGACTGGCTACGCCACCCCGGACGGCATGGTGCATTTCCGCCCGGACGTCTACGGCATCGACAAGGTTGGCGGCGGCGCGCTGCGCCAGCTCGGGGCTGATCTCGGCGGCTGATTTTGCCACCCATCCGCATCCCGAGCCTGTCGAAGGGTGACATCGAGGTTGTGCGCTTCTGAAGCTCCTCCTTCGACAGGCTCATGACGAGGACCGTGGGTTGCAGGCAAGCGGTGGGGCCTTGGATTTGCACCGCCCGCATGCCCTGACTGCGCGCATTTGCCTTGAAGCCGCGCGTCCCTTCGCGCAGAACGCCGCATGACGTTTGACTCCAACCAGCCCATCCTGACCCGCGCCGGCATCCTGCTTGGATTCCGCATGGTCATGCCGGCCCTTCCCGGCGTGGTTGTCTTCGCGGCCGCCTTCGGCGCGGCCGCGTCGGCCAAAGGGCTGACGCTGCTCGAAGCCGCGCTGATGAGCGCGCTCGTCTTTGCCGGCATGTCGCAGATGGTGGCACTCGAGGCCTGGCCGCATGGCGGCGCGGCCTGGACCTGGGCGGCCGTGGCCGGGCTTGCGGTCCTCACGGCGGTCGTCAACAGCCGCATGGTGCTGCAGGGCGCGTCGCTGCATCCCTGGCTGAGCGCGCACGGCAATGGCCTCAATGCGCTGCAGCTTTGCCTTCTCACCGACGCGAACTGGCTGGTCGGGGCGCGCTATCATGCCGATGGCGGGCGCGATCTCGGCGTCCTGATCGGGGCGGGGCTGGCGCTGTGGGTGATGTGGATCCTGTTCACGATCCCCGGCCATCTGGTCGGCGCGCTGGTCAGCGACCCCAAGCGCTTCGCGCTCGATCTCGTCATGCCGATCTTCTTCGCGGCGCTGCTGGTGCCGCTGTGGCGCGGGCGCCGTGCCGCAGTGCCGTGGGTGGTGGCCGGGTTGGTGGCGCTGGTCGTCTCACACCTGCTGCCGGGGCACGTCTTCATCATGGCGGGCGCCATCGCCGGCATGGTCACGGCGGCGCTGATGCCGGAGGAGGGCGCGTGAGCGAGCTTGTCGCCAGCCTGACGACGCCGGGCGTGGTCGTCGCGATTCTGGCGATGGCGCTGGCGACCTATCTGTGCCGCGTGTCGGGTTACTTCGCGATGAACCTGATCCCGTTCACGCCGCGCTTGCGCCGGGCGCTGGCGGCCTTGCCCGGCTCGATCATCGCGGCAACCGTGCTGCCGCTTGTCGAGCGGCTCGGACTGGCGGCCGGGATCGCGCTGGCTGCCGCGCTTGGCGCGATGCTGATCCGCCGCAACGAGATTTTCGCCCTGGTGGTGGGCCTGACGGTCGCTGTGGCAGCGCGGGCCTGGGGGCTCTAGGCGGCGCCTGCGCTCAATACCGCGCCAGCACCTTCTTCACCGCATCGACCAGTGCCTCTTCCGGCACGGCGAACTGCGCTTCCTTCTGGCGTTCGAGATATTCTTCGCGGTCCTTGCCTTCCTTGCCGAGTTTGGCGAGTTCGGCGCCCATGATAAGGTCTTTGACCTGCACGGTGCCGGCGGCCTTCTCGTCGCCGCCCTGGATGACGACGCAGGGGCTGCGGCGCTTGTCGGCGTATTTCATCTGGGCGTTGAAGCCGGATGAGCCGAGATAGAGTTCAGCCGCGATGCCGGAGGCACGCAGTTCAGAGACCATGCGCTGGTAGTCGCCGATGCGGTCCTTGTCCATGACGGTGACAACGACCGGGCCGGGTTTGGTCGCGCCCGCGAGAATGGGCGAATTGGTCAGCTTCAGCGCGGTGTAGAGCCGCGAGACGCCAATCGAGAAACCGGTGGCCGGCACGGGGTCATTGCGGAAGCGGCCGACCAGCCCATCATAGCGCCCGCCGCCCGCGACCGAGCCGAAGCGCACGACCTGGCCATCCTCGTTGGTGACAGGGAAGGTGAGTTCGGCTTCGAAGACCGGGCCGGTGTAGTATTCGAGGCCGCGGACGATGGAGGGGTCGATGCGGATGCGGTCGGGGCCGTAGCCTGCGGCCTCAAAAATTCGATACATCTTTGAGAGCTCACCTCTGCCGTCCAGAAACTTGGACAATTTTTCTGGACTCATTTCACGGATGTACTGCGGCGTTTGTGCAGCTGAACCATCCGCCCAAACTTCCATAAAGTCCGGGTTTGTGCATGTAATTACTGTGTCGATTTGTTGTCCATCTAATCCCACACCCTTCGTGAAATCCCCGCTCTCATCCTTCCGGCCCGGCCCAAGCAGCAGCTTCACACCTTCCGGCCCGAACTTGTCGAGCTTGTCGATCGCCCTGAGCACCCCCAGCCTTTTCCCCGCATTCTGCTCCCCGCCCAGCCCGATGGCCTCCATCACGCCGTCGAGCACCTTGCGGTTGTTGACCTTGATCACATAATCGCCGCGCTTGATGCCGACGGCTTCCAGCGTGTCGGCCATCAGCATGCACGCCTCGGCATCCGCCGCCACGGAGCCTGCGCCGACGATGTCCGCATCGAACTGCATGAACTGGCGGAAGCGGCCCGGGCCGGGCTTCTCGTTGCGGAAGACATAGCCCGCGCGGTAGCTGCGGTAGGGCTTGGGCAGCGCGTCGAAATTCTCGGCCACATAGCGGGCGAGGGGGGCGGTCAGGTCATAGCGCAGCGAAAGCCACTGCTCGTCATCATCCTGAAACGAGAACACGCCCTCGTTGGGCCGGTCCTGATCAGGCAGGAACTTGCCGAGCGCGTCGGTGTATTCGACAAAGGGCGTCTCGACCGGCTCGAAGCCGAACAGCTCGAAGCTCTGGCGGATCTTGGCCAGCATCGCCTCGGTGGCGGCGACATCCGCCGCGCCGCGATCTTCAAAGCCACGCGGGCGGCGGGCTTTCAGCTTGTCGGTCTTTGACATGGGACTGGTCCAATCATTCTGGCCTGCTGGTTAGCCGCTGCTGCGGGCAGGGGCAAGAACCATGGTGGGTGCGGCGCGACCCCGCTCCTTGCCGCTCCCGCAAGGGGAGAGGGCTCTTCGGCGGCGTTGGCCCGCTTCAGAGTCCGAGCCTGGCACGACGGTAGGGAAGGAGCACCACTGCCAGAGGCCCCCTCTCCCCTTGCGGGAGAGGGTAAGGGAGAGGGGTCGCACAACTCCCTGAAACCAATCAACAAACCTCAACCCATTGACTCTGCCCCATCGCCCGCCCACATCCCGGTCATGAACGAACCGGTTCCCCTGCGCCTGATCGCCCTTGATGCCGATGACCTGACCGTGATGTCGGCGCATGTGCAGGATGCCGTGGTGAAGGTTGGCGACCTGACCTGGCTGCCAGCCGAAAAGCGCTTCGTGCTGATGATGCGGCGGTTCGACTGGGAAGGCGCGACCGAGGGGCATAACCGGCGTCGGCTGACGGCGATGCATTTCGAGCGGGTCACGGCGCTGAAGGCGCTGGGGGTCGATCCCAAGGCGAGGGATGCGGTGCTGAACCTTCTGGCGATGACGTGGACCGAGTCCGATGCGCCCGCAGGCGAGCTGGTGCTGACCTTCTCCGGCGGGGCTGCGCTGAAATTGCAGGCTGAATGCCTCGAAGCGCAGTTGAAAGACCTGGGCGGAATGTGGGAAACGGCTCATCAGCCCCGTCACGCGCTGTGACATCCGACGTCTGACCCGAAAGCCCGCATGCCAATCCGCCTCAACTCACGCGACGCCTCGTTCGAGGCCGATTTCGCAGCCCTGCTGGCGATGAAGCGCGAAGTCTCGGAGGAGGTCGACGCGGTCGTTGCGGCCATCATCGCCGATGTGCGGACACGTGGCGACGCGGCGCTGATCGACTACACGCAACGCTTCGATCATCTTTCGCTCACACCCCTGACCCTGCGCGTGTCGGATGCCGAGATCGCGGCGGCGGTGGCGGCCTGCGACCCTGCGGCGCTGGAGGCGCTGCGCTTCGCCAAGCAGCGCATCGAGGCCTTCCATCTGCGCCAACGCCCGGAGGACCAGCGCTTCACCGATGCCGCCGGCGTGGAGATGGGCTGGCGCTGGACGGGAATCGAAGCCGTCGGGCTCTATGTGCCCGGCGGCACGGCGAGCTATCCGTCCTCTGTGCTGATGAACGCGGTGCCCGCCAGAGTCGCCGGGTGTCCGCGCATCGTGATGGTGGCGCCGACGCCGCATGGCGCAATGAACCCGCTGGTGCTGGCGGCCGCGCAGCTGGCCGGCGTCACGGAAATCTACCGTATCGGCGGCGCGCAGGCGGTGGCGGCGCTGGCGTTCGGCACAGAGACCATCGCGCCGGTGGCCAAGATCGTCGGGCCGGGCAATGCCTATGTGGCTGCCGCCAAGCGCCGGGTGTTCGGGACGGTCGGCATCGACATGATCGCGGGCCCGTCCGAAGTGCTGGTCATTGCGGATGGCAGCGCCAACCCGGACTGGGTGGCGGCGGACCTGCTGGCCCAAGCCGAGCATGACACGGCCGCGCAATCGATTTTGCTGACGGATTCGAATCAGTTGGCTGACGAGGTTGAGAAAGCGATTCAGGCGCAGCTTGCCGGGCTGCCGCGCCGCGACATCGCCGCGGCAAGCTGGGCCGGGTTCGGCGCGATTGTGCTGGTCGAGGACCTGATGGCATCGGTGCCTCTGGTCGATAGGATCGCGCCCGAGCATCTCGAGATCTGCACCATGGACCCCGAGCCGCTGGCCGCGGCGATCCGCAATGCCGGGGCGATCTTCCTCGGTCACCACACGCCGGAGGCTGTCGGCGACTATGTGGGCGGACCGAACCATGTCCTGCCGACGGCGCGTTCGGCGCGGTTCTCGTCGGGCCTCGGCGTGCTCGACTTCATGAAACGCACGACACTGCTGAAATGCAGCGCCGAGGCGCTTCGGGCTTTGGCTCCGGCTGCCGCTGCGCTAGGAGAGGCAGAGGGCTTGCAGGCGCATGCGCGAAGCGTGACCATGCGGCTCAACCTGTGACGCACAGGATTCGGGGCGGCGTTTTGGCAAGGTTTTGATCTGGGATGGGCCAGAACAAGGGCAAGGACCGGCTGGTTCTGATCACGCTCGACGAGGCGTCGCTCGGTCGCGGCACGCCCGATCAGGAGCATGAACGGGCGATTGCGGTCTATGACCTGCTGGAGGTCAACCATTTCGCCATTCCGGGCCGCGACCATGGCCCTTACAAGCTCGCCATCAGTCTGATCGAACGCAAGCTGTGCCTCGACATCCGGTCTGAGAGCGATCAGCCGATCGTCATGCATTTCCTGTCCCTGACGCCGTTCAAGCGCGTGATCAAGGACTATGAGATGATCTGCGAGAGCTATTACGAGGCGATCCGCACCTCGTCGCCGGCGCAGATCGAGGCGATCGACATGGGCCGACGCGGCCTGCACAACGAAGCCGCCGAAATCCTGATGGAGCGCATCGAGGGCAAACTCAGCGTCGACCACGACACCGCGCGCCGTCTGTTCACGCTCATCTTCGCCCTGCACTGGAAAGGCTGACCGCGCTTGCCGGTGGATGCGCCTTTTCCGGGCGAGGCCCCGAAACGCCGACCCCAGAGCGTGCTGTTCATGTGCGCCCAGAACGCCGTCCGCTCGCCGATGGCCGAAGGACTGACCAAGCACTTTTTCGGACGCTCGCTCTACGTGCAGTCCGCCGGCGTCCGGAAAAGCGATCCGGACGGATTCATGGTCGCCGTCATGGACGAGATGGGCATCGACGAAACCAGGCACAGGCCACGCACCATCGACGAACTGGAGGAGTGGGAGGGGCTCAACTTCGATCTCATCATCACGCTCTCGCCCGAGGCGCACCACAAGGCGCTGGGACTGACGCGGACGATCGCGGCGGAGGTCGAATACTGGCCCACAGCGGACCCGACCGTTCTGCAAGGCTCGCGCGAGCAGATGCTGGACGCCTACCGAGACGTGAGGGATAGCCTCGCGAAGCGGATCAAGGAACGGTTGAAGTAGTCTTGCCGACGCCTTGTTCGGCGACGCGCCTTACAGCCCCGTGCGCTGGCGGATCGCGGCGCTGAGGGTGCTGTCGTCGAGATAGTCCAGCTCGCCGCCGACGGGGACGCCATGGGCGAGGCGGGTCACTTTCACGGGCAGATGGCTGAGCCTGTCGGTGATGTAGTGCGCCGTGGTCTGGCCATCGACCGTGGCGCTGAGGGCGAGGATCAGCTCCTTGACATCGCCCGATGCGGCGCGGTCGATCAGGCTGTCGAGGTTGAGGTTCTCCGGCCTGACACCGTCAAGCGCCGACAAGATGCCGCCAAGGACGTGATAGCGGGCGTTGATCGCTGCCGACCGCTCAAGGGCCCACAGATCCGCGACATCCGCAACCACGACGATGATGCCCGGATCGCGGCGTGCGTCGCGGCAGATGCCGCAAGGATCGGTTGTGTCGACATTGCCGCAGGTCGTGCAGGTGAGGATATTGGCATGGGCGGCGGCCATCGCCTCGGCCAGCGGCCCGAGCAGCTGATCCCGCTTCTTGACCAGATGCAGCGCCGCACGGCGCGCCGAACGCGGCCCAAGCCCGGGCAGGCGACCCAGCAGCTGGATCAGCCGCTCGATCTCGGGGCCGGCGCTGGATCTGGCCATCGGTCTCTCAGAACAGCTTCATGCCGGGCGGGATCGGCAGGCCCTTTGTGACCTCGGCCATGCGCTGTTCCATGATGCGCTCGGCCTTGGTGCGTGCGTCGGCCGACGCGGCGATGATCAGATCCTCCAGGATCTCGCGTTCGTCAGGCACCATCAGCGACGGATCGATGGTGATGCTCTTCATCACGCCCTTGGCGGTCGCCATGATCTTGACCATGCCGCCGCCGGCAAGACCCTCGACCACGGTGTTGTCGAGTTCCGCCTGCATCTCGGCCATTTTCGCCTGCATCTGCTGCGCCTGCTTCATCAGGCCCATCATGTCGCGCATGTGATCTGCTCCCTTGGTGCGTGGCGGCCGCGGCTAGAACTCGATGTCCGAATAAGGGTCGCCATCGGAATCGTAGAGGCCTTCGCCGGATTCGAGCGAGGCGGCAAGGCCGGCGTCCATCTCGTCCGGGGTGGCCTCGGTCTCCCCAGCTGGCTGCGCGGCGCTGCGGCTGTGGACATCGACGATCCTGGCACCGGGAAAGGCGGTCATGAGTGCCTTCACAGCCGGATGTGTCGCGGCCGTCTCCTTGCGCTCACGCTCCGCTGCCTGCTTCTGCTCGCGCAAGGTGGCCTGGCCCTCGGCCTGCACCATGTCCACCAGCCACGTCTGCCCAGTCCACTCCTTGAGCTTGCCCGACAACTCGTTGGCGATGCTGCGCGATCCGGTCTCTGCGAGGGAGACCTGCAACCGGCCCGGCTTGATGCTGACCAGCCTCAGATCGCGCTGGATGGCGGTCTGCAGCTTGATGTCGCGGTGCCGCGCCGCCAGCGCGACGATGTCCTCCAGCGTCGCGATCGCCGGGGCGGCGGTTGCGGCCGGTTGCGGAGCGGTTTGGGGGGCGGCTGCGCGCGGAGAGGGGTTTGCCGCACCCGACGCACGCGGATAGGCGCCCTGGGTCATGGCTGCGGCGGGGCCGCTGCCCGGGATGCTGCCGCCAGCAGTGCGCGTCGCCGCGCCCGCGCCGCCTTGAGGGGCGGCCTGCAACATCCTGACCGCATCATCGGGCGTCGGCAGGTCGGCGGCGTGGACAAGGCGCACCAGTGCCATTTCTGCCGCCGGCAGCGGCCGGTTCGCATCCTTGACCTCGGCGATCGCCTTCAGCAGCATCTGCCATGTCCGGGACAGGGCGCGCACGGACAGCTGCGCTGCAAACTCGCCGCCGCGAACGCGCTCGGCCTGCGTCAGGGAACTGTCGCTGGCCGCCGCAGGAACGATCTTGAGGCGGGTCACGAGGTGCGTGAACTCGGCCAGTTCGGTCAGCACCGATCCGGGATCGGCGCCCGCGTCATATAGCCCTCTCAGTTCAGCGAGCGCGCCGGCAAGGTCGCCGCCCATGACCAGCGCGAACAGGTCGATGATCCGCGCCCGGTCTGCCAGACCCAGCATCGCGCGCACGCCTTCGAGCGTGATGCGTCCTGCCGCGTGGGCGATCGCCTGGTCGGTCAGCGACAGCGCGTCGCGGGCCGACCCTTCCGCCGCGCGGGCCAGCGCCTGCAGCGCCTCATCGTCGGCGGCCACGCCTTCGGCGGCGCAGATCCTTGCGAGATAGGCGACCAGCACGGCCGCATCGATGCGGCGCAGGTCAAAGCGCTGGCAACGCGAGAGGACCGTGACCGGCACCTTGCGAATTTCGGTCGTGGCGAAGATGAACTTGGCGTGTGGCGGCGGCTCCTCCAGCGTCTTCAGGAACGCGTTGAAGGCTGGCCCCGACATCATGTGCACTTCGTCGATGATGTAGACCTTGTAGCGTGCCGAGACGGGCGCATAGCGGACGGCATCATTGATCTGGCGGATGTTCTCGACGCCGTTGTTGGAGGCGGCGTCGATCTCCATGACATCGATGTGCCGGCCCTCGATGATTGCCTGGCAATGAATGCCGGGCGTGGCGAGATCGATGGTCGGCGAGCCCTTGCCGTCGGCCGTCTGGTAATTGAGCGCTCGGGCGAGAATGCGGGCTGTGGTGGTCTTGCCGACACCGCGCACTCCCGTCAGCATCCAGGCTTGGGGTATGCGCCCCGAGGTGAAGGAATTGGACAGGGTGCGGACCATGGCGTCCTGCCCGATCAGGTCGGTGAAATCCTTCGGGCGATACTTGCGGGCGAGAACCCTGTAGGCGGGACCTGCCGATGCTGTCGCTGACGCCGGGGCGGCGGGCCCATCCAGAAAACCCGGCTGGTCGTGCAGATCGCCGGTCATGTCATCGGCCATGCGTGCATCGGGCTGCTGGAGAAAGAAGGGGTGGAAGGCTGGACGAAGACCCGCACTGTCTCGTTAGGGCTGCTTCCTTCCGGACCTGACCCGGTTGGCGAGTGTAACGTCCCTCACCAACCTTCCGCTGCTCATATGCGGTACGCCCGAACCAGATGCAAGCGTGGCGCGGCATTTCCGGGCAAGGAATATCCATGCTCGACGGCGCGGCGAATCGCTCTACCTATCGGGAATGCCAACGCTCCACGTCTCGCCGCTGTCGCGGCTTCACGAAACCGTCGCCGTCACCGGCGCCAGCCACGTCGTGACGCTGATCAACGTCAACACAGTCGTGCAGCGCCCGCCCTCGATCGCGCCGGACAATCACCTGTTCATCGGCGTGTCGGACATCGTCGAGGAAACCGACGGGCACATCGTTCCGGGGCACGAGCATGTGGCGCGCCTCATGGCGTTCACCCGCGCCTGGGACCGGCATCGCCCTCTCGTCATCCATTGCTGGGCCGGCGTCAGCCGGTCGACGGCGGCGGCATTCATAACAGCATGCATGTTCGCGCCGGCCCGCGACGAACGTGATATCGCCGATGCGCTGCGGGCCGCTTCGCCGACCGCCACCCCCAACGCACGGCTGGTTGCGATCGCGGACCGCGTGCTGGGCCGCGATGGGCGCATGGTTTCCGCCATCGCCGCGATCGGGCGCGGACAAGACGCTTTCGAAGGCGCGCCGTTCCAGCTTGGGCTTTGATCAGCCGGCTTGGGACCAAATACTGCTGAATAGTGATGTGTGTCAGGCGTTGATGACTTTAGGAAACGTCAAATCAGCTTACATTATTCAGATAGACAGTGTAAATTAATGAAATCACCATCCTGCCATGCGGGGAGCTATTGTTTGCCGCCAATGGCGTTAACTCGTCGGTGGTTTGTGGATATTCGAGATCAATTTCGTGCTGTCGCGTGTCCCATATTGCACCGGAAGCTACAGGATCGGATGTAGATCTGCCGTTCTTCACCCTGGAGAAGTAGGTCGTTGCGCCTTTTGTGCGATTGGCAGAATTTTAGATCAAACTGTATTGGTGGCGTTGCATGTGGCCGATATGCGGTGCATTTCTAGGCAATGGATACCGTTTCGCCAAAGCCAACCGGACAACCAGTCGATCTTGATGCCCGCGACCGGACCATCTTGCGCTTGCTGCAGCAGGATGGGCGCATCACCAATGCGGAACTTGCGGAGCGTGTGCATCTTTCTCCGTCAGCCTGTCTGCGCCGCGTCAAGCAACTCGAAGAAGCGGGGCTGATTAAAAGTTATGCAATGTTTCTCGATGAGAAAATCGCGGGCTTTCCAGGCACAGCCTTTGTCTCGGTGACGCTTGACCAGCAGGGCAGGGCCGCGCTCGACCGCTTCGAGAAAGCCATCATGCAGTATGATGAAGTGCTGGAATGCTACCTTCTGGCCGGCAACCACGACTATCTCGTGCGTGTGGTCTATCGCGACAGCGCCGATTTTGAGCGCATCCATTCGGAGATCATCACGCAACTTCCGGGCGTGTCACGGGTGCAGTCGACCATGACGCTGCGGACCATCAAGCGCAGTTCGGCCCTGCCCATCTGAGCCTTGCCGGCGGATCAGAGCTTGCGCTGTCCGCAGTCAGGCGGGATACAGCAATCATCGCACAGACGGAGTCGATGACGTGGCCGATCCCAAAGCCAATGACGACATACATGAGTTGCCGTTCGAGCAGGCATTGCAGCAGCTGGAGCAGATTGTTTCGCGCCTGGAGAGCGGCAATGTCGCGCTGGAGGACTCGATCCGGATTTATGAGCGCGGCGAAGCGCTGAAGGCCCGCTGCGATGCCCTCCTCAAGAAGGCCGAGGCCCGGATCGAGAAGATATCGGTTTCGTCAGATGGCCAGGCAACGGGCGTGGCGCCTCTCGATCAGGAGCGCTGACAGCCTGTCTCCTTGCGGATCGGCAATATCCCGCTTGCCCTTAGGCTGTCGCATCTGCTCCCATGGCGCGCCATATGACGGACATCGAAGGAGAGCCGGATGTCGCATCAGCCAGTGGAAGATCCCGTTCCAGGCGACGCCTTCTCATGCGACGCCATCGAACGCGTCATCGTGCCGCGCGCCCGCGACCTCGGCGGCTTCGAGGTGCGCCGTGCCTTGCCCTCCGTGGGCCGCAAGATGGTCGGCCCGTTCATTTTCTTCGACCAGATGGGCCCATCCGAGTTCCTGCTGGGCCAGGGGCTCGACGTCCGTCCGCATCCGCATATCGGCTTGTCGACGGTCACCTACCTGTTTGACGGCGAGATCATGCATCGCGACTCGCTTGGCACGGAGTTGCCGATCAGGCCGGGTGAACTCAACCTGATGAGCGCCGGACGCGGCATCGTCCACTCGGAACGGACAGCGCCCGAATTGCGCGGGAGGGGTTCGCGCCTGTTCGGCATCCAAGCCTGGGCAGCCTTGCCAAAGAGCCATGAGGAGCAGGCTCCCGCCTTCGTCCATTACGGGACCGATGATCTGCCGACGATCCGCGATGGCGGCATCCGGACCCGGCTGATCATGGGCTCCGCCTATGGTGAAACCTCGCCGGTCCAGTTCCCTTGGGCGGCGCTCTATGCCGAAGCAGTGCTGGCGCCGGGCGCCATCCTGCCGCTGGACGCGGACTATGAGGAGCGCGCCATCTATGTCGTGTCGGGCGAAATCGACATCGCGGGAGACATGTTCGGACCGGGCAGGCTGCTGATCTTCAGGCCGGGCGACCGCATCTCGATCCTGGCGCTCTCCAACGCACGCCTGATGCTGGTCGGCGGCGATCCGATGGATGGCCCACGCCATATCTGGTGGAACTTCGTTTCGTCTTCGAAAGAGCGCATCGATGAGGCCAAGCAGCAGTGGAGGCAGGGCCGGTTCGACGCTGTGCCGGGCGAAACCGAGTTCATTCCGCTACCGGAGGTTTGATCAGATTTCGATCCGGAAGACCGCGCCTGCCTCGCTGTCTTCCAACGCGATCGTGCCGCCGTGCAGGCGCACGAGTTCGGCGGCAATGGCGAGCCCCAGACCGGTCCCGCCTGCCGTGGTCGAACCGGTGAAGGCCTCAAACAGGAAGCTGCGGGCGCGGGCAGGAACGCCAGGGCCGTTGTCGATGACCCGGATGACCGTCCGGTCCGCCACAGGCTGGGCGGACACCGTGACCTTCGGGTCCGGGCTGCCGGCCGCCTTGAGCGCCTGCGCGGCGTTCCGCATCAGGTTGGAGACGACCCGGAAGAACTGGTCGGCATCAAGGTTCACCCGCATGTCCGTCGGCACGAGATTCTCGAAGGCCGGCTGACCGGGCTGGCCAAGGCCGAGCAGTTCGGCGACGTCGTTGAGAAGGGCGGCCAGCGCGACGGGCTGGCGTTTCGGCTCCTGTTCGGTGACGCTGCCATAGGCGAGGGTGGACTGGCAGAAGTCGATCGCCCGGTTCAGCGTGGCGATGAGCTTGGGTCCGAAGCGCTGCACGGACGGGTCCTGCGACTCCCCGATGCGGTCCGAGAGCAACTGCGCCGAAGACAACATGTTGCGCAGGTCGTGATTGATCTTGCTGACGGCAAGTCCGACGGCGGCCAGCCGCTTCTGTTCGCGCAGCGACGCGGCGAGAGTGCGCTCCATGCCCGCCAGAGCCCGTTCGGCGTCGCCGATTTCGTCATGGCGGCCTGATGGCTGCACGACCCGGCTCGGGTTTTCGGGATCGGTGGCAAAGGCCATGACATTGCCGGCCAGTTGCTTGACCGGACGCACGATCAGCCAGGTCAGCGCCAGAAAGACCAGCGCTGCGGTCACGCCGGCGATGAACAACGAAAGCCAGAAGATATTGCGGGCAAAGTCGAGCATGGCATGGCGCAGGGGCCGCTCATCGATGATGATCTCGACGAAATCGGCTTCGCCGACCGAACGGCCAATCACGCGGATGCGCCGCTCTGCGCCGTTGAACAGGATGTCGAGGCTTTCGACGATCGAATCGAGCCGGGTTTTGTCACGAAGGTCAACCGTCCGGCCAACCTCCGGAGGCAGGTTCTCCTGCGCCAACAGGCGCCGCGCGCCCCCGGCGCGGGCGGCGATGGCGAGGGCTCCCACGCCGTCGAGCAACTGGCTCTCAAGGCCGGCCGGCAACCCGTCGCGCGGCGCCGCCTCCAGCACCATCACCGCCACCTGGGCGGCGGCCAACCGGTCGTCCAGCCAGTTGCGGCGGAAATTGGCGACGGACGGCACGAAGATCAGCACTTCGGCGATGAAGACGAAGATGACCGTGAGCGAGAGAAGCTTCAGCGAAAGGCCCATTCGCCAGCGAACTGGTCCCTCGGGCGGGTCTGCCGTAGCCTTGCTGATGTCGATGCGCGATGCTTCCAAATGCCGTGCCTCAGCCGAGCCTTCTCAAGAACCCGAGGATGCGGCGAATCCATGGCTTTCCGGCCAAAGGGGCAAAATGAGTGAGCGCCGCCCGCTTCGATACCTCCGACAGTGTCGGGTAAGGGAAGACAAATCCGGCCATATCCTGAACGGTCCATTTCTTCTGGACGGCCATGACCCAGGGCATCAGGAGGTCTCCGGCGTTCTTGCCGGCCAGCGTCGCGCCGAGAATCCGCCCTTTGCGGTCGGTGACAAGCTTGACGAAGCCGTCGACCGCCCCTTCCGCCTGAGCGCGATCGTTTTCGGCGAACGGCCAGCGCAGGATCTGGACGGATTGTCCGGCGGCAAGGGCCGCGGTTTCCGAAAGCCCGACGCTGGCGATCTCGGGGTCGCAGTAGGTGACGCGGGGGATCGCCGCATTGCTGATTTTCGCGGGCAGGCGGAACAGCGCGCTCCGGATCACGATGCCGGCGTGATAGTTCGCCACATGGGTGAACTGAAGCCCCTGCGTGGCGCCGGTCGCACAGTCGCCGATGGCATAGATGCGGGAATTCGAGGTCTTGAGGCGGGCATCGACCGTGACCCCGCGCGCAGTGCTGGCGACGGACGCAGCGGCGAGGTTGAGCGCCTCGATGTTGGGACTCCGTCCGGCGGCCACAAGCAGATGGCTGCCGCTGATGCTGTCGCCGCCCTCCAGCAGGAGCCTTACCGCCCCTTCGGCGCCCTCCGCTCCAATAACTTTCGCTCCCTCGCGCAGCGTCACGCCGTCGGCCCGGAGGGACCGGATGGCGAACCCGGCTGCTTCCGCGTCCTCCCGGGCCAGGATTCGGCCGGCCTCGACCAGCGTGACTTCGGAGCCGAGCCGCCGGAACGCCTGGCCGAGCTCCACACCGATGGGGCCGCCGCCAAGCACGATCAAATGAGCGGGCCGAGTCGTCAGATCGAAGATGGTTTCGTTGGTCAGGTAAGGCACGGTCTCAAGCCCCGGAATCGGCGGGAGCGCCGGGCGCGAGCCGGTGGCGATGACGAAACGGCGCGGCCTGACCTCGATCTCGCCGACGCGGACGGTCCGGCGGTCGAGGAAGCTCGCCTCGCCCGCGATCACGCGCACGCCCAGCGCCGTGAAGCGCTCGACCGAATCATTGGGCGCGATGGCGTCGATGACGCGCCGGACATGGGCCTGCACGCGGTTGAAATGGACCTGTGGAACGCCTGCGACGAGGCCGAAAGGGCCGGCGCGGCGGATGTCTTCGGCGCGATGCGCGGCAGCGATCAGCGCCTTTGACGGCACGCACCCGACATTGAGACAGTCGCCGCCCATCTTGTGGCGTTCGATCAGGACAACCGGCACGCCGAACAGGGCTGCGGCGGCCGCCACGGACAATCCGCCCGAGCCAGCGCCGATGACGCACAGATCGGGCTTGAGTGTTTCGGCCATGGCTGATCCTTGCGCCTGTCGCGCGGATTTTCGATTGCCCGAACGGCGTAGCGCACCGCCCGCCGGGCTGCAACACGCCGCCGATCGCCGGGCCCCAGCGTGCCGGCACAGAATGCGCATCAAGGTCCCAAGGGCGCGCCACTGTGCGGTTGACTTGCCCGCACCCATCCGTCATAAGCCGCGCAAGTCAGGCGCGCGCCTCATTGGTGTGCGCCCATTTTTTGCTTTTAGACACCGTCGACACGCAGCATCCGCCCCAGGGCCGGATCGGCGCCCGGCGGTCACCAGGACCGGAGTCGTTCCGTGAAGAGAACATATCAGCCCAGCAAGCTCGTCCGGAAGCGCCGTCATGGCTTCCGTGCCCGCATGGCCACCAAGGGCGGCCGCAAGGTTCTTGCCGCGCGCCGCGCCCATGGCCGCAAGCGGCTGTCGGCCTGAGCCGGCGGTCTGGACGCGCCAGATCGGTTCAGCTGTCGCGAGGACGCCATGCGCAAGTCCGCACCGCGCCTTCCAAAGCTGACCAAACGAGCTGAGTTTCAGGCGGCGGCCGGCGACGGTCGCCGCTTTCGTTCATCGTGCATGACGGTTCAGGTGCTGGACCGGGAGCCGGACGGTGTCGCTGTCCGCCTCGGACTCACCGCCTCGCGCAAGGTCGGGCCTGCGAACAAGCGCAACCGGATCAGGCGTCGGCTGAGGGCCGCCGCCACCGAAGCCTTCGCCGGGGAGCGTGCGCCAGCCGATGTGGTGGCGGTCGCCCGCGCCGAGGCGGTCAGTGCGCCCTATGCCGAACTTGTGTCTGTCTTGAGGAACGCCTTGACCAAAGCGCGCGCACAGCGGAAACAGCATTCCAAGCCGTCCGGTCCGGGCCTTCGCCCGGACGCCCCGACAGAACCTACAGAGACAGATCGGTCATGATGAACCGGGAAGACAACAAGAACCTCCTGCTGGCCATCGTTCTGTCGGCTGTCGTTCTGCTGGGCTGGAACTATTTCTACGGCGTGCCCCAGATGGAGCAGCAGCGCCGCGCCGCGCAGCAGACGCAGCCGGCCCAGCCAGGCGTCGTGACGCCGACACCCGCTGGCGCTCCCGGTTCGGCCGCGCCGGTCGCCGGCGCGCCGGGGGCTGCCGCGCCCGGCGGAGCGCCCGGAACGGTGCAGACGCCGGTCACAGCGGTCGCCTCGCGGGACGCCGCACTGGCGGCTTCGGCGCGCGTCGTGATCGAGACGCCGCGCATTTCAGGGTCGTTGGCCCTGCTCGGCGGCCGCATCGACGACGTGTCGCTCAAGGCCTACCGCGAGACGGTCGATGCCAAGAGCCCGAACATCATCCTGTTCTCGCCGCAGAACGGACCGAACCCCTACTATGCCGATTTCGGCTGGGCTGCTGGTGCGGGCGTCTCGACGCCGCTGCCGACGGCGCAGACGCTGTGGACGGCCGACCAGACGAAGCTGACGCCGGAGCAGCCCGTCACCCTGAGCTGGAACAACGGTCAGGGCCTTGTCTTCAAGCGCACCATCTCGGTGGACGCCAATGCCATGTTCTTCGTCAACGACGTCGTCGAGAACAGCGGCGGCGCGCCGATCACCCTGTTTCCATGGGGGCTCGTGGCGCGCCACGGCAAGCCGGTCACCCAGGGTTACTTTGTGCTGCACGAGGGGCTGATCGGGGTGATCGGCTCGAACGGATTGCAGGAATACACCTACGACAACGTCGAGAAAGAAGCCGTGCTTGGCGGCTCCCAGCGCGGAAAGGTCTGGAAGGACGTCAGCAGCGGCTTCCTCGGCATCACGGACAAGTACTGGGCTGCCGCCGTCATCCCGGACCAGGAGCGCAAGTTCGAGGGCCGCTTCTCGGTCAACATGAGCGGCACGCGCACATTCCAGGCAGATTATCTTGGCGAGGCCGTGACCATTGCGCCCGGCGCGTCGGCAGGGGCCAAGACCCGGCTTTTTGCCGGCGCCAAGGAAGTCGCCACCGTCGACGGCTATGAAAAGAGCCAGAACATCAAGCGCTTCGACCTGATGATCGACTGGGGCTGGTTCTATTTCATCACCAAGCCGATGTTCTACGCCATCGACTGGTTCTTTCACCTCACCGGCAATTTCGGCATCGCCATCCTGCTCGTGACGGTGGTCCTCAAGCTGCTCTTCTTCCCGCTGGCCAACAAGTCCTACGCCTCGATGGCGAAGATGAAGGCCGTGCAGCCGGAAATGATGGCGATCCGTGACCGCTTCGCCGACGACAAGATGAAGCAGCAGCAGGCGCTGATGGAGCTCTACAAGAAGGAGAAGATCAATCCGCTGGCCGGCTGCTGGCCGGTGCTGATCCAGATCCCGGTCTTCTTCGCTCTGTACAAGGTGTTGTTCGTCACCATCGAAATGCGGCATGCGCCGTTCTTCGGCTGGATCAGGGATCTGGCGGCGCCGGACCCGACCTCGATCTTCAACCTGTTCGGGCTTCTGCCGTTCGCGGTGCCGGCAGCACTTCTGCTCGGCGTCTGGCCGATCCTGATGGGCATCACGATGTTCGTGCAGATGAAGCTGAACCCGGAGCCGACCGATCCGGTGCAGAAAATGGTGTTCACCTGGATGCCGGTGTTCTTCACCTTCCTGCTCGGCTCGTTCCCGGCAGGCCTCGTGATCTACTGGACCTGGAACAACTTCCTGTCGATCGCCCAGCAGGCCTACATCATGAAGAAGTTCGGCACGAAGATCGAGTTGTGGGACAACATCAAGGGCATGTTCGTCAAGAAGCCAGCGCCGGACGCGGGCAAGAGCTAGGCTTATGACCGCGAGCCCGTCCTCCGACGGGCTCGGGACATGGTCGGCCCGCAAGTTCCGATCGACCCTTCCTCATCCCGAGCCTGTCGACGGATGAACCCCAGTGGAGGCGTCCATGCCGGTGCCGGACCCCGCCGTTCGCCATCCCATCGCGGGCTGGAAAGGCACGGCCTATCTCAAGCAGGTTGTGAAAAACCCGCTGATCGAGGTGGGCGACTTCTCCTACTATGACGATTCCCGCGGGCCCGAGCATTTCGAGGCGCGCTGCGTCCGCTACCATTTCGACTTCATCGGTGACCGGCTGATCATCGGCAGGTTCGTCGCGATCGCGCAGGGCGCGCAGTTCATCATGAACGGCGCCAACCACCCGATGGGCGGCTTTTCCACCTATCCGTTCAACATGGTCGGTTTTACGGACAAGCCGGCTTTCAGCGATGACGGTCTGACGAGCCGCGGCGATACGGTCATCGGCAACGACGTCTGGATCGGGCGCGACGCGGTGATCATGCCCGGCGTCAAGGTTGGCAACGGGGCGATCATCGGGGCGCATGCCGTCGTGGCGCGGAATGTGCCGGCCTATGGCGTGGTGGTCGGCAATCCGGGCGAGGTCAAGCGCCTGCGGTTTGATGAGGCGACGGTCGCGGCACTCGAACTGATCTGCTGGTGGGACTGGCCTGTGGAGACCATCCAGGCCAATGTCGCCATGATTGCAGGAGCCGATATCGAGGCCCTGAAGGCCGTGCGAGTGGGCTGACCGGCCTTGTGCCTGTGGTCGCGATGTGGAAAGCACACAGCCTGCCTGACAGGGCCGCTTTGACCGGGGTGATGCCGGGCGTGACACTGGATGTTTCCGTGACCGAGACCGAACCTGATTTCACCGAAGCCGGTCGCAAGCTCTTTGCTGGCGAGTGGGAGTTCATCTGGGCGTCAAGCAAGGTTGACAACCTGCCGCCGATGAAGGGCTTCGAGTTTGCGCTTGCGGGCAGGTCCAATGTCGGCAAGTCCAGCCTCGTCAATGCGCTGACCGGCCGCAAGGCCCTGGCGCGGACATCGCATACGCCGGGCCGCACGCAGCAACTCAACTTCTTCCGCATCGGCGACAAGGCCACGCTGGTCGACATGCCGGGCTACGGCTTTGCCGCCGTGGGCAAGCAGAAGGTCGAGACCTGGACGCGGCTGATCCATGACTATCTGCGCGGGCGGCAGAACCTGGCGCGCGTTTATGTGCTCATTGATGCGCGCCACGGCCTGAAGGAGGTCGACGAGGACATCCTGCTCACGCTCGACAAGGCTGCCGTGTCCTACCAGATCGTGCTGACCAAGGCCGATGAGATCAAGAAGGCCGATATCCCCTCGCTGCTCGAACGCACCAGCGCCGCCATCATCCGCCGGCCGGCGGCCTTTCCCAAAGTGCTGCTGACATCAAGCCGTGATGGCCTCGGGATCGAGCAGATGCGGGCGAGCATT
The DNA here is from genome assembly GCA_027483505.1 of Hyphomicrobiales bacterium. Classification (GTDB taxonomy): domain Bacteria; phylum Pseudomonadota; class Alphaproteobacteria; order Rhizobiales; family Beijerinckiaceae; genus Allobosea. The sequence continues at coordinate 155,224 of JAIXUP010000065.1, forward strand.
GCCCGGCTGCTCAGTGAGCGCGGGGCCTGAAGCTGTCAATGCGCGCTCAAGCAAGCCAAGACGAGGCAGGGCAATGACGGCCTCCCGCATCCACCTTGCCATTGCCTGCGTGTTCGGCGCCTGCGGCGTCGGACTGTGGGCCTGGGCCACCCATGCCGGCCAGCCCTCTGCCGCAATCGCGGCGCAGATGATGCTGATCCATGCCGCTGCGATCATCGGGTTGACGGCGGCGCGCAAGGGGGGATTGCTGCCAGGGCGCGCGGCAACCGTTCTGGTCTCCATCCTGGCGTTCGGCGTGCTGTTGTTCGCCGGGGATCTGGCCGTGCGCGCCATCGGCGGCCAGCGCCTGTTCCCGATGGCCAGCCCGATCGGCGGCATGCTGATGATGGCGGCCTGGCTTGGATTGGCCGCGACGCCCTTTCTGCAAAGGCGCGCCTGAACACGCTTTCGCTGCCCGGCCTGATCGGCTAGACAGCGCCTCGATATTCAAGCATTGCCGGGGCCATGGCCATGACCGATCTGACCAAACTCTCGCCATCGCTGCAGGCCGAATTGCTCGTGCAGGCCTTGCCGCACATGCAGCGCTATGACCAGCAGATCGTGTGCATCAAGTATGGTGGCAACGCGATGGGAGACGCAGCCACGGCCGAGGACTTCGCCGAGGACATCGTGCTGCTCGAGCAGTCGGGCCTGAAGCCGGTGGTGTGCCATGGGGGCGGGCCGCAGATCGCGCGCATGCTCGAAAAGCTCAACATCAAGAGCGAGTTCAAGCAGGGTCTTCGCGTGACGGACGCCGCCACGGTGGATGTGGTGGAAATGGTCCTCGCCGGATCGGTCAACAAGGAGATCGTCGGCTACATCGCGCGCGAAGGCGGAAAGGCCATTGGCCTGTGCGGCAAGGACGGCGACATGGTCACGGCGCGCAAGGTACATCGCACCGTCGTCGATCCGGATTCCCGCATTGAACAGGTGCTCGATCTCGGCTTCGTCGGCGAACCGGAGCGCGTCAACACGACCGTGCTCGACGCCGTGCTGAAGGCTGAACTCATCCCGGTCCTGGCGCCGGTGTGCGCGGGCGCCGACGGCCAGACCTACAATGTCAACGCCGACACATTCGCGGGCGCCATCGCCGGCGCGCTCGGCGCCAAGCGCCTCCTGCTGCTCACCGACGTGCCGGGCGTGCTCGACAAGAACAAGCAACTCATCAAGGAACTGTCGATCGAGCAGTGCCGCAGGTTGATCGCGGATGGCACGATCACCGGGGGCATGATCCCCAAGATCGAGACCTGCATCTATGCGCTCGAAAAGGGCGTCGAGGGTGTCGTCATTCTCGATGGCAAGGTGCCGCACGCTGTCCTGATCGAGCTGTTCACCGATCTCGGGGCAGGCACGCTGATCACCCGGTAACCGAGGCTAGTCGAACAACCCGCCCTGCGAAGCCGGCGGCTGCTTGCGCGCCGGCTGGGCCGGCCTCGGCGGCGTCTTGCCGTCGACCGTCACAGCCACCGTGCCATCGGCGAACTGGACGCTGAGCGCCGCGCCGGCCGGCGCGCCCGCCGTTGTCCGCACAGGATCGCCGGCTGCGTCACGGACCAGTGCGAAGCCGCGTTTCAGCACGCCGTTGTAGCTGAGCGCTTCGAGCAACTGGACGCTCGCCACGAGCTTCGCCCGCTGCCGTTCGGTGATGCCCCCCAGCGCGCGACGGGCGCGGGCCATCAGCTGCAATAGCTTGTCGCGCTCCTGCGCAAGCCGCTTTTGTTCAGCACGCAGAATCGTTTGGCGGGCGATGATCAGACGTTGATTCAAGGCGTTCACCTGCTGCCGCGACAGGGCCAGCCGCACCTGCGGCGAGCGCGCCTGCAGGCGCTGCGACAGCAGCGTGAGCCGCCGTTCAAAGCCGAGCGCATTGGCGCGCAGGGCCGCGGGCAAGCGGGCGGCGGCGAGATCGAGGCGCTGGCGCGGGACATTCAGCAGCGCTTCGCGGCTCGGCAGGGCGCGGGCGGCGGCGCGAAGGCCCTGGCGGCGCTGGTCGATGAGGCGGCTCATGGCGGCGGCGCGGCGGCGGGCAAGGTCATCGACCGTGGCCAGCAGTTCGGCGCGCACCGGAACGACCTTCTCGGCCGCGCCTGTGGGCGTCGGCGCGCGCAGATCGGAGGCATAGTCGATCAAGGTCCAGTCGGTTTCATGGCCGACAGCCGAGATCAGGGGAATGGCGGAAGCTGCCGCCGCCCTGACGACCGCCTCGTCGTTGAAACTCATCAGGTCTTCGAGCGAGCCGCCGCCGCGCGCCACGATCAGGACATCCGGACGCGGAATTCGTCCGCCCGGAGGCAAGGCGTTGAAGCCGCGGATGGCGGCGGCGACCTCGTCGCCCGAGGTTTCGCCCTGCACGCGCACGGGCCAGACCAGCACGCGGCGCGGAAAGCGATCCTCCAGCCGGTGCAGGATGTCACGGATGACGGAGCCGGTCGGCGACGTGATCACGCCGATGACGTCGGGAAGATAGGGGATGAGCTGCTTGCGCGCCTCGTCGAACAGGCCTTCGGCAGCGAGCTTGCGGCGGCGCTCCTCCAGCAACGCCATCAGCGCGCCGAGCCCTGCCGGCTCCAGGCTCTCGATGATGATCTGATAGGACGACTTGCCGGGGAAGGTGGTGATCTTTCCGGTTGCGATGACCTCTAGCCCTTCCTGGGGCTTTGTCTTGAGCCGGCCGAACACGCCCTTCCAGATCACGGCGTCGATCTTGGCGTTGGCGTCCTTGAGGCCAAAGTAGACATGGCCGGAGGCGGACGGGCCGCGATAGCCGGTGATTTCGCCGCGCACGCGCACGAAGCCGAATTGATCCTCGATGGTGCGCTTGAGCGCGCCGGAGAGATCGGAAACGCTCCATTCGAGCGCGTTGGTGACGGGTGACTCGGAGTCCATCGGGAGGTTGTGGCAGGTTTTCGCTGCCGATGGGAGGGGGAGGGCGAGACCAGCTTTGCGCAGAAACGGTGCCCGAAGCGAACTCATGATTGAACCAACCACCCCGGACGCGCTACACCCCGGGCCATGAACATTTTGCTGATCGGATCGGGCGGGCGCGAGCATGCGCTGGCCTGGGCAATTTCCGCCTCGCCGCTGTGCGACATGCTTTTCATTGCGCCGGGCAATCCGGGGACAGCCCGTTGTGGGACAAATGTCGCCATGGACATCACGCGGCATGCGGACATCGTGGAGTTCTGCTTCACGCATGATGTCGGGCTGGTGGTGATCGGGCCGGATGCTCCGGCTGTCGCGGGGCTGGCGGATGACCTTGCAGAGGCCGGCATCAAGACCTTCGGCCCGTCGCGGCTTGCGGCACAACTCGAAGGATCGAAGGCCTTCACCAAGGAGTTGTGCGCCGAGTTTGGCATTCCCACAGCAGCTTTCGCCCGGTTTGCGGACGCGCAGGCGGCGCATGCCCATGTCGCGCGCAGTGGCGCGCCAATCGTGATCAAGGCGGATGGGTTGGCGCTCGGCAAGGGCGTGGTGGTGGCCCAGACACTTGAGGAGGCGCACGCCGCCATCGACAGCATGCTTGGCGGCCAGTTCGGCGCGGCAAGCCGGGAGATCGTGATCGAGGAATGCCTTGTCGGCGAGGAGGTCAGCTTCTTTGCGCTCTGCGACGGCAAGACCGCGATTCCGCTGGCCTCAGCGCAGGACCACAAGCGCGTCGGCGACGGCGATGTCGGCCCCAACACGGGCGGCATGGGAGCCTATTCGCCCGCGCCGATGCTGACGCCCGCGCTTCAGGCCCGCGTGATGGCCGAGATTGTTGCGCCGACGATGGCCGGCATGGCGGCCCGCGGCATGCCGTTCCGGGGCATTCTCTATGCCGGGCTGATGCTGACGGCGGAAGGGCCGAAGCTGATCGAATACAATGTGCGGTTCGGCGATCCCGAGTGCCAGGTGCTGCTGCCGCGCCTGAGGTCTGACCTGGTTGTGGCGATGCTGGCCGCCTGCGACGGCCTGTTGGGCAATGTCGCCCTGCGCTGGTCCGATGCCGTCGCGCTGACGGTCGTCCTGTGCGGGCGCGGCTATCCCGGCACGCCTGCGCGCGGCGGCGTGATCGCCGGCGTTGACGACGCGGAAGCCCTGCCGGACGTCCTCGTGTTTCATGCCGGAACGGCGCATAGAGATGGCCAGTTGGTCGGCAATGGCGGGCGCGTGCTCAATCTGGTCGGGCTTGGCGCCACAGTCGCCGAGGCGCGGGAGCGGGCCTATGCCGCGGTCGACATGATCCGGTGGGATGACGGCTTCTGCCGCCGGGATATCGGCTGGCGGGCGCTGAAGGACGGGAGCGAGTCATGACGGACACATCTGCGCTGTTTCCCGGGTTCGCGGCCCGGTGGCTCGATGGCGACGAGGGGCGAATCTTTGCCCATGTTGGCGGGGAGGGGCCGCCTCTGGTCCTGATCCATGGCTTTCCGCAGACACATGCCATGTGGCACCGCCTCGCGCCGGCGCTGGCGAAGACCCACACCGTGGTCTGTCCCGATCTGCGCGGCTATGGCTGGTCGTCCGCCCCCGAGAGCGCGCAGGGTGAGCGCTACTCCAAGCGCGAGATGGGCAAGGACATCGTGGCAATCATGGAGCAGCTCGGCCATGTGACCTTCGCCACTGCCGCACATGACCGTGGCGCCCGCGTGGCCTATCGGCTTGCGCTCGATCATCCCGGCCGGATCATGAAACTGGCCTTGCTGGACATCCTGCCGACATTCTTCGTCTGGCGCCGCATCAAGGCTGGGCTCGCTCCCGCCGCCCATTGGGGATTTCTTGCCGGGGCGAAACCGGCGCCGGAGACCGAGATCGGGAAGAACCCGCAGGCCTATTTCGAAGGCCTGATGGCCAAGTGGTGCAAGTCTGGCACCCTTGACGCGTTCTCGCCGACTGCGATGCGCAGCTACCGTGCGAGTTTCGGGGACCCAAGCCGGATCAGCGCGATGTGCGAGGACTACCGGGCCGGCGCCACCCTTGATCTGGCCGCCGATGAAGCCGACCTTGCGGCTGGCAAAACCATCGACTGCCCGACACATCTGGTCTGGGGCGACTTCTATTTGACGGGCAAGGATGTCGATCCGCTCGATGTCTGGCGTGGTTCGTTTGCGCCGCAGGCCACCGGAACCCAGGTCGGCGGCGGCCATTTCGTTGCCGAAGAGGACCCGGAGGGCACGCTCAAGACGCTGCAGGCGTTTCTGGCGCGATGACAGCAACCCCGGCACCGGTGGCGGGCGCCGTGCGCCGGCAGGCGACCGGGGTTGCCGTTGCGCTGGGGGCGGGCGGCGCGCGGGGGCTGGCGCATCTGGTGGCGCTTGAGGCGCTGGACGAGCTTGGCGTGCGGCCAGTCGCCATTGCCGGCTCGTCGATCGGCGCCATCATCGGCGCGGCCTATGCCGCCGGCATGCCGGCGCGGGTTCTGCGCTCCTTCGTGCTGGCCTCGTTTCGCCTGCGCCCGCGCGTGGTGGCGAAGCTCTTGGAGGCCCGCGTCGGCAAGATCAGCGAACTGATCAGCCGCTCGGGGATCGGCAATCCTGTGCTCGTCGACGGCGAGCGCATCCTTGACCTGTTCTGGCCCGAGGCGGTGCCGGACCGCTTCGAGGGGCTGAAGATGCCGTTCACGGCGATTGCGACCGACTATCACCTGCGCAGCGAGGTCGCCTTTCGCAGCGGGCCGCTGACGCCGGCAGTCGGGGCCTCCATGGCCATTCCCGGGCTGGTGCGGCCCGTCGTGATCGGCGACCAGGTGCTGATCGATGGCGGAGCCGTCAATCCGCTGCCCTACGGGGACCTGATGGGCTCGGGCGCCTTCGTGCTTGCCGTCGATGTCTGCGGCGCGGCCTTCGTCTCCGAAGCGCGCGTGCCGGAGCCTGTCGAAGCCATGTTCGGTGCGTCCCAGATCCTGATGAGCGCGCTCGTGCAGCGCATGCTGGAGCGGCGGCCGCCCGATCTGATCGTGCGACCGCATGTCGGCTCGTTCGCCGGGCTCGACTTTTTCAAGGTGCAGGACATTCTGGCTGCCGCCGAGCCGATCAAGGAGCAGATCAAGCGCTCGCTCGAGAGCGCTCTTGGCCGATGACGCAGGGCCTTAACCATTGCCGCGCAGACTGCGCCGTCCCATATGCGAGGCGGCGATGACGATGACAGCGCATACCTCTCCCGGACAGGCCCATCATGTTGCGCGAGCCTTCGCGCATGTGGAC
>JAIXUP010000052.1 GCA_027483505.1 Hyphomicrobiales bacterium
AACCCGCGCCTGATCCTCGAAGTGCGCAACAAGGACACCGTCAGGGCAGGCGCCGATCACCTGATCGCGCTCGGCCTTGCGCAGTGATTCAGCAGCCGGCCCCGGCTGCTGTCATCACCGTGTTGCGCTGATCGGGCAGCGTCTAGGCGATGGCGCTGACAGCGCCGCCCGGCACGGACATCGGCCCCAGTTTCTCGACATTCCACGTATTTTGAACGAGCGGAGAGACAATCATGACGACATTCACACGGCGCAGAACGCTTCAGTTCGGCATGGCTGCCATTGGCGCCTCCGCGATCCCGACCTTCGCCATCGGCCAGTCCGACACGCGCCCCTCGATCACCATCGCGGTGCAGAAAATCTCCAACTCCAACGTGCTGGATGTCCTGCGCGAGCAGTCCAATGTCGGTGAACGGGTGTTCTTCACCTCAATCTGGGAAGGGCTGATCAGCCGGGATTGGCTGGGCAATCTTTCGCCCCGCCCAGGGCTTGCCACTGAATGGCGCCGCACCGACGAGCAGACCGTTGAGCTCAAGCTTCGTCAGGGCGTCAAATTCCACAACGGCGACGAGATGACGGCAGAAGACGTGGTCTTCTCGTTCTCGCGCGAACGCATGTTCGCCAATTCTGAGGCCAAGAACCGCTCGACGATCGCCGCCTTCGAGCGCATTCCGCAGCCGAGACCGGGGAAGGAGCTGCCGGCGGAAGTTCCGGCCGCCGCGCGCCGTGCGTGGCCGGACCTGCTGCGTGTGGAGGCCGTCGACAAGTATACCGTGCGTTTCTACAATGCGACTCCCGACGTTACGCTGGAAGGCCGTCTCGCCCGCTACGGCTCTGACATCATGAGCCGCAAGGGTTGGGAAGAGGCGGCGAGCTATCTCGACTGGGCCCGCAAGCCAATCACCACCGGCCCCTACAAGGTCGTCGAGTTCCGGCCCGACAACTCGCTGACACTCGAAGCCCACGAAGAGTATTGGGGCGGCCGGCCGCCGCTGCGCCGGATTCGCTTCGTCGAGGTGCCGGAGGTGCCGAGCCGCATCGCCGGGCTCTTGTCAGGCCAGTACCAGTTTGCCTGCGACATTCCGCCGGACCAGATCAGCGACATCGAGAAGAACGCCGCCTTCGAAGTGCAGGGCGGCACCATTCTCAACCATCGCCTGACCGTGTTCGACAAGAACCATGCGCAGCTGCAGAACCCGCTCGTGCGCCGTGCGCTCACCCATTCGATCGATCGTCAGGCCATTGTCGACTCGCTCTGGGCGGGCCGCACCAAAGTGCCGGCAGGCCTGCAATGGGACTATTACGGCGACATGTTCCACGCCGACTGGACGGTGCCGGAGTTCAATCCGACGCTGGCGCGCGACCTGTTGAAGCAAGCTGGCTACAAGGGCGACCCGATCCCGTATCGGCTGCTCAACAACTACTACACCAACCAGAACGCCACGGCGCAAATTCTCGTCGAGATGTGGCGCTCGGTGGGCCTCAACGTCCAGATCAACACAGTGGAGAACTGGACCCAGATCATGGCGCGCGGCGACGCCCGGGGGATTCGCGACTGGTCCAATTCGGCTCCGTTCAGCGATCCAGTGTCGTCCATCGTCGCCCAGCATGGCCCGCAGGGCCAGCAGCAGCAGATCGGCGAATGGACCAATGCCGAGATGAACACGCTCTCGGAATTCCTCGAAACGTCGACGGACCGCGCCAAACGAAAGGCCGCCTTCCGCCGCATGCTCGAAATCTGCGAACGCGAGGACCCGGCCTATACGGTGCTGCACCAGAACGCGACGTTCACGGCCAAGCCGAAGGCCTTGCGCTGGAAGGCTTCTCCCGCCTTCGCGATGGACTTCCGGCCCGGCAACTATGTTTGAGGCCGTCAGGCCGATGGCTACTACCACCCAACTCTCCCTGTCGGGGCTGACGGTCAGCTTCGACGGGGTGACCGTGCTGCATGGCATCGACCTGGCGATCGGCAAGGGCGAAGCGCTCGGGCTTGTGGGCGAGTCAGGTTCCGGCAAATCAGTGACCTGGCTGGCGGCGCTCGGGCTGCTGCCGGGCAAGGCGCGCGTTTCGGGAAGCGCCAGGCTCGATGGCATCGAACTGGTCGGCGCCCGGCCAGAAACACTCGACAAGGTGCGCGGCGGGCGCGTCGCGATGATCTTTCAGGATCCGACCAGCGCGCTCAATCCTGTGCTGAAGGTCGGCACGCAGATCGGCGAGGCGCTGTCCCTGCACCGCGGACTGTCCGGCGGGGCCATCAAGGCCGAGGCGAAAAGGCTGTTTGATCTCGTTGGGATTCCAGACGCCGAGCGCCGTCTGTCGGCTTATCCGCACGAGTTCTCCGGTGGCCAGAACCAGCGTGTGATGATCGCCATGGCGTTGGCAGGAGAGCCGGACATCCTGGTGGCGGATGAGCCGACGACGGCTCTGGATGTGACCATTCAGGCTCAGATCCTCGATCTCATCAACGCCGTGCGCCGTGAGATGGGCATGGCCCTGGTGTTGATCAGCCATGATCTTGGCGTCATCGCCGAGACCTGTGATCGGGTTGCGGTGATGTATGCAGGCCGGATCGTCGAGGAGGCGCCTGCTGCCCAGCTTTTCGCAGCGCCGCGCCATCCCTATGCGCAGGGTCTGTTGCACTCGCTGCCGCCCCTCGGTGGGGCTCGCCGAAAGCTGGTGTCGATCCCGGGCGTAGTGCCTGATCCGCGTAGCCTGCCGAAAGGTTGTGCCTTTGCGCCGCGCTGCACGGAGATGTCCGACGCATGCCTTGCAGCGACGCCTGCCCTTCGCAGCATCGAGATGGGTCGGCGGCTCGCGTGCGTGCTGGAACCTCAGAGTGCCAGCCAGCGCCAGTTCGAGGCTGCATGAGCGCCGCCCTGCTCACGGCCAAGGACCTGTCGCGCACTTATGGCTCGCGGCGCGGGCTGTTTGGGGTCATCACGAAAGTGCGCGCGGTCAATCGTGTGAGCTTCAGCATCGCTGCCGGTGAGACATTGGGAATCGTCGGCGAGTCCGGCTCCGGCAAATCCACAATGGGTCGGATGGCGCTGGGCCTTGAGCCCCCGGATGAAGGCGAGGTGCGCTTCATTGGGCAACCCATCCCGGCTTCCGGCACCCCCGCTTGGCGCACCCAGCGCGCCCGGATGCAGATGATCTATCAGGACCCGCTCGGCGCGCTCGACCGCCGCCTGCCGGTGACCGCGCAAGTGCAGGAGCCGCTCGACATCCACCAGCTGGGCGATTCCGCGAACCGGCCCCAGCGCGCGCAGGAGATGCTGGCCCGCGTCGGGCTTTCGGTTGAACAGATGGGCCGCTATCCGCATGAGCTGTCGGGCGGCCAGCGCCAGCGCGTCGTGCTGGCGCGCGCACTGATGACCAGGCCCGACTTTCTGGTCTGCGACGAGCCGGTCTCGGCGCTCGACGTCTCCATTCAGGCGCAGGTCGTCAACCTTCTGGTCGAACTTCAGGCAGAGTTCGGCCTGGCCATGCTGTTCATCAGCCATGACCTGCGGGTGGTGCGGCAGGTCTCCAACCGCGTCGCCGTGATGTATCTCGGCGATTTCGTTGAGGAAGGCGATGCAGATGATCTGTTTGCCGAGCCGCTGCATCCGTATACCCGCGCGCTCGTCTCGGCCGCTCCGGTCACGCAGCGCATGCCCGGCCATCAACGCCTAGTGCTGAAGGGCGAGCCGCCGAATCCGGCCAACCGGCCCGGCGGTTGCAGCTTCCATCCACGCTGTCCGTTTGCCGTGGAACGTTGCAGGGCCGAGACACCTGCGCTTGTGTCCGTCGATCAGGGTTCAGGCCGCCGTGTCGCCTGCCATCTGATCGAACCCTCCGCTTCCACCCTCCGCAAGGCCGCCTGATGCTACGCTATTTCGCCATCAGGCTTGGCCGCGCCATGATCACCATAGCGCTGGTGGTGACCTTCGCCTTCATCGTGCTGCGCATGTCGGGCGACCCGGCGCAGATCATCATGGGGCCGGAAGCGCCGCCGGAGGTGATCGCCGCTTTCCGCAAGGCCTGGGGCCTCGATGACCCGATATGGCTGCAGTATTTCCACTATTTCGGCGCGATCCTGCAAGGCGAGCTCGGCCGTTCGATGCGCGATGGCCGCTCCGCCATCGAACTGGTGACCGAACGCATCCCGGTGACGTTGGCGCTGACGCTGCCCGCGCTGGCGATCAAGATCGGGCTCGGCATTCCCGCCGGCATCTATGCCGCGCTGCACCGGGGCAGCCTCGCTGACCGGGTGGTGATGCTGCTGTCGGTGGCGGGCTTCACCATCCCCAGCTTCGTGCTCGGCCTGACGCTGGTGCTGATCTTTGCCGTCAAGCTTGGCTGGCTGCCCTCGGGCGGACAGGACAGCTGGCGGCATGCGATCCTGCCTGTGATCACGCTCGGGATCGGCGGGGCGGCGGTGCTGGCACGCTTCACCCGCAGCGCCATGCTGGAGGTGCTGGGCCAGCCCTTCATCCGCACCGCCAGCGCCAAGGGCGTCCCCTGGCGCGATGTCATCGTCGGGCATGCCTTGCCCAATGCGGCCATCCCGACCGTCACCATCGTCGGCTTCATGATCGGCACGCTGATTGCGGGTGCTGTCGTGGTCGAAAGCGTGTTTTCATGGCCGGGTGTGGGCCGGCTTCTGGTGGTGGCAGTTGCAAACCGTGATCTTGCTGTGGTGCAATGCATCCTCCTGCTGGTCGCCGCCACGATGGTCACCTCCAACCTGATCGTCGATTTCCTGTATGGCTTCCTCGATCCGCGCCTGCGGCAGAATGCGGGGAAAGCATCATGAGCGAACAGGCTCTCGCCCCAGCCGCATCCAACCGTCCTGCAATCAGCCGCAAGTGGCCAGGCCATGACATGCCGCTTCTGGTCAGGATCGCGCTGCTCTGGCTCGTCGGCATGGTGCTCGTCGCCATCTTCGCACCCTTGATCAGCCCGTTCGTCTACACCGCGCCGAACCTGCGCAACCGGCTCGTGCCGCCCGGCACCTTGCCGCATATCCTCGGCACGGACGAGCTGGGCCGCGATGTGCTCTCGCGCCTGCTGATCTCGATCCGCATCTCGCTGCTGATCGCCTTCGGCGCGTCAATCATTTCGGCGGTGCTTGGCACCACGCTCGGCTTCCTCGCCGCCTATTTCCGCGGGCTGGTCGAGCAGATCGTGCTGATGCTGGCGGATTTTCAGGCCTCGATGCCGTTCCTGATCCTTGCGCTTTCGGTGCTGGCGTTCTTCGGCAATTCACTGGCGCTGCTGATCGGCCTGATGGGCCTGTTCGGCTGGGAGCGCTATGCCCGCATCTCGCGCGGCCTCGCGATCTCGGCCAGCGCGCAGGGCTATGCCTCCGCCTGCCGCCAGCTTGGCGCGTCGCCGGTGCGCGTCTATCTCCGCCACATCCTGCCCAACATCGCCTCGACGCTGATCGTCTCGATGACGCTGGTGTTTCCCGAAGTGATCCTGCTCGAAAGCGGGTTGTCCTTCCTCGGGCTTGGCGTCCAGCCGCCGATGACCAGCCTCGGCAACATGGTCGGCTACGGCCGCGAGTACATCACCCGAGCGCCATGGATCATGCTGAGCCCGGCCTTGACCATCGTGTTCACTACGCTTGCGGTCTCCGTCCTTGGCGACTGGCTGCGCGACAAGCTCGATCCCACCTTGAGGTGAAGTGATGCAGACTGCTTCCCGTGTCGTGGTCGTCGTGTTCGACGGGCTGAGGCCCGACATGGTGACGCCAGATCGCATGCCAAATCTGGCCAGCTTTGCCGGCGAAAGCCTCTGGTTCCGCGAGGCACGCTCGGTGTTTCCGTCGATGACACGGGTCGCGACGTCGTCGATATCGACCGGCGCGCCACCTGTCGTCCACGGCATTGTCGGGAACAGTTTCTACTATCCCGACGTGACGCGCGACTTCGTGCTCGACACCTCGCTTGCCGAAGATGTCGCCCTGGCTGAAAGTCGGCTGAGCGGTCCCCTGATCGCAGCCGAAACGCTCGGCGACCGGCTGGCGGCCCATGAGAAAAGCTTCGCCGTCGTACATTCCGGGTCCGCCGGCTCGACCTACGCGATCAATCCGCGCGCCGCCGCCAATGGCCACTGGACCTTCTCGGTGATGGGCCACGATGCCACGCGCACACCGCACGCCATCGATGAGGTGGTCGAGCGCTTCGGACCTTTGCCGCCGCGCACCTTGCCGCGCTTCGAGGAGACAGACTACGTCACCCGCGTCTTCGCCGAGCATGTCCTGGGCGAGATGGACCCCGATGTGGCGCTGATCTGGTTCAACGAGCCGGACACTTCGTTTCACTACAAATTCCTCGCATCCGCAGAGACGGACGCGATCATGTCCGCTGTCGACGCGGCCTTCGGGCGCATCCTGACCGCAATCAGGGGGCGGCCTGATGCGGACGAGATCGCCGTCATTGTCGCCTCAGATCACGGCCAGATCTCCAGCTCGGGCGTGGCCGACATCGCCACATTGCTGACCGAGGCCGGGCACAAGGCGGCCCGCGCCTCGTCACGGGCGATCAATGGCGCGGACATCACCATCACCGGCGGCAACATGGGCGAAATCCGCATGGTCGACGGGGACATGGACCGCCGCGACGCCATCGCCCGCTGGCTGATGCAGCGCGATGAGATCGGCATGGTATTCACACCCTCCGATGATCCTGTGCACGGTGCAGTCGATGGCACATTCTCGACGGCGCTGGTCGGGCTTGACCATGCCCGTCAGCCCGAACTGGTGTACGTGCTTCGATCTGGCACTGAAGCGGATGCGCATGGCCTGCCGGGGCTGGGCCTGATCACCGGAGGGGTCCCGGTCGGCGGCGGCATGCACGGCGGACTCAACCGGCATGAACTCAACACGGTACTCATTCTGGGCGGCGCGGCGAATTCCGGGCCGGCGGGTCCAACGGGAGCGCCATCCGGCATCATCGACATCGCGCCGACGGTTCTTGATCTGCTGGGCATCGCGGCGCCGGCAAGCATGCGCGGTACCAACCTGACCGAAATCGAGGCACGCCGACAGCTAGCTTCAGTCAGTACCGTTGAAGCCGGCATTGGGGCGTTTCGTCAACAACTCATTACCGCGCGCCGCGGCAATCATCTGTTCCTGATCCATGGCGGGCGTTTGAGCACTTGAGCTCCTTTCGCGGCGGATTGCACGGCAGTGTCAGAGGAGAAACGCCTTACGCTCCGAACGCTACGGATAGCCTTAAGGGCATGAGCAACCCGCGCATCTTCCGCTACTTCAAGAACAGTCCCGAGAGCTTCCGCCTGGCGGTGATATTGAATCGCCCCTAGATTCCTAGACGCCTTCTTTCCTAAATTTGAGGCAAGGAGGCCATGATGGGCAACGCCAGATTCAGCGACGAGTTCAAGCGCGACGCGGTGCGTCAGATGACCGAACGAGGCTACCCGGTGGCGGAGGTTTCACAGCGACTGGGTGTCAGTCAGCATTCCCTCTACGAGTGGAGGAAGAAGTTCTCGAAGCCCGCCACGGGTTCTGGTGAGGATGATCAGGCGGCCGAAGTCCGGCGGTTGAAGCGTGAGCTGGCACGTGTCACCGAGGAGCGCGACATCTTAAAAAAAGCGGCCGCGTACTTCGCCAAGGATGCAAAGTGAGGTACGCGTTCATCGCCGAGCATCGTCCGATCTTTTCGACCCGTGCCATGTGCCGCTGCCTCTCGGTCCAGCCAAGCGGGTTCTATGCTTGGCTGAAGGCTCCGCTGAGCAGGCGAGCGCGGGAAGATAAGCGGCAAGCCAAGCTCGTCAAAGATGCATGGGAAGCCAGCGGCAAGGTCTATGGCTACCGGAAGATCCATGATGACCTGATGGACATGGGTGAGACCTGCTGCCCCAACCGGGTGGCCAGGCTTGCGCAGATTGCCGGCATTCGCGCGCAGATCGGCTACAAGAAGCGCCCCGGCAAGTATGGCGGCAAGCCTTCACTGGCTGTCGACAACACCCTTGATCGCCAGTTCGATGTGGGAGCGCCGGACAAGGTGTGGGTCACCGATATCACCTATATCCGCACCCATGAGGGCTTTGCTTACCTCGCTGTCGTCCTCGATCTCTTCTCGCGCCGGATCGTGGGCTGGGCGATGCAAGGCCGGCAGACGACCAACGTGGTTCTGCAAGCCCTGCTGGCTGCTGTGTGGCGCCGGAAGCCGAAGAACCGCGTGCTGGTTCATTCGGACCAAGGCTCGCAGTTCACCAGCATGGAATGGGCCTCCTTCCTGAAGCACCACAATCTTGAGCCATCGATGAGCCGACGCGGCAACTGCCATGACAACGCGGTAGCCGAGAGCTTCTTCAATCTGCTCAAGCGCGAACGCATCCGCCGGAAGGTCTATCGAACAAGGGCCTAGGCGCGACAGGACGTGTTCGATTACATCGAGATGTTCTATAACCCTACCCGCAAGCACGCGCGGAACGGGATGCTGTCACCCGTCGAGTTCGAACGACAGCACAAAACGCAATCCGAGGGCGTCTAGAAAACTCGGGGCGATTCAC
>JAIXUP010000043.1 GCA_027483505.1 Hyphomicrobiales bacterium
GGCCTTAACCATTGCCGCGCAGACTGCGCCGTCCCATATGCGAGGCGGCGATGACGATGACAGCGCATACCTCTCCCGGACAGGCCCATCATGTTGCGCGAGCCTTCGCGCATGTGGACACATGGGTGTTCGATCTCGACAACACGCTGTATCCCCACGAGGCGCGGATCTGGCCTCAGGTCGATGAGCGGATCACGCTGTTCCTGACGGAGCTTTTCGGTCTCGACGGCCTGTCGGCGCGCGCCCTGCAGAAGTATTTCTACCAGCGTTATGGCACGACGCTCAGCGGCCTGATGCAGGAAAATGGCGTCAACGCCGACGATTTCCTCGACTTCGTCCACCACATTGACGTCTCGATGCTCGACCCGGACCCGGCGCTCGGCGACGCCATTGCGGCGCTGCCCGGCCGGAAGCTGATCTACACCAACGGGACCCGGAAGCATGCCGAGAACATTGCCGGCAGGCTCGGCATCCTCGACCGCTTCGACGGCGTCTTCGGGATCACGGAAGGCGGCTTCGTGCCGAAACCCCAGCGTGCTGCATTCGACCTTTTCTTCAAGGCCTTCGATGTCGTTCCCGATCACGCGGCCATGTTCGAGGACATCGAGAAGAACCTGATCGTGCCGCATGACGTTGGCATGAAGACGGTGCTGGTCCTGCCGAAGACGCCCGATCCTTTCCGCGAGGCCTGGGAGCAGGCGGCCGTTGCGGCCGGGCATGTGCACCACGTCACCAGCGATCTGAACGGCTTCCTGCGGAGCCTGACGGGACGCGTAGCCTGATGTGACCGCGGTCAGGCGGCCCTTGCGCCCTTTGGTGCGTCATGCGGCGCAGGCGGCTCCGCGGCGACCATTTCGTGCTGGCGGTCCGAGGCCCGCCGCCGAGGCGCCTCCAGGCCTGCCGCAGCCGCCCTGAGCATGGCAACCTGGTCATAGCTGACGATGCAGTCCCGGCCTGACGCCTTGGCGATGTAGAGCGCTTCATCGGCCCGGGCCAGAACCGGCGCAGCATGGGGATCAAGGGCCGTATTCGCCGCGCCGATGCTGGCCTTGACGAAGATCTCCGTGTGATTGACGACGAACGGCGTGCTGCGCAGCGCCGTGATGATGGTTCCGGCGACGGAACCGGCGTCGCCGGCGTTCTCGACAAAGCAGACGAACTCCTCGCCGCCGAACCGGCCGAGAACCGCGTCGGGGCCGAGCGTCCTTCTCATGACATGGGCTGCATGGCGCAAGGCCGCGTCCCCAGCCGCGTGACCATGGACATCATTGATCTTCTTGAAATGGTCCAGGTCGACAAAGAGCAGGGTGCCTTCCCGGCCGCTTGCGGCGAGGGTAGCTACAAGGGCTTCAATCTGTTCAAGCACGGCGACCCGGTTCGGGAGTCCCGTCAACTGGTCCGTCAGCGCCATTTGCGAGATGCGCGTTTGCAGGCGATGCGACTGCAGCAGGCTTGCAGCCGCCAGATAGCTGAAGGGCAGGGCGACCAGAAGACAGGTCGTCACGGTGATGATGTAGGCCATCATCATGAGGAACGCCTTCGACTCAGGAAAGTCCCGAGGCATCGCAAGCTCGATGATGAGGTAAGCGGTGACAACTGACGACAAAGCTGCTGCGGCTACGATGCATCCTGTCAGGAGATGCATCTGCCGGTTGCTTTTGACGGTCAGGTGGAGCTTCAAATTTGCGGCCCATCAATGAGATGCCCGACTGTAGCAGGCATGATTTACCAGTTCTTTAAGCGATCGAGCTGGATTCAGAGCATTCATCCGCTTTGCGTGGCGATGGAGCTTGACGATCGTGCCGCCATCGGCTTTCCGTGCACACAGCCTGCGCCGAAGCGGCGATCAAGGAGACCTTGCTGATGAGCTACGCCGATCTTGCCCGCACCATCGATGCTGCCTGGGATGACCGGGCCTCTGTCAGCCCGGCCACCAAGGGGGCCGTGCGCGATGGTGTGAACGAGGCGCTCAACCTGCTCGACAGCGGCGTGCTGCGCGTGGCGGAGAAGCAGGGCAACGACTGGGTCACGCATCAGTGGCTGAAGAAGGCCGTGCTGCTGTCGTTCCGCCTGAACGACAA
Source organism: Hyphomicrobiales bacterium (assembly GCA_027483505.1). Lineage (GTDB taxonomy): Bacteria > Pseudomonadota > Alphaproteobacteria > Rhizobiales > Beijerinckiaceae > Allobosea. The sequence goes on from JAIXUP010000043.1 coordinate 2,082, forward strand.
TGCGGTGATGCCGTTCGACAGCGACAATGCGGGCGCCGTCGACAACCCGGTCTATGGCTGGGACAAGGTGCTCACCAAGACCCATGGCTGGGGCGCCAACCGCTTCCGCGAAGCGGGTTTCCGCATGGTTCCGGGCGCGGTGGTGCGCCACTCGGCCTTCATCGCCAAGAACGTCGTCCTGATGCCGTCCTTTGTGAATGTCGGTGCCAATGTCGGCGAGAGCACCATGGTCGACACCTGGGCCACGGTCGGCTCCTGTGCGCAGATCGGCAAGAACGTGCACCTGTCCGGCGGAGTCGGCATCGGCGGCGTGCTGGAGCCGTTGCAGGCGAACCCCACCATCATCGAGGACAACTGCTTCGTCGGCGCGCGCTCGGAAGTTGTCGAGGGCGTCATCGTCGGCGAAGGCTCCGTGATTGCGATGGGGGTGTTCATCTCCGCCTCGACCAAGATCATTGACCGGGCCACCGGCGCCGTCCACATCGGCAAGGTTCCGCCCTATTCGGTCGTGGTCTCAGGCTCGCTTCCGGGCAAGGCCTTGCCGGACGGTTCCCCGGGGCCGTCACTCTATTGCGCTGTGATCGTGAAGACGGTCGATGCGCAGACACGCTCGAAGACCGGCATCAACGAACTTCTGCGCGATTGACCCGATGACCATGTCGATCGGGGCTGACCCTGTCGCGCTGGCGCAGGCGCTGGTGCGTTGCCCCTCGGTCACGCCGGACGAAGGCGGGGCGCTGGCGCTGCTGGCGCGCGAGTTGGGTGCGGCAGGCTTTGCCGTGCACCGGCCGCTGTTCAGCGAACCCGGCACGCCGGATGTCGAAAACCTGTATGCGCGCTTCGGCACGAAGAGCCCAGTCTTCGTGATCGCGGGGCATACCGATGTCGTGCCGCCGGGCGATGTGGCCCGCTGGGGCCGCGATCCGTTCTCGGGCGACATCGTCGACGGCATCCTGCATGGACGCGGGGCCTGCGACATGAAGGGCGGGCTGGCGGCCATGACGGCTGCGGCCATCCAGTTCGTGCGCGACAATCCGGACTTCCCCGGCTCGATTGTACTGCTTGTGACGGGCGACGAGGAAGGTCCGGCTGTCAACGGCACGGTCAAACTGCTCGAGTGGGCGCATGCGCGCGGCGAGCGCTTCGACCACTGCCTCCTCGGCGAGCCGACCAATCCGGAGCGGCTGGGCGACATGATCAAGATCGGGCGGCGCGGTTCACTGACCTGCCGGCTGACCGTGAGCGGCAAGCAGGGCCACGTGGCCTATCCCGAGCAGACGACCAACCCGATCCGGGCCATGGTCAAGTTGCTGGCTGCTGTCGACGCGGCGCCGCTCGATGCGGGAACAGCCTTCTTCGGTCCGTCGACACTGGAGATCACCACGGTCGATGTCGGCAATCCGTCGTCGAACGTCGTGCCCAATCAGGCGCGCGCCACCATGAACGTCCGGTTCAACGACGGCTGGACGCCCGAAACGCTGGAGGCAGAGCTGCGCCGGCGCTTCGCGTCCGTCAGCGTGGCCGGGACCTATGTCGCTGAATTCGCGAAGACGAACGCGGTGTCCTTCGTGACCGAGCCGGGGCCTTTCGTCGACATGGTCAGCGAGGCTGTGCAGGCCGAAACCGGACTGACCCCGAAGCTCTCGACAACGGGCGGCACGTCGGATGCGCGCTTCATCAAGAGCTACTGCCCGGTGGTCGAGTTCGGCACGGTCGGCAAGACCATGCACCAGGTGAACGAAAGCGTCGCAACAGCCGATATCGAGGGCGTCTGCCGAATCACGCGCCGCGTTCTGGGAGCCTATTTCGGGCGGCAGTGACGCGTCAGTAGTCCACGCGTGTCAGATAAAGCCCGCAGGGTGGCGCAAGGCCGGGGCAAAGCGCGCGGTTGGCGGCTTTCAGGATCCGCGCGATGTCACGCTGGCCCCATTTGCCGCGCCCGACCGGCAGCAGGGCCCCGGTCATCGAGCGCACCTGATGATGCAGGAACGAACGGGCGTTCGTCTCGATGCAGATCTCGTCGCCATGCCGCATCACGTCGAAGCGGTCGATCGTCCGGACCGGCGAATTGGCCTGGCACTCCGCCGCGCGGAACGTCGTGAAATCATGCTCGCCGAGATAGGCCTGGGCTGCATGGTGCATGGCCTCATGGTCGAGCCGATAGGGCACATGCCAGACGCGGCCTGCCTCGATGGCCGGCGGCGGCCTGCGGTCGAGGATGCGGAAGCGGTAATATCGGCGCGTGGCCGACATGCGGGCATCGAAGCTGTCCGGGACCACTTCAGCCGACAGGATCGTGATCGGGTGCGGCTTGAGGTGGACATTGGTGGCGTCCCGCACGGTGTCGGTGCGCCAGTCCCTGTCGATGTGGACATGGGCGACCTGGCCCGTGGCGTGGACGCCGGCATCGGTGCGGCCTGCGCAGCGCAGGCGCACGGGAGCGCCGATGAAGCGCTCCATCGCTTCTTCGATCGCCTGCTGAACGGAGGGGGCGTTGTCCTGCCGCTGCCAGCCGGAGAAGGGCGAGCCGTCATACTCGATGGTGAGCTTGTAGCGCGGCATGCCGCCTACAGCTTCATGCCGGGAACGAGGCGCGCGCCGCGCAGGAAGTCAGGCGCCGGCATCACGCCCTTGCCGGCGCGCTGGACGTCGACGAGCCGGATGGCGCCGGAGCCGCACGCAACGGCGCCCTCGGCGTCCAGCAACGTCCCGGGGCTGCCGCTGCCCGAAGCGATCCGCGCTTTCAGGATCTTGAGGCGCTCCGGCCCCTTGCCGAGGTCGATGTCCGCGAAGGCGCCCGGGAAGGGCGAAAGCCCCCGGATCTGGTTGTGCAATTCGGCGGCCGGCCTCGTCCAGTCGATCCGGCTGTCGTCATTGCCTATCTTTGCCGCATAGGTGACGCCTGCATCCGGCTGCGCCGAAAAGGCCAGCGATCCGCGGCCGATCGCCGCCACGGCCCGGACCATCATGTCCGCGCCGAGGGCGGCAAGCCTGTCGTGCAGTTCGCCCGCCGTCATGTCCGGCCCGAGCGCGATCCGCTCAACCATGCCGACAGGGCCCGTATCGAGCCCGGCCTCCATCTGCATTACGCAAACGCCCGCTTCCGTGTCGCCGGCCATCACGGCGCGCTGGATGGGTGCTGCGCCGCGCCAGCGCGGCAGCAGCGAAGCGTGCAGGTTGACGCAGCCGAAGCGTGGCGCATCGAGGACGGGCCGGGGCAGGATGAGCCCATACGCGACCACGATCGCCAGGTCGGCCTGATGGGCTGCAAAGGCCTCCTGCTCTGGCGCGCCACGCAGCGATCTCGGGTGAAGCACCGGCAGGCCGAAGCGCTCCGCGGTGCGATGGACGGGCGAGGGGCGCAGCTCCAGCCCGCGCCCGCCCTGGGCTGGCGGTCGCGTATAGACGGCCACGATCTCATGGCCGTGACCCATCAGCTCGGTCAGGGTCGGCACCGCGAAATCCGGCGTGCCCATGAAGATCAGGCGAAGGCTCATGCCGGGCGCCTCACAGGCCGCGCTCGCGCTCTTTGGCCTGCTTGATGAACTTCTTGACGCAGCGGTCGCGCTTCAGCTTCGAGATGTGGTCGATGAACAGCACGCCGTTGAGATGGTCGATCTCGTGCTGGATGCAGGTCGCCATCAGGCCATCGGCTTCAATTTCCCGGGACTTGCCGTCGAGATCCGTATAGCGCACCCGCACCGTGGCAGGCCGCTCAACCTCCTCGTAGAACTCCGGAATCGACAGGCAGCCTTCTTCATAGACGCCGCGCTCGTCCGATTCCCAGACGATCTCGGGATTGAGGAAGACGATCGGCTGGCGCTCCTCGTCGGTCTTGCCGAGATCGACCGTCACCACCCTGAGCGGTACGCCGACCTGCACCGCAGCGAGGCCGATGCCCGGCGCATCATACATCGTGTCCAACATGTCGGCCGCCAGCTTGCGGATTTCCGGCGTGACAGTCGTGACGGGTTTTGAGACCTGTTTGAGCAACGGATCGGGCAGGATGACGAGCGGGAGAACGGCCATGGGACACAAACCTGGAAAATCGTGATCCGCACATAAGTTGTCAGTGGACGAACGTCAATTCGTTCGTTTTTTGTTCTTTTCGAAAGTGAAGGGATGCGGTAGTTTGCTCGCATGCAGGGAATCGCTCTGACTGTTGGCGGGCATGACGTCACCTTCGTCCAGGTGGCGCTCGGCTTTGCCGTGGCCGTCGTGGTCCTGCTCGGCTGGATGGTGCTGTCCTTGCGCCGGTCGAGCCATGAACGCACGCTGGAGGCCGCCGCCGCGACCGAGCGGGCGCGTGAGATGGACGACAAGGTGGCCGAGATGAACCGGCTGCAGGCCGAGCTGACAAGCCGGCTGCAGACAATGGCGGAGATTTTCGGTTCGCGTCAGTCCGACATGGCCCGTCTGGTGTCCGAACGGATCGACGGTCTGCGCGCCAGCATGGGGCAGGGGCTGGAAAGCAGTGGCAAGGCGACCTCGGAATCCCTGCAGAAGCTGAACGAGCGTCTGGCCGTGATCGACAGCGCCCAGAAGAACCTGACCGACCTGACCTCCGAGGTCGTCTCGCTCAAGGATGTCCTGTCGAACAAGCAGGCGCGGGGCGCTTACGGGCAGGGCCGGATGGAGGCGATCGTGCGCGATGGTCTTCCGGCCTCGGCCTATGAGTTTCAGGTGACCTTGTCGAACAAGACACGCCCGGATTGCCTCGTCTCGCTTCCGGGTGACACGCGCAAGCTGGTGATCGACGCCAAGTTTCCGCTGGAAGGGTTCACGGCCTACCGTTCAGCGGAGACGGACGAGGCGCGCAAGGCGGCGTCGTTGCGGGTCCGTGCCGACATGGGCGCCCATATCAAGGACATCGCCGAGAAATACGTCGCGGCTGAAGAAACACAGGACATGGCGCTGATGTTCGTGCCGTCAGAAGCCATTCATGCCGACCTGCATGAGCATTTCGAGGATCTGGTGCAGCGCTCACACCGCGCGCGCGTCGTGATCGTCTCTCCCTCGCTGCTGGCGCTGGCCATCCAGGTCATGCAGTCGCTCGTGCGCGACGCCCGGATGCGGGATGAGGCCCGCGTGATCCAGAGCGAGGTGGCCAAGCTGCTCGACGATGTGCGTCGCCTTGGCGACCGGGTCGAGAAGCTCGACAACCATTTCAGGCAAGCCAGCGATGACGTCGCGCAAATCCGGACCTCATCCGACAAGATCGTCAAACGGGGCGAGCGCATCGAGTCGCTGGAGTTCGAAGACAGGCCCGTGCAGGGCGAGCTCCTGCCGTCGCCGTTGGCGCCACGGTTGCGCGCGGTCGAATAGCAGAGTCGCCTGAATCCCTTAGGCGCTGTTCTTCAAGACCGCTGTGAGTTCCGGCTTCACATTCAGGGTCTGGAACACGACGCAGTAGCGCTCGGTCAGCTTCAGGAGCGAATCGAGCTTGTCCTGCGGGGCGTCGCTCTCGACATCGAAGGTCAGGCGGATGGCCTTGAAGCCGACGGGCGCATCCTTGGCGACACCAAGCGTGCCGCGGAAGTCAAGGTCACCTTCGGCGCGCACGAGGCCCTTGCTGAGCTTGATCTCAAGCGCCGTCGCCACGGCCTTCAGTGTGACGCCGGCGCAAGCCACCAGAGCCTCGAGCAGCATGTCGCCTGAACAGAGTTCGGCGCCGGAACCGCCCGTGGCGGGATGCAGGCCCGCTTCCATCATCGCGCGGCCGGTCTCGACCTTGCAGGCGATCTTGGCCTCGTCGATCTCGCCATGGGCCTTCAGCGTGATGATGGCCGCGTCCGGGCTGGCCCTGTAGCTCTCCTTGATCGGGGCCTGGAGCGCGCGCAGCGCCGTTGCGTCGATGGGGGTGTCCATGGTGGGCTTCTCCGTCAGGTGCGCCGTGAGCGCTGGCCGTATCGCGCCAGCTTGCGAAGGGCAAGGGCGATCACCACCAGGCTGCGTCGGCTGTTCCGGCGGGCGCGGCCTGCGGTCTGCCTGGCTTCAACGACTGGTCGAGGCTGGTGAGGATCTGCCGCGACAGTGTCTCGAAGCCGCTGCCGAGGCGAACGCGGGGCCGCGCCAGCGGATTGGCGAAGGTCTCGAAGACGCGGCCAGGATTGGGCTGCATGACGATGATGCGGTCGGCCAGCGTCACCGCCTCCTCGACATCATGGGTTACCAGCAGCATGGTCGGGCGGCTTTCGTCCCAAAGGCTGAGCAGGTGCCGGTGCAGGCTGGCCCGCGTTGTCGGATCGAGCGCCGAGAAGGGCTCATCCATGATCAGCAGCCGCGGGCGCGTGACAAGGGCGCGCGCAATGGCGGCGCGCTGTTGCTGGCCGCCGGAGAGCTCGCGCGGCCAGCGCCCGCCATGGCCGGCCAGGCCGACGCGCGTCAGGGCGTTGGCAACCAGGCCTTCGCGTTCGAAGGCGCTGAGGTGGTTGAGTCCGAAGGCGACATTGTCCTCTATGGTCAGCCACGGAAACAGCCGAGGCTCCTGAAAGATCACCCCGACATTGGCGGACGGCCCATTGATTGTCTGGTCGTCCAGCCTGATCTGGCCGGCGCTGGCCGTGTCGAGACCGGCGATCAGGCGCAGGAGGGTGGTCTTGCCGCAGCCGGAGCCGCCGACCAGCGCGACGATTTCACCGTCGCCGACGGTCAGGGAGAGATGTTCCAGCGCGACGACGCCATCGGCGTAGGTTTTGGACAGAGCGTCAATGCTCAGCATGATGATGTCTCACATCCTGTTGCGGCTGACATCCTGCCAGCTCAGCAGGGGCCGCGTGACAAACACAAGCAGGCCGTCCGCCAGCTTGCCGAGGACGGCGAAGGCGATGATGGCTGCGAGAATGCGGTCGGGACGACCGAGTTGCTGGCCGTCGACGAGAAGATAGCCGAGCCCCTCGCTCGCTCCCATGAACTCGGCGGCGACCACGAACATGAAACCGAGGCCAAGCCCGGTGCGCAGCGCGGTTATCCAGGCCGGCAGGATCGCGGGCAGAGTGACGCGGCGGATCATGGCGATGCGGCCAAGGCGGAAGACGCGGCCAACCTCGATGATCTTGCGGTCGATACCGGCAAGCGCAGCGGCGACCCCGAGATAGACCGGAAAGAAGACGCCGACTGCGATCAGCGCCACTTTCGAGGCCTCGAAGATACCAAGCCAGAGGATGAACAGCGGCACCCAGGCAATCGAGGGAATCGCCCTCAGCGCCTGCAGAGTCGGGTCCATCAGCCGCCGCATCAGTTCGCTGGCGCCGGACAGGGCGCCGAGCACCGTGCCGACCACGGCGCCCAGCGCAAACCCGGCGGCGACCCGCCACAACGTCGCCGCGGCGTGCATCGCCAGTTCGCCGGTGCGTGCAAGCTCCCAGAGGGTCGCCCCGATGCGGGATGGCGGCGGCAACAGGCGGCCGTTGGCGATGCCGGTCGACACTGCTGCTTCCCAGAGAGCGGCGACCACCACCGGCAGCGCGAAGCCCGCAATCCAGCCAATGGACAGGCCAGGTTTTGCCGGGCCTGCCTTTCCAGCGGCCGGCCGGGTAAGGGCCGTGCCTTCGGTTTCGCTTGCGAGCAGGCTCATGCCGGCAGCCGGTCAGCGGGCGGCTGCGGTGAAGCGCCTGTCAAACAACGCATCGACGGCCGCCGGGATGTTGGTGGCGGCCGGGAAGATGCCGGCTTCCTTCAGTGCTTCGCCGGCCGCGATGATCGAGTCGATCTGATCCTTACCCAGCGGGCCATGGGTCAGCTCGGTCCGCTCAAGCTGGCGCGCCACAACTGCGTCAGGCAGCTTGGTGAAGCTGACGAGCAGCTTTCTGAGTTCTTCCGGGTTGTCGAGCGACCACTTCCGGGCCTCCTCATAGGCGTTCAGCACGCTGCGGACGAGGGCAGGGTGCTTCTGGGCGAATTCCTCACGGACGTTGAGGATGCCCCAGGTGTTGGCCTCCCGCTTGCGGTAGAACAGCCTTGCGCCGGATTCGATCTCGGCTGCGGCCATGATCGGGTCGAGACCGGCCCAGGCATCGACGTCGCCGCGCTCAAGCGCAAGCTTGCCGTCGGCATGCTGCAGGAGAACGAGCCTCACGTCCCTTTCGGTCAGTTTCGCCTCAGCCAGCGCGCGCACCAGGAAGATATGGGGGTCGGTCCCGCGTGTGACGGCGACGCGCTTGCCCTTGAGGTCGGCGACCTGCGTGATGCCTGTCTTTGGCGTCGTCACGAGCGCTGTCCATTCCGGCCGGGAGAAGACATAGATGGCACGGATCGGATTGCCGTTGACGCGCCCGATCAGCGCCGCCGCGCCGGCGGTCGAGCCGAAGTCGAGCGATCCGGCATTGAGGAATTCCAGCGCCTTGTTTGAGCCGGCTGACTGAACCCAACGGACGCTGACGCCTTCCGCCGCGAGCGCCTTGTCGAGGATGCCGCGCTCCTTGAGGACAAGGCTGACCGGGTTGTAGGTGGCGAAGTCCACCCGGATTTCCTTCGGGCTCTGGGCAGAGGCGTTCGTTGAAACAAACGCGACGGTTGCGAGCGACGCCGCGATGCCGAGCACGTTACGACGATTGATGGTGGTGAAATTCGACATGGTCTTTCCCTTTTTCTCAATTGCAGGGGGAAGTCATGTCAAAGCGCAGCAATTGCCGCCAATTCCACGTTCCCACCGCTTTAGCTGCACTTGTTTCGCGCCCGCAAGCTGCTGGCTCAAATCGGCGCGTGATCGTTTGATAAACAGGACAATTCTGTTTGTCAAACAGGAATCGTTCGCTGATGTGAAATTATTTAATTCACATTCAGTATCGTATAATGCGCATCGCTGGCCAGCGTGCCGGTCGCGGGCGTTGCCCGCCGCCGTTCGGGCGCCGAAACCGCATGACAGGGCGCGGGCGAGTGTGGCATGCGGGTCCGTGCGGTTCGTCTGCTGCGCACATTCAGGTCCTGCTTTCGATGGTCATCGCTTCCACGCCTGCAACCGATCGTTTCCTCGCCAGCCCGAGGGAGGTCGTGGCCGAACTGGGGCGCGCCAACACCGGCATGAGCCTGAAGCCCGCTTTGGCGGATGTGCTCCGGACCGTTCTGGCCGAGGGGCGCGCGCAGGTTTCGGCGGTGCTGGCGCGACCGCGGTCGGGACTGGCCGCCGCCCACCGGCTGTCCGCAACGATGGACGCGATCATCATCGCGCTGCATGAGGCGGCGACGGGCCATCTGTATCGGGCGGACAACCCGTCCACATCCGAACACATCGCGGTGGTCGCGGTCGGCGGATATGGCCGGGGAACGCTGGCGCAGGGCTCGGACATCGACCTGCTGTTCCTGTTTCCACACAAGCAGACCGGCTGGGGCGAGAGTGTGGTGGAGAGCATGCTCTACCCGCTCTGGGACCTCCGGCTGAAAGTCGGGCATTCGACCCGTTCGGTCGATGACTGCGTGCGCGAGGCCCTGGCCGACATGACGACCCGCACCGCACTCCTGGAGGCGCGCCTGATCTGCGGCGACGCGGCGTTGTTCGCGGAGTTCCAGCGCCGTTTCGACAATGACGTGATGAAGGGAACGATCCCGCAATTCGTGAACGCGAAGCTCGGGGAGCGTGAAACCCGCGTCAATCGCGCCGGCGCGTCGCGCTACATGGTCGAACCCAATGTGAAAGACGGCAAGGGCGGCCTGCGCGATCTCAACACGCTGTTCTGGATCGCCAAATACGCCTACCGCGTCAGGGACGCCAAGGACCTGGTCGGCGCCGGGTTGTTCACCGGCGAGGAGTTCGCCGCCTTCGAGCGTGCCGAGGATTTCCTGTGGCGCGTGCGCGGGCTGATGCATGTCATCGCGGGACGCGCCGAGGAGCGCCTGTCCTTTGATTTGCAGCGGCAGGTGGCGGCCCAGTTCCGTTATGCCGAACGGGCTGGCCAGTCGGGCGTCGAGCGCTTCATGAAGGCCTATTTCCTCGTGGCGAAAGACGTCGGCGACCTCACCGCCATCGTCTGCGCCGCGCTGGAAGCCCGCCACCACAAGCAGCGCCCGACGTTGCAGCGCATTCTCAGCGGCCTCGGCATGAGCCGCCGCCGCACCGTGTCGCATGCCGGAACCGATTTTGCGCTTGAAAATGACCGCCTGACCACCATCAACGACCAGATCTTCGAGCTTGATCCGGTCAACCTGATCCGGCTTTATGCGGTCGCTGCGACGCAGGACCTCGCCATCCATCCGGACGCGACCCGCCTTGTGACGCGCTCGCTGAAGCTGATCACGCCGGCGCTCAGGGCGGACTCCGACGCCAACAAGCTGTTTCTCGATATCCTCACCTCGCGGCGCGCGCCCGAGACAGCGCTGCGCCGCATGAATGAGGCCGGGGTGCTGGGCCGCTTCATTCCGGATTTCGGACGTGTCGTGGCGATGATGCAGTTCAACATGTATCACCACTATACGGTCGATGAGCATCTGATCCGCTCGATCGGCATGCTGGCTGACATCGAGGCCGGGAAGATGGAGGCCGAGCACCCGCTGGCCAACCTGATTTTTCCGAGCATCGCCAACCGGCGCGCGCTCTATGTCGCCCTGTTCCTGCATGACATCGCCAAGGGCAGGCCGGATGACCACTCGCTCGCCGGCGCTGAGGTGGCGCGGCGGCTGTGTCCGCGGCTCGGACTGACCAGCGCGGAGACCGAAACCGTGGCCTGGCTTGTGGAGCACCACCTTGACATGTCGACCATCGCCCAGAGCCGCGATCTGGCCGACCCCAAGACCATCCAGAGCTTCGCGGAGGTCGTGCAGACGCTCGAGCGGCTGAAGCTGCTGCTTGTGCTGACCGTCTGCGACATCCAGGCGGTTGGCCCGGGTGTCTGGAACGGGTGGAAGGGCGAACTGCTCAGGACGCTCTATTACGAAACCGAAGTGGTGCTGGCTGGCGGCCATTCGGCGATCGAGCGGCGCGAGCGGGTGGGGCGGAACCAGCGGGCGCTGGCCGGCGAACTCAGCGGTTGGACAGAGGCCGCCCGGCAGGCCTACACCGCCCGTCACTATCCGGCCTACTGGCTCAAGGTCGATCTGCCGCGCAAAATCAAGCACGCGGAGTTGCTTTCACGTGCCGACGCCACCGGCGTGACCACCGCCACCGCGGTCGAAACCGATAGCTTCCGGGGGGTGACGGAGCTTACGATCCTCGCCCCCGACCATCCGCGCCTGCTCGCGATCATCACCGGCGCCTGCGCCGCGACCGGCGGCAACATCGTTGACGCGCAGATCTTCACCACCACCGACGGGCTCGCGCTCGACACCATCTTCATCTCGCGCGCCTTCGAGCGTGACGATGACGAAATGCGGCGCGGCGAGCGAATCGCGATGGCGATCGAACGGGCGCTCAAGGGCGAGATCAAGATCGCGGACCTGGTGGCGCAGCGGCGCTCTCCACCGCCACGGGGCGGCACCTTCACGGTTGCACCCGAAGTGATCGTCGACAATTCGCTGTCGACGCGCCACACCGTGCTGCAGGTCTCCGGCCTTGACCGGCCCGGCCTGCTCTATGATCTGACCACCGCGATCGGCAAGCTCAACCTGAACATTGCCTCGGCGCATATCGCGACCTTCGGCGAGAAGGCGGTGGACGTGTTCTACGTTGTCGACCTCACCAACGCCAAAGTCGCCACGCCGCAGAGGCAGGCCAACATCCGCCGCACGCTGCTGGAGGTTTTCGCCGCCGAGCCTGTTGTCGCTTCGGACAAAGGGCCGGCAGCCCTGCGCGCTTGATTTTCGCTCCCGTAGCCCCGATATCGCGGACAGCGCGCTTTCACACGTTCCATGAAAACGAGACCAGACCGTGACAATTGATCCCAACACCCCTCCACATGTGTCCGAAGCCGGCATGAATGCTGCCGCCGGGGAGACAGAGGTCGACGCGATCGCTGTTCTGGAGGCCGAGAAGCTCGAGCTGAAGGACAAGCTTTTGCGCACCCTTGCCGACATGGAAAACCTGCGCCGCCGCACCGAGCGCGATATGGCCGACGCCAAGGCCTACGCCGTGACCAGCTTCGCGCGCGACCTGGTCGGCGTCGCCGACAATCTGCGCAGGGCGCTCGAAAGCCTCGGCACCTCGGCACACGAGCACGATGCCGCCACCAAGACAATGGTCGAGGGCGTCGAGTTGACGGAACGCGAACTGCTCAAGTCACTCGACAAGCAAGGCGTCAAGAAGCTAGAGCCTCTCGGCCAGAAGTTCGATCCCAACCTGCATCAGGCGATGTTCGAGGCGCCGGACCCAACCCAGCCGAAAGGCCACGTCGTCGCCGTGATCCAGTCAGGCTACGCGATCCACGGGCGGGTGCTGCGGCCGGCGCTGGTCGGGGTCTCATCCGGCGCGCCCAAGGTCGAGGCGGCCAGCGACGAGCCGCCATCGGCGGCCTGATGGGCTCCGGCTCCCGTCCGGCAGTGGAGCGGCGCGCTGAGTTGATTCGATTTTGACCGTGGTCGCGGCTAGTGTTGCGCCGGGCGGGCGGAGCGGCAGGGCATGATCTCGACGGACAGCGACATTCTGGGCATGGCCGAAACCTGGGCCCGTGAGGGGCGCGGGGTCGCGCTCGCAACGGTGACCGAAACCTGGGGCTCGGCGCCTCGCCCGGTCGGGTCGCATCTGGTGATCGACGCAGACGGGACCTTTCTCGGCTCCGTGTCGGGCGGATGCGTGGAAGGCGCTGTGGTGAGCGAGGCCATCGATGTGATCGGCGACGGCAACGCGCGGACACTCGAATTCGGGGTGGCCGATGAAACCGCCTGGCAGGTCGGGCTGTCCTGCGGCGGGCGGATCAAGGTCTATGTCGAGAGGATCTCCTGATGCCAAGCCCTGATGTTCTTCTGGCGTTCTTCGTCGCGACCGCTGTTTTCGCGTTCATGCCCGGCCCGGCAATGATCTATGTCGCGGCGCAGACCATGGCGCGCGGCCGGCGTGCGGGATGGTTTGCCGCCGTCGGCGTCTCAATCGGCGGGCTGGCCCATGTCGTGGCTGCAGCCGCAGGGCTGTCGGCGCTGTTTGCGCATGTTCCTGCCGCCTATGCCGTGCTAAAGCTTGCGGGCGCGCTCTACCTCGTCTGGCTGGGGGTGACCCTCATCCGGGCGCGCGTGGCGGGCGATGCCGCGACCGCCTTTCCTGAAAAGACCGCCGGACGGGCCTTTGTCGACAGCATGGTCGTCGAAATCCTCAATCCGAAGACCGCGATCTTCTTCCTGGCTTTCCTGCCGCAATTCGTTGACCCTGCGGCGGGCCTGCCGGTGTGGGTGCAGTTGCTGGCGCTTGGCCTCGTGGTCAACCTGATGTTCGGCCTGGGTGATGTCGTGGCGGTGCTCGGCGCTTCACTCATCATCGGCAAGATTGGCGCAAGCGAGAAGGCCCAACGCCTGATCCGCTGGGCCGGTGGCTCGCTGATGGTCGGCCTCGGGCTCAAATTGGCGACGGACCGCTCCTGAGATGGATCTGGCGCTCCTGTCCGCCCTCAATGTCGAACGCGCCGCGCGCCGCGCCTGCGTGCTGGTCACCGATCTCGGCGGGGGCGGGCAATGGCTGGTGCGCGAGGACGAGTTGGTCCGGGAACCCTGGGCATCGCGGCCCCTGTCCGCAGCGCTCAACGAGGCCCTCCGCTCCGGCAAGAGCGGCACGATCGAGAGCGAGGGGCGTGCGTTGTTCCTCAACGTGCAGGCGCCCCCCGTCAAGCTGGTGGTGACCGGAGCTGTCCATATCAGCCAGGCGCTTGTGTCGATGGCGCGCGAGCTGGCACTCGACATGACGGTGATCGATCCGCGCAGCGCCTTCGCCTCGCCCGAGCGGTTTCCCTCCGTTCGGCTGATCGCCGAATGGCCGGACGAGGCGCTGAAGCGCGTCCCGCTCGACCGCTATACGGCCTTCGTCGCGCTGACTCATGATCCGAAGATCGACGATCCGGCCCTTGAGGCCGCGTTGCGGTCAGCCTGCTTCTATGTCGGCGCACTCGGCTCGCGCAAGACGCACGCAAAGCGGGTCGAACGGCTGATGCAGGCCGGCTTCCTGTCTGAGGAAATCGCCCGCATCAGGGCGCCGATCGGTCTCAACATCGGCGCGGTCAGCCCCGCCGAGATTGCGCTGTCGATAATCGGCGAAATCGTGGCCACCCTGCGGGCCGACCGCCTCGCCGGCAGGGACCGGGCTGCGTCGTGAAGTTCGGACCGACCCCGGTCGACATGGCCGTTGGCGGGGTGGTCGCCCATGCCGTGCGCCGGGGCGAACTGGTCCTCAAGAAGGGTGTGGTCGTCACGCCGGAACACGCAAGGGCCCTGCGCGCGGCGGGCGTGACCGAGATCGTGGTCGCCATCATCGAGCCGGACGATCTTGATGAGAACGCAGCAGCAGGACAGCTGGCGCGCGCGGTCGCAGGCCCTGGCGTCGTGGTCGACGAGGCATTCACCGGCCGCGCCAACCTGTTCGCCGAGGATGCGGGCCTTCTGATCGTTGAAAGGACTGCTATCGACGCCGCCAACATGGTCGACGAGGCCATCACGGTCGCAACACTGGCGCCGATGAAGAAGGTTTCGGTCGGGGAGATGATCGGCACGGTGAAGATCATCCCCTTTGCCGTTTCCGGTCGCCTGATCGCGGAGGCGTCCGCCAAGGCGCCCGGCGCGATCAGCCTCGCTCCGTTCAGGTCGCTGAAGGTCGGCGTCATCTCGACCGTCCTGCCGGGTCTGAAGCCTAGCGTTATCGACAAGACGCTCGCCGCCCTCGACGACCGCCTGCAGGGCCTGGCCCACTCGGCCCTGCACCATGACGCGCGCGTGCCCCATGATACCAGGGCGCTCGAGCAGGCGCTGCGCCAAAGCGTCGAGCGCGGGGTCGATCTGGTCGTGGTGTTTGGCGCCTCCGCCATCACCGACCGGCGCGACGTGGTGCCCGCCGCCATCGAGGAGGCCGGCGGGCGGATCGAGCATCTGGGAATGCCGGTCGACCCCGGCAATCTTCTGCTGATCGGCGAGATCGCGGGCCTGCCTGTGATCGGCGCGCCCGGCTGCGCGCGCAGTCCCAAGGAGAACGGCTTCGACTGGGTGCTACAGCGGCTCAGCGCCGGGCTGGAGGTCACGCGTCACGACATCCAGTCGATGGGGGTCGGCGGGCTTCTGATGGAGATCTTCTCGCGCCCGCAGCCGCGGTCACCGGCCGTGCACGCCAATCATCCGCAGGTCGCGGCCGTGGTGCTGGCGGCGGGCCATTCGACGCGCCTGGGCCGCAACAAGTTGCTGGAGCGCCTCGGCGGCAAGCCGGTTGTGCGCCATGTCGTCGAGGCCGCGCTCGCCTCGCGGGCAGGGCCGGCCATCGTCGTGCTTGGGCATCAGGCGCAGGAGGTCGCGATGGCGCTTGTGGGCCTTGATGTCACCTTTGTCGACAACCCGGACCATGCCAGCGGCATGGCCAGTTCGCTCCGGACCGGGATCGGGACCGTGCCGGACACCAGCGCCGCCGCGCTGGTCCTGCTCGGCGACATGCCTCTGGTCAATGCAGCCATCATCAACCGGCTGGTCGACAACTACGCCGGCGAACCCTTGGCTGATGGCGTCGTGCCGGTGGCGGACGGGCGCCGGGCCAACCCGGTTCTGCTGTCTCGGGGGTTGTTTGACGCCGTCGCCAGCCTCGAAGGGGACACCGGAGCGCGCGCACTTCTGGCGCAGCCGGGCGCGCGCATCGTCGAGGTCAGCGTCGATGACGACGCGGTGCTGGTCGATGTCGACACCGAAGATGCGCTGGCCCGGGCGAAGGCGCTGATCGCCCGATGACGCTCAGGCTGCCAGGCCGAACGGTTCTGCGCGGCTGAGAAGCGCGTCGATCTCGCCGACCGGCGCCGGCCGAGAACCGGTGGACCTGCTGTTCATGGCAGCCGATGGCCCGGAGATACGGTGATGCCCAGCTGACGCGCATTTGACCCCCATTTCGGCACGATGGCGGCGCTTTCCTGTGACAATAGCGAGAATTCGATAAAATCCAATCTATCGGCTTTACGCCACTGCAACCTATGGGCGTGCATAACACGTCGGTCTGCAATGGGATTGTCGTGTGATGCGCAAGAGCTTGCCCAAGGTACTACGCCGCTTCCGTCGCGATGAGCGCGGATTGGTCGCCTTCCTGTTCGCCTTCATGCTTCCTGCTGTCATGGGGCTGATTACGGTCGGCATCGACTACTCGATGGCGTCACGTGACCGCGTGCTGCTCCAGTCCGCCATTGACGGAGCGGCTCTCGCCGCCGCGCGTTCGCCGACGTTGACAGACCCGCAGATCGCCGCGCTCATCAACGCGCAGATTTTCGCGAACTATACCAACCAGGTGCAGCGCACGCCGGTCGTCAGCTACACGCGCGGCGACGGCGTGGTCGCTGTCACCGCCAGCGATCAGGTGCCGCGCCTGATGCCGCTGTTGCTGGTTCCCGATGGTTCGAACGTCGCAATCAATGCCAACTCCGAAGTCCGCTGGGGCGTCCGCAATGTCGAAATCGCGCTGGTGCTGGACAACACCGGGTCGATGGCGAGCAGCAACAAGATGACCGAACTCAAGCGCGCGCTTTGCGGGGATCCCAATTGCCCGTCCGGCGCTCAGTCGAGCGGCTTCGTCAAGATCATCAAGGATGCGGCCACCCGCGACAATCAGTTCCGTGTTGGCCTCGTGCCCTTTGACACCGTGGTCCGGATGCCGATGAGCATCCAGCAGGAAGTCAACTCCGGTGTCATGACGGCCGCGACCTTCCCGGCGCGCACTGGCAGCGGCTACTGCTCGCACGCCTCGATTTCGAGCAGTGCGCAGCGTTATCGCTGGTTCCGCTTCGCCGCTCGCGACAAGGATGCGACGGCGGGCAGCCGCAACGCCTCGAATGTGTCCGTGGGCACGGGCTGCGGCACAGGACGGGCGACTCCTGCAAACTGGCAGGGCTGCGTCTGGGATCGTGACATGGACTTCAATCTCGATGCGTCCGATGCGCTGCCGGAGATGCCGGTTCTCGCCGATCTCCACCCGGCCGTGAACTGCAGGACCAACGCGCTTGCCCGCATCATGCCGCTGGCCGACATCCGCACCTCCGACGATGACCTCATCAGGGGGATGCGGTCCATGACTCCATCCGGCAACACCAACCTCACCATCGGCATCAACTGGGGCGCGGCCATCCTGTCGGCGGCGGAGCCCTTCACCGAGGCCGCCGTGCGCGACGGTGACGTCAGCAAGTTCATGATCCTGCTGACGGACGGCGAGAACACGGAAAGCAAGCACTCATCGACGTCCAATTCGATCGACACGCGCGCCCTTGCCGCCTGCACGGCCGCCAAGGCACAGGGCACCACGATTTACGCGATCCGCGTCATCGACGGCGACCGGGCGCTGCTGTCGCAGTGCGCCACCAGCTCAATGCACTACAAGGAAGTGAACAACGCTGCCGAACTGACGCCGGTGTTCGAGAAGATCGCCCGCGAGATCGGCGCGCTGAGGATTTCCCGCTGACGTCCGCTTCAGTCCAGCCGGTCACTGATCGACCGGTTGGACGGTGACCGTCGCGCTGGTCTTCTCACCGCCGCCGCCGACGCGCGAGAGACGGATCGGGGCGGTGTCGGCCTGATCGAGACCGACCGCGACACGGACATGGGCCTCGGTCGGACACAGGTTGACGGACGGATCAAAACCGATCCAGCCATAGTCTTCGACCCAAGCCTCCGCCCAGGCGTGGCGGCGGGCGTCTTTGCCCGCAGGCGCATCCCCCGCCACATAGCCTTCGACAAAACGTACCGGATGTCCCATCGCGCGGGCGCAGCCGCAGATGATGTGGGCCAGGTCGCCTGCCGTGCCCTTGCGGGCCGCAAAGGCGTCGCAGGCACGTACTGGACTCTCCGTCAGGCCGTCCTCCAGTTTCACCTCGCTGTGGATTGTATCCATCAGCGCGTGGAGTTGCTCCAGCGCGCCGCCACCGGCGCGTGCCAGTTTGCGCGCAAGAAGCTGCATGGCTTCGTCCGGCTGGGTGAGGCCGGTGTCGCGGCGATAAACCTCCAGCGGCATTGGTTCAGCCGCGCCGCGGACAAAGCCGGTCACGTCAACCGTTTCGACGACTCCGTGGACACGCAGGGTAAAGCCGTCGAACGGTCCGTCGGCCTGAAAGTGGTGGACACGGTTGCCAAAGGCGTCTTCTCCTGACCGCAGCCGCCCGTCCACAGAGGCGTCGATCCGCCACGAGACGATAACCTGACCTTCATGGTCGCGCGGCATCACGCGCAGCGCCTGCAGCACCGAGCGGACGGGCTGATCATAGGCGAAACTGGTTTCGTGCGAGATCTTGATGCGCAAGGGCTTGTTTCCAGAACCGACCTGCCGGGCGTCAGACGAGATACTGATCGGAGATGGTGCTGCCGAGCCGGTTGTTGTCGTTGATGAAGTCGGTGATGAACTCGTGTAGGCCGTGATCATAGATGTCCGTGATCTTGCGGTTGGCCAAGGTGCTGAGCGTCTTGCGGGCCATGCGCTGGGCCGGTCCCTGACGGCTGTAGGAATCACCGATCGCATCGAGAAAGCGGCTGATGTTCTCGTAGCAACTGGCCAGGGAGCGCGGCATCTGCCGGTTGAAGATCAGCAGGTCTGCGACCAGCCAGGGCTTGATCGACTCGCGGTAGACCCAATGATACGCGGTCAGGGCCGAGACCTCGCGCAGGATCGTGGTCCACTGGAAATAGTCGAGCGAGCCGCCGACCTTCTCCGTTTCGGGCAGCAGCACATGGTACTTCACGTCCAGGATGCGGGCGGTATTGTCTGCCCGCTCCACATAGACGCCAAGCCGCGAGAACCAGTAGGCGTCGGAGCGCAGCATGGTCCGGTAGGCCGAGCCGTCGAAGGTCAGCGAGAGCGATTTGACGAATTCAATGAAGCGGCCGTAATCGTCGCGCGTCAGCTTCTTGCCGTCATATTTCTTCAGCTCGAGCCAGGCGCCGTTGAGCGCGTCCCACATTTCGGAGGTCAGCGCCGTGCGTACGGCGCGTGCGTTCGAGCGGGCGACCTCGATGCAGTTGCGGATGGAAGAGGGGTTGTCCGGGCTGAAGCAGAGGAAATGATGCACACTGCTTTCGGTCGCGGTGTCGTGGTGCTTCAGGAAGATCTCGCCGCAACCGGCTGTCTTCACGGCGCTGATCCATTCGGAAGCTGCCCCGCCATAGCTTGACGGCAGGTTCGACAGGCGTGTCGTCGCCTCCAGGATGCGGGCAAGGTATTCGGCGCGCTCGACGTAGCGCGAGACCCAGTAGAGGCTGTCGGCAGTGCGGGAGAGCATGTCAGTAATCCTGTCTCACGCGTCCAGAACCCAGGTGTCCTTGGTCCCGCCGCCCTGGCTGGAATTGACCACCAGCGAGCCGTCCTTGAGCGCCACCCGCGTCAGGCCGCCGGGGACGCATCGGATGCCGTCCGAGCCGGTCAGCACGAACGGCCTCAGGTCGACGTGGCGCGGGGCAACGCCGGAGGCGACGAAGGTCGGGCAGGTCGACAAGGCCAGCGTCGGCTGCGCAATGAAGCCTTCCGGCTCGTGCTTGAGCTTCTTGCGGAAGGTCTCGATCTGGGCCTTGGAGGCATGTGGGCCAACCAGCATGCCGTATCCGCCCGAGCCGTTCACCTCCTTGACGACAAGGTCGCCGAGATTGTCCAGCACATATTTCAGCGCGTCCGGCTCGCGGCAGCGGAAGGTCGGCACGTTCTTCAGCACCGGCTCCTCGCCGGTATAGAACTTCACGATCTCCGGCATGTAGCTGTAGACGGCCTTGTCATCGGAGACGCCGGTTCCGACGGCATTGGTCAGCGTCACGTTGCCGGCCTTGTAGGCGCTGATCAGGCCGGGCACGCCAAGCACCGAATCGGCCCGGAAGGCGAGGGGGTCGATGTAGTCGTCGTCGATGCGGCGGTAGATCACGTCGACCCGCTTTGGTCCCTGCGTCGTGCGCATGTAGACGATCTCGTCGCGCACGAAGAGGTCCGAACCCTCGACCAGTTCGATGCCGAGCTTGTCGGCGAGGAACGAGTGTTCATAGAAGGCCGAATTGAACTGCCCCGGGGTCAGCAAGACGACATTAGGGTCCTTGGCGGCCGTGCGCGGGGCGAGCGAGCGCAAGGTGGCCAGCAGCGCGTCGGGATAGTTCTCGACCGGCGCGACGCGATGCTGGGCGAACAGTTCGGGAAACAGCCGCAGCATGACCTCGCGGTTTTCCAGCATGTAGGACACGCCGGACGGGGTGCGCGCGTTATCCTCCAGGACATAGAAATTGTCCGCGTCGACGCGCACGATGTCGATGCCGGCGATGTGCACATACAGGTCGTGAGGGACCGGCTGGTTGATCATCTGCAGGCAATAGCCCGCGTTGCGGTAGATCAGGTCGTCCGGAATGATGCCCGCCTTCAGGCATTCCTTCGGCCCGTAGATGTCCTTCAGGAACATGTTCAGCGCGCTGACGCGCTGGCGCAGGCCGCGATCGAGAGTCGCCCATTCCGGCCCCGTGATGACCCGCGGGATGATGTCGAAGGGGATCAGCCGCTCGGTCGACTGCTCGTCGCCGTAAACCGCGAAGGTGATGCCGATCCGGCGGAAGAAGACATCCGCCTGGCTGCGCCGGGTGCTGAACTCCTCAGGGGGGGTGGTCTTCAGCCAGGTCTCGAGCTTTGCATAGGCATCGCGCGTTGCCCCGTCAAAACCACTCATCTCATCAAACGCGGCCATACGGCAGTTCGCCCCCAATGCATCGGCTTCTTGTTAGCCTGACTGTGACAGGCAAAAACAAGGCCAGCAAGGGGCAATATCAGCGATGGTCAGGGTTGTTTGCCACGCAGCCCGCCCGCCGCTAGCCTTGGCGGATTCCTCCAGCCCAAGGCTCCGACATGCGTCCATCCCACGACACGACCTCGATGCTGATCACCTTCCTGTACTATGCCGACCTTCCGCGGGCGATGGCGTTCTACGAGGATCTCCTCGGTCTGCCGCTGGCGATCGACCAAGGTTGGTCGAAGATCTACAAGGTGACGGAGGGGGGCTATGTCGGGCTGGTCGACGAGGCTCACGGCAGCCACAAGGCGCATCCCGTCAAACCCGTCCAGGTGTGCCTGCGGGTCGGCGATGTCGACGCCTGGTGCGCCTATCTGAAAGGGCGCGGCGTCATCATGACCAAGGGGCCAAAGGACGTGCCGTCGCTCGGAATCCGGGTGATCGTGTTCAATGACCCGGAGGGCTACCAGATCGAAATCCAGTCGGTCCTGTAGTCCGGCAAGATCGGCGCCCTCGTCCAGTGTGCGGCACAGCGGGTGACAGGCTGCTGGTCAGTCGGGGCCATGCCGAGCCTAGAAGATGCCGGGATCGGGCGTGTATTTCGCCAACTTGTCCCGGTCGATCTCGACCCCGAGGCCCGGCTTGTCCGGAATGGTGAGGTCGCCGTTTTCGTCGAGCACGAAGGGCTCGGCCAGGATGCCGTCGACATAGGGGCTGCCGCCGATGAACTCGACCAGATCCACGCCGGGGAAGGCCGCGGCCATCTGAAGGTCGGCGGCCACTCCCAGCGCCGTGTTCCAGCCGTGGCCGACATAGCGGATGCCGTGATCCTGGGCCATCCAGACGATGCGGCGCTGCTCGCTGATGCCGCCGACCTTGGTGACATCGGGTTGGATGATGTCGAAGGCGCCGCGGCTGAGCCAGGGCATGAAGCTCTGGCGCCGGGTCAGCACCTCTCCGCCGGCGATCGGGACAGGGCTTGCCCGCCGTAGGTCGCAATAATCATCGATCGCGTCCGGCTTCAGCGCTTCCTCGAACCAGCCGACATTGTAGTCCTTCAGCATCTCGGCCGTGCGCATGGCCCATTTCAGCCCGTGCGGCCAATGGGCGTCGCTGGCCCCGGCATCCACGAACAGCTGGGAGTCCGCGCCGATGCCCTCGCGCGCGGCCCGAACGATGGCCTCGTCCAGTCGGGTGTCATGGGCGCGACCGAACGGGCCCCAACCGATCTTGAATGCGCGGAAGCCCTTGGCATGATAGCCAGCGACCACGTCGCGCATCAGCGCCGGCTCCTCCATCAGCAAGGAGCAGTAGGGCTTAACCTTGGTGCGGTAATTGCCGCCCAGCAACTGGCTGACCGGAAGACCGGTGGCCTTGCCGAGAATGTCCCACATCGCGATGTCGATGCCGCTGATCGTGTGGGTGAGCGTGCCGCCGCGGCCCATCCAGAAGGTGTTCTGGTGCAGCTTCTCGGTCACCCGTTCAGGCTCCAGCGCATTCTCGCCGATCAGCAGCGGCTCGAGAACCTTCAGGCCCGCCTGCGCCAGCCGACCGTCTGTGAACACGCTGCCATAGCCGGTGATGCCGGCGTCGGTGTGGATGGCGATCAGGGCGTGGATGGAATCCTCCGGCCTGATTTCGTTCGACCAGCCGCCCTTGGGGCTTTCGCCGAAGAGGGGCGCGGCGGCGACCCGGACGATCCGGACCGGAGCCAGTCTCGTTGGAGTGGGCATGTCAGGCTCCTGTGTCTCGCGCCTTGCGGCGGGCCTCCTGGATCGCTTCGTAATCCACGGCCAGATTCATCACGGTGATGTGGTCGTGCAGGGCCGCCGTGATCGCCGGCTTGTCGCCGGTCGACAGCACCGCCAGGAGGTCATGATGTTCCTGCACGATGGCGGACATGGGTTTGCCGAGGGTCGCAAGCCCGAACACGATGGTGAGTTGCCGCGCCAGCGTTTCCCACAGATCAAGCACGACATTGTTGCCGCCCAGGCCACAAAGGGCGCGATGGAAGGCCGTATCGGCGGCGGCGAGACCATAGGCATCGCCGCGCGCTGCGGTCAGTTCCATCTGGCTGATGGCGGCGGCGAGGGGCGCTATCCAGTCGCCGCGGTGATGCCCGGCGTCGACGGCACGGTGGGCGGCGCTGGTCTCCAGCGCTGTGCGCGCTTCGACGAGGTCCTGCACCCAGCCATTGGTCAGGGGTCTCAGCCGGATGCCCTTGTAGGGCTGGTTAACGGCGATGCCGCTGCTTTCTAGCAGCCTGAGCGCCTCACGGACCGGAACGCGGCTGACGCCGAGCTTGCGGGCCAGATCGGCCTCGACGATGCGGTCGCCCGGCAGGATCACGCCGCGCGCGGCCTGCGAGACCACCGCCTCGACGACGCGGTCGACCAGCGTCTGCGGCTGCAGTTTCTGCCAGTCGGTCTCGTCGCCCGGCGAGGGCGCGAGAGCGAGGTTGGAGCGCACATGGCGGTTCATGCGTGTCTGACTATGCGATTCTCGGTCGCCTGAGAGCAGGCTTGACAACATCGTAGATCGTATACAATCATACGAAACGGAGTTCAACAAGCGTCTTTCCGTCCCCTGAAAAGGAACAACTCCATGGCTGCCGCCGTCGTGAAAAGCCGCATCCAATGTGCCGTCGATTTTGACAGGGAAGGGCGGCAGGCCGCCTATCTGCGCGCGCCGCTGTCGCGCAATACCTCGGGCTGGGGGGCGGTCGAGATTCCGATCATCGTGCTCAAGAACGGCAAGGGTCCGACGGTGCTGTTCACCGGCGGCGTGCATGGCGACGAGTATGAAGGCCCTATCGCGATCTCGAAGCTCGCACGGCGTCTGGACCCGGCGCAGATCCAGGGCCGCGTGATCCTCATGCCGGCAGTGAACATGCCGGCTGTCCTCGCCGATGTGCGGCTCTCGCCGGTGGACGGGCGCGACATCAACCGCTGCTTTCCGGGCAATCCGCGCGGCACATTCTCCGAGATGCTGGCGCATTTCATGGACAGCGTGCTGCTGCCCCATGTCGATTTATCGGTGGACCTTCACACCGCCGGACATTCCATGGAGTCGGCGCTGTCGACCAACATGCACTATGTCGAGGATGCCGCCATCCGGGATCGGACGATGGCCATGGCGGCAGCTTTCGGAGCGCCCTACAACGCGGTGTTCTGGGGGGTCGACGAGGGCGCGACCTTCACCTCTTCGGTCGAGCGGCAGGGCAAGATTTCGGTTGGCACGGAGCTGGGCGGCTGGGGGCGCGTCAACATCGAAGGGGTACGGATTGGCGAGCGCGGGCTGACCAATGTGCTCAAGGCGTGCGGCGTGATGGAGGGCAAGCCTGATACGGTGCAGCGCGACGGCTCGCCGGCCACGCGCCACATGATGGTGAAGGACCCCGGCAACTTCCTGTTCGCCCGGCACGCGGCAACCTATGAGCCGATGAATCTTGCGGGCGAGGTCGTGCACGCCGGCGAGCTGGCGGGACGGCTGCATTTCATCGAGGACATCGACCGCGACCCGGTGGAGGTCCGCTACGCCACCAGCGGCGTGCTGTGGATGGCTCCGGGGCCGGGCAGGGTGCAGCGCGGGGACTGCATCGGCGTCGTGATGCAGGACTATGATCCGGTTGCGGCCGCTTCATGATGGACGCGCCACGATGATCCGGGTCCTGATTGTCGAGTGCATGCAGGAGATTTCCTCCTTCAATCCGCTGCCGTCCGGCTATGGGGGCTACCGCATCCGGCTTGGCGACGAATTGCTTGAGCAGCGCGGCCTCAACACCGGCATTGGCGGGGCGCTGTCGGTGTTCGACCGTCGCGGCGATGTCACTGTCGTGCCGGTCATTTCGGCCACCGCGCCGAGCGCCGGAATCCTTTCGGCGGATGGCTGGGCGCGTTTGTCGGCGCAGATCGTCGATGCGGTCGCGGCGCGGGCGAACGAGGTCGATGCGGTGTATTTCTCCCTGCACGGGGCGATGGGGGCCATCGGCGAACTTGACCCGGAAGGCTACCTGCTCAGCGAGACGCGGCGGCTGATCGGGCCGGATCGCCCGATGGTCATCTCGCTCGACCTGCATGGCATCCTGACCGAGCGGATGCTGGCGCAGGTTGACGGCTTCGCGATCTATCAGACCTATCCCCATGTCGACTTTGCCGACACCGGCCGCCGGGCCGCGACGCTGCTTCTGCGGATCATCGATGAGAACCTCAGGCCCGAAACCGCGCGCGTCGTGATTCCGGCGCTGGTGCGGGGCGACGAACTGGTGACGAAGTCGGGCTGCTACGGCGACATTCTGCGCGACGCGCACCGGCTTGAGCATGAGGGCAGGGCGCTGGCCACGGGCGTGATGATCGGCAATCCCTTTACCGATGTTCCGGAGCTTTGCACGCAGGCCCTGATCTGCGTCGAACGCCGGAACGAGGACACGGCGCAGTACATCACCGAGATGTCGAGGACCTTCTGGGACCAGCGTCATCGCATGCAGGGCAAGCTGATTGCGCTCGAAAAGGCGATCGCGCAGGCCCGCACGATCGATGGTCCAGTGATCTTCACCGATGCCGCCGACGCGACCTCATCCGGCGCCACGGGCGATTCCAACGTGATCCTGAAGGCGTTGATGGACGCGAAGTATCCAAAGCGCGTGCTGTTGCCGATTGTCGATGCCGCTGCGGCGAAGGCGGCGGCCAGCGCCGGCATTGGCGCCGAGATCACCGTGCGGCTCGGCGGAGAGCGTGATCCGGGGCGATTCCAGCCGGTCACGGTCACCGCGACAGTCGAGAGCCTGTCGCGCGGCAGGACCCACCTTGAAACCATGCGGGCGCCGATCAATGCGGGGCTGACGGCGGTCCTGACGGCGCAGAACTTCACCATCGTGGTGATCAGCGAACCTTGCTTCCTGTTCGACCGGGCCGTGTTCTACGCCAATGGCTGCAACCCGCAGCGCTATGACCTGACCGTGGTGAAGTCGCCGCATACCGAGTACCATATGTTCGACGAGTGGGTCGTGAAGAACTTCAACATCGATGCGCCGGGCTCGACCAGCGCGGACCTGAAGAGCCTTGGCCACACCATCTGCATCAGGCCGATCTACCCGCTTGATCCGGATGTCGGCTTTGTCCCCAAGGTGACCTGGCATCAGCGCCGGAGGGCGGCATGAAGATCGAGTCCGTCGATTTTTTCTATGTCTCGATGCCGGTGGTCACCACCGAGGCCGACGGCAGCCAGGATGCACTGCTGGTGCGCGTGGCCGGAGGCGGCCATGTCGGCTGGGGCGAATGCGAGGCCGCGCCGCTTCCGTCAATCGCGGCCTTCGTCTGTCCGATGTCGCACGGCGTGTGCAGGCCGGTGCAGGATTCGATCCTCGGGCAAAACCTTGCGACACCCGCGGACATCGCGCGCATGTCTGCGCAGGTGGCCTACGACAGCATGGACCTCCTGCAGGCCGCACACACCATGTCCGGCGTCGAAATGGCCCTGTGGGATCTGCTCGGACGGGCACGGGGCGAGCCGGTCTGGTCGCTGCTCGGCTACAAGACCAGTTTTCCGAAGGTGCCCTATGCCTCCCGCCTGTTCGGCGACACGCCGCAGGAGACTTTTGCGGCGGCGAAGCTGTCACGGCAGCAAGGCTTCAAGGCCGCCAAGTTTGGCTGGGGCCCCATCGGGCGCGGCACGGCCCGGCATGATGCCGACCATTTCGCGGCGGCGCGCGAGGGGCTCGATGTAGATGGCATCCTTCTGGTCGATGTCGGCCAGATCTTCATCGCGGACGTCGAGCGCGCGGCCGAACGGCTGCCTGCGCTCGAGGCGGCGGGGGCCGTCTGGCTGGAAGAGCCCTTCCAGGCCGCGGCGTACGAGGCCTATGGCGCGCTTGCCAAACGCAGCGCCAAGGTCAGGCTCGCCGGCGGCGAGGGCGCGCATGACACGCACATGGCGCGGCATCTCATCGACTATGGCGGTGTCGGCTTCGTCCAGATCGACTGTGGCCGGATCGGCGGCATCGGCCCTGCCAAATGGGTTGCGGATTATGCATCGGCGCGCGGCGTCACCTACGTGAACCACACCTTCACCTCGCATCTGGCGCTGTCGGCGTCGCTGCAGCCCTATGCCGGCCTCGAAGGGCACCGCATCTGCGAGTACCCGGCTGCACCGAAGCCGGTCGTCGAAGCCTACATGGCCAACCGTATCGAGCGGGACGCGAATGGCGAGATCCGCGCGCCTGACGCGCCGGGACTCGGCATGCAGATCGACGCCGCCGGCCTGCGGAGCTACCTTCTCGATGTCGAGATCAAGGTCGGGGGAAAGGTCCTCTACCGGACCCCCGCCATCTGACGATGCAACGCCCGGACGCCTGAACCTCGCGGAGAGACCACAATGGCGCAAGTGCAGAAGCTGAACATCAAGGATGCCGCCGAATGGGCGCTGCGCTGCGATCTGGCGGCGACCTACCGGCTGTGCGCGCGCGAGAAGTGGAACGAGGGCATCGGCAACCACAACAGCGCCATGATCCCCGGCACGGAACTGATGCTGATCAACCCGCGCGGGATGATCTTCCACGAGTTGAAGGCCAGCGACCTGATTGTCTGCGATCTGGCCGGCAATGTGGTGTCAGGCAAGGGAGAGCTCAGGAAAGTCGCCCATTTCATCCACTCGCGCATCCATCTGATGCACCCGGCCGCGCGGATCGTGCTGCATGTTCATCCGCCCTACACCACGGCGCTGTCGCTGGTGGAAGGCGGCCGGCTGTCGATGTCGCATTTCAACGACCTGACGCTCCATGACCGCATCGCCTATGATGACGAGATGAACGGCGTGGTGCTGGATGACAGCGAGGGCGACCGGATCTCGCGCCTGCTGGGCGAGAAAACGACGCTGGTGATGGGCAGCCATGGGCTGACGACCGTGGGGCGCGATGTCGCCAGCGCCTATTGCGAAATGGCCGCCGTCGAGCGGACCGCCATGTGGCAGACCCTCGCGCTGGCGCACGGCAAGCCGCTGAAGCAATTGCCGGACGCCAAGCGGCGGCATCACCACGGCGATTTCCGGGAGGTCTGGGACGCCGACCTGGAATTCGCCGCCTACAAGCGCATCCTCGACCGCGAGGAGCCGGATTACGCGACCTGAGGCACTGCAGACGACCAACAACAGGGGAGAAGCCATCATGACCACACGCAGACTGATGATGCAGGCGACCGTTGCGCTTGCGGCCGTCGCCGCAGCGACCTTCACGACCGGCTCCGCGCAGGCGCAGAAGCGGGGCGGGGAGATCGTCATGGCCCAGCAGGCCCAGCCACCGACCATCGACGGGATGACGACGACCGCGCAGGCGACGCGCAACATCTCGCTCCACATCTGGGAAATGATTGTCACCCGCGACGAGAACGCCAATGTCATCGGCGATCTCGCCACCGCGTGGACGATCTCGCCTGACGGGCTGACCTATACGTTCACCCTGCGCGAGGCGCGCTTCCACAACGGCAAGATGATGACCTCGGCGGATGCCAAGGCGTCGCTCGAACGTTATGCCAAGGTTGGGGGCAGCCCGTTCATGCGTCCGGTCAAGGAGATGACGACGCCTGACCCGCGCACGCTGGTGATCACGCTCAGCAACCCCGTTCCCGGCTTTCTGGAGCAGTTGTCCAGTCCGCGCGCTCCGGCTGTCGTGATCCCGGCAGAGGAAGCGGGCAAGGCGGCCAACCAGATCGAGAACATCGGCACAGGCCCCTACCGCTTCGTCGAGTTCCGGCCGGACAGCCATGTGAAGCTGGCGCGCTTTGACGGCTACATCCAGAACACGCAGGGCACGGGCCGCGATGGCTTCGGCGGCAAGAAGACGGCCTGGGTCGACACCATCACCATCCGCTTCGTGCCGGAAGGCGGCGCGCGGACGGCGGGCCTGCAATCGGGCGAATTCCAGGTGCTGGAGCAGATGCCGACGCCCACGGCCAAGCGCCTGGCGAATGACCGGACCATCACCACCCATGAGATGATGCCCTGGGCCTTCCAGGTCTTCATCTTCAATGCGGCGCAGGCGCCGACGAACAACCCGAAGGTCAGGCAGGCGATCCAGGCCGCCATTGATCCCGAAGAGGTGATGGCGATTTCGACCGACGGCTCCTACCGGCTGCTGCATGGCTGGCAGTACCCCGGCACGCCCTATTTCCAGGGCGATCTGGGCAAGGAGCATTACAACCAGAAGAACGCCGCCAAGGCGAAGGCGCTGTTGGCCGAGTCTGGCTACAAGGGCGAGGAGCTGCTGATCCTGACCGACTCGAGCTTCAAGAACCACAATGACACGGCGATCACCATCGGCGAGCAGTTGAAGGCGATCGGCATGAAGGTGAATGTCAGGGTGGTCGACTGGCCGACCGCGCTCTCCAGCACCACCAAGAAGGAGGGTTGGAACGCCTGGCCGCTGATGATGGGCATCGAGCCTTATGAAGGCCCCTACAACGTGGTCAGCTTCTTCGCCGGCGCCAATGCCCGCATGCAGGTCCAGGATCCGGTCATCGACGCCGCCAACCAGACCCTGACGACGGCGCTCGGGCTTGCCGAACGGCAGGCGGCGTTCGGCCAGTTCCAGAAGCAGATGATGGAGCAGGCCTATGTCATCAAGGTCGGCGAGGTCGGCATCTTCCAGGCCACGCGGGCCAATGTGAAGGGCTACAAGCCCTACCGCATCCCGCGCCTGTGGGACGTCTGGGTCGAGTAATCTCTCCCAAATCGCCGGAACGCGCACCGGCGCACCGCCAGCATGGCGGTGCGCCTCTTTCCGAAAGCCACCACAAGGGCTCAGATGCTGCGCTATCTCGTCAACCGCATTGCCAGCGCCTGCCTTGTCCTGTTGGTGGTGAGCCTGTTCACCTTCGTGCTGATCTGGCTCGTGCCGGGCGACGTAGCGTCCCAGCTGGCTGACCCGGGAGCCTCGGTGGAGGAGCTGCAGCGCATCCGCGCGCGGCTCAATCTTGACCAGCCCTGGCATGTCCAGCTGCTGAGCTGGTACGGCAACCTGCTGCGCGGTGATCTTGGCCAGTCCTTCCTGCTGAACCGCAGCGTGACCGAAGCCATCATCGAGCGCATCCCCGTCACCCTGTCCCTGACGCTTCTGGCGCTGGTGATCGCCGTCGTGCTGGGCGTGAGCGCCGGCATCATTGCCGCCGTCCGCCATGGCAGCTGGGCGGACCAGTCAATTATGGCGCTGGCGCTGGTCGGCCTGTCGATTCCCGATTTCTGGCTCGGCCTCGTCGGCATCTATGTCTTCGCGGTGGCGCTCGGCTGGCTGCCATCCGGCGGGTTCGTGCCCTTGCTGCAGGATCCCGTCGGCTGGGCGCGCTCGATGGCCCTGCCGGCCTTCACCCTCGGCATCACGCAGGTCGGCCTGATCGCCCGCATCACCCGGTCCAGCATGCTTGATGTGCTCGGGCAGGACTATGTGCGCACGGCGCGGGCCAAGGGCGTCCCTGCCTTCAAGGTCGTCGCCAAGCACGCCTTTGCCAACGCCCTGATCCCGGTCATCACAGTGACAGGCGTGATCATTGGTGTTCTGCTCGGCGGCGCGGTCGTGATCGAGCAGGTGTTCTCGCTGCCGGGCGTGGGCCGCCTCATCATCGGGGCTGTGCTGCGCCGGGACTACCCGGTGATCCAGGGCGGATTGCTGCTGCTCGCCTTCATCTATGTCTTCGTCAACATCATCGTCGATCTGCTCTACGCCTATGTCGATCCGCGGGTGCGCTATGGCTGATCTCGCACCCGCACAGCCGCATGATGCCGACTCCCCGCCGCCCGAGCGCTTCGCCATGCTGAAGCGGTTCATGGCCAATCGATCCTTCGTCATCGGCGGCGCGCTGTTCGTGCTGGTGCTGATGGTGGCGCTTCTGGCGGACGTGATCGCGCCGTTCGATCCGCTGCGCAACAATTTCCGCTATCGCCTCGGACCGCCGAACGCCGCGCATCTGCTCGGCACTGACAGCTTCGGCCGTGACGTCTTCAGCCGCGTCCTGCACGGCAGCCGCGTTTCGCTGGTCATCGGCCTATTGGTCGTGATCCTGACAGGCCTGTTCGGTACCTTGATCGGCGCCGTTTCGGGCTATGTCCGCCGCCTCGACAACCTGATCATGCGGATCATGGATGGCTTTATGGCCTTCCCACCGATCCTGCTGGCAATCGCGATCGGCGCTGTCCTCGGCCCCTCGCTGCTCAATGCGGTGATTGCGCTGACCGTGGCCTACACGCCGCGGACCGCGCGGATCGTCCGCGCCTCGGTGCTGGTCGTGCGCGAAAGCGAATACGTGGAGGCCGCGCGCGCGCTCGGCGCAGGGCACATCCGCATCCTGTTCCGCCACATCCTGCTCAACAGCCTCGGGCCGCTGCTGGTGCAGCTCACCTTCATCTTCGCTCTCGCCATTCTGGCTGAGGCCGTGCTGAGCTTCATCGGCGTCGGGCCTTCGCCGCCGACGCCGACCTTCGGCAACATCATCGCCGATGGCCGCAATTACATCGCCGAAGCGCCGTGGATCACGATCTGGCCCGGTATCGCCATCATGGTCACGGTTCTGGGCCTCAACCTGCTCGGCGACGGGCTTCGGGACGTGCTTGACCCGCGCCTGCGGGCGGAGGCGCGCTGATGGGCAATCCGCTGCTGTCGATCCGCGGGCTGACCGTGACGTTCCCGACGCGCACGGGGCCGGCGGCCGTGGTTGACCGTCTCGATCTTGATCTCGCCGCCGGTGAGGTGCTCGGCATCGTCGGCGAAAGCGGCAGCGGCAAGTCGCTCACCGCCCTGTCGATCCTGAGGTTGATCGCGAGGCCAGGGCGCATCACGCAAGGCTCGATCCTGTTCGAGGGCGTGGACCTGCTGCAGAAGTCCGAGAGCGAGATGCACAGGCTGCGCGGGTCGGCCATCTCGATGATCTTCCAGGAGCCGATGTCATCGCTCAACCCGGTCTTCAGCGTCGGTGACCAGATCATGGAGCCGCTGACGCAGCACCGCGGCCTTGACCGGCA
Organism: Hyphomicrobiales bacterium; assembly: GCA_027483505.1. GTDB lineage: Bacteria > Pseudomonadota > Alphaproteobacteria > Rhizobiales > Beijerinckiaceae > Allobosea. The sequence continues at coordinate 33,839 of JAIXUP010000043.1, forward strand.
GGGCGCGCGCCGCGCCGCCCTCGATCTGTTGCGGATGGTGGAGATCCCGGATGCCGACCGGCGGATCGACGAGTATCCACACCAGTTGTCCGGCGGCATGCGCCAAAGGGTGATGATCGCGATCGCGCTGGCCTGTCGCCCACGGCTGCTGATCGCTGACGAGCCCACCACGGCGCTTGATGTCACGATCCAGGCGCAGATCCTTGATCTGTTGCGAAAGCTCCAGCACGAGCTTGGCATGGCCGTGATCCTGATCACGCATGATCTTGGGGTCGTGGCGGAATTCGCCCATCGGGCGCTGGTGATGTATGCGGGCCGGGTGGTCGAACGGGCGCCCGTGCGCGCGCTGTTCAAGGCGCCGGCCCATCCCTACACCCGCGGGCTTCTGGCCTCGATGCCGGTGATCGACGGCCCACGTGTCCGGCTGACAGCGATCGCCGGCGCCGTGCCGCAGGCTGGCGCCATGCCGCCCGGATGCCGGTTTGCGCCGCGCTGCCCGAGCGCCATGCCGGCCTGCGCGCTGGCTGTCCCGCCTCAGGTCGATCTGCCATCCGGGCACAAGGTCAGTTGCCTGCTGCACGTCAACGACGGGGTCGGTGTGGCATGACCGACCTGTTGCCCATCCTTGAGGCGCGCAACCTCAGCAAGCATTTCGCGGCACGGCCGGGCTTCGGGCAGACAGCGACAGTCAAGGCGGTCGACAATGTCTCCCTGGCGATCAGGCGCGGCGAGACGCTGGCGCTGGTTGGCGAATCCGGCTGCGGGAAATCGACGACGGGCCGGCTGCTGCTCCGGCTGATCGAGCCGACATCGGGGCAGGTCCTGTACAAGGGGGAAGATCTCTCTGGCCTGAACCACCGTGCGATGCTGGCCCATCGCCGCGACCTGCAGATCATCTTCCAGGACCCGTTCGGTTCGCTCAATCCGCGGCTGTCGGTCGGGGCGATCATCCGGGAGCCGCTCGACATCCACGGTATCGGGGACAGGGCCAGCCGCCGTGCGCGCGTCGAGGAACTGCTGCGTCTTGTTGGCCTGTCGCCGCAGCAGATGGCGCGCTATCCGCATGAATTCTCCGGCGGTCAGCGCCAGCGGATCGGCATTGCGCGTGCCCTCGCGCTGGAGCCGCAGGTGCTGATCTGCGACGAGCCTGTGTCGGCCCTTGATGTCTCGATCCAGGCGCAGATCATCAACCTGATGCAGGATCTGCAGCAGAGGCTCGGGCTGACCTACCTGTTCATTTCGCACAACCTCTCGGTCGTTCGGCAAATCGCTGATCGCGTTGCGGTGATGTATCTTGGCCAGATCGTCGAAACGGGCGCGACCGACGACCTTTTCCGCCGCCCGCAGCATCCCTACACCCAAGCCTTGCTGTCGGCGTTGCCACAGCCCGATCCCGACCGGCACCGCGCGCGCATCGTGCTGAAAGGCGATGTGCCGAGCCCCTTCTCGCCGCCATCGGGCTGCCGCTTCCACACGCGCTGTCCGGTCGCCATGCCGATGTGCAGCCAGCAGGAGCCGGAATTGCGCCTCGTTGCTGAGCACCAGTCAGCAGCCTGCCACCTTGCGGGGCGATGACGGAGCAACGCCCGTTTGCAGGTCAGTGGAGGATGGAGGCCACCTCGATCTATCGGAACCTGTCGGTGCAGGTGAGGTCTGCCATAACTGGAAAGACAGGGATCTGACCGGAAAACAGGGGCGGATTGGCGGGTTGGTCTCCGTAGCCCACACGATCGAGATGGGGCGCACGACCGGTTCCAAGTCGCTTCAGGGCGACCTGCTAGCGCCGGACCCGGCCGCCGGCCTGCTCGATCAGCCGCGCAACGTCAGCCTGTCCCTTTGCGAAGGCATGCGCCAGCGGCGTAACCCCGTCACGATCCGCCAGATTCGGATCAGCCCCCGCCTGCAAGACGAGGCGCGTCGCTTCCTGATGGCGTGTGCCACCCTGGCCGAGGATCACGATTTCCAGCAGACAGGTCCAGCCAAGGTTGTTGACGTGATTGACGTCAATCTGCGTCGTCAGCAGCAGCCGGATCGTCTCGACATGTGCGCGCTCGCAGGCTGGAATCAGCGCGTTGCCGCCAAAGCGATTGCGGATCGAAAGATCAGGCCCGCGCGGGATCATCTTCGCGACGATCTCGGCCCGGCCCTGCGCGCCAGCCAGCAGCCACGGCGTATCGCGATTGGCTGCCTGCACATTGATGCTTGCGCCAGCGTCCATCAGCGCTTCGGCGATGGCGACGTGATTGCCGTTGACCGCAAGAAGCAGTGCTGTCTGGCCAGCACGGTCCTGCGCATCGACAGGCGCTTTCGCCGCCAGCAGGGTCTGCACCCGCGCCAGATCACCGCGTCCGGCGGCCGTGATCAACTCCGTCCCTGCATGAGCTTGCGCCATGGTTGGCTCCGATTCATGGATCAGAAGCGCCGCCATGGCGGCGAAAAGGAAAACGGCCCGTATCAGAGTCAAGGTTTGGCCCCTCCCGGTGCGCCATGGTCGCGCCCTTCGGGGCCGACACGCATGCTGGAAATCCTGGCCCTGGCCAGCGAGCGCTGGCAAATCGCGCATGGGGGAGACGTGGCGAAGATCACCGCGCCGGACAAGTCCTCGCGCCCCATCTGCCGTTGGGCATCCCACAGGGCGACGCGCTCGGCATGCGCATCCGGGTTCCTGTCGGTGATGACGCGGCTGCGTCCGCTTCCGATGATGCGGCCATCCAGCACCACGACCGCCCCGTAGGGCTGGTCGCCGGCGGCCACTGCGGCGTCGCGCAGGCGCGCTGCCTCGACGGCAAAGACGTTGCTCTGCGCCTGCGCCCTGCCTTGCGTATCGAACAGCCCAAACCAGCTGACTGCTGCTGCAAGCCCTTGCCGACGGGTCAGATGTGGAACGCTGGCCATGACCCCATCCTTGCCTGGAAAATGCCGATCTTGTCGAAGGGACTTGCCTTGACTCAGATCCCGCAACGCGCCCGGAATGCTCTGCTTTCAGCTCTCCCTGAGAGCGGTGTTTGCCTGAACCAGTTGAATGGCCAGCCTTCTCTGCGCGAACCGGAAAATCATCGGTTCGACGAGGAGTGGCTGGTGCCGGCGGAGAGGATTGAACTCCCGACCTTCGGTTTACAAAACCGCTGCACTACCGCTGTGCTACGCCGGCATCTGATCGGCTGAATAGCCGCGTCGGCGGTTTGTGGCAACCCGGGCATGATCGGGCTGCGCAATAAAAGCGGTCCAAGAAAATGGCCCAAGAAAATGGCCCAAGAAAAACCCGCCATCGCTGGCGGGTGTCCGGAAGTTGCCCCGGCCTGACCGGGGTGTGGAGGACCGGTCCGTTTGACGGGACCAGTCCTCGGTTTCGGTTGTCGGTCACTTCACCGTGTCGAGATCGCGATCCTTGGTTTCCGTCACGAAGAACACGCCGATGACGACGGTCATCAGGGCGAACCCCACGGGGTACCAGAGGCCCGAATAGATATCGCCGGTGGAGGCCACGATGGCGAAGGATGTCGCCGGCAGCAAGCCGCCGAACCAGCCATTGCCGATGTGGTAGGGCAGGGACATGGCGGTGTAGCGAATGCGTGTCGGGAAGAACTCGACCAGGGCAGCCGCGATCGGGCCGTAGACCATGGTCACATAGATCACCATCACGGTGAGCAGCACGATGACCCAGAGGGCCTGCGGGTTGGCAAGGGCGGAGAAGAAGCCATCGACCTTGACCTTGCCAGCGTCGTTGGCGGCGGGATAGCCAGCCTTGATGGCTTCCGCCGTCAGGGCCGTGTTGAAGGCAGCTGCTGTCGTGAAAGGCACTTCCGTGTTGTTCACGGTAACCTTCATGGCGGAACCTGCTGGCGCCGTGACCAGGCTGTACTTGAGGGCCTGCTGCGACAGGGTGCGACGCGCCACATCGCAGGGTTCTGTGAACTGGCGGATGCCGACCGGATCGAACAGCGAACCGCACTTGGCAGGATCAGCCGCAACCTGAATGGTCACGCTTGACAGCGCCTTGTCATAGGTCGGGTTGGCAGCCTTGGTCAGCGCCCCGAAGATCGGGAAATAGGTGAGCGCTGCAATCAGGCAGCCTGCCAGGATCACAGGCTTGCGGCCGATTCGATCCGACAGCGAGCCGAAGACGATGAAGCCGCCGGTGCCGAGGATGAGCGACCATGCGATCAGCACGTTGGCTGTCAGAAGATCGATCTTGAGGATCGCCTGCAGGAAGAACAGGGCGTAGAACTGGCCTGTATACCAGACCACGGCCTGACCAACGACAAGGCCGAACAGCGCGATGATCACGATCTTGGCGTTCTTCCATTGGCCGAAGGCTTCAGAGAGCGGTGCCTTCGAGTGGGTGCCCTCTTCCTTCATCTTCTTGAAGGATGGCGACTCCTGCATCTGCAGGCGGATCCAGACCGAGATCGCGAGCAGCAGGATCGAACCCAGGAACGGAATGCGCCAGCCGCCCTTGAGGCCGAAGAACAGTTCAAGATCCGTCTGGAAATTGGCTTCGCCCATTTGGATGCGCAGGCCCACGATGACGAAGAGCGAGAGCAGCAGGCCGAGCGTGGCCGTGGTCTGGATCCAGGAGGTGTAGAAGCCGCGGCGTCCGACGGGGGCGTGTTCTGCGACGTACACGGCAGCGCCGCCATACTCACCGCCGAGCGCGAGGCCCTGAAGCATGCGCAGGGCGATCAGCGCGACCGGAGCGATCCAGCCGATCTGGGCATAGGACGGCAGGAGGCCGACGAGGAAGGTCGATGCCCCCATGATCAGGATGGTCACGAGGAAGGTGTACTTGCGCCCCACAAGATCGCCGAGGCGGCCGAACACCAGCGCGCCGAACGGGCGGACCAGGAAGCCTGCGGCGAAGGCCAGCAGGGCGAAGATGTTGCGGGTGTTGACGTCGAAGGCGGAGAAGAATTGCGCACCGATGATGGCGGCGAGCGACCCGTAAAGATAGAAATCATACCATTCGAAAATCGTGCCGAGCGATGAGGCCAGGATGACCTTCTTCTCGCCTGCGGACATGGGACGTGGCGCTGCCGTCGTCCCGGTTGCTGCCATGCTCATGGCGTTTCTCCCCGTGTTGTTTCCCGACAGAGGCCGCACCTGATGCTGGTCGTTGCTGCTCCCCGATGCGCGGTGTCCGGCGCCAAGGGAGTCCCAGCTGTTTCGGCTCTCCTGCCTATGGGGTTACGCCCGGTGGTGGCGAATCTGAATATACCAATTGGTCGTGTGACTTTAGGTATAATACGAAATGTTTATGTGATTTAGCGGACGCGCCCTGTGCCATGGGTCTCAACGAACGGCGGTCGATCAACTTTGATGACTCGCCAAGCCCGTTGCGCTGCGCTAGCATTTTGCTTGGAGGCCGTGTGAAACAGGAGTGCGCCATGCTGCGCCCGCAAATCCGTGCATCCCTCATGACCATCACCGTCGCCGCAGCGCTTGCGGCGATTGCATCACCAGCCCTTGCTCAGCCTGCCTTGCCCGCGAAAGGTTTCGCCACGCAGGGCGTCCGCCCGTCGCCGGTTGCGGTGCGTCCGCCCGCCCGCCCGTCGCGACCGATCATCCAGAACGCCTATCTCGGGAGCGTTCTTCCGTTCTATGGCTACGCCTACCGCCAGACGGTGATCATCGAGCGTAACGCGCCCGGACCAGCCGCCACGCAGCTGATTATCAACACGATCCCTACGATCGTCGGAATCCGGCGCCCGCCGGAAGCGCAACCGCTGATCTATCGGATCGGAGACGGCGGTGGCGCGCGCCTCGTCAACCGCGGCATGCGTGAGCACCGGCTGGCGGAGCACAGCCGCATGCGGCAGGCCCGTTCAGGAGCCGCCGCGCCCGATGCGGGCGGTGCGCGTTTCATCCTGGTGCGCTGATGCGCCCTGGCTGGGTCAGCCGCCGAGCCTGAGATGGGCTGAATAGAGCGCGATCGCCGTCGCGTTGGAGACGTTCAGGCTCTTGATCGAACCCGGCATGTCGAGCCGCGCGACGGCATCGCACAGGCCCATGGTGCGCTGGCGCAGGCCCTTGCCTTCCGCGCCCATCACGAGGGCGAGGGGGCGCGTGAGCTTGATTTCTTCGTAGGATGAGGGCGCCTCTGAATCGAAGCCGACACACATGTAGCCTTCATCCTTGAGCTGCAGCAGCGCGTCGCCGAGATTGCGGACCGGGATGATCGGGACATGTTCGAGCGCGCCCGAGGCGCTCTTTGCCAGCACGCCGGTTGCGTCCGGCGAGTGGCGGACCGTGACGATGACGGCGCCCACACCGAAGGCAGCGGCCGAGCGCAACATCGCGCCGACATTGTGCGGATCGGTGATCTGGTCGAGCACGAGCACCAGCGCGTCCTGCCCGAGGGACTTCAGCGTCGGCGGTTCCAGAGGGTCGCATTCCAGATAAAGCCCCTGATGCACAGCGTCAGGCGTCAGCAGCCGGTCGATCTCGCCGGGGCGGACCAGTTCGACCGGGCAGGGGGGCTCGCCGATCTCCTCTCGGACGCGGATCATGGCGTTTTCGGTGGCCATCAGGCGACGAAAGTGGCGCTCCGGATTGCGCAGCGCTTCGGCGACAGGATGCCAGCCATAGAGCACCGTAACGTCCAGCGGCATGGGCGGCCTCGGCCCACGGCTGCGATTGCCTCCAAAGCGGTTCCGGCCCGGGCCGCCGTCCTGCGGACGGCTGGCGCTGTAGGGCCGTTTGCCGAAGGGTTTGCGCGGGCCTTTGGGCCGATCACCGTCAGTCATTGCGCCTGTCCTGTTCTGCGGGGCCTTATGGACCAGCTTGCGGCGCCGCGCCACCCCGCCGCGGGCGCCGTGGCCCGGCCCAACGACATCCTTGCACTTCGCAGCATGCTACGCGACACTTGACGGCAGCGCAGCGCCAACAGCGGATTTCAGGGACAACGAGTCGGACCAATGCAGCATTTCTCCGGCCGTCCAGCCTGCGCGGATCACCAACTCGCCACCGATGGGTCGGCGGCAGCGGTCCGATTGACCGCAAACGCGCAGACCATCGCGGCATGACAACCGCGCGCCGCGTTCTCAAGACGCTTGTTCGCAACGGGCTGGCGGCCATCCCGACTGTCCTCGCCATTGTGATTCTGAATTTCTTCCTGCTCCAGCTGGCTCCGGGCGATGCGGCCGATGTGATTGCGGGCGAGTCGGGCGCGGCCACCGAGGAATCCATGCGGCAGCTGCGGGCGCGGCTCGGACTTGATCTTCCGGTGGTGGCCCAGTTGCAGGCCTATCTGTCAAATCTGGCGCAGGGCAGCCTGGGCTTCTCGCCGCGCTACAACATGCCTGTAGCCGATCTCATCTTCCAGCGCCTGCCGCAGACGCTTATGCTGCTCGGGATGGCGCTCGGCTTCGCCTTCGTGCTTGGCGTCACGCTCGGCACTGTCATGGCCCTGAATGCCGGGCGCTGGCCGGACAGGATGATCTCGGTGCTGACGCTGCTGCTCTATTCGGTGCCCGGCTTCTGGATCGGGCTGATGCTGATCGTGCTATTCTCGATCAAGCTGGGCTGGCTGCCCAGCGGCGGGGCCGAGACCATCGCGTCTGGCTTCACGGGGCTTGACCTCGTGCTGGACCGCTTGCGGCATATGATCCTGCCATCGCTGACCCTGTCGCTGTTCTTCATCGCTGTCTATGCGCGGCTGACCCGCGCGGCGGTGATGGAGGTGGCTGAACAAGACTTCGTCCGGACAGCGCGCGCCAAGGGACTGTCAGGTTTCACGGTCGGCTTCCGGCATGTGCTGCGCAATGCGCTCCTGCCAGTGACGACGCTGGCCGGCATGCATATCGGCGGTGTGCTGGGCGGCGCGGTGGTGGTTGAGACAGTGTTCAGCTGGCCCGGCCTCGGACGCCTCGCTTTCGAAGCCGTGCTGCGGCGCGACTACAATGTCCTGCTTGGCGTCCTGCTGCTCTCGTCCTTCGTGGTGATCATTGCCAACATGCTGGTGGACCTGCTGCAGGCGTGGCTCGATCCGCGCATCGAGGTGCGCTGATGGCCGCCGTCACCGACATGGCTGGATCACCGGCCGCGCCGCAGGAGGGGCGGCGCCGCGCGCTCAGGGCCTTCCTGCGCAATCCCGCCGGCATGATCTCGCTGGGCTTCCTGCTGTGCGCCGTCGCCCTGGCGCTGGCCGCACCGCATCTGTATCCGGAAGACCCGCTGTCGATGGTGGCGAGACCGTTCCTGTGGCCGGGGCAGAACGCCGCCTATCCGCTCGGGACGGATTCGCTCGGCCGCGATGTGGCCGCCGGGGTCGTCTGGGGCACGCGCATTTCTCTGCTGGTCGGCTTCTGCGCCATGGCGCTGGGGATCAGCCTCGGGCTGCTGGTCGGTGCGGTCGCGGGCTATTTCGGCGGGCGGGTCGACGACGCGCTGGTCAAGTTCATCGAGATTTTCCAGACGCCGCCCAGTTTCGTGCTGCTGGTTGTGCTGGTGGCCATCGCCCAGCCGGCGATCAGCACGGTCATCGTCGCGATCGCGCTGGTCACCTGGCCGACGGCGGCCCGTCTGGTGCGCGCCGAATTCCGGTCGCTGCGCGAGAAGGACTTCGTGATGGCGGCGCGCGGCCTTGGCTATGGCCATGCCCGCATCATCTTCCGCGAGATTTTGCCCAACGCCCTGCCGCCGCTGATCGTGAGCGCCTCGGTGCTGGTGGCGACCGCGATCCTGATGGAGGCCGCGCTGTCTTTCCTGGGCCTGAGCGATCCGAATGTGGTGAGCTGGGGCAGCATGATCGGGGCGGGCCGGGAACTGCTGCGGACTGCCTGGTATCTGTGCGCCGTGCCGGGCGTCGCGATCGTGCTGACGGTGCTCGCGCTCAATCTTCTCGGCGACGCGCTGAATGATTCCCTCAATCCGCGCGTTTCGGCCAAGCGGTAGCGCCCGGATGACCGTGCCTTTGCTTGACGTCCATGACTTGACCATCGCGTTTCCGGCGGCACGGCCGGTGCGCAACCTGTCGTTCAGCGTGGCGGGCGGCGAAACGGTGGCGATCGTTGGAGAATCAGGATCGGGCAAGTCGCTGACGGCGCTGGCGCTCATGCGGCTTCTGCCGGGGGCGGCGCGCATCAGCACCGGGCGCATCAGCTTTGACGGGCAGGATCTTGCCGTCCTCAGGGAGCCGGCGATGCGCAAGGTGCGCGGGGCGCGGCTGGCAATGATCTTCCAGGAGCCGATGACGTCGCTCAACCCGGTTCTCACAATTGGCGCACAGATCGTCGACGTGCTCAGGTTGCACGAGAACCTGTCCCGCCAGGCGGCGCGGGCGCGGGCCATCGAACTGCTCGATCTGGTACGGGTTGCCGATCCGCACCGGCGCATCGACGACTATCCGCACCGGCTGTCCGGCGGCATGCGCCAGCGCGTCATGATTGCCATCGCGGTCGCTTGCGGACCAAGGCTGCTGATCGCGGACGAGCCGACGACGGCGCTTGACGTGACCATACAGGCGCAGGTGCTGGACCTGCTCGACGGCTTGCGCCGCGATCTCGGCATGGGCCTGCTGCTGATCACCCATGATCTCGGCGTGGTCGGTCAATGGGCCGACCGGGTCGTCGTGATGTATGCCGGGCGCAAGGTCGAGGAGGGGGTGCCGGAGGTGATCCTGCACCGCCCGCGCCACCCCTACACCGAAGGGCTGTTGGCCGCTTCGCCTCGCACAGCTGAGGGATCGAGCTACCGCGACGGGCTGCTGCGCGAAATCCGCGGCAGCATCGCCAGCGCCGCCGGCGAGCAGGGCTGCCCGTTCCGGCCGCGGTGCCCGAAGGCTGCGCCCGACTGCGGCCACGCGCCGCCGCCGGCTGTGGTCGTCGAGCCAGGGCATCTGGCTGCCTGCCCCGTGCTGAACCCGCCGGAGGCGCGCGATGCCGTTGCTTGAAGTCACGGAGCTTCAGACCCATTACGCCACCTCGCGCGGGCTGCTGAAGGCCGTCGACGGGGTCAGCTTCACGGTTTCTGCCGGAGAGAGCGTCGGGCTCGTGGGGGAATCGGGGTGCGGCAAGTCCACCCTCGGCAAGGCCATCCTCGGTCTTGCGCCGGTCACGGGCGGGGTGGTGCGGTTCGACAGCGAGGCTGTTTCCCGCCTCGGCGGCAGAGCGCGGAAGCCGTTCCGGCGGCGTATGCAGATGATCTTTCAGGACCCGTACGGATCGCTCAACCCACGCCACAGCATCGGCGACATCCTGGCCGCGCCGCTTGCTGTGCATGGCATCGGCAAAGCCGGCGAGCGGCGGGACAGGGTTGCGCGCATCCTTGCCCAGGTCGGGCTGCCGGCAGACAGCATCCACCGTTATCCGCACGAATTCTCAGGCGGCCAGCGCCAGCGCATCGGCATCGCGCGGGCGCTGATCCTTGATCCCGATCTGGTGATCTGCGACGAACCGGTGTCCGCGCTCGACCTGTCGATCCAGGCCCAGATCATCAATCTGCTGGTGTCGCTGAAAGGCGAGTTCGGACTGAGCTTCCTGTTCATCTCGCATGATCTGTCGGTGGTGCGCTATTTCAGCGACCGCGTGCTCGTGATGTATCTCGGCGTGATCGTCGAAAGCGCGACGGCGGGCCAGCTGTGGTCACGTCCGCTTCACCCCTACACCCGCGCCCTGATCGCCGCGGTGCCCGATCCGGCCCGCAGGCGGCAGTCTGCCCCGCTCGACGGTGACCTGCCGGGGCCGCAGGATGTGCCGGCCGGCTGCCGCTTTCATCCGCGCTGCCCGCTCGCCAGCGACCGCTGCCGCGTCGAGGCTCCCCTGCCGAGGACATGGGCTCCCGGCCATGACGTGACCTGCCACCACGCCGATGAGGCGCTGCGGGCGCCTGCTCAACCGTAGCTGCGGAAATCGCGTGGCAAGGTGCTCATCACCTCGATCCCGCTGGGCGTGACGAGAATCTGGTCCTCGATGATGAACCCGCCCAACCCGTCGACATAGTAGGGCGCCTCGACCGCCAGAACCATGCCTGGCTCCGCCACGACGTCGCTGTCGGCGGCGATGAATGGCCATTGCTCGCTGAACGGGTCATTGCCGAGACCGTGGCCGAAATGACCGCGCCGGTAGCCGACGACGCCCCTGTCCTGCACGGTCTTCAGCATGGCCGCGTGGACATCCGCCAACGGCATGCCCGGCCCGAGCAGGGCGAGACCGGTCTCGAGCCCGGCGAGCAAGGCGGCGTGCAGCTCGCGTGCGGCCCTCGGCGGCTGGCCGAGCACGACAGTCCGCGCCATGTCCGACGAGTATCCGTCGATAACAACGCCGACATCGAATTTCAGGATATCGCCCGTCTGCGCCGGCCGGCCCGCTCCCCATGGGTCCGGCCCGATGGAGATATAGTCCCACACGCCGCCCGGCTGCACGCCGCGCCTCGTGGCCGCCTCGCGCACAGCGGCGCCATAGACGGCGCCAAGCTCGCGGCGATCTGCTCCTGGCCGGATGATGGCGAGCGCCGCGACCAATCCCGCCTCGCTCAGTTCGACCGCAGTACGCAGCCGTTCGATCTCGGCAGCGGTCTTGACCATGCGCAGCCTTCGAATCGTGTCTGTCCCATCCACGATCTCGGCGTGGGGGAGCGCCTGTCGGATCAGCGCAAGGTCGGCGGCTGGCACAAAGGCCAGATCGAGGCCCAACCGCGCCCGCCCGAGCCCGCGCGCGGCCAGTTGCTCCGCCAGCAGCGAAAACGCCGCAGCCGCATCGAAGGTGGACGGCCTTGCCGCCGCCGCGCCGCCGAAAAGCGTGCCGATCGGCTCACCCGCATGCTGCGGATCGATCCGCATGCGGTCCACCCAGATCGGATGAAGGGCGAAATCGACCGCTCCAACTGCGCCGCAGGCCGCCTCCATCAGGTCGGGCATGACGGCGGCGAGTCGGCTGTGCGGATCGGAAGGGATCAGGGCCGATGCGGCGCCGGCACGCCTGAACAGGCCTGCGACACCGGGGTTGACGCCAATGGCGTAGGCGACATGTTCGGGCTGGCACAGCACGAGCGCGTCGAGCCCTGCAGATTTCATCAGGGCTTCGGCCCGTCTGCGATCAAGTCCGCCTGCCATCATTGCCGATGCCTTTCCGAAGACAGAGGCTCTTGTCTACCGCGCCACGCCGCGCGCCGCTACGGGCACTGACCCCGATGGACGGCGAGCACTCTTGATCGACATGCCTTCACAGGGGCGTTGCCTGTGTCATTCTGGCCTCCGTCGTCGCACCGCATAACGGAGCCCGCAAGCCGATGCCCCAGCTTCAACATGCCGCCTTGCCGCGCGCCGAGGTGACAGACCTCGCGGTGGATCATATTGGCGTGGTGGTCCACGACCTCGCCGCCGAGGTCGCCGCATGGCGCGGCTGCGGCTTCGGGGTGTCCGACCCTGTTGCGCTGATGGGCGTCGACGGCGAGGGGCGGCCCGTGCCGCTCGGGCAAGCGAGCGCCCATGTCGTGTTCGAGAACGGCTATGTCGAGCTGTCCTCACCGGACCCCGGCAGCGGCAATCATCTGGAGCCATATCTGGCGCACGGGGAGGGCGTCCGCATTCTGGTTCTGGCCACAGCCGATGCGGAGGCGGCGCGATTGTCAGTGGGCGCCCCGGAGTTGAGATCCGCCTCGCGCAGTGTCGTCATCGCTGGGCAGGCGCGGACCGCGCGGTTCCACTGGTTTCCGCTTCCTGCGGACCTTTTGCCCGCCACGCTGTCGGCGGTGGTCGAGCAACTGACGCCGGATCTCGTGTTCCATCCCTCGCTGGTGGTCCATCCGAACGGGGCGCGGCGTCTCATGCGGATCATGGCCGCCGGGCGGCGCGACGATCTGCTCCCGTGCGACGTTCCGCCGCCCCGAACTGCGGCTGGTCGGGAGCCGCCTTTGCTGGCGTTGTCCGGCGGAGCCGGGCCGCTGAAAATAAATGCTTTCACGGTGTCGACCGCGACCGCCGGGGAACTTCATTGCTGCCTGTGACGCCGTCCGGAAAAAGCCGATCCACGATCGCACCCGAGGCTGGCGTTCAAGGCTCCGGTTGCCGGGGTGCGCCGATTGCCAAGGGGTTGGCGCTTATGCTTGATTGATGCAACTTCAGTCTTTCGACCCCCTGACATGATCTTGGAGGCTTCATGCTGCGCAAGCGCGACGTCTTGGCCCTGGTTTTCGGGGCGTCAATCGGCCTGACGGCGCTGTCATCAGCGCCTGTGCAGGCGCAGACCGACCAGCCGCGGCATGGCGGCACGCTGCGCTTCGTGATGAAGTACGAGCCGGCCACGCTGACCTCGATCAACAACACCTCGACGCCGCTGACCTCCGGCAAGATTTTCGATGGTCTCGTCACCTATGATTTCGATCTCAATCCGAAGCCGCAACTGGCGACGTCGTGGACGGTTTCGCCTGACGGGTTGAAGTACACGTTCAAGCTGCGCGAGGGCGTGACCTGGCATGACGGCAAGCCGTTCACGTCAGCCGATGCCGCGTTCTCGATCCTGCGCCTGAAGCAGGGACATCCGCGCGGGCGCGCCACCTTCGCCAATGTGACCCAGGCCAACACGCCGGATGCCAACACCCTCGAAATCGTGCTGTCGCAGCCGGCGCCGTACCTGATCGTCGCGCTCGGACCATCGGAATCGCCGATCGTGCCGAAGCATCTGTACGAGGGCGTCGACGTGAGCGCGCCGCCTGGTCCGCCGCTGCTGATCGGCACCGGTCCGTTCGTGCTGAAGGAGTGGGTGAGGGGCAGCCATGCCGTCCTCGAGCGCAACGCCAACTATTGGGACAAGCCAAAGCCTTATCTTGACCGTGTCGTCTTCCGCTTCATGCCGGATGCGGCGGCGCGTGCGGCGGCTTTCGAGGCCGGCGATCTCGATTTGGGCAGCAGCGCGCCGGTTCCGCTGGCGGACCTGCCGCGCTTCGAGCGCGACCCGCGCTTTGTGGTGGCGCGTCAGGACTTCGCCTACACCGGGCAGCAGCACCAGATCTTCTTCAACCTCGAGACCGAGGTTCTGAAGGACAAGCGGGTGCGCGAGGCGGTGGCGCATGCGCTCGACCTCAACCGGATCGTCGAGACGGTCTTCTACGGCGCGGCCAAGGTATCGCCGTCGCCGGTCTCGGTCGCGCTTGCCCCGTTCCATGATTCATCGATCAAGCCCCGCGCCTTCGATCCGGCGCGTTCCGAGCGGCTGCTGGAAGAGGCCGGCCTGCCCAAGAAGGCTGACGGCATGCGCGTGCAGCTCAGGCTGCTGATCAATCCGTTCATCGATTCGAGGCTGGCGGATTTCGTCCGGCAGTCGCTGCGCAGGGTCGGGATCGACGCCGTCATCCAGCCGCGCGAACTGTCCGCCTACGTCAAGCAGGTCTACGGGGATCGGCAATTCGACATGATCATCGAGTCGCTCTCGAACGTGTTCGACCCGACCGTCGGGGTGCAGCGCGGCTACTGGTCAAAGAACTTCAAGCCCGGCCTGCCGTTCTCGAACTCCGCCCGCTACGAAAGCCCGGAGGCCGACAGGCTGCTCGAAGCCGCAGCGATCGAGGTCGATCCGGCGAAGCGCAAGGCCCTGTTCCGCGACTTCCAGCAGTTGATCCACCGGGACATTCCGTCGGTCGACCTGATCTCGCCGCTTGAGGTCGTGATCGCGAACCGCCGGTTGCGCAACTATGCGGTGGGCGCCGAGGGCGTCAGCAGCAACTGGGCCGACGCCTACTTCGCCGCCAATTGAGCCGGCGAAACGTCAAGGCGGCTTCAGCGCTGCGGGCGTAGAGGTCTGGAAAGCAAAAATGGTGGGGGAAGCAGGACTCGAACCTGCGAAGGCTTAGCCAGCGGATTTACAGTCCGCCCCCTTTGCCGCTCGGGACATTCCCCCACTTGGGCGCGTCCTTGCCGGGGCAAACGCACGCCAACCGGCCATCGACCGGGAGCGGCGCTTTCTATGAGCGCGGACGGCGACATGTCAACCGCCAGAACTGTGCGCAGTTGCGTTTCTTGGTGAGGCTCCCGACGGGCGCTCCTTTCAGGCCAGGTCGCAAATTGGGTCTTGTGTCTTATATAAGACTTCGGCATAAGATGGAGCGTCGGGGGTCGGCGAAAGCTGGCGCCAAGACGAATGTGTCCGTCAGAGGCACTGTGCATCAAAGGGAGCGACATGTGGCAGCGGTGACGATCCGCAAGGTCCGCAAGGTCTTCGGCAAGGTGGAGGTGATCCACGGCGTCGACCTGACCTTTGGCGATGGCGAATTCGTGGTGCTGGTCGGCCCGTCCGGCTGTGGCAAATCCACCCTCCTGCGCATGATCGCAGGGCTTGAATCGGTCACCGATGGCGAGATCGACATTGGCGGGGTCGTGGTCAACGACCTTGCGCCGCGCGACCGCGACATCGCCATGGTGTTCCAGGATTACGCGCTGTATCCGCACAAGAGCGTCTACGACAACATGGGCTTCGGCCTGAAGATGCGCGGCGCTTCGGCGGCCGAGATCGAAGAACGAGTCAAGGAAGCCTCGGAAGTCCTTCAGATCGGACATCTTCTGGATCGCAGGCCGGGTCAGCTTTCCGGCGGTCAGCGTCAGCGTGTGGCCATGGGGCGCGCCATCGTCAGGCGTCCGAAAGTGTTCCTCTTCGACGAGCCGCTGTCGAACCTCGACGCGCAACTTCGCGCCGAGGTGCGCATCGAGATCAAGAAGCTGCACCAGCGCTTCGGCACCTCGATCGTCTATGTCACCCATGACCAGGTCGAGGCGATGACGCTGGCGGACCGGATCGCAGTGCTGCGCGGCGGGCATCTGGAGCAGTTCGCAACGCCGGACGAGATCTACAACAAGCCGGCCTCCAAGTTCGTCGCCGGCTTCATGGGCTCGCCGCCGATGAGCTTCGCGCGGCTGACGGCCAGCGGTGACGGCAAGACCTTGAGCATGCCGTCGGGTGTTGTGCTGCCGGCGCGGGCCGGGCTCAGCGCGGGCAGGGCCTATGATGCCGGCTTTCGCCCGGAACATGTCAAGCTCGGGGCTGACGCCTTCGCGGGCGCGGTCAACACCAGGGCGCGGGTCGAGATCCTCGAACCGCTTGGCGCGGAGACGCTGGCGCTGCTCAGCATTGGAGGGGCCCTGCTGACCGGGCGCTTTCCACCGCAGGCGGGAGTCAGGTCGGGCGACGAGGTTACCGTCTCGCTTGGTGCTGCCGAGATGCATCTGTTTGACACCGAAACCGGCCGGGCCCTCGCCGCCTGAAGCCATAAACAGTCCAAGGGAGGACATTTCATGAAAAAGCGGACATTTCTCAGCATCTCGCTCGGCTTGGCGCTGACAGCCTGCGCCTCGAGCATCGCCATGGCGCAGACAACGTTGCGCATCTTCACCGGAGGCCAGCAGCGCCCTGACGTGATGCGCAAGATCGCCGATGATTACGAAAAGCGCACGCCAGGCGTGAAGATCGAGGTCGAGGTCGGCGGCGCCACCTCCGAGCAGCAGCAGCAGTACCTCAACACCGTGCTGGCCTCGAAGGACTCTGCCCTCGACGTGATCCTGATCGACGTGATCCGCCCGGCCCAATGGGCCGCCGCGCAATGGGCCGAGCCGCTCGACGGCTTCCTTGGCGCGGACAAGGACAAGATCATGGCACGCTATCTGCCCGCCTACCGCGAAGCCAACATCGTCGGCGGCAAGGTGATCGCACTGCCGTACTTCGCCGACGCGCAGTTCCTCTACTACCGCAAGGACCTGCTCGAAAAGCATGGCGTCCAGCCGCCGAAGACCTGGGCCGAACTGCAGGCCGGGGCCGAGAAGATCATGAAGGCTGAAGGCAATGCCAACCTCTCCGGCTTCCAGACAGCCGGCGCGCCGATCGAAGGCACGGTCTGTACCTATCTGGTGCCGATGTGGGGGGCAGGGGGCTCGCTCACCAACGCGCAGGGCGGGCTCAACCTCGGCTCGCCGGAAGCACGCCGTCCCTTCCAGCTTTGGGCCGACATGAAGGCTGCCAATGTCACGCCGCCGAATCTCGCCGAAATCCCGACCGACCGTATTCGGCAGAACTTCCAGGCCGGCAACCTCGTGTTCGCGATGAACTGGGGCTATGTCTGGCAGCGCACGCAGAATGACGCGGACAGCCAGATCAAGGACAAGGTCGGCGTCGTGCCGCTGCCGGGCTTCACCGCCGACAAGGCCGCGACCTGCATCGGCGGCTGGCAGCTCGCCGTCTCGGCCTTCTCCAAGAACAAGAAGGCGGCTTTCGATTTCGCCATGTACCTGTCTTCGCCAGAAGTGGCCAAGGCGCAGGCCATCGCGGCCTCGCACCTGCCGGTGTTCCCCGAGGTCTACTCCGACCCTGACGTGCTGAAGGCCAACCCGTGGTTTGCCCAGGCGCTGCCGGTGGTCCAGACCGCCCGTTCGCGGCCCGTCTCGCCGGCCTATCCGCGCGTCTCCGAGGTCATCCGCACCAACATGAACGCCTTCCTCGCCGGCTCGAAGAGCGCCGACGCGGCGCTGGCCGACATGACGCGTGATCTGGGTCAGGTCATCCGCTGACGACGCCTTGCCTTCATGGTCGGGCCTGGCCCGACCATCCACGTTTTCCTCACCAAAGCTCAGGACGTGCATGCCCGCCTCAAGGCCGGGCATGACGGAGAGGGCGGATGACGGGGCCATTCATGACCGCCAAGCTCTCTTCCCTTGAACGCAGCGAGCGCCGGCTCGGCATCGCGTTGCTGATGCCGGCTTTTGCGCTGCTCGGGGGCGTGGTCCTGTATCCGATCGCGGCGCTTATCCGCATGTCGTTCAGCGAGAACAAGCTGACCGAGCCGTGGATGGCCAAGCCCTGGATCGGCTTCGAGAACTACTGGAAGGCGCTGGGCGACCATCGCCTGTGGGAGGCGAGTTGGCACACGGCCCTCTACATCATCGTGACCGTGCCGGGGGCCGTTGCGCTTGGCCTTGGCCTCGCTCTGCTGGCCAACCAGCCGTTCAAGGTGAAATGGCCGGTGCGCCTCGGACTCTTGCTGCCCTGGGCCTTGCCGCTGGTTTTCGCAGGGCTGATCTTCCGCTGGTTCTTCGAGTACCAGCAGGGGCTGGTCAACAACCTGCTGATCTGGATCGGGCTGTCGCCCGTCAACTGGCTGACGCAGGAAGGGCCGGCCTTCTTCGCCATCTGCGTCGCCATCATCTGGAAAACCTCAAGCTTCGCCGCGCTTGTGCTGCTGGCAGGCCTGCAGACCATCCCCAAATCGCTTTATGAAGCGGCCGAGGTCGATGGCGCCTCGAAGTGGAACCAGTTCAGGGAAATCACGCTGCCGATGCTCAAGCCCGCCATCATCGTGGCGCTGATCTTCCGCACCATCACCGCGATCCAGACCTTCGACATCCCGAAGGCGATGACGGATGGCGGGCCGGGCAACGCGACCGAGACGCTGGCGATGTACATCCACAAGACGACGATCGACAGCCTCGATTTCGGCTACGGCTCAACGCTGGCCGTGCTGATGTTCATCGTCTCGGCGATCCTGACCTCGATCTACCTGCGCCACACGCGGCGCGACCCGAGCGCGGGGAGGCATTGATGGCCGCCATGATGAAATTCCCGTCCTCGAGAAAGATGACGCTGATCGCCGGGGCTATCGTCGCCATCAATGGCTTCTTTCCGGCCCTGTGGATCCTGTTCACTTCGCTGAAGACCGAAAGCGAGTTGATGCGCCTGCCGATCACGATCTGGCCGGCTGCGCCGACGCTGGGCAACTACGCCCGCGTCTTCACCGACCAGCCGATCTTCCTTTTCATGTGGAACTCGTTCGTGGTGGCGGTGCTCTCGACCATCCTGTGCGTCACCGTCTCGGCGTTGGCGGCCTATGCACTGGTGCGGCTGCGCATCCCGGCGCCGAACGTCATCTTGTCGGTGCTGCTGGCGGTGGCGATGTTCCCGCTGATCTCGCTGATGGTGCCGCTGTTCTCGGTGATGCGCGATCTGTCGCTGCTCAACACCTGGTGGGCGCTGATCTTCCCCTATGCCGTGCTGTCCATGCCGGTGTGCACGCTGGTGCTGATCTCGTTCTTCCAGGACATCCCGCGCGACCTCGAGAACGCCGCCATGATCGACGGCTGTTCAAGGCTCGGCGCACTCTGGCATGTGGTCATCCCGCTGACCGCGCCGGGCGTCTTCACCGCCGGCATCCTCGCCTTCGTCAATGCCTGGGATGAGTTCCTGCTGGCGCTGACCCTCGCTCCGCGTGTCGCCAGCCGCACGCTGCCGGTCGGCATCACGCTCTATCAGGGCGAGTTCTCCTTCCCCTGGCCGATCATCTCGGCCGCCCTGATCATCGCCATCGTGCCGATCTGCATCATCATCGCGATTTTCCAGGAACGCGTGGTCGGGGGGCTGACTTCGGGCGGGGTGAAGGGGTAGTCGCCACAGCGCATTTTTGACTTGCGCCATTTGGCCAAATCTGGTCACTCACGCTTCAGATGCGGGTGTAGCTCAATGGTAGAGCAGCAGCCTTCCAAGCTGAATACGAGGGTTCGATTCCCTTCACCCGCTCCATCCCCTCCGTGATGCCCTGTTCCCCAGCCTGACCGGCCCGGTATGCATCCGGCCGGACCTTGACGCCGATTGCTGATGCGAAAAACGCCATTGCCGAAAAAGACGCCATTCCACGCCCTTCAACTGTTGAATTGCATCCTTTTTGGGCGTGCTTTGCCGGGTTCGTCGGGCGGCTGCTGAGAAACAACAGCTTTCCGCATGGCATGGGCCTTGCTCTTCCAACGGACGATGATCGTGCATTGGTCGACCATCTCACAAGCAAGGAGAGACAAGATGAGCTTCACGCGTCGCGGAGTTCTGGGGGCGGCATTGGGTGGCGCGACTGCCCTCGCAACGGGGTATCGCCCCGCATTTGCGCAAGGCGCGCCGATCAAGGTGGGAATTCTGCATTCGCTGTCGGGAACGATGGCCATTTCCGAAACGACCCTGAAAGACGTGATGCTCATGCTGATCGAGCAGCAGAACGCCAAGGGCGGCCTGCTCGGGCGCAGGCTTGAGCCGGTGGTCGTCGATCCGGCTTCAAACTGGCCTCTGTTCGCCGAGAAGGCACGCGAGTTGATCACGGGCGGCTGCTCGTCGGTCTTCGGCTGCTGGACCTCGGTGTCGCGCAAGTCGGTGCTGCCGGTGTTCAAGGAACTCAACAACATCCTGTTCTACCCCGTCCAGTACGAGGGCGAGGAGAGCGAGCGCAACGTGTTCTACACCGGCGCCGCCCCGAACCAGCAGGCGATCCCTGCTGTCGATTATCTGATGAGCAAGGATGGCGGCGAGGCCAAGCGCTGGGTGCTGGCCGGCACGGACTATGTTTATCCGCGCACCACCAACAAGATCCTCGAAGCCTACCTGATCTCCAAGGGCGTCGCGCCTGCCGATATCATGATCAACTACACCCCGTTCGGCCATTCGGACTGGCAGACGATCGTCTCCGACATCAAGAAATTTGGCTCGGCCGGCAAGAAGACCGCCGTGGTCTCGACCATCAACGGCGACGCCAACGTGCCGTTCTACAAGGAACTCGGCAACCAGGGCATCAAGGCGACGGACATTCCGGTCGTGGCCTTCTCGGTCGGCGAGGAAGAGCTGGCCGGCATCGACACCCGGCCGCTGGTCGGCCACC
>JAIXUP010000057.1 GCA_027483505.1 Hyphomicrobiales bacterium
GCGGCGGTGGAGGGTCGGGCAGGAAGCGTGTCCCATCATTGGGCTCAAGGCGCAGCCTGCGCCGTTCCTCGCGCTGGCGCTGGAACTCGGCACGCTGGAAGGAATGGATGCCGGCGTCCCCGGCGCCCTCGGAGCCGCCGCGCCCGCCGCCCGCGCCTCCTCCGCCGGCCCCACCGCCATTCCCTCCGTTTCCGCCCTGATTCTGGGCCAAAGCCGGGCCGGCGAGGCCGGCAAGCAAGGCCGCAATGCAGGCTGACAGGATCAGGTTCCGCTTCATCGTTTGCCGCTCCTTGCCGCTCCGGGCAGCTCAGTTCTGCGCCGGTGAAATGAGTCTGACGAGGCCGGTTTCGGCCCTGAGGCGGCTTGCGATGGCGCCGGCTGCGGCATCATCCAGCTTCGTGCCGCCCACGACGATGCGGTAGATGCCGCCGGCGCGCGGGCCGTCGACGATCCTGGCCCCGGTCCGGTCCATCAGCGCTGCGATATCCGATGCCTTGGCGTCTGGCTGGAACATGATCGTGAAGGCCGCGCCGGCCTGGGCTGTGGCCGCGCCGATCTGCGACGCGGTCTGGAAGGTGCCGCCGCTGTCCCGGTGGACCATGAGCCCGATCAGGGCGCCCCCCTGCAACATCACCACCAGCGCGGCTGCGGCGGCGCCCCAGGCAGCCTGCCGTGGCGTGAGCGACTGCAGCCAGCCCGCCAGCCTTGCGCCGAAGCCCGCGCCAGCCACGGCCCTCTTTGGTTCCGCCTCCATGGCGGCCATCAGCCTGTCGAGAGCCCGGGTCGACGGACCTGCGATGCCTTCATTGAGCAGGATGACTTCGGTCTGTTCCTCCTCGACCAGCGCCAGGCGGCGGCGCAGTTCGGGATCGCCGGCGAGCGCCTCGGCGACCTGCTTCTCTTCGATCTCCGAAAGCGCGCCGGTGGCGTAGAAGGGCAGAAGCTCTTCGACAGCCTGGCCTGCTGCGGTTAAGGGTTGCGGTGCCATCGTCTTGATCCTTTGCATGTCCAGCAGCAGGCCTCATGGCCAGCCACGGTCAATTCCGGCGGCCGCAAGCAGCTCGGAGAGCTTCTTGCGGGCATAGAAAAGTCTCGTCTTCACGGTCGCTTCCGGCACGCCGGTGATCGTCGCGACCTCGTCGAGCGGCTTCTCGTGGTAGTAGACCAGATCGACCACCTCGCGATGCTCGGCGGTCAATCTGGCCAGACATGCGCGGATCGCGGCCCCCTTGTCGCCCTTCTGCAAGGCCACTTCGGGAGTGTCGGCATCGTCCTCGATTTCGCCCGCCATGTCCTCGTCGAGCTGGTCCTCGCGTCGCTTGCGCAGCGCCGAGAGCGCCTTGAAGCGGGCAATTGACAGCAGCCATGTCGAGACTGACGAACGCGCCTCGAAACGCCCGGCCTGTCGCCAGACATCCAGAAACACCTCGCCAATCATGTCCTCCGCGACGGTCTCGTCTTTCACAAGCCGAACGACGAAGCGGAATACCCGCAGATTGTGGCGGGCAAACAGGACCTGCATGGCGAGCCGGTCGCCCCGTGCGATGCGCGTGATCAGCTCGCCGTCTTCAAGCTGCTGGTTCACGGCGCGATCTCTGCATTGACCGGCTCGAACATGGGTCGCTACGTCCCTTCAAAAGGTTCAAGCGGAAGCTATCGCTTTTTCCCGGCTGAGCACAATGCTGCCAGAGGTCCCGGCGCACGCGCCGCACAGGGCTGCCGATAGCGATGTTTACGGATTGCCAATGCCACGCTGGCGTGTTTGGTGGCCGATGCTTTCGGTGCCGACCCGCAAGGGAAGGTGAAACGGGAATGCGGTGCGGTCCTTCGGGGCCAATGCCGCAGCTGCCCCCGCAACTGTAAGCGGCGAGCGTCACTTCACATGCACCACTGGCCCAGCACGCATTGTGCCGCCGGGAAGGCGAGGATGACGCAATGACCCGCGAGCCAGGAGACCGGCCGGACGCTTGTGCAACCTCAACCTGGCGGTGGGCCGGGGCTAGGAGACATGATGTCTGTCCTTCGTCTGACAGCCGCGCTGGGCGCGGCAGTCCTTTCCCATATCCAATTCATCCAGACGGCCCGGGCTCAGGATGCTCCGCCCGACCCGGGAGCAGGACCGCTGGCCGTGGTGGTCACGGCCACGCGGCAGCCGCTTGCGATCCAGCGTTCCGGCTCGGCCATCACGGTGATCCGCGCCGAGGAGATCGAGAAGGCGTCGGCCGGGACTGTCGCAGACCTGCTGCGCGCCGAGCCCGGTCTCAGCGTCGTGCAGAATGGCGGCGCCGGCCAGTTGAGCAATGTACAGTTGCGCGGCACCGAAAGCCGCCACACGCTGGTCCTGATCGACGGCATCCGCATCAATGATCCTTCGGCGGGCGCGGGCGAGTTCGACTTCAACAATCTCGCCATGGCCGATGTCGAGCGCATCGAGATCCTGCGCGGGCCGCAATCGGCGATCTACGGCTCTGACGCCATCGGCGGCGTGATCAACATCATCACCCGCAAGGGCCGCGGCGCGCCGCGCGCCAGCGTGACCCTCGAAGGCGGCAGCTACGGCACGATCGGCGCCCGCGCCAGCATGTCTGGCGGCACACAGGACCTGTCCTACTCGCTCGGTGTTCTTGGCGTCCGGTCCCTGGGCTTCTCCGCCTATGGCAACCGGATTCCGAGGCTCGCGCAGTTCGGCCCGTTCGACAGGGATGGTTACGACCGCATCGCCGGCAATGCCCGCTTTGCCTGGCGCGTCGCCGAGGGTGTTGAACTGGAGGCGGGGCTCTATGCCGGGCGTTCGCATGCCGCCTATGATGCCGCCTTTGCCGGCGCGGGCTACCTGCCCGACACGCCGTCGAAGACCCGTTCGGAGCTGCTCAACGGCTATGTCCGGGCGGTCGTCGATCCATCAGGTGCGCTGTTCCGCCACCAGTTCACCGTCTTCGGCAACCAGACCGACCGGCGCATCGATGACGTGCAGCGCTACGATTTCGGCTTTGGCCTGACCCGCGAGGACAACCGCTATGCCTACCGCGGCCAGCGCTACGGGGCCGACTATCTTGGCCTTGCGCGCCTCGGCTCTCTTGGCACGCTGAGCTTCGGCGGCGGCGTCGAACGCGAGACGCTGCGCTCCGCCACGGTGCCGGGCCAGAACTCCTTCAACGCGCCGGAGCGCGCCGCCTATCAGCGCGGGGCCTACAACCTGTTCCTTCTGCACCAGATCAGCTTCGGGGACAGGCTGGACCTGTCATTCGGCGGGCGGCTCGACAAGGTCGAGCAGGTCAAGGAATTCCTCACGGGCCGGGCCACCATCGCCTATCGCATTCCGGAAAGCGGGACCAAGCTGCGGGCTTCGCTGGGCACCGGCGCAAAAGCGCCTTCCCTGTTCCAGCAATTCTCGATCTACGGTCCGACCCGCGTCGGCGATCCGGCCCTGAAGCCCGAAGGATCGGTCGGGGTGGATTTCGGCATCGACCAGAGCCTCCTGAATGGCCGGCTCACGCTGTCGGCGACGCTGTTCCACAACCGCATCAAGAATTTGATCGACTTTGACTTCAACCGTGGCGCTCCCGGTCCGTTCGGTCCGCTGGGCCAGTATGTCAACGTGGCGCGCGCCCGCACGCAGGGGCTTGAGGTAGCGGCCGACGCCGTGCTGATCGAGGGCTACCTGAATGCCCGTGCGAGCTACACCTATCTCGACGCCATCGATGAGACCACGAAGCTGAAGCTGGCCCGCCGCCCGGCCCATCAGGGCAAGCTCTCGCTGGTCTACACGCCGATGCCGAATCTCTCGATCGAGCCGACGCTGTTTCTGGTCGGCGAGCGGTTCTCGAGCCGGAACGAGCGCTTGAAACTGGCGCCCTATGCCCGGCTCGACACGCGGGTGAGCTATCGGCTGAACGACAATCTCAACCTCTACGTCCGGGCCGAGAACCTGACGAACGCACGCTACGAGGAGGTCAAGGACTTCGGCACCGCCGGCCGCTCCTTCTATGCGGGCCTCAACGCGACCTGGTGAGACCGACGTCACTGGCGCGCGGTTGCGCGCCGGCTGATGCCGGCCACCAGCACGATCCCGGACCGGCACTCCAGGCTCGCTGTGAAATCGTCGATCCTGATGGCATGGTCGGCGACGATGGCGCAGGGCTGGTTGCCGATCATGATCTGCGACGGCTCCTCCGGGGCGTAGATCACTGCGCTGTCGGCCGCCTGCGAAAGCTGGTCGCCCACCCGCAGGACCTCGAGCCTGATTGCGGCCCGCTGACGGTCGGCGATCAGGTTCACCACCTCGACCGGTCCGTTCTCGAGCCGGCTCGCGATTGGCGCTTCGCCGCGGTAGCGGGCTGGTGTGAAGGGCTGGCGGAGGTCGACCTCGCCCTCCGGCGTGTCCAGCACAAGGCCCCTGCCGCTGACAACGACCTGGCAGCGGTCGAAGCCAGAAAGGTCGGAAAACGGGGCCGGGACGCTGATCGTCGTGCGCCCCAGCCGCCAGATCACGCCATCCCAGCCGCCGGGAGCGGAGCCCGGATCGCGGTCTTCAGCGATGTCGATCGTAACGCCGCCGCCATTCTTCCAGGGAAAGCGGCGAAAGGCTGCGGGGGTGAGGTGGCTGATGCGCATGGCCGATCATGATCCAAAACACCCACCAAAGTCATCACCGCCCTTGTGGCGGCGATCACGGTGCTGAAAGATTACAGGCTACGCAACCGGCATGGTCAGCAAAACGCTGTCCATGGCACTGAAGGCGACAACGGTCGAACATGCTCCCGCCCACCCTCCATATCACAGGCAGCCGCGTCGGCCTCGATCCGCGTGATCAGGTCTTCGTGCAGAATCCCTATCCGGCCTATGAGGCGATCCGGGCTGCCGGCACAGCGTTCTGGTGGGAGCAGTATGGCCACTGGTGCTTTGCCGGCCATGCGGAGGTGACAGCGCTGCTGAAGGATCGCCGCTTTGGCCGGCAGATACTCCATGTCACCACGCGCGCGGCGCTGGGCTGGCCCGAACCGGAGCCGCATCTGGAGCCCTATGCCGCGGTCGAACGCCACACGCTGCTCGCGCTGGAGCCGCCGGACCACACCCGCATCCGCACGCTGGTCAACCGCGCCTTCGTCTCGCGGCAGGTGGAGCGGCTCAGGCCGCGCATTGGCGCGTTGGCCAATGAACTGATCGACCGTTTCGCCGGCAAGGGAGAGGTCGACCTGCTCGACGCATTCGCCACGCCGATCCCCGTGATCGTCATCGCGGAACTGCTGGGTGTGCCGGCGGAGCGCGCGCCCGACCTGCTCGCCTGGTCGCATGCCATGGTGGCGATGCACCAGTTCAGGCGGAGCCGCGCCATCGAGGATGAGGCGGTGCGCGCCACGCAGGATTTCGTCGCCTTTCTTCGCGGCTATGTGCAGGAGCGCCGTGGCAGACCGGCCGAGGATCTGATCAGCACCCTGATTGCGGCGGAAAGCGCAGGTGATCGGCTCAGCGAGGATGAACTGATCTCGACCTGCATTCAGGTGCTCAACGCTGGCCATGAAGCGACGGTCCACGCCATCGGCAATGGCGTGAAGGCCCTGCTGGAGCATGCGACGGATGTCTGCGGCCTGGACCGTTCGGGCGGCGCTGACGCTCTCGTGGAGGAGGTTCTGCGCTATGACGCGCCGCTGCACCTGTTCAAGCGTTACGCGCTGGAGGATTGCGAGGCTTTTGGCCGGTCCTTCAGGCAGGGCGAGGAGGTCGGGCTCCTGCTCGGCGCCGCCAATCGCGACCCGGCGCGGTTCGAACGGGCCGACCACTTCGATCCGGCCCGCACCGGCAATGCCCATGTCAGCCTTGGCGCCGGCATCCATTTCTGCATTGGCGCGCCGCTCGCGCGGCTCGAACTGGAGGTGGCGCTGCCGGTGCTGTTTGACCGACTGCCGGGCTTGAGGCTGGCGTCAGCCCCGGTCTATCGCGACACCTATCACTTTCATGGGCTGGAACGGCTCGATGTGAGGTGGTGACACGCCCCGCGCGCAAGGCTTCCTGCCCTCACAACCCCGGCAGGTTCAGCCCCTTCTCCTTCGCGCAGGCGATCGCTGTTTCGTAGCCGGCGTCGGCATGGCGCATCACGCCGGTGGCCGGGTCGTTCCAGAGCACGCGCTCAAGCCGGCGCGCGGCTTCCGGCGTGCCATCGGCGAGGATCACCACGCCCGAATGCTGCGAGTAGCCCATGCCAACGCCGCCGCCGTGGTGCAGCGACACCCAGGTCGCGCCAGAGGCGGTGTTGAGCAGCGCATTGAGCAGCGGCCAGTCCGACACGGCATCCGAGCCGTCCTTCATGGCCTCGGTTTCGCGGTTCGGCGAGGCAACCGAGCCCGAATCGAGATGGTCGCGACCGATGACGACAGGCCCTATCTCCCCGCGCGCCACCATCTCGTTGAAGGCGAGGCCGAGGCGGTGCCGATCCCCCAGGCCCACCCAGCAGATGCGGGCCGGCAGGCCCTGGAACCTGATGCGTTCTTTCGCCATGTCGAGCCAGTTGTGCAGGTGCGCATCGTGCGGCATCAGTTCCTTCACCTTGGCGTCGGTGCGGTGGATGTCCTCCGGATCACCCGACAGCGCCGCCCAGCGGAACGGGCCGATGCCACGGCAGAAAAGCGGGCGGATGTAGGCCGGCACGAAGCCCGGAAAATCGAAGGCGTCGGCGACGCCCATGTCCTTCGCCATCTGGCGGATGTTGTTGCCGTAATCGAGCGTCGGCACGCCCATGCGGTGGAAATCAAGCATCGCGCGGACATGGGTTGCCATCGACTGCTTGGCGGCCAGCGTCACGCCAGCCGGGTCGGTCGCCTTGCGCGCCTCCCATTCCTCGAGCGTCCAACCCGCTGGCAGATAGCCGTTCAGCGGATCGTGGGCCGAGGTCTGGTCGGTGACGACATCCGGCCGGATGCCGCGCCGGACCATGTCGGGAAACACCTCCGCGGCATTGCCGAGCACGCCGACGGACACCGCCTTGCCCTGTTTGTGATGGCGCTCGACGATCTCCAGCGCCTCGTCGACGCTCGCGGCTTTCATGTCGAGGTACTTCGTGCGCAGGCGGAACTCGATGGACGAGGGCTTGCACTCGACCGCGATCATCGAGGCGCCCGCCATGGTCGCGGCGAGCGGCTGCGCGCCGCCCATGCCGCCAAGCCCGCCGGTGAGAATCCACTTGCCCTTGAGCGACCCCCCGAAATGCTGGCGGCCGACCTCGACGAAGGTTTCGTAGGTGCCCTGCACGATGCCCTGCGTGCCGATGTAGATCCACGAGCCCGCCGTCATCTGGCCGTACATCATCAGCCCGAGCTTATCGAGATGGTTGAAATGCTCCCAAGTGGCCCATCCCGGCACGAGGTTGGAATTGGCGATCAGCACGCGCGGGGCATCGGAATGGGTCCGGAAGACACCCACCGGCTTGCCGGACTGCACCAGCAGCGTCTCGTCGCTCTCGAGGTTCTTGAGCGCATGCACGATGCGGTCAAAGCTCTCCCAGTCGCGCGCGGCGCGGCCAATGCCGCCATAGACCACAAGTTCCTCGGGCTTTTCCGCGACCTCCGGATCAAGGTTGTTCATCAGCATGCGCAAGGGCGCCTCGGTTGCCCAGCTCTTGGCGTTGAGGGTCAGCCCGCGTGGGCTGCGGATGATGCGGGAGTTGTCGATGCGGGTCATGGTTCAGTCCTCAATCCGAAAAACATCATTCCACCAGCAGTCCATCCAGCACATCCGCATGCGGAGCACCCAGAGCGCCTGCCCTGACAAGCGCCGCGCAGGCCTCCATCTCGCCGGAGATGATGCGGTCGCGGTCGAGCGTGGGCGAAATGGTGCGGATCAGCGCCAGCGTGCCTTGAAGACGCGGGCTTGTGGTCAGCGGCAGGCGCATCTCCACCCCTTGCGCCGCCATCAGCGCCTCGATGCCGATGATGCGCGAGAGATTGTCGGCCATCGGCCCGAGCCGCCGCGCGCCATGGGTGGCCATGGAGACATGGTCTTCCTGATTGGCCGAGGTCGGGATGGTGTCGATCACGGCAGGCGCGGCCTTTTGCCGGTTTTCGGAGGCGAGGGCCGCGCTGGCGACCTCGGCGATCATGAAGCCGGAATTGAGGCCCGGCTCCTTGATGAGAAAGGCCGGCAAGCCGGACAGGACCGGATCGACCAGCATGGCGCAGCGCCTCTGGGCGATGTTGCCGATTTCGGTCGCGGCCAGCGCCAGCATGTCGGCGGCGAAAGCCACCGGTTCGGCGTGAAAATTGCCGCCTGAGAGGATTTCACCACTGTCCAGCAGTACCAGCGGGTTGTCGGTGACGGCGTTGGCTTCGTCGCGCAGCATGATCGCGGCGCTGCGCACGACATCGAGCGCCGCCCCCATCACCTGCGGCTGGCAGCGGATCGAATAGGGGTCCTGCACCCGTGGATCGTCGGCCAGATGCGAGCGCCGGATCACGCTGTCCGCCATCATCTGGCGCAGGGCATCGGCCACTGCGATCTGCCCCGGCTGGCGGCGCAGGCGGTGGATGCCCTCGTGGAACGGCGTGTCCGAGCCCATGATAGCGTCGGTCGACAGCGCTCCGATAACAAGGCTGGCCTTGAGGCAGCGTTCGAGCGCAAACAGACCGTCGAGCGCAAGCGCGGTCGAGACCTGGGTGCCGTTGAGCAGCGCAAGACCCTCCTTCGGGCCAAGCTCGACAGGCCCAAGGCTGGCCTTGGCCAGCGCCTCGGCGCCGCCCATGCGCACGCCGTCGATCACAGCCTCGCCCTCGCCGATGAGCACGGCGGCAAGGTGCGCGAGCGGCGCCAGATCGCCAGACGCGCCGACCGAGCCTTGCGCGGGAATGACCGGGAGCACGCCGCGGTTCAGCATCGCGATCAGCAGCCGCACAGTGGCGGATTGCACACCGGAAGCCCCCTGCGCCAGGCTTGCAGCTTTCAGGGCGAGCACCAGCCGGACGACCGGCTCAGGCAGCGGATCGCCCACGCCGGCGCAATGCGAGCGCACGATGTTGACCTGCAGCTCCCTGAGCTTGTCGACCGGGATGCGGATCGAGGCCAGTTTGCCGAAGCCCGTGTTGACGCCATAGACCGCGTCATTGCCGCGTGCGGCGCGGAGCAGGATGGCGTGGCCCTGTTCGATCAGCGGCCAGCAGCTCGCGTCGAGCGTGAGCGCCGCGCCGCCATGGACAGCGCGCCAGAGGCCGAGCTTGGCCTCGCCGGGGGTGAGATGAAGGACGCTCATGCCGGTTCCGATTTCATGACCCGCCACCATCGCGTCATTGCCCCCTCCACACACGCTGCCAGAGCGGATTGAAACCGATACGGTAACTCAGTTCGGCAGGGCGTTCGATGTCCCAGATTGCAAGGTCGCACCATTTGCCAACCTCGATCGTGCCCGCATCGGCGGACAGGCCCAGCGCAGCGGCCGCATGGCGCGTGACGCCAAGGAGGGTCTCCTCCGGCGTGAGACGAAACAGGGTACAGGCCATGTTCATCGCCAGGAGCAGCGACGTCATCGGCGATGAGCCGGGATTGCAGTCGGTCGCGATGGCGATCCTGGCGCCGGCCTTGCGCAGCAGATCGACCGGCGGCAGCTTCGTTTCGCGGATGAAATAGAAGGCGCCGGGCAGCAGGACGGCGACCGTGCCGGCCTTCGCCAGCGCCTCCGCGCCCGCCTCGTCGAGATATTCGAGGTGGTCGGCGGAGAGCGCGCCATAACTGGCGGCAAGCGCAGCTCCATGCAGGTTGGACAGCTGCTCGGCGTGGATCTTCACCGGCAGACCAAGGGCCTTGGCCGCGTCAAAGACACGCCGGGTCTGATCGAGATTGAAAGCAATGCCCTCGGTGAAGATGTCGACGGCATCCACAAGGCCCTCCGCGTAGGCGGCGGACAGCATTGGGCCGACTACAACGTCAATATAGCGGTCCGGATCGCCCTTGAACTCCGGCGGCAGGGCGTGTGCGCCCAGAAAACTCGTCTTCACGCTGACAGACCGCTCCCGCCCGAGACGCCGGGCTGTCCGCAGCTGTCGGCACTCGGTCTCCGTATCCAGCCCATAGCCTGACTTGATCTCGATGGTCGTGACGCCTTCCGCCACCAGCGCCTGCAGACGTCGGTCCGCGCTCGCAAACAGCTCGTCGTCGCTCGCAAGGCGCGTCGCCTTGACGGTCGAGACGATGCCGCCGCCGGTGCGGGCGATCTCTTCATAGCTCGCCCCGTTGAGACGCATCTCGAACTCTGCGGCGCGGTCGCCGCCATAGACAAGATGGGTATGGCAGTCGATCAGACCCGGCGTGATCCACCGTCCACCGCAATCGATGTTCTCTGAAGATCGGAACGACGCCGGCAGGCTGTTGTCTGGACCGACATAGGCAATCCGGCCGGAAGCGTCGGTCGCAACGGCGCCGCTGTCGATCACGCCGAGGCCGGAAAGCTGCGGCGCCATCGTCGCCAACCGGGCGTTGCGCCACACCTTCGTCGCCGTCACGCTGCCCTGATCCCGATCTGTATTCACGCGGTGAAACGACGATAGGCTATCTGCCAGGCAGGCACAACACCTGCTCCCAGTGGCTCAATATTGCTTTGATCTGTATGAAAAAATGGGCAAGTTGAGGCGGTTGGCGTCCGGAAGCGGTCTCGATTCCCGCTGCACTAGCGACAAGGGGCCGTTCGGCGATGACCCTGCCGAAACTGCTCCGGCGCGCCGATGTGATCCGGTCAGCCTTGATCAGCGAGGACATTCCGAAATTTGTCCAGACATTTGCAAAACGAAAAGGCCGGCGATAGGGTGAGTTCCGGTCGCAACGCGCCGGGCGATCATCGGACAGGTGCAATCGGCAGGACGCTTTACGGCAAGGTGTGGGGTGACCATACGGTGAAGGGGTGCCCGGACGGCCCGTGCCGGCCCTCCATCGACCGTCACCGCGTTCAGGAAGTCAGCAGCCCGCAGGGCTTCTGCGGACTTCATCAGGGCGACCGAAAGGCGCGCCGGCGAGGCCATCCGCCCTGGATTCAGGTCGAAGGACAACACGCTGCGCCGGATGGCGGAAAGGACACCCCATGAGCGAAGATCTGCTGGAGAACTACCGTCGTGCCTATGACAACCGGATCGGCTACGGCAAGCGGCCGGCCTTGATCCTGGTCGATTTCGTCGAGGCCTATTTCGATCCGGCCTGTGATCTTTATGCCGGCGTTGACGAGGCGCTGGCCTCCGCCTTGCGCGTGCGCGCAGCGGCGCGGGCGAAGGGCGTGCCGGTCATCCT
This sequence comes from Hyphomicrobiales bacterium, assembly GCA_027483505.1. Lineage (GTDB taxonomy): Bacteria > Pseudomonadota > Alphaproteobacteria > Rhizobiales > Beijerinckiaceae > Allobosea. Next base: position 11,257 of record JAIXUP010000057.1, read on the forward strand.
CACCAATGTGGTCTATCACCAGAAGGCTCTGGATGGCGGCCGGTTCTACCAGAAGGCCAAGGTGCTGAAGAACTTCCTGTGCGGCAGTCCGATGGGCGCCTGGCCGAAGGGTCTTGTTCCGGAAGACGACGAACTGGTCGTCTCCAAACAGTACCCCAGCGCCTTCTTCGGCACATCGCTGGCCTCGACCCTGACCACATGGGGCATCGACAGCCTGATCATCACTGGCGTCACGACAAGCGGCTGCATCCGCGCCACCTGTGTCGACACCTGCTCGCACGGCTTCATCCCGATCGTGGTGGCGGAAGCCTGCGGCGACCGGCACAAGGCGCCGCACGAAGCCAATCTCTTCGACATGAACGCCAAATACGCCGACGTGGTGTCAGAGGCCGACGTGCTGGCCTATCTGCACAACCTGAAAGGCTGACATCATGGCAAAACGCAGCCTGCGCACGGCGCTCAAGAACGGCGAGTTCATTGCGGCGCCGGGCATCCATGACATGATGGCGGCGGTCATCGCCAACAAGATCGGCTTCGATTTCGTCTATGCCACCGGCTACTGGATGACGGCGTCCTGCTACGGACTGCCTGATGCAGGCATCGCCACCTACACCCAGATGCTCGACCGCGTCTCCACCTTGGCGCGCATCATGGACGCGAGCGTCATTGCCGATGCCGACACAGGCTATGGCGGCCTGCTCAATGTCCATCACACGGTCAGGGGCTATGAGGAGGCCGGAATCTCGGCGATCCAGATCGAGGATCAGGAGTTCCCGAAGAAGTGCGGACACACGCCCTTCAAGCGCTGCATTCCAACGGCCGACATGGTCGACAAGATCAAGGTGGCCTGCGAAGCGCGGCGCGATCCGGTCGAGACGCTGATCATCGCCCGCACGGATGCCCATCAGAGCGAGGGCTTCGAGGGCGCCATCAAACGGGCCAAGGCCTATGAAGCCGCCGGAGCGGACATCATCTTTGTGGAGGCTTTGGTCAGCGAAGCCGAAATGCGCGAGGCCTGCCGCAGCATCAGCAAACCGATGATCGCCAACATGGCGGACGGCGGCAAGACGCCGATCCGTTCCGCAAGCGACCTCAAGGACATCGGCTATCAGGCGGCGATCTTCCCGAGCATGACGGCGCTCGCCGCCAACGCGGCTGTCGCGCGCTCACTTGTCTCGCTCAAGCAAACCGGAACCAGCCTCAATCCCGACATTCCGCTCTACGACTTCCACGAGTTCTCCCGCCTCATCGGCTTCGAGGAGGTCTGGGCGTTTGAAAAGCGCTGGGCCCGCGACCGCGACTGAGGCGGACTGTCACGCGGCAACAGCAGTCGGCGGAAAGGCTCCCGCGCGCGCAAGGCCGCTCTGGATCGGCTTCGCCAGGTTCGGTGCAAGCCACTGTGCGGCGGCGATCAGGCCTGAAAGGTCAACCCCCGTCGCGATGCCCATGCGCTCCAGCATGTAGACAACATCCTCGGTCGCCACATTGCCGGTCGCGTTGGGTGCAAACGGACACCCCCCGACGCCGCCGATGCTGGCGTCGATCGCGTTCACGCCCGCTTCGACCGCAGCCAGCACATTGGCCAGCGCGGTGTTGCGCGTGTTGTGGAAATGACAGCGCAGTTTGACACGCCGATCGAGCCTGCGCGCTCCGGCCAGCAACTCCCGGACCTGTCCCGGAACGCCGCAGCCGATCGTATCGGCGAAAGCGATCTCATCAGGGTCTTCTTCGAGAACCCTCTCCGCAATTGTCAGCACGCTTGAAGCAGGAACTTCGCCCTCGAACGGACACCCGAAGCTGGCGCCGATACTCACGCTTCGCTTCAGGCCCTGCGCCCGGGCCACCTGAGCCACATCGCGCCAAAGGGCGAGCGTTTCGTCGATGGAGACGCCCTGGTTGCGTCTGTTGAAGGTTTCGCTGGCGACGACCACGAAGTTGATCTCGTTGCAATGGGCGGCGGCGCGCTCCAGCCCGCGGGCGTTCATCACAAGGCCGATGCTGCTCAGCCCCTTGAAGCCGGCAAGTTGCGCGCTCAGTTCATCGGCGTCCGCCATTTGAGGGACGCGCTTTGGATTGACGAAACTTGTGGTCTCGACGCGGCTGATGCCGGCGGCAACCGCACGCTCGACCAGTTCGCGTTTGATGGCGGTCGCGATGAACGCGGGCTCGTTCTGCAGCCCGTCGCGCGGGGAGACCTCGACGATTTCGATTGCCGTCTTTGCCATGCCGGTCATGGGGACTCCCGATGCCGGCACGAAAAAGCGCTTGCCAGCCCAATTCAAGACCGTCATTAACATGGAATGTTGTCTGGACAAATAGGGGCTCTGCATGGCTGAAGCGCGCGATCCGACCCGGAATGGTCCCCTGACAGATCTCCGGGTGATTGAAATGGGTCAGCTCCTCGCTGGTCCTTTCTGCGGTCAGTTGCTGGCGGATTTCGGCGCCGAGGTCATCAAGGTCGAGCAGCCCGGAGCCGGCGATCCGATGCGCGTCTGGGGCCGCGAGAAGGCCCACGGCAAGTCCCTGTGGTGGCCGGTCATCGCGCGCAACAAGAAGTCGGTCGAGATCAACGCGCGCGAGCCGGACGGCCAGGACCTGATCCGCAAGCTGGTGCAGAATGCCGACATCCTGGTCGAGAATTTCCGCCCCGGAACCATGGAGAAGTGGGGTCTGGGCTATGCCGATCTGGTCAAGATCAATCCGCGCATCATCATGATCCGCGTCTCCGGCTATGGCCAGACGGGTCCCTATGCGGAGAAGGCCGGCTACGGAGCAATCGGCGAGGCGCTGGGCGGGCTTCGTCATGTCGTGGGCGATCCGTCCAATCCGCCGAGCCGGATGGGTATCTCCATCGGCGACACGCTTGCCGCAACCTTTGCCTGCCTTGGCGGGCTGATGGCGCTGCACAACCGCGAGCGCACGGGTCACGGGCAGGTGGTGGACAGCGCCATCTACGAAGCTGTCCTGGCGATCATGGAATCGCTGATCACGGAATACGACCAGGCCGGATATGTCCGCGAACGCTCTGGCGCGATCATTCCGAATGTCGCGCCGTCCAATGTCTATCCAACCAGCGATGGCCGGATGATGCTGATCGCCGCCAACCAGGATACGGTGTTCAAGCGGCTTGCGGAGGCCATGGGCCGGCCCGAACTGGCGAACGACCCGCGCTATGCGACCCATATCGCGCGCGGCAGCGTTCAGGCCGAGCTTGACCGGATGATCGGCGAGTGGTCGCAGGGCTTCGATGCGGCGACGCTTGGCGAGTTGCTCGATCGCCATGGCGTGCCGCGCGGCGACATCTATCGGGCCCCCGAGATGCTGGAAGACATCCACTTCAAGGCGCGCGACGCCATCATCACCGTAGCCCACAAGCAGTTCGGCTCGCTCAGGATGCAGAATATCGCGCCCAAGCTGTCGGCGACGCCGGGCAAGGTCGTCAGTTGCGGTCCGGAACTCGGCGAGCACAATCGCGAGGTTCTCGGCGGCATTCTGGGCCTGGCCGACTCACGCCTTGGCGATCTGGCCGCGCGCGGCGTGATTGGCGCGTCGTTGAAGGCCGCCGCCTAGGAGCGCGGGCGGCCCGGTCCTAGCTGGGGCCGTCGCGCTGGATCGCCATCCGGTAGGTGAATTCTGCCGCGTTGTGCCAGTTGAATGACGCGACCACCGTACCCTTCGCGGAGACGTAGCGGCGCATCATCAACAGCGCCACGTCGCTTTCGGAGATGCCAAGGGCGCGGGCGATTTCCGGCGATGCCCGGCTGGCGCTGATGTGCTGCTGGGCGGTCAGGATCGGCTCATTGGCCCGCTTTTCGATATGCGCGTAGAACGGCCCGACACAGCCCGGCAGCTCCGGGGCAAGCCAGGACAGCCGGCCCGGAATGTAGGACTTGGTGAAGCAGAAGGGCTGCGCGTCGGGCGTCAGCGAACGCAGGCCGGTCACGACCGTCCAGCGTTCGCCGCGTTTGCCGCCGACCTCCGCCGCAAGGGCCGATGTCAGAACGAGTTCCTCGATGGCTACAATCTTGAAAGACGTGTCGAGCGCGTACTGGAACAGTTCGGTGAGGGACCGGAGCGCGAAGAAGTAGCTCTCCTTTGCCTCTGACCGCTCGACGAATGTTCCGGCGCCCTGCTTTCGCGAAATCAGCCCCATCGCGATCAGCCGCCTGAGGGCTTCGCGCACCGTATAGCGGCTGACGGTAAACTCGGCACAGAAGTCAGCTTCGGTCGGCAGCAGGGTTCCCACGGGATAGAGGCCCGAGACGATGCGGGCCTTGAGCACATTCACAATCTGGAGATAGCGGGCGTCCGTGGGTTGGTTGGCCATATGCTGTTATCGACCCCGATAAAACATCGCGTTTGCCGAGCAAGAGTACCAGCGCGACGGACGAACCAAGCGCCATAGTCGAGGCACGCCTATCCACAGCTTTTGGAGGCTGGGGCGCCATCCCTTTCGGGGCGCGCAGGGCCGCTCCCCTCCGTGCCACACCGTTCGGGCGACGAAGGCGCGGCCTTGGCGGCGTATCTCTGGACATCGACCCGGCCATGAACGCTCGCAATGTCGGAATGACCCTGACAGCCGCAGGATCGATTGCCCGTCGCCACGACTGCCCGGTCGTGCCAGTGTCCTGAAACCGTAACAACCAAAGACATCCAACGGAGGATCATCATGACAGACGCACTGGGATGGCGCAGGAAGTTCGGCGTGCTGGGGCCATCGACCAACACGATCGTGCAGCCCGACTTCGAGGCGATGCGCCCGGTCGGTGTGACCAATCACTACAGCCGGATCTACACGCCCAACGCCAATGCCGTCAGCAACGAGAGCTTCCGGGCCGGAGCTGAAACGATCGCCAGCAACGTTCTGGACGCCGTACGCAGCGTCATGACCTGCGCACCGGATTATCTCGTGATGGGCATGTCAGCCGTGACCTTTTTCGACGGCGCAAAAGGTGCGGATGCCTTCATCGCCAAGGTCGAGAACGAGGCTGGCGTGAAGATCAGCATTGGCAGCCATGCCTGCGCGCAGGCCCTCAACGCCTATGGCGGGGTCAGGCGACTGGCGGTGATCTCGCCCTATTGGCCCGTGATGAACACGGAAGTCGCGCGCTACTTCGGCGACATGGGCTTCAGCGTGGTCAGGGACATCGCGCTTCAGTGCCGGTCCTGGACGGGCATCGCCGAGGTAACAACGGACACCTTGCGGGTCAAGCTCAGGGAACTGGACGGGGATGATGTTGACGCCATCGTTCAGGTCGGGACCAACCTGTCGATGGTCAGGCTTGCCGCCGCTGCCGAACTCTGGCTCGGAAAGCCCGTGATCGCCATCAACACGGCGACCTATTGGCACGCCTTGCGCGCAAACGGGATCAACGACAAACTCGAAGGCTTGGGTCGGCTTCTTGCGGAGTTCTAGCCGATCCGCTCATTGGTCACGGGTACAGGCGGAAAACAGGTCTGGAAGTCCTGTGCGACGCCTGTCACAGACGGGGTGCGGGGAAGGCCCCATCGCGTCGGCCTCTGTCAGCACACGGGTGGACCATCATGTCATCGCTTCATCTTGAGCAGGCCCTGATCGGCGGTCGGATCGTGGCCGACGTGGCGGTCACCGTCGAGGCCGGCACGATTGCCTCGGTCGCCATCGGCGGACTGCCTGCCCCTGATGCCGTCCGTGTTGCAGGGCTCACGCTGCCGGGCCTGCCGAACCTTCACAGCCACGCCTTCCAGCGCGGCATGGCCGGCCTCAGCGAGACGCGCGGCGCCTCGGACGACTCGTTCTGGACTTGGCGCGAGGTGATGTACCGCTTTCTGGACAAGCTCTCGCCGGATGACGTGGCCGCGATCGCCGCCCAAGCCTACGCCGAAATGCTGGAGACGGGCTTCACCGGCGTGTGTGAATTCCATTACCTGCACCATGATGTCGATGGTGGCCGCTATGCCGACATTGCGGCGATGGCGTCGGCCATAGCGCAGGCTGCGCATGAGACGGGAATTGGCCTGACATTGCTGCCCGTGTTCTACCGTTTCGGCGGCTTTGGCCAACTCGCCCCGAGCCATGGCCAGCGCCGTTTCATCAATGATCCGGACAGTTTTGCGCGGCTGGTGGAGGGCTCGCGCAAGGCGGTCTCCAGCGTTGCGGGCGCCGTCGTCGGCATCGCGCCTCATTCGCTGCGCGCCGTTGGCGCGGCGGACCTTGAGCAGGTGCGGCGACTGGCGGGCGGCGCGCCCATCCACATCCATATCGCCGAGCAGGAGAAGGAGGTCGCCGACTGCCTTGCCTGGTCAGGGCAGCGGCCGGTGGAATGGCTGTTCGACCATGCCGATGTGGACCGGCAATGGTGCCTGATCCATGCCACCCACCTGACGCTGGCCGAGCGCGATGCGATCGCGGCCAGCGGCGCGGTGGCCGGGCTTTGCCCGGTGACGGAAGCAAGCCTCGGCGACGGCATCTTCGACGGCGTGGCCTTCCATGAAGGCGGCGGTGTCCTGGGCGTTGGAACCGACTCCAACATCCAGGTCGGTGCCGCCTCCGAACTGCGCCAGCTCGAGTATTCGCAGCGGCTGCGCGACCGGCGTCGGGCGCGGCTGGCGCCGGTCGGCGGCTCGGTGGGCCTGTCGCTCTACCAGGCCACTCTCGATGGCGGGGCCCGCGCCAGCGGCCGTGCTGTCGGGGCGATTGCGCCCGGATGTGGGGCCGATCTCGTCACGCTCGATCTGGATCATCCGGCGCTCGTGGCACGCAGCGGGGCCGCGCTGCTCGACAGCGCGATTTTTGCGGCGACGGAGATGCCGGTCCGCGAGGTGCGCGTGGCTGGACAACGCGTTGTCGAGGCGGGCCGCCATGTCCATGGCGACGTCATCCGCCAGCGCTTCAGTTCGGTGATGCGGCGCGTGCTGGGGTGATCAGAGGAAGGTCGCGATCTCCGGCAGCGTCTTGCGGGTGATCGCCGGGACGGTGGCTCCATCCGCGGGGTAGCCGACGACCAGCAGGATCAGGGCCTTTTCGTTGTCAGGCCGTCCGCAAATCTCGTTCAGGAAATTCATTGGCGCGGGCGTGTGCGTCAGCGTCGCCAGTCCTGCCTGATGCAGGGAGGCAATCAGCAGCCCCGTCGCGATGCCGACCGACTCGGGAACGTAGTAGTGCTTGATCTTCTTGCCCTTGGCATCGTGCCCCCAGCGCTGGGCGAAGATCACGATCAGCCAGGGCGCGATGTCGAGAAACGGCTTCTGGTCATCGGTGCCGAGATGGGCGAGCGCGCCGAGCCATTCCTCGCCCGCCCGGCCTGCATAGAAGGCGCGCTCTTCCTCTTCCGCCCCCTCGCGGATGCGGGTCTTGATCGCTTGCGTCGAGATGCAGGCGAAGGTCCAGGGCTGCTGGTTCGCGCCCGAGGGAGCCGTTCCCGCTGTCATGACAGCCGTCTCGATCAGCGCGCGCGGGACGGTGCGATCCGAAAAATCACGCACCGTGCGCCGGCGCTGCATGATGGCGCGAAAAGCCTCGGCATTGGCCTGCATGGTGGCGGCGGGAAGCTCGACGAAGGCGAGCGGGATTGTGGGGTGAGGTTTTGCCATGCGGGGAGGCCTGAATCGTCGGGAAAGACTGATGATCGTCCGTCGATCCTCCGGTTACGTCAATCACCCGTGCGACCCCTCTCCCCTTGTGGGAGAGGGTGAGGGAGAGGGGTCGCGCCGATCGTTGACATGATCCAAGTACCCAACTCGCCATGGACCCGCGCTAGCCCGCGCTTTATGGTCCGGCCATGACTGACCAGACGCCCGCCATATCGCCTGATGACCATCTCGTCCTTGTCGACGGCTCGGGCTACATTTTTCGCGCTTACCATGCGCTGCCGCCGCTGACGCGCAAGTCGGACGGCTTGCCGGTGGGGGCTGTCGCGGGTTTCTGCAACATGCTGTGGCGGCTGCTGCGCGACAAGATCGATGGCGAAAAGGCGACCCACATCGCCATCATCTTCGATGCCTCGTCGGACACGTTCCGCAACCAGATCTACGACCAGTACAAGGCCAACCGCACCGAGCCGCCCGAAGATCTGCGGCCGCAATTCGGACTGATCCGCGCGGCCACCCGCGCCTTCGACCTGCCATCGATCGAGATGCGTGGCTACGAGGCCGATGATCTCATCGCCACCTACGCCCGCATCGCGGCGGAGGCGGGGGCGAACGTCACCATCATCTCGTCCGACAAGGACCTGATGCAGCTGATCAATGACCGCGTCACCATGTTCGACACCATGAAGGACAAGCGCATCGACGCGCCGGAGGTGATCGAGAAATTCGGCGTGCCGCCGGACAAGGTCGTCGAGGTGCAGTCGCTCTCCGGCGATTCGGTCGACAATGTTCCCGGCGTGCCCGGCATCGGCATCAAGACGGCGGCGCAGCTGGTGGCCGAGTACGGTGATCTCGAGGGCATTCTCGCTGCCGCGCAGGCGGGCAAGATCACCCAGACCAAGCGGCGTGAATCGCTGATCGAACACGCCGAGAAGGCGCGCATCTCGAAAAAGCTGGTCATGCTCGACGCCAATGTGCCGCTGGAGGTGCCAATCGGCGACCTGCGCGTCGCCACACCCGACCCGCGCAACCTGATCGCCTTCCTCAAGGCGATGGAGTTCAACACCGTCACCCGCCGCGTCGCCGAGGCTTATGAGGCGGAAGCCAGCGCGATCGATCCCGACCCGGAGTTCGCCAAAAGGGGCGCAGGCACCGGCTGGGGTGAAGGTGACGAGGCGCCTTCCGAAGGTGAGGCGGTGCCCAGCCTTTCGGAGCGCGCCACGCCGAAGCCACCGTCGGCCAAGGCTGACCCCGTCGGCACCAGCGCCAAGCGTCATGCCGAGCTCCTGGCCGAAGCGGTGAAGGCGCAGCCATTCCGGCGCGAGGCCTACGAGACCGTGCGCACCCCCGCACGCCTCGCCGAATGGGTCGCCATGGCGCGCGAGGCGGGCGTGGTGGCCATCGATACCGAGACGACCTCGCTCGACGCCATGGCCGCGGACCTGGTGGGCTTCTCTCTCGCAGTCGCGCCCAATGTCGCCTGCTATGTGCCGCTGCTGCACCGGGGCGGCACGGACCTTTTCGGCTCGGGGCTGGAGCCTGACCAGATCGGGAGCAAGGGCGCGCTGACGATTCTCAAGCCGTTGCTCGAAGACCCTTCCGTGCTCAAGGTCGGCCAGAACCTCAAATACGACTGGCTGGTGCTGTCGCGCCACGACATCGCCATTCAGCCCGCCGACGACACCATGCTGATGAGCTACGTGCTCGATGCCGGCATCAACAGCCATGGCATGGACAAGCTGTCCGAACTGCACCTTGGCCACGCCACCATTCCGTTTTCGGAAGTGGCAGGTTCCGGCAAGTCGCTCGTCACCTTCGACCGCGTCGCCATCGACAAGGCCACCACCTACGCGGCGGAAGATGCGGATGTGACGCTGCGGCTCTGGCGCATCTTCAAGGCGCGCCTTGCCGCCAGCGGCCGGCAATCGGTGTACGAGACGCTGGAACGCCCGCTGGTGCCGGTTCTGGCGCGGATGGAGCGGCGCGGCGTCTCCATCGACCGGCAGATCCTGTCGCGGCTGTCCGGCGATTTCGCCCAGAAGGCAGCGGCGCTCGAAGATGAAATCCAGCAGATCGTCGGCGAGAAATTCAATGTCGGCAGCCCCAAGCAGCTTGGCGACATCCTGTTCGGCAAGCTTGGCCTGCCCGGCGGCAAGAAGACCGCGACCGGCCAGTGGGCCACCGGCGCCGGTGCGCTCGAGGACCTCGCGGAGCAGGGGCATGTCCTGCCCGCCCGCATTCTCGACTGGCGGCAGCTGACCAAGCTCAAATCGACCTACACCGATGCGCTGCCGACCTATCTCAACGCGGAGACGGGCCGCATCCACACCTCCTTTTCACTGGCCGCCACCACCACCGGGCGGCTCTCTTCCTCCGAGCCGAACCTGCAGAACATCCCGGTGCGCAATGCCGAGGGCCGGCAGATCCGGACCGCCTTCATCCCCGAAAACGGCATGAAGCTGGTCTCGGCTGACTATAGCCAGATCGAGTTGAGATTGCTGGCCCATATCGCCGACATCCCGCAGCTGAGGCAGGCCTTTGCCGACGGCATCGACATTCACGCGATGACCGCGTCTGAGATGTTCGGCGTGCCGGTCAAGGACATGCCGGGCGAGGTCCGGCGGCGGGCCAAGGCGATCAACTTCGGCATCATCTATGGCATTTCCGCCTTCGGCCTTGCCAACCAGCTCGGCATTTCGCGCGAAGAGGCCGGGGCTTACATCAAAAAGTATTTCGAGCGCTTCCCCGGCATCCGCGCCTACATGGACGAGACCAAGGCCTTCGTGCGCGCCAACGGCTTCGTCACCACCATCTTTGGGCGCGTCTGTCACTATCCGGATGCATCGTCCTCGAACCCGCAGATGCGCGCCTTCGTCGAGCGCCAGGCGATCAATGCGCCGATCCAGGGCTCGGCCTCGGACATCATCCGCCGCGCCATGATCCGGATGGAGGACGCGCTTGGCGCAGCGCGGCTCAATGCGCGCATGCTGTTGCAGGTGCATGACGAACTGGTGTTCGAGGTTCCGGACAGTGAGGTCGACCGTGCCCTGCCGATCATCCGGAAAGTGATGGTCGACGCGCCGCTGCCGGCGCTTGCGCTGAAGGTGCCGCTTCAGGTCGATGCCCGCGCCGCCGGCAACTGGGACGAGGCGCACTGATTGATCAGGGCTGCGTGACCCGGCGCAGCGTCAGGTTGATCCGCCCGCCCTGTGGCAGCAGCGTGGAGGTGCCGGGAATGATCCGGTCGATGCCGTGGAAGGCCAGCCTTGCCGGGCCGCCGAAGCTGAGCGCGTCACCCGACTGCAGTTTCACCGATCTGGTCGGCCCGCCGCGCGTCGTGCCGCCGACGCGGAACACCCCGGTATCGCCCAGCGAAACCGAGAGCACCGGCGCGTCGAAATCCTGCTCGTCGCGGTCCTGATGGAGACCCATCTTCGCAGTGCCGTCATAGAAATTGACGAGGCAGGCCTCGGGCGGATGCGGATAGGCCGCCAGGGATTGCCAGGCTTCCAGCAGCGCCAGCGGCATGGGCGGCCATGGTGCGCCGGTGTCGGGATGAGTCGGCTGATAGCGATAGCCGTTGATGTCCGACACCCAGCCGAGCGCGCCGCAATTGGTCATCTTCACCGAGAACGGCTGGCCCGTCCGCGGCATGCGCGGCGTAAACAGCGGCGCGGCCTTCGCTACCTCGCGCAGGCTGGCCACCAGCGCCTCCTGTGCCGCGCGCTCGAACCAGCCGGGGAAGTGCACGACGCCGGGCGCGATCTCGATGAGGCTGCTCATGCTCCTGTCTTCTCGAAACGAGCAGGTCGCGGGCCGAACGCGGCGCACTGCGCCATGGCGATTGCCAGCATGAGCCCGTCAACTGGCGAACGCCGGGTCACGCCTTGAGCACGTCCTTGCTCTCCACACTCGTATCTGCCTTCAGCCGGTAGACGATCGGCTCGCCGGTGTTGAGCTCGACCTTCATGATGCTGTCCGGGTTGAGCCGGTCGAGCACCATGATCAGGGCGCGCAGGCTGTTGCCGTGGGCCGCCACCAGCACGCGCTGGCCGCCCATTACACGGGGCAGGATGTCGGTGACGAAATAGGGCAGGGCGCGGGCCACCGTGTCCTTCAGAGACTCCCCACCCGGCGGCGGCACGTCATAGCTGCGGCGCCAGACATGGACCTGTTCCTCGCCATACTTGGCGGCGGTCTCCGCCTTGTTGAGACCCGAGAGGTCGCCGTAGTCGCGCTCGTTCAGCGCGATGTTCCGGATCGTCTCCAGCTTCGGCTGGCCGATCTCGTCGAGAATGAGTTGGCAGGTCTTCTGCGCGCGGCTGAGTTCGGAGGTGAACGCCACATCGAAGGACAGGCCTTTCGCCTTCAGGCGCCTGCCGCCGTCCTTCGCCTCCTGTACGCCAAGGGCGGTCAGGTCAGGGTCCTTCCAGCCGGTGAACAGGTTCTTCAGATTCCATTCGCTCTGGCCATGGCGGCAGAGCACAAGCAGACGTTCCATGGGCGTGTCATCTCCGGGCAGGGTGCTTTCGCCTAGATGAGGCGACAGCCGAAGGCAACCGTCACAATCCTCCCGCCGTCACTCCGCCGCCATGGCCGGCCTCAGGCTGGCGAGGTTGTCGAGGCTCTGGATGATATGGTCGGCCAGCGCGGCCACCAGCGGCGACTGCTCGCCGGCAGCCCGCATCAGTCCGATCCGGCAGGTCGGCAGGGGCGGGAATCCGTCCGAATGGCCAAGGATGCGCATCCCCGGCCGGACCGCGCTTTCCGGAAGGACCGACACCGCCAGACCTGCCATCACGGCCGCGCCGACGGCGGTTGAATTCCAGCTTGAGTACAGCACGCGGTAGGAGCGTCCGCTGCGTTCGAGAGCTTCGGTGGCGCTCTGCCGCCAGTTGCAGGTCGGACGACCGAGCGCCAGCGGCAGGACGGGCTCCTCCTGGACCTTGTGACGGGCAGATGTCACCCACAGCAGTTGCTCGACGCGCACGATCTCGGCTGGTCCGCGACGGTCGACATGGGTGATGATCGCAAGGTCGAGATCACCCGCCTGAACGCAATCGGCAAGATTGGGCGTCGGCTCGCAGACCACCGTCACCTCGGCCTGCGGGTTTGACCGCGAGAAGCGCGCCAGAATCTCCGGCAGATAGCGGTCGGCATAGTCATCGGGCACACCAAGCCTCACCCGCCCCTTGAGATCGGCGTCGGAGAAACTGCCGACACATTCCAGATTGAGCCGCACGATCCGGCGCGCATAGTCGAGCACCCGCTCGCCGTCCTCGGTCAGCTTGGCGTGGCGGCCATCGCGCTCGAACAACGAGCGCCCGATCCGCTCCTCCAGCCGCTTGATCTGCATCGAGACCGCCGACTGGGTCTTGTGCACCACATCGGCAGCTTTCGTGAACGAGCCGGTGTCGACGATCGCCACAAAGGTCCGCAACTGGTCTGAATCGAGCACATGCGCCATTCGGAAGCCCTCATCACATTGTGTGAAGTGACGCATCATATCTATTCGTTTTAATGATTCAAGTGGCAGGCGTAGACGTTGCCGGTGCGTTGCGCCGTGCGTCGCACCCATGCCGGATTGCCCGGTTCAGGAGGTTGCCATGATCATTCTGTCATCCGTTCTTCCCTTGGCCTCGTCTGCCCTGCGCCTGGTGCGCCAGGCCGCCGCTGTCGTGGTCGCGCCGGTGGTCAGCTTTGGCCGCGCTCTCCAGCACCGCCGTGAAATCACCGCTCTCGCCGAGCTTGACGACCACGCGCTGAAAGACATCGGGCTCACCCGCACCGACGTACACGGCGCCTTGGCCGTGTCCGTTCTGGAAGACCCGTCCCACGTCCTCAAGGACATCGCCGGCGCAGGGCACGGGCAGGCCATCCGGGCTGCAGGTCCGGGGGTTCGACGGGCAGTGGTGATCGGCAACTGCCCGCGCGAGGCGTGAGCCTCGCCGCAGTCGAGACGGTTACAGGGCCGGGTCGATGACCCGGCCCTCTTTTCGTGAACCTGCCAGCGCGGATCACTTCTTCAGGAAGGCGTCGAAGATGGTCTGAAGGTTGGCCTGATGCTGGTCTTGCATCTGGCGGCCGGTGCCGAACATGTTTGTCAGCGCCTCAAGGCCGGCCTGCATCGGATCGGCCTGTCGCGGCTGCTGCTGCGCGCCGCCCATCATGCTGCCGAGCAGCCCACCCAGCAGGCCGCCCATGCCGCCCTGCTGCGCACCCTGCTGGCCTCCGCCCATCAGGCCGCCGAGCAACCCGCCCAGCGGGTTGTTGCCCTGCTGGGCGCCCACGCCGCCGCCCGGCATCATCCCTTGCGCAAGCTGGCCAAGCAGGCCGCCAAGGCCCTGATTGCTGGCGCCCTTGAACAGGCCGCCCATGATCATCGAGGCCACCACCGGCAACATCGCCTTCAGCACGCTGTCTGAGACGCCGCTGATCAGCGAGGCCTGCTGGGCCACGGCACGGCTGACGTCCTTCGAGCCGAAGATCTGGCCGAGGACCTGGTTGCCTTCCTGCTGCAGATGATCCGGAATCCCGTCATTGTTCGCGTCCTCGAACGCCTGCTGGCTCGCCTGGCCGTTCATCATCATGCCGGCGAGTTGCGAGAACATGTCGGGAGACTGGGTCTGGTTTTTCAGGCCCATCGAGAAAGCCGGCAGCAGCGCCTCAAGCGCACTCTGCGTCTGCTGCTGCGACAGGCCGAACTGGTTGGACAGGTTGTTGATCGCATTGCCGCCCTGGGCGGCCTGCATGATCTCAAAAAGGTTCATCATCGACGCTTCCCCTCGCGATGAGCGTCCCCCGCTCGACGGACAGTCATAGGCGAAGTCGGATGTACGCTCAATGACGCGATTGCGGCCTTTGCTTGGTCACTTCGCCGGCGCCGCTTCCAGCGCATCAAGCGTGCGGAAAGCGACAATCAGCGCCGCGACGCCGAACAGCGCTCCGCCGGCGGCCACGCCGTAAAGCGCGCCATGCGCCCCGCCGAAATGCGCCCCCAGCCAGACCAGAGGCAAGGTGCCGATGGTGGCGCGGCCCCAGTTGAAGGCCGTGGAATAGAGCGGGTAGCCAAGATTGTTGAAGGCCGCATTGGCGACGAAGAGCCCGCCAAGGGTGAGCCACATCGGTCCGGAGACGACCGTGAACAGCTTGAGCAGCTCGGCCGTCAGGCCGGTCACGTGGAAAAGCTCGACGAGTTGGTTCTGGCCCAGCATCAGCAGCAGCCACATCGGCAGTACGTAGGCCGCGCAGAAGATGGTCGCGTCCTTCAGGGTCTGCCGCATGCGGTCAAAGCGCCGCGCGCCCCAGTTCTGGCCGAGGATCGGGCCAACGGCTCCCGACAGCGCGAACAGCACGCCGAAGGCCAGCGGCACGATGCGGTCGATGATCGCGAAGGCGGCGACAGCCTTGTCGCCGAACTGCGACATGGTCGAGGCCACGAAGATGTTCGCGACCGGGGTCGCCAGATTGGTCAGCACCGCCGGAACAGCTATCACCGTCGCCAGCCGCATGTCGCCGGCAAGATGGCCGATGCGCGGTCTCGCCACGATGTCATGCACCATGACCGCGCCCCAGTAGCCGACGATCACGAAACTGATGCGGGACACGACCGTGGCCCAGGCGGCGCCGTCAGTGCCGAGCCCGGCCCAGAAGATCAGCAGCGGATCAAGGCCGGCTGTGACGATGCCGCCCGAAAGGGTCACGTACATCGCCTTTTTCGCGTCCCCCACAGCCCGCAGCGCGCCGGAAAAGCCCATCCCCAGCGCCATCAGGATGTTGGATGGCATCGCGATCATCAGAAAGCGGAAGGCCGTGTCGTAGGCCTCGCCGCTTGCGCCGAGCCAGGTCAGGATCGTCGGCGTGGCGGCCAGCATCAGGCCCGCCACCACGATCGAGGTCAGTACCATCAGCGCAATCGTCGACCCTGCGATTTCACGCGCCCTTTGCCGGCTTCCCGCGCCGATCTCTTTCGAAGCCAGCGCGCTGACCGCGATCAGAAAGCCGATGTTGACCGAGGTCGAGAGAAACAGGACCAGCGTGGCGAAGCCGACGCCTGCGGTGGCCGCAGGCCGGCCCAGCCACGAGACGTAGAGCAGCGACAAGAAGTCAACCAGAAAGATCGCCATCAGCCCGATCGAACCGGTGGCCGTCATGGTGACGACGTGGCGCATGGTCGAACCCGTGACGAAGACCGCCTGCTGGCGCTTCGGTTCGGCCGCTGCCGGCACCGGGACGGCCGCCAGCTGGCCCGGCGGATCGTCCGAGGGGCGAAAATTCACGATGCTGCTCCTGACGACTGCGGTTCGGTCTGGCCGACTGCGGCGCGTGTTTCTTCGTTGAGTGCCGTGCCGGCCTTCTGCGGTTTGATCAGCGGTTCCGGCAGCAGGGTAATGCCTGTTCCGCGCAAAAGGTCCGCCCGCGCCAGTATCCCGTCGGTGGCCTGCGCTTCGAGCCGCTGCAGGTCGCGCTTGCGCACATCGGCGACGATGGTCGCCGCCTCATCGGGCGACAGGCCGAGCACCTCGAGCGTGATCCGCCCGAAATACAGCGCGCTTTCGAAGGTCTCGCGCACGAAGCGGTCGACGCCCACGCCCATCAGCTCGATCGCGTGGACACGGTCATAGACGCGCACATGCACCCGCGCCTGCGGGAACTCCTGTTTGACGATCTCGGTGATGCGCTTGGCCGCCTCCTTGTCATCGACGCAGACCGCAATCAGCTTGGCCTTGCCGGCGCCCGCAGCGCGCAGCACATCAAGCCGCGTGCCGTCGCCATAATAGATCTTGAAGCCGAAGCGCGCCGCCGACTTGATGCGCTCGACCTCCTTGTCGATCACGGTCACGTCGATCTTCTGCGTCAGCATGGTCTGGGTCACGACTTGTCCAAAGCGCCCGAAGCCGATGATCACGACGGAACCGCCGGCGCCGTTGAAGTCTTCGTCCATCGTTTCCGCCGCGGCCGGGTTCTTGGCCAGTTGCGCGTCGATCAGCTTGGCGATGATCGGCCCGATCAGCATGGTGATTGCGGCCAGCGCGGTGGCGATGGCGGCCTGTTCCTGTGTCAGCAACGACAGCGATCCGGCCAGCGGCAGCAGCACGAAGGCGAATTCGCCGGCCGGCGAGAGCAGCGCGCCGGCGCGGATGGCTTCCGCCGTCGACGAGCAGGATGCCCTGAGGATGCCGGCGGCAACAGCGATCTTGAGCAGCACCAGCGCGGGCGCGGCCAGCGCCAGCAGCAGCCAGTTGTCCATCACCAGCCTGAGGTCGATCGACATGCCGACGGCCATGAAGAACAGCCCGAGCAGCACGCCGCGGAAGGGCTCGATGTCGGCTTCAAGCTCATGCCGGAAATTGGATTCGGCCAGCAGCACCCCGGCGAGGAAGGCGCCCAGCGCCATCGACAGGCCGACATGCTCCATCAGAACGGCGCTGCCCAGCACGACCAGCAGGGCTGCAGCGGTCATCACCTCGCGCGCGCCCGATTTCGCCAGCAGGCGGAAGGCCGGGTTCAGCACGTATTTGCCGGCCACGACGACCGCCGCGATGGCGGTGACCGCAAGCCCGACTCCAAGCGCCGCCTTGCTCAGGTCGCCACCGGCTCCGGTCGTCGCGGCCAGCGGCAGCAGCGCGAGGATCGGTGCAATCGCCATGTCCTGAAACAGCAGGATCGAGAAAGTCCGGCGGCCGTAATGTTCGTCCTGGTCGCCGCGCTCCTCGAGCAATTGCAGGGCGATGGCCGTGGCCGACAGGCCCATGGCGATGCCGACGGCGACGGCGCCCTGCCAGCTCAGCCCCATGGCGAGAGCGACCAGGCCGACCAGCAGCGCCGTCAATCCCAACTGCGCCGAGCCCGCGCCGAAGATGTCCTTGCGCATGGCGATCAGCCGCGACGGTTGCAGCTCAAGTCCGACGATGAACAGCAGCAGCACCACCCCGATCTCGGCGATGCCGCGGATCGAATCGGCATCCGTGATCACCTTGAGTACGGAGGGGCCGATCACCACGCCGGCCGCCAGATAGCCCAGCACAGCCGACAGGCCGAACCGCCTGAACAGCGGCACGGCCACCACGGCGCCGGCGCAGAAGGTCAGGATCGGCGGCAGAAAACTGGCATGGGAGGCGTCGGCCATGGGCGGAAAGCTCGCTGGAAGAGGGCAACGCGGCTGTCGAAATCGGCAGCGCACTGTCCGGAGATAGAACCGTTGGCGGCGTTCCGCGAGTCTTTCATGCCGGAATCGGCAATCCCAATTCCGCGAGCCGGGCCCGCAGCCCATCCGGCCCGTTGTGGACATGGCCGTGCAGACCCGCCGAGATGGCCCCTTCGACGTTCTCGCTGCGGTCGTCGGTAAACAGCGTCTCGCCAGGCTGAAAGCCCAGGCGGTCGAGCGCCGCCAGATAGGCAGCAGGATTCGGTTTCTGAAGGCCGAGTTCCGCCGAACTGAGAATGCGCGGCCCGAACAGGGGGCGTAGCTCCGGGAAAACTGTGTCGATCTCCTCGATGATAAGGTGATTGTTGTTGGTCAGGATGGCGATCTCGGCCTGCCGGGAGATCGACCGGACAAGTTCCAGCATCGCAGGCCATGGCGTCAGGCAGGCGGCGCGGTTGGCCAGCCAGTCCGCACGGGAGAAGGGGACCCCGAGCCGCTGCGCGAAGCCCGCGACATAGGCCTGCGATGTGATCTGGCCGGTGTCGGCCAGATCCTCGAAGCCTGAATGCCATATCCCTGCAACGATCTCGCTTTCGGCTCTGCCGCTATGGCGGGCGAGGGCGCTGATGCGCCCCGGCCAGTCATAGGCGCACAGCACGTCATCCATGTCGAACAGAACAAGGCGGAGGGCGGACATGCCCCTGTTTCGCTGTGTTGAGGGCCAAACGCAAGCATCCGCATTCTTGACAACGCGCCCTTCGGCCCGAAAGAAGGGGCATGAGTCCAAAGCCGCCGCTTCGCATCCTGCTCTGTGCCCCGCGCGGCTTCTGCGCGGGTGTGGTGCGCGCCATCGATGCAGTCGAGCAGGCGCTGAAGCTTCATGGCGCCCCGGTCTATGTCCGGCATGAGATAGTTCACAACAAATACGTCGTCGATGGCCTCAAGAAGAAGGGTGTGATCTTCGTCAAGGAACTCGACCAGGTCGAGGATACGACGCGGCCCGTGATCTTCTCGGCCCATGGCGTGGCCAAATCCGTGCCGCAGGATGCAGCCAGCCGTCACCTGCATGCCATCGACGCGACCTGCCCGCTGGTGACAAAGGTGCACCGTGAGGCGGAAATCCACCACAAGCGCGGCCGCCACATCATCATGGTTGGGCATGCCGGCCATCCGGAAGTGGTCGGGACAATGGGGCAGCTCCCGCATGGCGCGATCACGCTGGTGGAAACGGTCGCCGATGTCGCGGCGCTTCAGCCGCCTGACCCGGCTGCGCTGGCCTTCGTGACGCAGACCACGCTCTCGGTGGACGACACGGCGGAAATTGTCGCCGCCCTGCAGGCGCGCTTCCCGGCCATGGTCGCGCCGCACAAGGAGGACATCTGCTACGCCACCACCAACCGGCAGGAGGCGGTGAAGGCCGTGGCGCCGCGCGTCGACGCGCTGCTGGTCGTCGGCTCGCCCAATTCGTCCAACTCCCAGCGCCTGCGCGAAGTCGGTGAACGGGCGGGCGCCCGGCTGGCAAGGCTGGTCCTGCGGGCCGAAGACATCGACTGGACGGAGTTCGGCGCGATTTCGTCGCTTGCCATCACGGCGGGGGCGTCCGCCCCCGAAGTGCTTGTCGAGGAGATCATCGACGCCTTCGCCGCACGCTATGCGATCGAGGTGGAAACCGTCTCGACCGCCGATGAGAGCGTGTTCTTTCCGCTGCCGCGCGAGCTGCGCCCCTCGACCGCGGCCTGAGCCATGGCCGTTTACACCGACGTCTCGGACGACGATCTGGCGTCCTTCGTCGCGCGCTACGACATCGGCCAGCCGATCGCCTTCAAGGGGATCGCCGAGGGCGTCTCGAACTCCAATTTCTTCCTCCAGACCACGACCGACCGCTATATCCTGACGGTCTATGAGGCCCGCGCCCCGCGCGAGGACCTGCCGTTCTTCATCGGGTTGATGGACCATCTCGCCGGCCACGGCTTTGCCTGTCCGCGCCCCGTCCGGATGAAGGATGGCGCGGCGCTGGCCGAGATCGCCGGCAAGCCTGCCGCCCTGGTCAGCTATCTGGACGGAATCTCGGTCAAGAAGCCGAGCGCCGGCCATTGCGCCGCCGCCGGGCGCGCCCTGGCGCAGTTGCACCGCGCCGGCGAAGGCTTCGCGATGGTGCGGACCAATCCGTTGTCCGTCAGCGGCTGGCGGCCTCTGGCCGAGGCCAGCGGCGCACGTGCGGAGCGCATCTCGCCGGGCCTGAGCCGCCGGATTGCGGACGAGGTGGCCGTGCATGAGGCAAGCTGGCCGAAGGGCCTGCCGGCCGGCGTGATCCATGCCGATTTCTTCGCCGACAATGTGTTCTTCATTGGCCCGGCCTGCTCCGGGGTGATCGACTTCTATTTCGCCGCCAACGACGCCTATGCCTACGACCTCGCCATCGCCCTCAATGCCTGGTGTTTCGAGCCGGACGCATCGTTCAACCTGACAAAGGGGCAGGCGCTTCTTGGCGGCTATGAGGCCGTGCGGCGGCTGGAGGCCGAGGAAGTGGCCGCGCTGCCGCAACTCGCGCGTGGCGCTGCGCTGCGCTTCCTGCTCACCCGCACGCTCGACCTGCTCGATGTCCCGGCGGGCGCGCTGGTCAAGCCGCATGACCCGATCCCCTATGACCGCCGTCTTTCCTTCCATCGCAGGGTCGACAGCGCGGCAGAGTATGGGCTGATCAGATGACGGGCGCGAAGGTGGTTGTGTTCACGGATGGCGCCTGCTCGGGCAATCCAGGTCCGGGCGGCTGGGGCGCGATCCTGACCTACAACGGCGTCCACAAGGAGCTGAAGGGCGGGGAGGCGATGACCACCAACAACCGCATGGAGCTGATGGCCGCCATCAGCGCGCTGGAAGCGATGAAGCGGCCCTGCGCGGTCGAATTGCACACCGACAGCCAGTATGTGAAGCAGGGCATCACGAGCTGGATTCACAACTGGAAGCGCAATGGCTGGCGGACGGCCGACAAGAAGCCGGTGAAGAACGAGGATCTCTGGCGCAGGCTTGATGAGGCGCTGGCGCAGCACACGGTCGAGTGGCGCTGGGTCAAGGGCCATGCCGGCCATGAAATGAACGAAAGGGCCGACCAGTTGGCCCGCGAGGGCCGCGACAGCCTAAGAAGCGCGTGAGCGCAGCGACAGAACGGGCTGCGTCGTCGTACCCGGTTCATGTCCGCTGACCACGCGGTTGCGGCCATCCTTCTTCGCGCGGTAGAGCGCCTTGTCCGCAACCTGAAGCGCGACGTCAAAAGAGCTCGATGGCAGCCATTCGGCGACGCCGAGCGAGCAGGTGAGCATCACCGGACCGAGTGCACTCGCCAACGGGTTGACGGAGATGCGGACCCGCGCCTGTTCGGCCAGTTCGGTGGCCGGCGCCAGCAGCTGTGGCACCACGCAGATGAACTCGTCGCCGCCGAGCCGTGCCACGAAGCCGTCATGCTGGTTGGCGATGTCCATCAGGACCGCTGCGATCTCACGGATGGCATTGTCGCCGACGCCGTGGCCATAGCGGTCATTGATCGACTTGAAACTGTCGATGTCCGCTGCGATGACAGAGCAGGCATCGCGTTTGCGGCTCCACTCATCGGCCGCTGCAAACAGTCCGCGCCGGTTGAGCGCGCCGGTCAGCGCATCGGAATGGGCAAGGCCACGCAGCACGTCGCCCTCGCTCTGCTGACGGCTGATCTCGCTGCGGAGCTGTTCGTGCTCGCGCTCCAGCACGACGTTGGCCAGCGTCAGTGCGGTGACGTCGGAAACATGGATGATGGCGCCGTCGAACAGCGGCGTGATCTGGAAGCGCAGGTAGCGCGGCGTGCCGTGGTGCTGGTGGCAGACCTCGACAAGCTCCCTTGACCGGGCGGTGATGACATTGATCAGCGCTTCCCAGACCGCGCTGTCTCGCAGCAGCGGCAAGGCCGCATGCAATTGCTGGCCTTCGACATTCTCGATCTGGAACATCTCGCAGGCAGCCGGATTGACGGACAGGACGACCGCGCCAGACAAATCGCCATTCGCTTCGCGGGTCGCGCGGCATGCGATCAGGCCATCCGGGAGGCCATTGAGGATGGCTTGCAGGAAGTCCTGCTCGAATTCGCGCGGACGGTTGTAGACGATGAAGGCGACTGCGCCGTCAGCCATCCGTACCGGCAGCACCAGGCGCTCCCAGGTGTGGACGAGGTTGGCCTTGATGGCGCGGTGGATCGTGAACAGCGGCTGCCCGGTCTCGATGCACTGGGCATAGACGCTTTCGAAAAAGGTGCGGACCGGCCCTTCGAAATCGGCCGTGGTCTTGCCAGTCATGTCGAACTGAGCGACGGCGGTGATGCCGTTGCCATAATAGCCGTAGCGGAACACGCCCCCGTCTTCAGGCTCAAGCCGCATCAGGAAAGCCGCGAACTGCGGCAGCTTCGGAATGTCGAAATCCACCTGCCGGGGCATGCACCCGTCGCGGCAGGCCGCAAGATAGAAACGATAGAGCAGCCCGATGTCAGGAGCTTGCGCTCGCTCGACAATTCCGGTCGCATGAACCTCAAAATACATTCTGTGAGGCAATCGATCTGACCCCCATTATTGAGGGGTCACAATTGGCTCAATTGATGGACAATGTCTTAACGGAAGCCTTGGAGTCAGCGGAAACTGCACAATTGTCTGGCAAGCAATCGGTCCGCTGGCGCGCTCCGTTACAAGATCTTCCGGTACTGGATGAAGCCGCTCCGGTCGGCCACCTTGTCATAAAGCGCCATCGCGTCGCTGTTGGTTTCATGGGTGAGCCAGTAGACGCGGGAGCAGGCTGAGGCTCGCGCCTTCGCGTAGACTGCGTCGATCAGCAGCCGGCCGGTCCCGCCGCCGCGCCGCGCCGGGTCCACGAACAGGTCCTGAAGATAGCAGTAGTCGCCTTCAGTCCAGCAGCTTGGATGCATGATCCAGTTGACCATGCCGATGGCAGCCGCACCGTCGAAGGCCAGAAAGCCGCCCATGCCGGCCCTGCCTCCTGTCAGGCGGCTGAAGGTTAGCTGCGTGACGTGAGCGGGAACAATGGCCTTGTAGAAGGTGAGATAACCTTGCCAGAGCGGCTCCCAATGGCCGAAGTCCGCAGCCTTCAGGTCTCTGACAGTCACCGGCATGGGGGCGGTCTCCTGCACTGCCTGGGTCAGACGCCGCTCAAGCTCGCGAGCAGCGCATCAGCGCCTGACAGTTCCGCCTTGCCCGGGCCGTCCTCGACTGCGAGCGAGTCGACCACGCCATCCCGCACCACCATGGAGAAGCGCTGGAACCGCGTCCCGAGGCCAAAGCCGGACCCGTCCAGCGTCAGTCCGATCGCCTTGGCGAAGTCGGCGTTGCCGTCCGACAGAAACTCGATGACTCCGGCTGCGCCGGAATCCTTCGCCCATGCGTTCATCACGAAGACGTCGTTGACCGCGACGACGGCGATTGCGTCGATTCCCTTGCCCTTGATCTCGTCGGCCTTGGCCAGAAAGCCGGGCAAATGATTGCGGTGGCAGGTGGGAGTGAACGCGCCAGGGACAGCGAACAGCGCGACGTTGCGGCCACCGAACACCTCATCGGTGGTTTTCGCGGCAGGCCCGTCGGCGGTCATGATGCGGAAGGTGCTCTGGGGCAGCTTATCGCCAACCTTGATTGTCATGGGAAGGGGCTCCGTTTGAGGGATGAAAGGTGGATCCGGCGTGCCCAGGGCGACTGGCCGGATCATGACAAGGATTGACCTAAAGCATCCTGCCCGAAAGGGGAAACAGCTTTTGCGGCCTCCGGTTCCATTGGGCGGCGGCTGGCGGTTCCTTCACGCCAAGGTGAACGCGCGCGAGGCTCGCCGGCGGAGCAGCCTCAGGGCTTTGCCCCGATGGCCTCGATCTCGAAGCGGATCTCGCTCGAGGTCGGTGCGCCGGTGATGGTCAGCACCACTGGAATCAGCCCGATCATGTTCTTCGGCCTGTCTTCGATCGGAATGCGCATGCTGATTTTGTCGGCCTCGACCTGAGTCACAACCGGGGTCCCGAACAGCCAGCCCTCCGGCCCTTCCAGAAACACATCGTTGATGGCGCCGCCCGGCGATATGCCAAGCACGACATCCACCGCCTTGCGGCCCTTCTCGGGGATGAAGGCGGCCGAGATCAGTGCCGGCCGGTCATCCAACTTGCCGGGTTCCTTGGCGCGTGGCGTCTGGGCCCGGAACTGTTCAAGCGTGGCTGTCTGGCTGGTTTCGGCCTGCTCCGGCAGGGACAGGCTCACTTCGGCCTTGGCCGGAATGCAGATGTTGTCGCAAACGGCATAGTCGAGCTTGAGCGTTGCTCTCACGGACTTCGCAATGTCGGCCGCGCGGATAATGGCCGGAAAGATGACGCGGTCCTTGTAGCCGATTGTGGTGACGCCGCCATCCAGGAAGCGCTTGGGCGACGGCCAGCGGATCGCCACCGATCCGAGATTGTCCGACCCGGACCAGTCGAACATCGGCGGCACACCGGCATCGCCGGGAACGCGCCAGTAGGTCTTGAAGCCGGTTTTCATCCTGATCTCGACGCCGACGCGATAGGCGCCATCTGCGCTGCGGCCACCCGCGATGAGGCGGACTTCCGAATGACTGGCGCTCGACCAGTCCGAGACAGCCCTGTCCGGCTGCGCCGCGGCGGGCAGCGCAGAGACGATCAAGCCTAGCAACAGGGCAGCGCGAAAAACCATTCCAACGCCTTATAATCGTTATTGATGTCGATTGCGAGACACCAAATGGCGCCGGCCGGCGCTGTTGCCGGAATGGTGAAGGGCCAGCGATTATTCTGCGTCGAAGCCTTCGAGGCAGGTTTCCTTCCGCCAGTCCTCGTCATAGCATGGCGGCATGAAGATCAATGTCGGTGCGAGGTCGAAAGGCCGCAGCTATCTCGACGGCCAGTGTCTGATCGCCATGCCCGGCATGCGCGATGAGCGCTTCAGGCGGACAGTGGTCTATCTGTGCGCCCATTCAGACGAAGGCGCGATGGGGCTGGTGATCAACCGCAGCGCGCCGGACATGAAGCTCAGCGAGTTGCTGCTCCAGCTTGGCATCGTCGATCATGCCGACGCCATCCGCCTGCGGCCCGCCGACCAGACCGTGCAGGTTCTCAAGGGCGGGCCGGTCGAGACCGGGCGCGGCTTCGTCCTGCACTCGTCGGACTACTTCGTCGATGCGTCCACGCTGCCGATCGACGACGGCATCTGCCTCACCCACACGATCGATGTGCTGAAGGCGATCGCCCAGGGCGCCGGCCCGCGTCATGCCTTCCTGGCGCTCGGCTATGCCGGCTGGGGCGCGGGACAGCTCGAGACCGAAATCCAGGCCAATGGCTGGCTGCACTGCGATGCGGATTCCGGCCTGCTCTTCGATCTGGCGCTCGACACCAAGTACAACCGGGCCCTGTCGAAGCTGGGGGTCGATCCGGCCCGCCTGTCCAGCACCGCGGGGCACGGCTAGCCGTCAGGCCTGCGGCTTCAGGCCGCTTTTTCGGTGGCGCCGACCAGCTTGCGCGCCTCTGCGCTCGACATGGCTTCGCCGAAGGCAAAGCCCTGCGCATACTGGGCGCCGATCTGGAACAGTTCGATCGCGTCCGACTCGCTCTCGACGCCTTCGGCCACCACTTCCATGCCCAGTTCCGCCGCCAGCGTGATGATCGAACGCAGGATCACCGGCTGCTTGCCCTTGGAAAGCTGGCGCACGAAGCTCTGGTCGATCTTGATCGTGTCGAACGGGAACCGCTCCAGATAGGCCAGCGACGAATAGCCCGTGCC
Source organism: Hyphomicrobiales bacterium (assembly GCA_027483505.1). Lineage (GTDB taxonomy): Bacteria > Pseudomonadota > Alphaproteobacteria > Rhizobiales > Beijerinckiaceae > Allobosea. Next base: position 36,769 of record JAIXUP010000057.1, read on the forward strand.
GAAATCATCCAGCGAAAGCCCGGCTCCCAGCGCCCTGATCCGGGTCAGCATCTGTGCGGCGTATTCCGGGTTTTCCATGACCAGGCTTTCGGTCAGCTCCAGCTTCAGCGTGTGCGGCAGCACGCGGTTGTGCCCGAGCGCGACCTTCACGTCGTGCAGCAGGTCATGGCGCAGGAGTTGGCGGCTGGAGATGTTCACCGAGGCGAAGATCGGCGGCTCGACATCGAGCGCGGCCTGCCAGGCCGACAACTCGCGCGCCGTGCGCCCCATCACGAAGGCGCCGAGCTCGATGATGAAGCCGGTCTCCTCGGCGATCGGAATGAAGACGTGCGGGCTGATCCGCCCCTCGCGGGGATGATCCCAGCGCAGCAGGGCCTCGAAGCCGGCGATCGTCCGGTCCTCAAGCCGGACGATCGGCTGGAAATAGACCTTCATCTCGCCCTTCTCGATCGCGCGCCGCAGATCGCTTTCGAGCGCCAGCCGGTCGTTGCGATCGGTCCGCATGTTGGGCCGGAAGACCTCGATGCGGTCACCGCCCTGGCGTTTGGCGAAGGCCATGGCGAGTTCGGCGTTCTTGAGCACGTCGTCACGCTTGGTCGTCGCGGCCCCATCATGGAACGCGATGCCGACCGACGCCGTCAGGAACACCTCACGCTCGGCATAGGTGATCGGCGTGTTGATGGCCCGCCGGACGAGTTCGGCCAGTTTGACGACCGCATCCTGCTCGCGCTCCGAGAGGATGATCATTGCGAACTCGTCGCCCGCCAGCCGCGCCAGTGTGTCCTGCGGGCGCAGCAGCCGCGCCAGACGGCGCGCGAGGGTGAGCAGGATGGAGTCACCTGCCGACATCCCGATCGACTCGTTGACGGCCTTGAAGCGGTCCATGTCGATGGTGAGCACCGTCGGCGGCACGCCCTGGCCGAGCTTTGCCAGCCCCAGCGCCGCCTCGAGCCGGTCCTGGAAGAGCTGGCGGTTCGGAAGGCTGGTCAGGTTGTCATGCACGGCATCGTGCATCATGCGCTCCTGCGCCAGCCGCTCATCGGTGACATCGGTGACGGTGCCGACCACGCGGATGACCTCGCCGTCACTGCCCATGATCGGGCGCGCCTTGATCTGATGCCAGTGATAAGGCCCGCTTGCCGCGCGAAGGCGCACGTCAAGGTGGATGCGCCCGCGCCGGTGTTCGATCATCCCTGCCAGCGTCAGGCGCCACGAGTCGCGGTCCGACGGGTGCAGGTGATCGAGCCAGCGCGCCGCCTGGCCTTCCAGCGTGCCGCGCGGCAGGCCGAGCGACATTTCCAGCTCCGGTGAGACATGGACCTTGTCGGAGCTGACATCCCAGTCAAAGACGACATCGCCGGAGCCGGCCAGCGCCAGCGCCTTGCGTTCGGCCTCGGTGATGACGCCCGAGGCCATGCCGCCGCCTGCGATCGCGTGCTGCAGCACGGTGAAGCCGATGAGGATGACCAGCAGGACGAGCCCGCCGATCAGCGCCGGCGGCACCAGATCGCGCGTCAGTTGGCCGGAGACGGTGAAGGCCGCGGCCGTGACCCAGACGCTGAGCAGGAACCAGGTCGGGATCAGCATGATCGCACGGTCATAGCCGTGGCTGGCCAGATGCAGCACGAGCACGAAGCCGACGGCCGCAACCGCCGCGATCGACATGCGCGCCACGCCCGAGGCAACCGGCGGGTCGAACACCGCAAGTGCGATCAGGCCGGCCAGACCGATCAGCCAGGCGGCGGTGATGTGGCCATAGCGCACATGCCAGCGCGCCAGGTTGAGATACGCGAACAGGAAGACCAGCAAGGTCGCGGCCAGTACCGCCTCCGCCCCGGCGCGATAGACCCGCTCGGCGGCCGGGGACAGGGGAAAAATGCGCTGGAAAAAGCCGAAATCAAGCCCCGCATAGGCCAGAACCGCCCAGGCAAGGGCCGCTGAAGCCGGGAAGACCACGGACCCCTTGACCACGAAGGTGATGGTTAGGAACAGCGCCACCAGTCCGGCGATGCCGATGATGATGCCCTTGTACAGCGTCAACCCGTTGAGCTTCTGCCGGTAGGCATCGGGCTCCCACAGGTAAAGCTGCGGCAGCCGCGTCGATTGCAGTTCGGCCACGAAGGTGACGGTCGCTCCTGGGTCGAGCGTGATCAGGAAGACATCGGCTTCGGCGCTCTCCTCGCGCTCGGGCCGGACGCCCTGGCTGGCGGTCACCGCCTCGATGCGCGACGAGCCGAGGTCCGGCCAGATCACGCCCGAGCCGATCAGCCGGTGGAAGGGCGCCACCAGCAGCCGGTCGATCTGCTCATCGGAATCATTCTTGAGCGCGAACACGATCCAGTCCGGCCGCGATCCGGCCTCGCGGGCGCGCACCGCGATGCGCCGCACAATCCCGTCCGCGCCGGCTGCGGTCGAGATCTGGATGACGTCGCCATCGGATCGGTTGCGGGTGACGATGTTGGTGAGGTCCAGCGCCGGAACATCCACCGGAACCCGAACGGCCTCGATCGCCGTCGCCGCCTGGGCGAAGGCCAGCAGCGCGAGCACGCCGTAAAGGAGGCGCTTGGCAATGTTCAAAGGGCGCACGGGATACCGAAAACCTTGGACCTTGGACGGACTTATCGTTCTTGATCGGATGTCAGTGGTAGCCAGACCTCGTGGCGAGGGCAAGGCAGAGATTGGGGCGCGGGGAAGCCCTCAACCGCATTCTGTCCCCCGTGACGGGAAACTGCGCCGGGACGCCTGTGCGGGCACATTACCGGCGCGGATCGGAGGCCAGCAGTGCATACAGAAGGTGATCCTCCCAACGCCCGTTGATGCACAGATATTGGCGGGCGTAGCCCTCGCGCTGAAACCCGATCCGTTCCAGCAGGGCGCGCGAACGGCCGTTGGCGGGGACGCAGGCGGCCTCGATCCGCCGCAGATGCAGGTCCTCGAAGGCGTGCTTCGCAACGGCCTTGACGGCCCGGGTCATGTAGCCCTGCCCGCCATAGGGCTCGCCAAGCCAATAGCCCATGGTGCAGGCCTGCGCCACGCCGCGCCGCACAAGGCCGAGCGTGACCCCGCCGATCAGGGCCTGATCCTGCGTGCGGAAAATCATGAACGCATAGGCCTCGTCGGCGTCGCTCTCGGTCGCCGCGCGCTTGACGCGCTGGCGGAAGGCCCTCTTGGTCAGGTCCTCGTCGCCCCACAGCGGCTCCCATGGTTCAAGAAAGGCCCGGCTCTGTTGCCGCACCGACGCCCATGCCTCGAAGTCGTCAAGCACCGGCTGGCGCAGCATCACCCCATCGCCCTTGATCTGGACGCGGGAGGTTGCATCGGAAGTGAAGCGGAAAAGCGCCATGGCGTGAATATGCTCGAGCCGCGCTAGTGTGCGCCGGAAGCCGTCAGATCCGCAAGCTTGAGTTCTGCAGCTTTGATCTTCGGACCGACCATCGTCAGCGTGGGCGGCGAGGCAAGCACGCCGAGGGCCGCAGTCCTGACCTGCTCGGCGCTGACCGCATCAATCCTGGCCGAAATCTCGTGGCGCGGGATCACCCGCCCGAAGGTGAGAACCTGCCGCGCCAGTTGTTCAAGCCGTCCGCCCGGCGTTTCGAGCGAGCCAAGCAGTCCGACTTTCATCTGCGCCCGCGCGCGCTGGACCTCGTCCTCCGAAGTGGTCTGCCCGGCATCCCTGAGGCAATGCATACAAAGGCGGACCAGTTCCGGCACGTCCTTCGGCGCGGAGGCGGCTCCGATCCCGAAGACCCCTGTGTCCGTGAAGGCCCAATGGAAGGCATCGATGGCGTAAGCCAACCCGCGCGCCTCGCGCACCTCCTGGAACAGGCGCGAGGACAGTCCGCCGCCCATCACCATGGCAAGGACCTGCAGAGGGTAGTGGTTGCCATCCGTGAACGGCTCGCCGCGAAAGCCCATGACCAGATGGCTCTGATCGGTGCGCGCCAGACGGCGGACCTCGCCGCCGGTGTAGCGCGACCGGTGCGACAGTTTCGGGTCCGTCACAATGCCGGGCGGAAGCGGGGCGAAGGCCTTGCTGACCAGATCCACCAGCCTGCCGTGATCGACAGCGCCGGCCGCGGCGAACACCATCCGCCCGCCGGTATAGTGCTGGGCCAGATAGCGCCGGATCGCGTTGGCGTCGAAGTTGGCAAGGGTCTCGGGCGTGCCGAGAATGGCTCGTCCGAGCGGCTGCCCGTCAAACACCCGCGCCATGAACAGGTCGTAGACCAGGTCGTCGGGCGTGTCCTCGACCGCTGCGATCTCCTGCAGGATCACGCCCTTCTCGCGCGCCAGCTCATCATCGGCGAAGCTGGAGTTGAGCAGGATGTCGGCGAGGATATCGACCGCCAGCGGCAGATCCTCCTCGAGCGAGCGCGCCGTGTAGCAGGTGTACTCGATGCTGGTGGCGGCGTTGATGTCGCCGCCCACCGCTTCGATCTGCTCGGCGATCTGGCGGGCGCTGCGCGTTGCCGTCCCCTTGAAGGCCATGTGTTCCAGAAGATGGGCGAGGCCATGCTGGTCATCGGCCTCGTCGCGCGAGCCTGCGCTGATCCAGACCCCGAGGGTCACGGTCGCGGCATGGTTCATGCGCTCGGAGACGATGCGAAGGCCGTTCGGCAGCGTGGTGATGGCGACATCCTGGTCGCCCGGCATGATCAACGCGTTCAAGCTGCGGCCCCTCGCACCGCGCGTGCATGGCCGGCGATGAACCGTTCGACGTCGGCAAGCGCATTGGGCAGGCGGGCGAAGCGTTCCTTGCGCTCCATCAGGTCGCTCAGATGCGCGGGCAAGGCCGGGGTCACGCCGGATGCCGCCTTGACCGCAACCGGGAACTTCGCCGGATGGGCCGTGCCTAGCACGACGACCGGCGTCGCCGGATCGGCTTTCAGGCTGTGCCGCGCCGCCTCGACCCCGATGGCCGTGTGCGGGTCCAAAAGGTAGCCGGCCTCGCGCCAGACCATCGCGATCTCGCGTGCCGTGGCTTCTTCGGACACCGCGGCGGCGTCGAACTCACTCCGGATGCGTTCCAGCGCAGGCCCGGCCACCTCGAAGCGCCTCGACTGCGCCAGATTGCCCATCATGCGGCGAACGGCGGCGCCGTCGCGGCCATGGGCCTCGAACAGCAGCCGCTCGAAGTTCGACGACACCTGGATGTCCATCGACGGCGAGGTGGTCGGCGTGACACCGGTGACGTGGTAGTCGCCGGACTGCAGGGTGCGCACGAGGATGTCGTTCCGGTTGGTCGCCACCATCAGGCGCCCGACCGGCAGGCCCATCTGCTTGGCGACCCAGCCCGCCAGCACATCGCCGAAATTGCCGGTGGGCACCGAAAAGCTGATCGGTCGGGCCGGGCCGCCCAGCGAGGCTGCCGCCGTGAAGTAATACACCACCTGCGCCGCGATCCGTCCCCAGTTGATCGAGTTCACGCCTGACAGGCCGAGTTCATCGCGGAAGGCGTGATGGTTGAACATCGCCTTGACCAGCGCCTGGCAGTCATCGAAATCCCCGTCAACGGCGATGGCATGCACATTCGGCGCATCAACCGTGGTCATCTGCCGCCGCTGCACATCCGAGACGCGGCCATGCGGATACAGGATGAAGATGTCCACCTGCTTCAGTCCCTTGAAGGCTTCGACCGCAGCCCCGCCCGTGTCGCCTGATGTCGCCCCGACGATGGTTGCGCGCTGGCCGCGCTGGGTCAGCACATGGTCCATCATGCGCCCCAGAAGCTGCATGGCCACGTCCTTGAAGGCGAGCGTCGGGCCGTGGAACAACTCCTGCACGAACAGGTTGTCGCCGATCTGCACCAGCGGGCATACGGCCGGATGGCGGAAACTGGCATAGGCCTCGTCGATCATGCCGTTGAGGTCCGCAGGGGCAAATTCGCCATCCGTCAGCGCGCCCATCACCGTCTTGGCCACCGCGGCATAGGGCTGTCCAGCGAACCCGGCGATCGTTTCGGTCGTCAGGCGCGGATAGCTTTCGGGCAGGTAAAGGCCGCCGTCCCGGGCAAGGCCGGCCAGCAGGGCATCACAGAACGACAGTTTCGGGGCTTCACCCCGTGACGAGACATGCAGCACGGATCGGTCCTGGTAGGCGTCAGGGTTTCCAGTGCTATAGGGCGCTTTTTCAGTGCACGCCAGTCTGCCGGAGCGCACTAGCCGGTCTGACGGCGCAGGCTGCGGACAAACACCAGGAACACCCCGAGCAGCGTCGCGGCCAGCCCGAACCAGGTGAAGGCATATTGCAGGTGGTTGTTCGGGATGCGGGCAATCAGGTCATTGAAGTCGACGCCGACAGGCGGCGTCATGGCATCAGTGCCGCGCTCTGCCTCGACCATGAAGGGGGCGGCCGACAGGTTCAACGCAGCGGCGAGCGGAGCCGGATCACGCATGTGGAAATCGCGCCTGGCCACATCGGCAGCGGGGGTGAAGGCGTTGGGCGCTTCCGGCTTGCGCAGGATGCCGGTCAACTCCGTCCGGCCGGATGGAGGCGGCAGGCCGGCATGGCGCGCCTCGGGCGCAAAGCCGCGGTTGACCAGCACGATCCCGCCGGTGTCGAGCCGGACCGCCGTCACCAGATAACGACCAAAGCCGCCGAGCTTGCGTTCGCCCGGCTGTGGCTCCGGCATCACCACGCGGACCGTCGCGCTGGCCTCCGGCAGCCAGGTGCCGGCAAGTCGGACCCGAGACAGGTCGGCCGCATCGAGGTCGAGCTTGCCCCACAAGGCCTCGGCCGGCAGCGCCGCCGGTGTCAGCGCCTTCTGGGCTGAAAGCCGCTCAAGGAAAGCGGCCTTCTCTGCAAGGCGCTGCAGTTGCCAGGCGCCAAGCGAGCACAGGACCATGATGCCAAGGCCGGCAAAGACGCTCAGCAGGATCAGCGATCGTCGCGGCGCGGGCATCCGCTCGGTCACTTGAAGCGGCCCTCTCCGGCATCGCGGGCATATTGCAGGGCGATGGCGAGGCCCTTCATCGGCCTGAGCAAGCCAAGGCAGACGATGACCGTCAGCGGCAGCCAGATGACCATGTGAACCCAGAAGGGTGGTTCATAGAGCGTTTCGAGGGCGAGGACTCCGCCCACGATCCCGAATCCCGCAATGAACATGATGATCACCGCTGGCCCGTCGGCAGAATCGGCGAAGGCGAAGTCGAGCCCGCAGGCGGCGCAGCTTGGCTTCAGCTTGAGGAAGCCGTCGAACAGCCGGCCCTCGCCGCAGCGCGGGCAGCGGCAGGCCAGTCCGGCGGAATAGGGCGAGGGGGCTGTCATGGCGTGATCCTCAGGCAGTCCCGTCAATACGCACGAAGTAAAGCAAGCGCGATCGGAAACAAAAAAGGGCGGCGCGAGCCGCCCTTTGAACCTTGCAGCAAGGCCTGTCAGTGCGCTCCGGCGTGCGCGCCAGCGCCCCAGACATAGATCGCGGCGAACAGGAACAGCCAGACCACATCGACGAAGTGCCAGTACCAGGCGGCGAACTCGAAGCCGAGATGCTGCTTCGGCGTGAAATGGTTGATGTACGCGCGGTACAGGCAGACGGCGAGGAAGATCGTGCCGATCACGACATGGAAGCCGTGAAAGCCCGTCGCCATGTAGAAAGTCGAGCCATAGACATGGCCTTTGAAACTGAAGGCGGCGTGCGAATACTCGTAGACTTGGCAGATCGTGAACAGGACCCCGAGCGCAACGGTCAGCCACAGCGCCTGCTTCAGGCCCTTGCGGTCGTCATGCAGCAGCGCGTGGTGCGCCCAGGTGACGGTGGTGCCAGATGTCAGCAGGATCAGCGTGTTGAGCAGCGGCAGGTGCCACGGATCGAAGGTCTCGATGCCCTTTGGCGGCCAGACGCCGCCCGTGAACTCGGCGCGGGCATACTGGATCGGCTCCGCAGCGAACAGCGCCACGTCGAAATAGGCCCAGAACCAGGCCACAAAGAACATCACCTCCGAGGCAATGAACATGATCATGCCATAGCGGTGGTGGATCTGCACGACGCGGGTATGATGGCCCTGATGCTCGGCCTCGCGTGTCACATCCACCCACCAGGCGAACATGGTGTAGATCACGCCGAGCACGCCAGCCCCCAGGACCAGCGGGCCGATCTTCATGCCGGCGACCGGCATTCCCTTCATGGTCAGCACCATGCCGCAGGCCATCACGAAGGCGCTGACAGCGCCAATCAGCGGCCAGGGGCTCGGATCGACAAGGTGGTAGTCGTGGTTCTTGGTCATCCCGCTGGCCATTTTCAGCCCTCTTCTTGGTCTCGGATTCTGGTGGTTATAGCGTCAGAGCTTCGGCTTGTCCCCGCCGACTTTGGCATCAGCGACGGACCCGGCCGCAGGCTGTCCATTCTTTGACGGGAAGTAGGTGTAGGATAAGGTCATCGCGCCGACTCCGCGCATGTCGCGGTTCTTCTCGATGTCCGGATCGATATAGAAGACGACCGGCGCCTCCATGCTCTCACCGGGTTTGAGCGTGTGCTCGGTAAAGCAGAAGCACTGCATCTTCACGAAATGGGCGCCCGCATGGGACGGCTGGACATTGAAGGTCGCAATCCCGGTCGTCGCGGCGTCCGAGCGATTTGTGACCTTGTAGAACACGGTCTTGGTTTCGCCGACGCGGGCGCTGATCACGCTCTCTTCCGCCTCGAAGCTCCAGCCGAGCCCCGGCGCGACATTGGCGTCGAACCTGACCTGGATGACGCGGTCGGACACCTGCGAGGTGTTCTGCGCGCGCACCATTGGAGTGCCGCCAAACCCGGTCATGCGGCAGAACAGGTCGTAAAGCGGCACAGAGGCGAAGGCGAGCGCCGTCATCGACACGACCACCGTGCCGCACCAGAGCGCGGTGCGGGTTGCCTTGAGGTGCGTGGCGTCAACCTGGGGGTGTTCGGTGGCCTTCATCGGATCGTCTTCACCATCGAGACGGCATAGAAAATCACCACCAGCGCCCCGAGCGCGATCGCGATCGCCATCGACCGGCGGCGGCGGACGCGCTCTTCCTCGGGCGACAGCTTTGGCGGAACCGGGAAATTCTCCGTCATCACGGCCTCACAGCAGCTTCGGCAGGGCCCACATCAGGCCAAGGCTGTGTTCGGCCAGCAGGGCCGAGAACGCGGCGAACAGGTACAGGATCGAGAAGCCGAACATCTGCATGCCCGCCTTGTGGCTGGCCTCGGCGCTGTCGGCCCTGAGGATGCGCCAGGCGATGCCGAGCATGCCCGCGCCGCCCAACAGCGCTGTCGCGAGATAGGCAAGGCCGCCCATGCCCATCAGGTTCGGCACGAGGGCGAACAGGACCAGAGCGACGGTATAGCCCATGATCTGCCGGCGGGTGGAGGCGTCGCCGGCGACATTCGGCATCATCGGCACGCCGGCCCGCTCATAGTCCTTGGCCTTGGCCATGGCGAGCGCCCAGAAGTGCGGCGGCGTCCACAGGAAGATGATCGCGAACAGGACGAAGCCGGCCCAGCCGATCTGCCCGGTGACGACGGCCTCGCCAATCATGGGCGGGAAGGCCCCGGCGGCGCCGCCGATCACGATGTTCTGCGCGGTCCAGCGCTTCAGCCACATCGAGTAGACAACGGCGTAGAAAAAGATCGTGAAGGCCAGCAGTCCGGCCGCGAGCCAGTTGGCCACGACGCCGAGCATCAAGACCGATCCGACCGACAGCGCCATGCCGAAGGCAAAGGCTTCCGACGGCGTGATCCGGCCTGCCGGGATCGGACGCTTCGCCGTCCGCGACATCAGCGCGTCGATGTCGGCATCATACCACATGTTGAGCGCACCAGAGGCGCCGGCCCCGACGGCGATCGCCAGCAGCGAGGACGCCGCGATCACCGGGTGGATCGCGCCGGGCGCCACGACCATCCCGACGAGCGCGGTGAAGATCACCAGCGACATCACCCGGGGCTTCAGCAACTGGAAGTAATCGCCGACATCGCCGCCAACGCTGTGCGCGGGCAGGGTCTGGTCAGCAAGCTTGTCGAATGCGGCGGACATGGAGGCGTGTGCCCTGGGTCGCAAGCGCCGGCGGGCGCTTTGGTTGAGTTGCGCCGCCCGGATGACGGATCATCCGGACGGCGTCAGTCTGATGGCCGGTGTCAGTGTTCCTTGCCGGTGATGCGCGGCAGGGTCTCGAACTGGTGGAACGGCGGCGGCGAGGTCAGGGTCCACTCCAGCGTGGTCGCGCCTTCGCCCCATGGATTGTCAGCGGCCTGTTCCTTGCGGACAAAGGCGTAGATGACCGTGCCGAAGAACCAGAAAAGGCTGACCAGGAAGATGTACGAGCCCATCGACGACCACCAATGCCAGTAGGCGAAGGCGTCCGGATAGTCGACGTAGTGGCGCGGCATGCCGGCCAGGCCGAGGAAGTGCTGCGGGAAGAACAGGATGTTCGCGCCGACGAACGCAACCCAGAAATGGACATGGCCCATCCAGTCCGGGATCACATAGCCGCTCATCTTCGGGAACCAGTAGTACCAGGCCGCGAAGATGCCGAACACCGCGCCGAGCGACAGCACATAGTGGAAGTGCGCGACGACATAATAGGTGGCGTGCAGCGAGCGGTCGACGCCGGCATTGGCCAGCACGACGCCGGTGACGCCGCCGACGGTGAACAGGAAGATGAAGCCCACTGCCCAGACCATGGCTGCGGTGAAGCGGATCGAGCCGCCCCACATCGTCGCAATCCAGGAGAAGATCTTCACGCCCGTCGGCACGGCGATGACCATGGTCGCGAACACGAAATAGCGCTGCGTGTTGAGCGACAGGCCGACTGTGTACATGTGGTGTGCCCAGACGATGAAGCCGACAACGCCGATCGCGACCATTGCGTAGGCCATGCCGAGATAGCCGAAGATCGGCTTCTTCGAGAAGGTCGAGATGATGTGGCTGACGATCCCGAACGCCGGCAGGATCATGATGTAGACTTCCGGGTGACCGAAGAACCAGAACAGGTGCTGGTAGAGGACCGGATCACCGCCGCCTTCGGGCGAGAAGAAGGTCGTGCCGAAGTTGCGGTCGGTGAGCA
>JAIXUP010000063.1 GCA_027483505.1 Hyphomicrobiales bacterium
CGCCAAGGTCGTACACGGCGATCGTGCCGCTCGACTTCTTGTCGAGGCCATAGGCCAGCGCCGCCGCGGTCGGCTCGTTGATGATGCGCAGCACCTCAAGGCCGGCGATCCGGCCGGCGTCCTTGGTGGCCTGGCGCTGGGCGTCGTTGAAGTAGGCCGGAACGGTGATGACGGCCTGGGTTACCGACTGCCCCAGATAGGCCTCGGCGGTTTCCTTCATCTTGATCAGCGTGAAGGCGGAGATCTGCGAGGGCGAGTAGTCCTGGCCGTCCGAGGAGACCCAGGCGTCGCCGTTGCCGGCCTTCTTGATCTTGTAGGGAACGAGCTTGAGGTCCTTCTGCGTCATCGGATCGTCGAAGGTCCGGCCGATCAGGCGCTTGATCGCGAAGAAGGTGCGCTCAGGGTTGGTCACGCCCTGACGCTTGGCGGGCTGGCCGACGAGGCGTTCGCCATCATCGGTGAAGGCGATGATCGAGGGCGTGGTGCGGGCCCCTTCCGCGTTCTCGATGACTTTCGGCGTCGTGCCTTCCATGACGGCGACGCAGGAGTTGGTGGTGCCAAGGTCAATGCCAATGACTTTACCCATGGGATGATCCCTTTCGAAGCATGATCCCGGCCGGACCCGAAGCATCCGGCCTGATGGTGTTGCAGTGATGCGGCGAGGTTCATCCGGCGGGACGAGGCAGGTCGAAAACCATGCCAGATCGGATCGTCGAAGCGCCCAGCGCGCGCTGAGCGGGATATGGGGGCAAGCCTTTTGCAACGCAAGACAATCGGCAAACAAACCGCCATGAAAAATCGCGGCGGCGGAAACAGCGCTTATGCGTGCGCCCGATGGCGACCTCCAAGGCGGGCAAAGGTCCCGTCTGCATTCGTTGTGTCAATCTTTGAATTGACGAAGCAGGGCAAAACAGTCTTCTGGTTGTTTGAAATAGACCGATGCCATGAGACCAGACAAATTCATGCCTTCGAGATTGATCCTTCATCGTCTGCGGCACCTGCGCTTTGCCGGGGTGGTCCTGCACGTTCTGGCGCTGTCGGTTCTGGCGCTCGCGCCGTCCGGCCTTTCGGCCCAGCCGATGCAGTTGCCCGGTGCTGCCGGGTCCGCACCGGTTGGAACGCCGGTGGCGCCGCCCCCGCCAGCCGGCCAGCCCGGCGCCGGCCAGCCGCCGGGAACGCCGCGTCCGCCATCGGCGCTTGCGGTTCGCGCGGTGGCGGATGATGCGGTCGTCGGGCAGGCGCTGTTGCATCAGGGCATGTCGGGGCGGATCGTCATGGAGCGGCGACCGGGAGGCTATGGCCTGAAGTTCACGGCCGAAGGCTTCCAGATCAACAACCTGCTCGAGCCCTGCGGTGTCTCGTTCGGCGAGCAGGCCGTGCCGCTGGAAAGTCTTGGCCGCCCCGCAGGTCTGCCACGCTTCAGGCTGCAGTCCAGCGTCTGTCCGATCGTCTTCGACGTGCTGAACAACGCCATCCTGGTGGTTGAGCCGCAGGCTCCTTGCGTCATTGAGGCCGCCCAGTGCCGCCTCACCCCGCGCGGGCTGTGGGGCCCGGACGCGCGCGGACTTGTGGCATTGGCGCGGGACATCGAGAAGGAACGCGCCCGCGCCGAATCGCAGGTCCGCGAGGGCTTTCGCCAGCTCGGCGCCCAGGGTGGCAATGACGAGCACCGCAATGTCGCGCGCGAGCAGGCCAGCTTCTCATCGGAGCGCGAGCAGATCTGCCGCGATTTCTCGCGCGAAGCAAGCCACAGCTTCTGCGCCGCAAAGGTCACCGAAGCCCGTGCGGCGTCAGTGCGCGCCCGTTTGACCAAAGGCGCCGGCGAGCCCGCCCCGCGCCGTTGAGCGCCGGGTCAGGAGGCGACGACTCCGGTTTCCCAGCCGAGAATGGCGCGCTTGCGGGTGAGGCCCCAGTGGTAACCTGTCAGCCCGCCGGTCGAGCCGAGCACGCGATGGCAGGGCACGACGAAGGACACGGGGTTGCGGCCCACCGCCGCGCCCACCGGCCGCGCGGCCTTGGGCTGGCCGATTCGCGCCGCGATCGCGCCATAGGTGGTCGCCTTGCCGACCGGGATGTGCAGCAACTGCTCCCAGACGCGCACTTCGAAATCCGAGCCGATCATCACCACGCGCAGGGGCTGGTGCTCCTGCCATTGGGCCGGGTCGAAGATCCGCGCCGCCAGCGCCGCCGTGCCGGGCTGATCCTTGACGTAAGTGGCGTTCGGCCAGCGCCGCACCATGTCGGCCAGCGCACCGGCCCGTCCGCCGGCCGGCTTGCCATCGCCGTCGGCCCGGCCCGGCCCGCTCTTGTCGTCAACCCAGCCAAGACCGGCCAGCCCGCGCGCGGTGGCCACGATCAGTGTCTCGCCGAAGGGCGACGGGTGGTAGCCGTAGCGCAGTTCAAGTCCCTTGCCGCCAGTCTTCCACTCGCCCGGACTCATGGCCTCGTGGGTGACGAACAGGTCATGCAGCCGCGCCGGACCCGACAGGCCCAGATCAAGCGACACATCCAGGAGGTTGGCGTCTTTCGTGAGCAGGCGCTTTGCCTGGTCGAGCGTCACCGCCTGCAGGAAGGCTTTCGGCGTCAGCCCGCACCAGCGCCGGAAGACCAGATGGGTCTCGTCAGTGGTCAGCCCGACGCGGTCCGCGATGGCCTCGATGCCGGGCTGGTCGCGCCAGCCTTCGGTGATCATGGCGAGGATGCGCCGCACAATCTCGTAGTCACCCTGCGCCATGGTCAGCGAGGTGACGGGCTGCGGCGCGGACAGGTTCATTGCTGGTAAGGCGGTCATGATCGTGATCCCATGCTGGCAGGATCAGGTTTATGGGATTGCGCGCGGCCGCGACACCCGATTTCCGGGATGACTGCCAAGGCTCGCATCACCCACGATCCTCGTCCTTCGGCAGGCTCAGGATGAGGATCGTGGGTAATGACTGGACTGTTTCGCTGCGCGATGACAGCTACACGCCCTTTGCCTTCGCCAGCGCCCCGGCCATCGCGTCATAAAGGCTCGCCCGTTCCCCGGGCGACAGCGCCTGCGCGACCTGCACCGATTGCCCGCGCGAGACGACGCTGAGGCGCATCAGGCCGAAATCCTCGTCATCCTGCCGCTCGAGCCTGGTGAAGATCGTGTCGAAGCGCCACTCGGCCCGCTCGCCCTTCGGCGTGACCTTGGCGAGAATGACCTTGACCGGCGACACGGCGACCTCCTCGAAGCCTCTGGCATCGCGGAAATTGACCCGGAAGGCGATATAGAGCGCGAGTACGTCGAGGCCGAAAAAACCCGCCACCGGCCATGCGCCCGCGATCATGAACGGAATCGACGAAATGATGCTGGCGAGGCAGACCAGCGTCATCACCAGCCGGAAACCCTGCTGGCCGAGCGAACGGTGAGGGGTGATGCGGGCCGCGAAGATCGGCGTTTCGCTGTTGTGCACGATCGCGGGATTCGGGTGGCGCTGGTCCATGCCAAGACTATAACAGAGCGATGCCAGCCCGCCAGTCTCCCAAGCCCGCGACAAAATCCGCCAGCCCCGTGCGCAAGCCCAAGGGGCCGAAGCCGCGCAGCGCCGCCGAAATCCGCGCGTTGTTCGAGCGCTTCCGGGCACACAACCCCGAGCCAAAGGGCGAGCTTGAATCGGTCAATCCCTACACGCTGCTGGTCGCGGTGGTGCTGTCGGCGCAGGCGACCGATGCGGGCGTGAACAAGGCGACCCGCCCCCTGTTTGCCGTCGCCGAGACGCCGCAGAAGATGGTCGCGCTCGGTGAAGACGTGGTTCGGGACTACGTCAAATCCATTGGCCTGTTCCGCACCAAGGCGAAGAACGTCATCCTCTTGTCACAGCAATTGATCGCCGAGCATGGCGGCGAGGTGCCGGCCAGCCGCGACGCGCTCGAAAAGCTGCCCGGCGTGGGCCGAAAGACGGCAAACGTGGTCCTCAATATGGCCTTCGGGCAGATCACCCATGCCGTCGACACCCATGTCTTCCGCGTCGCCAACCGGCTGCGCATCGCGCCGGGCAAGAACCCGCTTGAGGTCGAACGCGGACTGGAAAAAGCGGTGCCGGACGAATTCGGCCACCATGCCCATCATTGGCTGATCCTGCACGGGCGCTACACCTGCAAGGCG
This sequence comes from Hyphomicrobiales bacterium, assembly GCA_027483505.1. Taxonomy (GTDB): domain Bacteria; phylum Pseudomonadota; class Alphaproteobacteria; order Rhizobiales; family Beijerinckiaceae; genus Allobosea. The sequence goes on from JAIXUP010000063.1 coordinate 4,130, forward strand.
GTCAAGCCGGTGTGCGGCAACTGCGTGGTCGCGGACCTGTGCGACAGCGCCGACAAGCGCGTCGCCTGACCCTCACAGATGGGTGACGTTCGGCGCGATCACGGCGCCGGTATTCAGCCCGAGCACCTGCTCCAGTGCCATGGCCGCCGCCAGCAGCTTGCCCTCCTCGCGCGGCCTTGTGACGATCTGCAGGCCAATGGGCCGGCCATCGCGCGTGAAGCCGGCGGGCAGAGACAGCGCAGGACAGCCTACCAGCGTGAAGGCATAGGCAATGGCCAGCCACTCGACATAATTGCCGAAGGTGACGCCGTTGCACGAGGCCACGAACCGGTTCTCGACGGGATAGGCCGCGACGATGGTCGCCGGTGTACAGATCACATCGAAGGTCTCGAAAAAGCTGAGCATCCGCCGGAACATCGCGGCGCGGGCATGTTCCGCGCGCAGGATGTCGGCGCAGGTCAGCTTCAGGCCCTGCTCGATGTTCCAGATCACCTCGGGCTTCAGGAGGTCGCGCTTCGTGTCGAGCAGGTCCTTCTTGCCGATCGCAAAGCCCCGCGCGCGCATCACCTGGAAGGTGTCATGGGCTTCGGCGAAGTCAGGATGCGCCTCCTCGACGATGGCGCCGATCTCCCCAAAGCGCAGCGCCGCGCGCCGCGTGATCTCCGCCACCTCCGGATCGACCGGGGTGATGCCAAGATCAGCCGACCAGGCCACGCGCTTCGGCTTCCATCCGGAGCGGGCCTGCGTCACGAACGGCACGGCGGGCTTGGGCAGCGACATCGGATCGCGGATGTCCTCGCCGGTGAGCACATCGAGAAACAGCGCCACGTCCTCCACGGTGCGGGCCATGGGCCCTTCGACGCCATAGCGGCCCGTGATTTCCTGCCCGGGATCGGTGGCGACGCGCCCGGGCGAGGGGCGCAGGCCGACGATGCCGTTCATGCTGGCCGGATTGCGCAGCGAGCCGCCGAGGTCGGAGCCATGCGCGAGCCAGGCGGTCCCGGTCTTGAGCGCGACCGCTGCGCCGCCCGACGAGCCGGCCGCAGACAGCTTCGTGTTCCACGGGTTGCGCGTCGCGCCGAACACCTCGTTGAAGGTGTTGGCCCCGGCGCCGAACTCCGGCGTGTTGGATTTGGCGTAGATCACCCCGCCTTCAGCCTCAATCCGCTCCACCAGCGGGTCTGATTCAGCCGGGACGAAATCCGAGAAGATCGGCGACCCATAGGTGGTCCGCACGCCCTTGACCTCAGTCAGATCCTTGATGGCGATGGGGAGGCCGCAGAGCAGGCCGCGATCCTGCCAGGGCAGGGCCATCAACTCGTTGGCCGCCTTGCGCGCCCGGTCGAAGCACAGCGTCGGCAGCGCGTTCACCGGTCCGTCCACCTCCCCTATGCGGGCCTGAAGGGCATCCAGCAGGTCATGCGGCGTGATCGCGCCAAGCTTGAGGAGCCCGACAAGGTCGGTGGCGGAACGGTCGATCAGCGTCATGTCTGCGGGCATCGGTCATCCATCGGCGAGGAAATCGGCCTGAAGCTATCGCCCGGGCGGCATCGCGGCCAGCCCTTTCGTGCGCCGCGGACCTGCGCTTGACGGATGGCGACACGCAATTCTGTGCGGCTGACCGTGCGTTTGCCGGGATTGTGTTCGTCAGGTTGGGCGCAAGGGATTGGACCCAGGCCCGGGGCGAGGCCGCAGCGCCGATGCGAGGGGCATCATGCGGGCTGGCGCCGCGAACCCGCCACATTGGCCGGTCATGAGAACAGCCTGATCTGGATCTGTATCATGCACGCGCTGCGCGCCCTGACCCGTGCCTTCTGGTTCACGGTTGCCGTCATCTTCGTGGTTGAGGCGTGGCTGTGGGACCGGCTTGGTCCGATCGTGCACCGCCTCGTTGCCCTGCTGCCGATCGAGCCGCTCAAGCTCTGGCTGGCCCGCATGATCGAGCGGCTGCCGCCCTGGGCGGCTCTGGCGCTGTTCGTCCCGCCCCTGCTGATCCTGGAGCCGTTGAAGATCGCCGCGCTGTGGCTTCTGACCGGAGGGCATATCATCGCCGGGGTTGCAGTCTTCGTCGCGGCGAAGGTGGTTGGCGTCGGACTGATCGCCTGGCTGTTCGACCTGACGCGCGACAAGCTTCTCAGCATGGGCTGGTTCGCGCGCGGTCATGCGCTGGTGCTGCGCGGGCTGGCCTGGGCGCACGCCATGGTCGCCCCGTTCCGCGAGAAGATCGCGAGCCTGTCATGGCTGCTGCGCCGCGAGCGGCGCAGCAGATTCTTCAGACGTTTGCGCCTGCTGCGCCAGAAAGCGCGGGCAGGCGCCTGAGCTCAGCCGAAGCGGCGGCCACCACCGCCTGAACGCGGCGGCCTGCCGCCTTCGCGGCGTGGCTGCCGCTCGCCGGCCTTGTTGTCGAGAAAGCGTGGCAGGAAATCGGCCCGCTCGCCCCGTGGGGCGCGGGGCTCGTCACGGAAGCCCGACGCGTCGCCCGGCCTGACAGGCTGGGCTGCACGCGGGCGATCATCGCGCCGGGGGGCAGCGCTGCGCGGCCGCTCGTCACGGGCCGGGGCAGGCTGGTTGCTCCAGGGCGCGTCGTTGCGCACCTCGCGTTCGACATCACGCTCCATCGGACGGGCGGGGCGGTCGTCACGCCTTGGCGGACGGGCCTGGCTGTCATGCCGCACGGGCCTGTCATCCTGGCGTGCCGGACGGGCGGCAGCCGGGCGCTCGGCGCGCGCTGGCGGCGGGCCACGCTCTTCACCACGACGGCCGACGCCGCGCGCTTCCTCGCGCCGTCCGCCGCTGCGGCCACGGCGTCCGCCGCGTTCCTCGCGGTCATCGGAGATGCGCTGGCCGCCGGCGGCGGCCTTGGTCAGATCGAGCCCTTCGATCACCATGACCGGAATCGTGCGCTTGATCAGCTTTTCCACCGCCTTGAGCTTGTCGCGCTCGTCCGGCGAGCACAGCGTGATCGAGACGCCGATCTTGCCGGCGCGGGCCGTGCGGCCGATCCGGTGCACATAGGCCTCCGGCTCGTCCGGCAACTCGGCGTTGATCACGTGGCTCACATCGGCCACGTCGATGCCGCGCGCGGCGATGTCCGTGGCGACGAGGATCTTGGCTTCGCCCGACTTGAACTGGGCCAGCGCCTTCTGGCGTGCGCCCTGGCTCTTGTTGCCGTGGATGACCACGGCGTTGAGGCCGTACTGGTCGAGATAGTCGCTCAGCCGGTTCGCGCCATGCTTGGTGCGGGCAAAGACCATGGCGCGGGTCACGTCGAGACCCGACAGGATCTTGAGCAGCGCGTCCTTCTTCGCCTGCATCGGCAGGTGGATGAGATGCTGCGCGATGCGCTCCATTGGCACGGCTTCCGGGCGGACTTCGACCGTGATCGGGTCCTTGAGCAGCTTGGAGGCGATGTCGCCGATGCTTTCAGGCATGGTGGCCGAAAACAGCATCGACTGGCGCTTCGCTGGCAGCAGCGCGAGGATGCGCTTGATGTCGCGGATGAAGCCCATGTCGAGCATGCGGTCAGCTTCGTCGAGGACGAAATACTGCACGGCCGAGAGCTTGCACTGCTTCTGCTGGATCAGGTCGACCAGACGGCCCGGCGTCGCCACCAGAATGTCGAGGCCGCGGCGCAGTGCGTCGATCTGCGGGTTGATGCTCACCCCGCCGAAGACGCAGGCATGGGCGAAGTGCTGGCCCTTTGCCAGCGTGTTGACCGATTCATGGATCTGGATGGCCAGTTCGCGGGTCGGGGCGAGGATCAGCGCGCGGGTTGTATGCGGCTCGGGCTTGGAGCCGGCCGAGCGCAGCGACTGCAAGATCGGCAGCACGAAGGCGGCCGTCTTGCCGGTGCCGGTCTGGGCAAGGCCGAGCAGGTCCTTGCCTGCGATGAGATGGGGAATCGCCTGGGCCTGAATCGGCGTGGGCGTATGGAAACCGGCGAATTCGAGCGCACGGTTGAGCGGAGCGGCAAGGCCGAACTCCGCAAACGTCGTTGTCATGGAGACTAGTGCTTTCATATTGGCCGAAACAGCTCTCTGGCTGTCGGCGAGGGCGGATCAGACGGTCACGCCCCGTTGAACTCGCATCTTGAGCGTCTACCCGTGAATGTGTTCACGTTGGAAGCGCCGGGCGTCTGATTGCGAGCCTGAGCCTCACGACAATCGCGGGCTGTAACGTGCATATGGGGCTTATGCTGCATTGCGTCAAGGCAATTCGCCGCGCCCCCCCAACGCAAGACGGCGGACCTTGCGGCCCGCCGTTGCGGTATTCAAGCGGATGCTGCGATCAGGCGGCTGCGGGCAGGTGCGCCTTGGCCTGTTCGACGATGGCGGCGAAGGCGGCCGGCTCGTTCATGGCGATATCGGCCATGGCCTTGCGGTCCATCTCGATGCCGGCATTGTTCAGCGCGCCGATGAACTTCGAGTAGGTCAGGCCATGCTCGCGCACGGCGGCATTGAGGCGCTGGATCCAGAGGGCGCGGAAGACGCGCTTCTTGTTCTTGCGGTCGCGGGTGGCGTACTGCATGGCGCGATCGACAGCCGCCTTGGCGGTGCGGATCGTGTTCTTGCGGCGGCCGTAGAAGCCCTTGGCGGCCTTCAGTGTTTTCTTGTGCTTGGCGCTGGATGTAACGCCACGTTTGACGCGGGACATTGGGAAACTCCTTCAGAAACGGACGGTGACGGGGCGAGGTTATGTTTGGAGCAGGACGTGGAGCGGAAAACCGGTTCCCACTTTTCCGCGTCCGGCTCGACCTCAGCCGTTGGGCAGACGGTACTTGATGATGTTGTCACCATCGGTCTTGAACAGCACATTGGTGCCGCGCAGGTTCCGGATCTGCTTGGTCGTCCGCTTGATCATGCCGTGGCGCTTGC
>JAIXUP010000085.1 GCA_027483505.1 Hyphomicrobiales bacterium
CTCTCGGGCGTATCCGGTATTAGCTCAAGTTTCCCTGAGTTATTCCGAACCGAAGGGCATGTTCCCACGTGTTCCTCACCCGTCTGCCACTGATGTATTGCTACATCCGTTCGACTTGCATGTGTTAAGCCTGCCGCCAGCGTTCGCTCTGAGCCAGGATCAAACTCTCAAGTTGGAGAGATTTGATAATGGCTGGTCACTGCGTATTGACGGAGTTCACATCAGGCTGCTTTCGCAACCAAATAGTGAGCTCGAAAAACGATAGACCGCCAATGTCTCATCAATGACTGACCCGAAGGCCAGTCCGCAAGAACATCGCCGTCCACGTTTCTCTTTCTGTCTGCACTTGTCAAAGAGCGACGCTTCAGGGACAACTTTTGCCACACCCCGAAAGTGATTCGGGCTGGGCAACCGTTTCTCTAGAGAAGCGTTGTCGAGGCGTTGCCGTGTGGCGTCGCCGTCGGTGTGGAGCGGATATAGTCGGGGGTGGGTTGAAGTGTCAACACCCATTTTCGATCTTTTTGCCGATTTTGTATTTTTCTTCATCGCTACCCTGGCCGAGCGACATCCGGATGCCGTGTTTGCGGCCATTCATGCCTTTTTTCCGCCCGGAACTGCTGTTTTGTCGCTCACATTGGCGGCATGCATTGATTATCGGCTGACATGGGGGCATGGTCTGGGGCGGCTGGCGGCCGGCTTGGCGAAGCCGGACGGCCCGATTCTGGAAGACGTCACGGTGCCAATGGGCCTGCCGTGCCCCTGAACGATGCGACAAGTCTGAGGATCGGGAAGCCCGACGGAACATGAATAGCCACGTGTCGGTCAACATGCCGGTCTCCGCCCTGTCGTCGCCCCGGCGGATCGACACGGCTGCCCGTGGCCCGGCCATCTATCTTGGCGACGAGCCGGCCATGTCGATGACGGGCACGTCGCACCCTGCCGGCGAGCGGCACGGCTTCTCTTTCCGCTGGCTCCTGGCAAGCCTTCTCGTCGGCGTGAGCGGCTCTGCCCTGCTGGGCGCGGCGATCTATGTCGCGGTCCAGGGCGACACGATTTTCGCGGAACTTCCCGAGATGGCCGCCGCGCCGTCACCGTCCGCAACGAGCCAACCTGCGCCCGCGTCCCGCAAGGGCGACAAGCTTGTGCAGCAGTCGACCCTGCCCAGCGCCCGGCAGGTGATCCGGGCGCCGTTCACCCAGCGCGTCGGCGACCGCGAGGTGATCAAGAACAGGCCCTTCGTGCGGCTTGCCGCCGGCCTGTCGCTCACATCGGGAACCTACGCCGCCGACATCCCGCCGTTCAATCCGCTCAGGCTGTTCTCGGAAGGCGGCCCTGCTGTCGAGCGGCAGGCGGAGCAGCCGCTCGATGTGCCCGATGCCGATGTGTCTCTGGTCAAGCAGGATCTTGGCCTGATCCCCTTGGCGGACGAGCCGGGCGGCCTCTCCGATGCCGATGTCATCGCCCAGTTGCAGGAGGAGCGCGCCAACCAGGCTGCCGCCGGCCAGCGCGCGGTCCTGCCGATACCGCCGCAGTTGATGCTGAGCCGCACGCTGCGGACGCCGGGAGAACCGCTTGGCGGCCCTCTGGCCTATGCCCCCGCCACGGACACCAGCTTCTCCAACATCGAGGTGCGCGTCGTCCCCGAGAACGTGACCGAACTCGCCAAGACCCGGCCGACCGCAACCCGCGAGCCTCCGGTCGAGGAGCGTGTCCTGCTCATCCGCCGCGGCGAAACGCTTGAAGGGGTCCTGCGTGCGGCCGGGGCCACGCCGGACCAGCTGCGCACGCTGGTGACGGCGCTGGGCGGGCGCGCCAAGGTCCAGGCGTTGCCTGAAGGCCAGGTGGTCCAGATCATGACGCTCGCAGGCGCACGGCCGAGCGATCCCCGCCAGCTCGTGCGCGTCTCGCTGGTCACCGAAGGTCGCGTAGAGCAGATGGCCGCCGTCAACGACCGTGGCGCCTTCGTGCCGGTGACCCTTCTGCGCGAGGAGGACGAGCCCCGTCCGCGCCGGCCCGTCCGCGCCGCGCGCCGCGGCGGCGACGAGGAGGAAGAGGACACCGGCAACGAAGGCACCGGCGCGCGCCTCTATGACAGCCTTTACGAGACCGCCTTGCGCTATGAGATGCCGCGTCCGCTCATCGACGAGATGGTGCGCATCTTCGCCCATGATCTCGATTTCCAGCGCCGGGTCAGCGGCGGCGACAGCCTCGAGGTGATCTTCACCGATGAGGATGACGGCGAAGGCAGCCGGACAGAACTCCTGTTCGCCTCCCTCTCGGTTGCGGGCGAGACGCGGCGCGTCTATCGCTTCCACGCTCCCGATGACGGCGTGATCGACTTTTTCGACGAGGAGGGGCGGTCGCTGAAGAAGTTCCTGCTGCGCAAGCCGGTGGCCGGCGATGTCGAGATGCGTTCGGGCTTCGGCATGCGCTACCACCCGATCCTGCGCTACGGAAAGATGCACACCGGCGTCGACTGGGCCAATGGCCGCGTCGGCACACCGATCATTTCGGCCGGCCACGGCACCGTGATCAAGGCCGGCTGGGACTCAGGCTATGGCCGCCGTGTCGAGATCCAGCATGCCAATGGCTATGTGACCACCTACTCGCACATGTCGTCCTTTGGGCGCGGCATCGTGGAAGGCGCGCGTGTGCGTCAGGGCCAGGTGATCGGCACGATCGGCAACACCGGCCTCTCGACCGGACCCCACCTGCACTACGAAGTCGTGGTGAACGGCAACTTCGTCAATCCGATGAAGATCCGCCTGCCCCGTGGCCGCGAACTCGATGGACGCATCCTGGCGGAGTTCAGGCGGCAGCGCGAGGCGATCGACGAGCTGATCGTGCGCGGCGGCGGCTCACGCGTCGTGGCCCAGCGCGACGTCCGTCAGAACTGATACCCGATCAGGACGGACTCCACCCCATGCTGGCCCTGATTCTGATTGTCCTGCCCGTTTTTGTGCTGATCGGGGTCGGCTATCTGGCCCGCCGCTCGAACCTCGTCACCGACCGCACCGGCGACGGGCTTTCGGACTTCGTCTTCACGCTGGCGGTGCCCTGTCTGCTGTTCCGTACCCTCGCCAGGGCCGAAATCCCGGCCGTGCAGCCGTGGGGCTACTGGATCGCCTACTTCTCCGGCGTGGTCGTCTGCTGGACGCTGGCCATGCTGATCGCGACGCGGGTCTTCCGCCGCTCAGGGCCTGCCTCGGTGGCCTGCGGCTTTGCCGCAGCCCAGTCGAACACGGTGCTGGTCGGCATCCCCATCATTCTGAAGGCCTTCGGCGAGGCCGGCGTGGTTCCTCTGGCGCTGCTCCTTGCGGTCCACCTGCCGGTGACAATGACGGCGGCGACCGTGCTGGTGGAGGGTCGCAAGACGTCGCCCCGCGCGATCGCCCGCAAGCTCCTGACCCACCCCATCATCGTCGGCATCCTGCTCGGCACGGCCTTTCGCCCTTTCGCCGCCGAAGCCCCGGCCCTGCTCTGGACGGCCGTCGACATGCTCGCCAACACAGCCGTCCCCTGCGCCCTCGTGACGCTGGGCATCGCGCTGTGCCGCTACGGACTTGAAAGCGGTCTGAAACTGCCGCTGATCCTGAGCGCCCTCAAGCTTGTTCTGCACCCGCTGATTGTTTTCGTGCTGGTCACAACCGTCTTCACCATGCCGCCCGCATGGGCCGGTGTGGCGGTGATGTTCGCGGCCTGTCCCTGCGGCATCAACGCCTATCTGTTCGCGGAACGTTATCGCGACGGCATGGCGGAGGCCTCGACAGCGATCGCCATGTCGACGCTGCTTGCGATGCTGACCATGGTGCTGTGGCTCGGCGTGCTCGGCATTCAGACCTGATCAGGGCCGAGACGCCGGCGAATCATGGCCGGAGTCTCGCCTGCGGCCCTGAGATCGGCCAACGCCGGCGAGTTCCGGCTCTTGGCCAGTTTCTCGTCCCTGTCATCCCGGATGAGCGCATGAAACTGATAGAGCGGCGTCGGCAGTCCCAGCAGCGCCTGCAGCAGCACGTGGATATCCGTCTGGGCTTCCAGATCCTGTCCGCGCACGACATGGCTTACGCCCTGCAGCGCATCATCCACGACGACGGAAAGGTGGTAGCTGGTCGGCGTCTCCTTGCGCGCCAACACGACATCGCCCCAGAGTTCCGGCCGCGCAGTGACCTCCTCGACCCGTCCGTCCGGCCAGAAGCGCCGATAGCTCAGGTCTCGCCCGCACCGCGCAAGCGCCTTCGCCATGTCGAGCCGCGTCGCCAGGGCGTCGGGACCGGGCGCATTCAGCCGACAGGTGCCGGGATAGACCAGAGCCCCGTCCGGGTTGCGCGAGGGCGGGTCAGCCGCAGCGGCCTTGATCGCCGAGCGCGAGCAGCTGCATGGATAGAGCAGGCCCATGGCGTCAAGCCGCAACAGGGCCGCGCGGTAGTCGTCCATATGCTCCGATTGCCGCCGCACCTCCGGCTCGAAGGTGACGCCGAGCCAGCGCAGGTCCTTCAGGATCGCCGCTTCGAGTTCCGGCCGGCATCGTGTCGGGTCGATATCTTCGATGCGCAGCAGGAGCCTCCCGCCAAGACGGCGCGCCTCGGCCTCGTTCTGCAGCACGCTGTAGGCGTGGCCCAGATGCAGCCGCCCGTTGGGGCTTGGGGCAAAACGCAGAACGGGTGGCGACATCGGCGATCCTGTGATTCGTGGTCTTTTGACATATAGGGGAAGCCGGATCGAACAGGGTGCTCCAATGCGGCGGCGGATCGAGACAGATGACGACATCGGGGCCGGTCTCGCCCACCTTGCTGGCATCGAGCCCCGGTTCATGCCGATGATCGACGCGGCAGGGCCGGTCCCCCTGCGGCGGACGGAGACCGGTTTTGCGGGGCTCTGCCGCATCATCGTGGCGCAACAGGTTTCGGTCGCGTCCGCAAGGGCCATCTGGGGACGTGTCCAGGCGCGCTTTCCCGCGCTCTGCCATGGCGACATCGCCGCCGCCTCCGAGGCGGATCTGCGCGCCTGCGGTCTGTCGGGTCCGAAGATCAGGACCTTGCGGGCCATCGCTGACGCCACGGCCTCCGGCAGCCTCGATTTTCCCGCCCTCGAGGCTGCCGACGCCGCCACGGTCCATGCGGCCATGACCGCCGTCAACGGCATCGGCCCATGGACGACCGACATCTATCTCATGTTCAGCCTTGGCCACGCCGATGTCTTCGCACCCGGCGATCTCGCCCTGCGCGAAGCGGTCCGGATCGGCTTTGACCTTCAGTCCCGCCCATCGACGCAGGACCTCGCCATGATGGCAAAAGCCTGGTCTCCCTGGCGGGCCGTCGCCGCGCGTCTGCTCTGGGCCTATTATGCAGCCTGCAAGCGGCGCGATGGCGTCGGGATGTAGGCGCCTGCGCCGCTCAGTAGCTCTTGGCGCCGGCGGGTTTGGCCGCGCCACGCGCCGCCGCGATCTCGGCCTTGGCGGCATTGCGCAGAAGCACCTGATCGGTCGCGATCGAGCTCATCTGGAAGCCGCGCCCGATCATCTCCGCGGCACGCGCGCCAGTCATCGAAAAGCAGCTCGCAATCTTGCCATGGGCCTTGCAGCGGGCCGCGACATGGGTGAGCGCCTTGTCGACATCGGGGTGGAACTGGTCGACATGCGCGCCGTTTGACAAGGCGATCGACAGGTCGGACGGGCCGACAAACACCCCGTCGATGCCCGGCACACGCAGGATGTCATCCAGGATATCGAGCGCCTCGCGGGTTTCCACCATCGCCAGCGCCAGCGTGATCTCGTTCGCCGCCTTGAGATAGTCCCCCATCTGCAGCCCGGTCAGGCCCGTGGCCCGGTATGGTCCCCAGCTGCGCTCGCCCATCGGCGGATACTTGCAGGCGGCAGCGAGCTTCCGCGCGTCATCGAGCGTGTTGATCATTGGGGCCACAATGCCGACCGCCCCCGCATCGAGCATGCGCGACGCCATGGCGAAATCACCGACAGGCGGGCGCACGAAGGCGGCCTTGCCCGCGACAGCCGCCGCTCCGATCGCAAGAATGGCAGACTGCGTGGTGTGCAACCCATGCTGCATGTCGATCACGGCCGTGTCGAACCCGTCGCGCATCAGGCTCTCGGTCACCAGAGGCTCGGTCAGCCCGACGAAGGCCGCATAGGCCGGATGTCCCGCGCGGAGCGAGGCGGCAAAGCTGGTGAAGACGTTCGACATGGCGGATCCCCCGGAGTTGTTCTTGGCGGCATCAAAGCAGCATGCCGCGCAAAAGAAAACGCCCGGCACGGGACCGGGCGTCATGCGTTCGGGGCGGAGCTGGGCGAGCTGGTCAGCCCTTCGACTTGATCTCCTCGACAGCCTTCGCCATCAGCTCGTCCATGGTGCGGCGGATCTGGTGATCGCTTTGCGCGACGCCGGCGGCGGCAAGATCGGCCTTGATCTTGCGCAGGACGTCATCATCGCCGGCCTCCTCGAAGTCGGCCATCACCACGGACTTCGCATAGGCCTCGGCGTCGGGCCCTGCCTTGCCCATCAGATCCGCGGCCCACAGGCCCGCCATCTTGTTGCGGCGGGCAGAGGCCTTGAACAGCAGCTCCTCGTCATGGGCGAATTTTTTCTCGAAGGCATCCTTGCGGTCATCCATGCCAGCCATGGCGAAACTCCTGAGCAGAGAAGGGAGAGCCGTGCGCCGAAGCGCTGGCCCATGATCGCGATATAGGCGGACCCGCATGGTTTCGCCAGCACGAGAATTGTCGCCCCGGCGTCTGATCCGCCAAAAATCTTGCACTTGCGGGATGAAACCGCCATATGGGCGTTGACCAGTGGACAGTCCGGATGGTCCGGACAGTCCGCATTGTAGCATGTTGCCCGTTCGACTAGCTTCTCTGTTCGTTGAGATGGTGTGCGTCAATGAGCGGGCGACCAAGTTCCAGCCGACGCTGCGCCTGCCGCAGCCTGAGGCCCGGCTCTGGAAGGAGCGTCGCCTCGCCATGGATATCCTCAAACCGCGGGTTGTTCCGATGAATCGTCGCCGTCGCATCTACGAGGGCAAGGCCAAGGTCCTTTACGAAGGCCCCGAGCCTGGCACGCTGATCCAGCATTTCAAGGATGATGCGACCGCGTTCAACGCCCAGAAGCACGAGGTCATCGACGGCAAGGGCGTGCTCAACAACCGCATCAGCGAGTTCATGTTCCAGAACCTGAACGACATCGGCGTGCCGACCCATTTCATCCGCAGGCTGAACATGCGCGAGCAGCTGATTCGCGAGGTCGAGATCATTCCGCTCGAGGTCGTGGTCCGCAACATCGCGGCCGGCTCGCTGTCCAAGAAGCTCGGCATCGAGGAGGGCACGCAGCTGCCGCGCTCGATCATCGAGTTCTATTACAAGAACGATGCGCTCGGTGATCCGATGGTGTCCGAGGAGCACATCACGGCCTTCGGCTGGGCCACGCCGCAAGAGATCGACGACATCATGGCGCTGGCCATCCGCGTCAACGACTTCCTGTCGGGCCTGTTCCTCGGCGCCGGCATCCGGCTTGTCGATTTCAAGATCGAATGCGGGCGGCTCTGGGAGGGCGAGATGATGCGCATCGTCATCGCCGACGAGATCAGCCCCGATTCGTGCCGCCTGTGGGACATCAAGACCAAGGACAAGATGGACAAGGACCGCTTCCGGATGGATCTCGGCGGCCTGATCGAGGCCTATACGGAAGTCGCCCGCCGGCTCGGCATCATCGTCGAGGGCGAGCGCCCGGCGTCGAACGGCCCGCGCCTGGTGCAGTGACGGCGGCGAAACCCGCCTTGATTCGGGAGCCGCTGCGTCAGCGCGCCGGCTCCCGTTTTCGTTTCGCGCTCCCCTTGGCGGCGCTCCTGCTGGTGCTGCCAAGCTGCGGGCTGCTGCCGTCCTCGCACTATGGCATCTCGACCCTGCCGTTCACGGCGGAGCAGGGCTGGGTCCAGCTGCCGACCCGGCGATGGCTGCTCAACCCCGGCATTGATCTCGACATCGCCCTGTTCTGCCCGGCGCAGAGCTGCACCGGGGAGCAGGCCTTCGTGGCGCGCGTCGAACTCAGCGGCCGGGAGACAGGTTTCGCCGATCTTCTGGCACGGGACCCTGCGCAGGCCCTGTCGGCGACCAAGGCCACCACGCCCCGCCGCGACAGCCAGCGCGTCCGCCGGGAGGATGTGACGCCCCTTGCCGTCGCCGGCTGGTCCGGCGGCAGCCTCGCCATCCGCTCGCGCAAGGCCGGTTCGGCAACGGCACAGGCCGCGGTCGTGGCAAGGCGTGAAGGCCCACGCGCCACTGTCGTGATCGCGGTCGCGCCGACGCGGGACGCCGCAATCCGGCGCCTCGCACAGGCGGTCGAGTGAGCGGACCCACAATTTTCCCGCCGCACAGACCCGCCATGCCCTTGCCTTGGCCGGTGCAATCCGCTTTGACGGACCGGACCCGAAGCCGCGACCCTCTGGTTCGGCTCGCCGCCGGAGAGACAGGATGAAAGCCCGCGTCACAGTCACGCTCAAGAACGGCGTTCTTGATCCGCAGGGCAAGGCCATCGAGGGCGCGCTCGTCTCCCTTGGCATCCCGGGAATCGCTTCCGTGCGGCAGGGCAAGATTTTCGATATCGAACTGGCAGGGCATGACGCCAAGGCAGCCGAAGCTGCGCTGGCCGCGGCTTGCGAGAAGCTCCTCGCCAACACCGTGATCGAGAACTACCGCGTCGAAATCCTGGGCTGAGGGAGCCACGCCATGCGCGCCGCCGTGATCACCTTCCCCGGCACGAACCGCGACGGCGACGTGTCGAGGGCGCTCGGCGCCGGCGGAGCCGATGTGTCGCCATGCTGGCACGCCGACCATGCCTTGCCGGCGGGCACCGATCTCGTGGTCCTGCCGGGCGGCTTTTCCTATGGCGACTACCTGCGCACGGGGGCCATCGCTGCCCGGGCCAACATCATGGACGCCGTGCGCGCCCACGCCGCGCGGGGTGGCCTCGTGCTCGCCATCTGCAACGGCTTCCAGATCGCCTGCGAGGCCGGGCTGCTGCCGGGCGTTCTGGTGCGCAACGCCAATCTGCGCTTCGTCTGCAGGCGCCAGACCCTGAAGGTCGAGCGCACGGACACCCTGTTCACAGGCGGCTACCGGCGCGGTCAGGTCATCGACGTCTGCATCGCCCATGGCGAAGGCAATTATATCTGCGACGCAGGAACGCTGGCCCGAATCGAGGGCGAGGGCCAGGTCGCCTTCCGCTACTGCGACGCTGCGGGGGCGCTGACACCGGACGCCAACCCGAACGGCTCGCTGAACCACATCGCCGGGATCTATTCAGCGAACCTGCGCGTTCTGGGGATGATGCCCCACCCAGAGAACCTCATCGAGCAGCTCACCGGCGGCGCCGATGGCAAGCCCCTGTTCGAGAGCCTGGGCCGGGCCGCCTGAAACGCGGCATTGGCTACTTCGGCGCCAACCTGACAGCGCCATCCAGGCGGATGGTCACCCCGTTCAGCATGTCGTTCTCGATGATAGACCTGACCAGCATGGCATACTCGGCCGGACGCCCGAGCCGTGACGGATGCGGCACCGACTGCTCCAGCGCCTTGCGGTAATCATCGGCGATCGAGGCGAACATCGGGGTCTCGAACAGGCCGGGCAGGATCGAGACCACCCGGATTCCTGACGAGGCGAGATCGCGCGCCACCGGCAGGGTCATCGCCGCCACGCCGCCCTTGGAGGCGGCATAGGCCGCCTGACCGATCTGGCCATCCTCCGCTGCGACCGAGGCGGTCGTCACGATCACGCCGCGCGAGCCGTCCGCAGTGACCGGCGCAAGCGCCGCCATCGACACAGCCGTCTTGGCAATCATGCGGAAGGTGCCGAACAGGTTGACCGCGACCGTCTTCTCGAAACCGGCCATGTCATGCGCGACCAGTTCGCCCGTGTCGCGCTTTCTGGCGACCACCCGCTTGCCGGGCGCGATGCCGGCGCAATTGACCACGAGGCGCTCGGCGCCATGGGCCGCCCGCGCCTTCGCGAGCGCCGCATCGACCGACGCGTCGTCTGTCACGTCGCAGGCGCAGAACAGCCCGCCAATCTCTGCGGCGATGGCCTCGCCGCGCGCCGCGTTCATGTCGAATAGCGCGACCTTCACGCCCAGCGCCGCCAGCATCCGCGCCGTGGCCTCGCCAAGGCCCGATGCGCCCCCCGTGACCACCGCCGCCATTGAACCGTCGATTTTCATGTGATCGCCCCTTGCCTGTTGAGCGCCCTTGCTACTGGCAATCGCCGGCAAGGAAAAGGCACGGCCCTGCACATCCGGCCGTGCGGCAAACCGCTTTCGCACGGACAGGCTTGTTTGGCCGGCCGGCAAGGCCCATCTCATCAGCGCTGCTGGAGGACATGATGTCGGGACCGTTCGGACAACCCTTCACCCCCAAGGAAATCGAGGCCATGCGCAAGCTGGCGGCGGACGAGGATCGGCTCGGACAGAGCCTGCTTCGGCTGCTCGGCCGCATGGCGCGATCCATTCCGTTCGCGGAGGATGCGCTCGCCGCCTGGTGCTGCGCCCGCGATCCGGCCACGCCGGCCAGGGTGCGCTACATCCTGATCTCGGCTGTGGCCTATTTCGTGCTGCCGATCGACGCCATCCCGGACATCGTCCCGTTGCTCGGCTTCACCGACGACGCCGCCGTACTCGCGGCGGCCATCGCCAGCGTCGCCGGCGAAATCAGGCCGGAGCACCGCGATCGGGCAAAGGATATCCTCAAGGGGCTGTGACGCGCGGTTAGTTGGCCTCGACCACGCCCTCGGCTTCGAGCATCCGCCGCAGGCGCGTGAACGCCAGCCGGATCCGGGATTTGACCGTTCCGAGCGGCACGCCGGTCGCATCGGCGATCTGGCTGTGCGACAGGCCCTCGAAGAAGGCCAGCTTCACGAGGTCGAGCTGTTCGGCCGGCAGGGTGAGCAGAGCGGCATGGACGGCCTCGTCGCGTTGCTGCACGTCCATCAGCTTGTCGAGATCGGGCGTCGCGGCCGGCTGCAGCATGGGCTCCTCGGGATCGAAGTCACCCTTGTCACGCCGGGCGAGGTCAATGCGGCGGTTGCGCGCGATGCGGTAGAGCCAGGTGGACAACGAGGATTTCGCCGGATCGAACAGTTGCGCCTTGCGCCACAGGGTCGACATCACATCCTGGACGATTTCTTCGGCCAGCGCGGCGTCCGTTCCGAGCCGCATCAGATAGGCGTTCAGCCGCGGCGCGAAATGGTCGAACAGGCGCGTGAACGCCTCACGGTCGCGGCGCTCCGCCACGTCCGCGACCCAAGCCGCAAAAACCGCCGGGTTCGACACAGCGCTCCCCCTCATCAGCCGGAGCGGTCTGGTCGCGCACAATGCGGAACAGTTCCACCCGGATCAGGGCAGCGCAGCCGACGACCCCCCGTAGCGGCGCTGCTCTCGTGCAGATTGGCATGTTCCAGGGCGAAACGGAACAGAAATAAGCCTTATCGCAATTTTGCCCGCTTCGTGGCATTGAGATATCAAATGTCGGCTCCGGCCTCTTCGATTCCTGTCTCCTGTGCTAGATGGTCGTCATGATTCGCAATTGTTTCGTCTCCGTTTGCTTGGGCGGCGCTGTCGCCCTGGCGGCTCTCCCGGTCTCCGCCCAGACCCGTCAGCCCGCGAAGCCCGCGGCGCCGGCCGCCGGCCAAGGCCAGGCGGCGGAGCTCGGCACCTTCGGCGAGTGGACCGTCTATGAGACGCCGCAGGGCCGCAACAAGGTCTGCTATGTCCTGACCAAGCCCAAGGAGCGGACGCCGAAGAACCTGACGCGCGACCCGGGCTTCCTGTTCATCACGGCGCGGCCGGCTGAGCAGGTGCGCAACGAGGTCAGCTTCGTGCTCGGTTTCGCCGCCCGCGAGACGACGCCCGGCGAAGCGGTGATCGGCCAGACGAAGTTCGCCCTGGCTCCGAAGGGCAAGAGCGCCTGGATCGCCAATGCCGCGGAAGAGAACGGCTTCATCGATGCGGCGCGGCGCGGCCAGAGCCTCAACGTGACCGTCACCTCCGGGCGCGGCAACGCCTCGACCGACCGCTATTCGCTGACCGGCTTGAGCCAGGCGCTGGAACGCATGCGGCGCGCCTGCCCCTGATCGGCATCCGGCTTTTGTGCAGGCCGACTCGGCAGCACCGCGATTTCGTGATACCGCCTCGCCGATGAGCGACAACCTGACCCTGCCAGCAAACGAGACCCGCGATCCTGCCCAGAGCCTTCCGGCTGCGGGCTTGACGCACGCCACATTGCCGTCGCTGGTCGGTCGCACACGCGCCGGCATTGCCGCTGCGCTCGATGACATCGGCGTGCCGCTGAAAGAGCAGCGCATGCGCACCGGCCAGATCTGGAACTGGCTGTATCACCATGGCGTTGCCGATTTTGCCGAGATCAAAAATGTCGGCAAGGATCTCAAATCGGCGCTGGAAGCGCGCTTCACGCTGGCCCGCCCCACGGTCAGCGCCGCCCAGGTGTCGAAGGACGGCACCCGCAAATGGCTGGTCCGCATGCCATCGACCGGCCCGCGCGACAAGGGCGCAGAGATCGAATGCGTCTACATCCCCGAAGCCGACCGCGGCACGCTCTGCGTGTCGAGCCAGGTCGGCTGCACGCTGACCTGCACATTCTGCCACACCGGCACGCAGAAGCTGGTCCGCAACCTGACCACCGAGGAGATCGTCGCCCAGCTGGTGGTGGCCCGCGACATGCTCGGGGATTTTCCCGGCCGCACCCGTCCGACCGACGGGCTCCTGCCCGGTGATGGCAGCCGCTTCGTCTCCAATGTCGTCTTCATGGGGATGGGCGAGCCGCTCTACAATCTGGGGGCCGTGTCCGACGCCATCGACACGATCGCGGATGGGGACGGCCTGTCGCTCGGCCGCCGCCGCATCACGGTCTCGACATCGGGCGTCGTGCCCGAAATCGGGCCGCTAGGGTCGCGCACCAACAGCATGCTGGCCATTTCGCTGCATGCGGTGCGGGACGACCTGCGCAATGAACTCGTGCCGCTCAACCGGAAGTATCCGATCGCCGCGCTTCTGGACGCCTGCCGCGGCTATCCCGGCCTGTCGAACGCGCGGCGCATCACATTTGAATATGTGATGCTCAAGGGCGTCAATGATTCGGATGCCGAGGCCCGCGAGCTTGTCCGGTTGCTCAAGGGCATTCCGGCCAAGATCAACCTGATTCCGTTCAATCCCTGGCCGGGAACGCGGTATGAATGCTCGGACTGGGACCGGATCGAGCGCTTCTCGGACATCGTGTTCCGCGCCGGCTACGCCTCGCCGGTCCGCACCCCGCGGGGCCGCGACATCCTCGCCGCCTGCGGGCAGCTCAAGAGCGAGACCGAAAAGCTCTCGGCCCGCGCCCGGCTCATGCTGGACGAGGCGGACGCCGCTGATGCCCGGCGGGCCTGAACCATGCGCAGCGCGGCCCGCATCCTGCTGATCATTCCGCTCGGCCTCATCATCGCCTTCGGCGCGGGCGGTTTCTTTCTGATGCTGGCGACGGTGGCGTCGCCGGCGCTCGCGAGCATGGTGTTCGGCGCGTTCAGCGCCTTTGCCGACATCGTTTTCGGGCTCGCCTTCGAGGGCGAGGACCCGACGGCGCTGGCGGCCGCCGCGGGCTGGCAGGGTTTCAAGCTGGCGGCCTCGATCCTCATCCTCCCGGTGCTGATCGCCGCCATCGCCAGCGAACTGTTCCGGATCTCAAGCTGCCTTGTGCAGATGGTGCTGACGGGCCTGTTTGCGGCCGCGCTGCCGGCCGCGATCATCGGGTTGACGCGCCTGCCGACCGGAACCGAGACGCAGGTTCTCGCCGCCTTCTTTCTGACCGGCGTGGTGACGGGGGCGGTATACTGGCTGATCGCCGGACGCGGCGCGGCAGGGCCGGACCAGAACGGGGTCAGCGGCCCGCCTGCGTGAACAGGATCTTCACGGCGAAAATCCCGAAGATGCCACCGAAGGTGTAGTCGATCGCCCGCAGGGCCTTCGGACGGGCCTTGAGATAGCCGACAAGCTGCTCCGCCACGAGAATCATCCCGATGGCGAGCGGAATCGAGATGGCGACGAAGTAGAGCCCCATGAAGGTCATCTTCGCCGCTGCGTCAGGGTCGCCGACACTGACGAACTGCGGCAGGAAGGTCACGAAGAACAGCACAACCTTGGGATTGCTCAGATTGATGCCGATGCCGAGCAGGAAACTGCGCCAGACCCCTGTGTCCTGCTCCTGCGCCTCTGGCCCCGTCGTCTTGACATTCAGGGACGAACCGTTGCGGATCGCATCGTAGGCCATCCAGCCGAGGTAGAGCGCCCCGACGACCTTGAGGATCGTGAAGGCGGTCGCCGAGGCGCTGAGCAGCGCAGACAGGCCAACCGCCGCCAGCAGGGTGTGGACGATGCAACCAACCTGCGCTCCGCCCATCGCGGCGATGCCATGCCGGCGCCCGCGCGCCATCGTGCGCGAGAGGAACAGGCTCATGTCCGGACCCGGCGTGATGAACAGCGCGATGCAGGTCAGGGTATAGGCGGCCAGCACGGGGCCGTCGGGCAGGAAGGTCATCGCGTCATCAATCTCCGATCGCCACGCCCTCGCGGCGCGAATCGGCGCCGCCAAGAAAGCCGATCGGCGAAACGATGATGGCCTGGATGCCCGAGGTCATCTCGATCGCCCGCACCTCATGGCCGCGCGTCTGCAGCGTGACGCCCCATGTCTCGGCCTCGGAGCCGCGCTCCAGCTCCGTCGGCCCGTTGCGGCTGCCGAAATTGCCGAGATCGACGGCCTGCTGCGGGTCAAGCCGCCAGTCGAGCAGTCCGACCAGCGTCTTGACCACATAGCCGATGATCTGGCTGCCGCCGGGTGAGCCGACCACCGCGTAGAGCCGTCCGAACGCGTCGAACACCAGCGTCGGCGCCATCGAACTGCGCGGACGCTTGCCGGGCTCGACGCGGTTCGCCACCGGCGCGCCATTGGCCGACGGAACAAAATTGAAGTCCGTCAGCTCGTTGTTGAGCAGGAAGCCGCCCTTGGTCATGATCCGCGCGCCGAAGCCATCCTCGATCGTCGTGGTCATCGAAACGGCGTTGCCGTCCTTGTCGACGATCGAGATGTGGCTTGTGCCGTATTCGATCTGCGGGTCCGAGGGGGCCAGCAGTTGCGCGCGCCGCCGTGGCGGCTCGCCGGCCCGCGCCGTTCCCATCGAACGCTCCTGGCTCATCAGGTTGGCGCGGGTGTTGAGATAGGCCGGGTCGATCAGCCCTGCGCTCGGCACATCCACGAAGGCGGGATCGCCGACATACAGATTGCGGTCGGCGAAGGCGAGGCGGCCCGCCTCGCTGATCCAGTGCACGGCATTGGCGCCGGGCCCCAAACGGCCAAGGTCGAAGCGCTCGACCATGCCGAGGATCTGCTGAACCGCGATGGCGCCCGAGCTGGGCGGACCCACCCCGCAGATCGTGTAGACGCGGTAGCGGCCGCACAAGGGTTCGCGTTCGATCACCCTGTAGCCGGCGAGGTCGGCGGCCGTCATGTCGCCGGGATTGGTCGGATGTCCCGTCACCGTGGCAAGAATGTCGGCCGCCAGCGGCCCGGTATAGAAGGCCGCCGCACCGTCGCGGGCCAGGCTGCGCAGGGTGGCGGCAAAGGCCGGGTTCTTCAACACGAAGCCGACGTCGCGCGGCTTGCCGGCCTCGTCATAGAAATAGGCACGCGCCACCGGATCACTGCGCAGCGCCTGCTCGCCGGCCAGCAGGCCGTTGAGGCGCGGCGACACGGCAAAGCCGTCTTCGGCCAGTTTGATCGCGGGCTCGAACACCTGCGCCCAGGGCAGTTTGCCCCAACGCTTGTGGGCGTCCTCCAGCAGACGCACGGTCCCGGGCACTCCGACCGAGCGGCCGCCGACCACGGCAGCCATGAAGCCGAGAGGACGTCCGTCCGGGCCGAGGAAGCGCTCGGGTTTCGCGGCGGCAGGAGCCGTCTCGCGCCCGTCAAGCGTCACCACCTTGCGGACGGCCTGGTCCCAGTGAACCATGAATGCGCCGCCGCCGATCCCCGAGCTCTGCGGCTCGACGAGATTGAGCACGAGCTGCACCGCGACCGCGGCGTCGACGGCGCTGCCGCCGGCCCGCAGGATCTGCCGGCCCGCCTCTGCGGCGAGCGGGTTGGCCGCAGCCACCATATGCTGGGTCGCATGGCCCAGGCTGCGCTGCGTCCGGCCCGTTGCAGCCTCCGGCGCAGCCGGAAGCGCCGTCTGCGCCCGCGCAGCCTGCTGAAATCCGGCAGCCAGCATGGAGCAGAGCAGGGCCGCAGCCGCCAGCGGGATCACCCTGTGTTTGATCGCGATCATGATCTGTATCCCCCGACGATCATATGACCATCCAAGAGTGACCAGATCGCACGCATCTGGCAACCGCGATTTCCGCCAGGCTGACCGGCGGGCCAGTGGCTTTTCGCCTTCCTCGTGGCGGACCGGGTCGGTAAGGTGCGCTCAAATCCGTTCACAACGATGTGATCATCCAGAAGACCGACCGAAGAGGACCGCCCGTCATGTCCGCCACGCCAATTGTCCCTGTCGGCCTGCGCTGTGCCAGCACCATGCCCCGTTTCGCCCGCGCGCTCGTCATGACCGCGGTGCTGGGGTTGCTCGGCACCGCTCTCGCCGGCTGCGGCTACAACACGATTCCGACCCTTGAGGAACGCGCCAAAGGCGCGTGGGGCGAGGTCCAGAACCAGTATCAGCGGCGCGCCGATCTGATCCCCAACCTCGTCGAGACGGTGAAAGGTTTCGCGCAGCAGGAGCGTGAGGTGCTGACCCAGGTCATCGAGGCGCGCGCCAAGGCCACGCAGGTGAGGATCGACGCCGCGACGCTGACCGACCCGGCAAGATTCAAGGATTTCCAGGAGGCGCAGGCGGGCCTGTCGGGTGCCCTCGGCAGGCTGATGGTCGTCGCCGAACGCTATCCCGATCTCAAGTCGAACCAGAATTTTCTGGCGCTGCAGTCGCAGCTTGAGGGCACCGAGAACAGGATCACGGTCGCCCGGCGCGACCACATCGAGGCCGTGCGGGCCTATAACACCGAAGTGCGCACCTTTCCCGGCGTGATCTGGGCGAAGCTGGTCTGGGGCGCAAAGCCGATGGAGAGCTTCACCGCGACCGCCGGTTCCGAACGGCCGCCGAATGTGCGGTTCGGGAGCTGAGGCGCGGCGGCGCGTCGAAGCGGCGCCATGCCTGACGGATCAGCCTCGCCAGCAGGTGTCCGGCAGCGGCTGAGGCTTCTGCTGGGAATGCTGTGTCTCGGGCTGACCGTTTTGACGGGTCAGGCGCAGGCGGTGCACCCGGCCTTTCCGGCGCTGTCAGGCCGCGTGGTCGATGCGGCCCGGATTCTCGACCCCGCTGCGATCCAGCGCATCAGCGACAAGCTCGCAGCGCATGAAGCGGCAACATCGGATCAGGTCGTGGTCGCCACCGTGCCCAGGCTCGACGAGCTGACGATCGAGGACTACGCCAATCGGCTCTACCGGCGCTGGGCGCTTGGCACGAAGGACAGGAGCAACGGCGCGCTGCTGCTGATCGCTCCGACCGAGCGCAAGATGCGGATCGAGGTGGGTTACGGCCTCGAAGGGGCGCTGACCGACGCGCTGTCGAAGACCATCATCACCACGGCCATTGCGCCGAAGTTCCGCACGGGCGACTTTGCCGGCGGCGTCGAGGCGGGCGTCGACGCCATCATCGATGTCCTGAAAGGCGATGCAGAGCAGTGGCAGCGGCGGCCGCAATTGCGCAGCGACGGCGAGGACCCCTTCGCGCCGGCCGTGATCTTTCTGTTTGTCCTGCTCGTTGTGCTGATCGTGATCGTGCAGTCGCGCCAGGCGGGACGGTCCGGCCCGGCGCGTTATCATCGCACACGCGATGGGCGCTGGATCATGCTCCCGGGAGCACCCTCCGGCGGCTGGTCAGGCGGAAGCGGATCGGGCAGTGGATCATCGGGCGGCGGCTTCTCGGGTGGCGGGGGCTCCTCCGGCGGGGGCGGCGCCTCCGGAGACTGGTGAGGAGACGGCCATGACATTGAGCAAAGCCGAGCACGATACCGTCGTCGCCGCCATCGGCAGGGCGGAAGCCATCACCTCGGCCGAGATCGTGGTCGTGGTCGACCGGGTGGCAGGCAGCTGGCGCAGCTGGTCGATGGTGGTTGCCTTGCTGCTGGCCATGGCCGTTCCATGGCCGCTGATCGAGTGGACGTCCCTGGCGACGCGGACGATCTTCGCAGCGCAACTGCTGGTCGCAGCAGCGTTGATCGTGCTCTTTCTGCCGCAGGCGACCAGGCTGAAGCTCGTGCCACGCCTGCTGCGCCGGCGGCGCGGCCACGAGGCCGCCTTGCGCGAGTTCACCGCGCGCGGCCTCTCCGCGACCCGCAACAGGACCGGCGTGCTGATCTATGTCGCGCTGGCCGAGCGCTATGCCGAGGTCATGACCGACACCGCCATCGGCGAAGCCGTCGATCCCGACCTCTGGCGCAAGGTGGTGGCGGAGCTGACCGGCGCGATCGCAGCCGGTGATCTGGGAAAGGGCCTGACAACCGCAGTCGACCAGGCCGCCGTCATACTCGCCGCAGCTGCGCCACCCCGGGACGATGATGTCGACGAACTCGTGAACAGGGTCATCGTGATCTGACCGGCCCGGACATCGCGGACCCTCAGAAACCTGGCGCCTTCCCGGCACCGATCACGCGGCCCACCTTGCCGTCATCGGAATGGATCAGGACCGCATAGGTTTCGGCGTCGGCCTGCCGCGCCAGCGATGCCGGCAGATCGAGCGACATCGGCGCGCCGCGCCAGTCGCCCACGCGCATCATGCTGCGCACCACATTGGCGTAAGACACCTCGCGGCCACGGTTCTCCCCGCGCTGGATCGCCACCGAGCGGAAGCGCGCCACGGTCAGCAGCCAGATAGAGCCGGACCCTGCGCCCCCGGAAACCGACACCTTGATCTGCCCGCCAGCCTCGCTGACGGCGACATCCAGCGGCAGGGGGGTGGCCTGATGGGCGGCGATGATCTGCATCATGGACTGCCGGTCCGAAGCGACCGTGTGGGCGACCCCGTCGATCACGGCCTGCGGCGTGTAGATCTGCCCGTCGCCGCGACTCTTGGCATAGCCCCGCTGGCGTTGGGTGAAGGCGGCATGGGCCAGCGTGTCCTTCCAGCCCAGATAATCCCAGTAGTCGACCGGCAAGGTCAGCACCAGAAGCTCCGGATCGCGCGCGAACTCGACGAACAGCGCGTCCGCCGCCGGACAGGACGAACAGCCCTGGCTGGTGAAGAGTTCGAGAACGGCGCGCGGCTTGCGGGTCGGCTCGCCCTGGGGCGTTTGCGACAGGGCGGTCCCCGACAGGGAAAGCGCCATGAACAGGCCGGTCAAGGTCGTGGTGAGCGGATGTTTCATCCGAACAATCAACCTGATTTTGCCGCATCCGGAAAATCACGTTGCGTTGAAGTGGCGGGAGCTGCGAACCTCGCCTTGAGGGCCTCGGCCTGCGCCACCATGTTCGGACGCCAACGGCGATGCATCCACAGCCATTGTCCGGGATGCTCGCGCACCCAGCCCTCGACCACGCCCGTCATCATCTGGATGGCGCCCTCGACGCTGATGTCGCCCTTCTCGTCACGAGGCAGGTCGAGCGGCGGCGTCAGCTCGAGGCGAAAGCGGTGCCCCGGCAGGCGGACCACCCTGACGCCGTGCACCGGACAGTCGAAGCTGCGAGCGAACTTGGCCAGCACCGGGTTCGCCAGCGCCTTCTGGCCCATGAAATCGACCACCACGCCGCGGGTGAAATGCTGGTCGATCAGCATCCCGAGATGCCCGCCCTGCTCCAGAACCCCATGCATCTCGAAGGCCGCGCCGCGCAGCGAGGCGGCGAGTCCGCCCATCGTCCCGGACCGGACCTCATGGATGACGGCCGCGACGGCCGGATCATTCGGCGGCCGGAACACGGCGGTTGCCTTCAGGCCGTAGCGCGCGGCGCAGATGGCCGGCAGCTCCCAATTGGCAAGATGGGCTGAGAAGATGATGCCGGGCCTGCCATCATCCCGCAGCGCTTCGAAATGCTCGATCCCGGCCACTTCCACCCGCCCGTCCGGATCGGGATTTTCGGCGTCATAGTCGAACAGCGTGGCCAGATGGGCATACTCGCCGGCGGTTCGGCCCAGGCTGTCCCAGGCCTCATTGAGGATCGCCGCCCGCTCGGCCTCCGACTTGTCCGGAAACGCCATGGCGAGATTGGCCCTGGCGATCCGCTGCTGCGGGGTCAGCGGGCCAAGCCTGGACAACAGCCAGCCGCCGGTGGCGCTGGCGCGGGCCGGCCCGAGCGCGCGCGACAGCGCGAACACCGCACGCACGGCCAGAATCATGGCGAGAGCGGCTGCCTGCGAGGCGAGCCTGCGAAACCGGAGCACGGAGCGTCAGCCTTGAAACGATCAGATCACGATCAACCCATCGCGCACATGACGGCGCATTGCGTCCCGGTCAACCATTTTTCGCCGGGCGCCGACCCCGTCACAGGCGGATGATGACCTTGCCGAAGACCTGCCGGCCCTCGAGCCGGGCAAGCCCCTTCTCGAATTCGGCGAGATCGAACACCGAGTCGATCACCGGCGTCATGCCAGCCGCCATCTTGTCGAGCGAGGCGGAGATGTTCGCCATGGCGCAGCCAAAGGAACCGAAGATGCGGTACTGCTGCTGGAACAGCTGCATGAGATTGATGGTGGCCGTCGCGCCGGAGGTCGCCCCGCAGGTCACCAGCCGCCCGCCGCGCTTCAGGCAGAGCAGAGAGCCGTTCCACGTGTCGGCCCCGACATGTTCAAAGACGACATCCACTCCCTTGCGCTTCGTCAGCCGGCGGACCTCGCCCTCGAAGCGTTCGGTCTTGTAGTTGATGACATGGTCGGCCCCGAGTTCCAGCGCCCGCGCCGCCTTGGCGTCGTCTCCGACGGTCGTGTAGACGGTGCAGCCAATGGCTTTCGCCATCTTGATCGCCGCCGTGCCGATCCCGGAGCCACCGGCATGCACGAGGATGCTCTCGCCCGGCTCAAGTTTTGCATTGTCGAACAGCATGTGCTGAACTGTTCCGAAACCGATGGGCGCGCAGGCGGCATGCTCGAACGAGACGCTGTCCGGCACCGAGACGCAGAGGCGCTCGGAGCGGTTCAGCACCTCGCGCCCGAAGCCGTCGATGTGGAAACCCATGATGCCGGCGACGTTCTCGCACAGATTGTCACGGCCCTCGCGGCAGGCCTTGCAATGGCCGCAGGTGTCGGCCCCGTACATGGTGACCTTCTGCCCGAGCCGGAAGCGCGACACGCCTTCGCCAAGGGCCACGACCTCGCCGGCAGCCTCGACGCCGGCAGCCTGGGGCATCTTGCGCTTGGCGAACGCCATGCCGCGAAAACCCCAGACATCGAGGAAGTTCAGGCCCAGGGCCCTGATGCGAACCTGCACCTCGCCGGCGGCGGGCGGCGGCGGCGGCTCGATCTCCTCAAGCCGGAGGTCACGGTCGCCGTGAAGCATCAATGCGCGCATGTCTTGTTGTCCTTCGGCAGGCCCGCAGGGCCCGCAATCCATCTAGCGCTGCAGACCCATGGAGGCCATCAGGCCACCATCGACGGGGATGGTGGCGCCGGTAATGTAGGCTGCTTGCGGGCTCATCAGAAACGCCGCCAGCGCACCGATCTCCTCGGGTCTGGCAAAGCGCCCTGCGGGAATCTGGCTTTCCATCTTCGCGCGGTAGGCGGCATACGCCCCCATCATGTCGGTGTCGACGAACCCCGGGGCAATCGTGTTGGCTGTGACGCCGCGCTTCGCCGTCTCCAGAGAGAGTGTGCGCATATAGGCCTCCAGCGCTGCCTTGGACGCGGCATAGGCGGCGTTGCCCTGATTGGCGCGGCTCGCCGTCACCGATCCGATGGCGATCACGCGGCCCTGCCGCCGCGCCATCATCGCGCGCACGAAGCAATTGAGCAGCTGGGTGAACGACCAGAAATTGACCTGCATCGCGGCCTCGGCCTTGTCCTGCGCCAGCATCATCGACAGCGAGTCGGCGGATTGCCCGGCATTGTGGACCAGCCCGTGAATCTCCCCCAGCGCCGGCGCCCCGGCGCAGAAGGCTGCGACGGCCGCCTTGTCGGCCAGGTCCAGCGCAACCGCCGTGACCGGCAATCCGCTTTCGGCGCTGAGGCCTCGCGCCAGTTCCGCCGCCTGGTCCGCCGATGAGCGATAGGTGAACACGACCGGATGGCCGGCCGCGACCAGCGCGCGCACAATGCCCGCCCCGATTCCCTTCGCTCCGCCGGTGACCAGAACTGTTCCCGTCATCGCATCACGCCGGGCTGTCGGCGAAGACGAGGCAGGTGTTCTGCCCGCCGAAGCCGAAGGAGTTGGAGATGACCCGCCGCACCGCCGCATCGCGCGCCGTGTTCGGCACGACGTCGAGCGGAATGTTGGGGTCCGGCTCACGATAGTTGATCGTCGGCGGAATGCGGCCATGGGCGATGGTCAGAAGCGAGAACACCGCTTCCACCGCACCGGCGGCCGTCAGGGTATGCCCGACCATCGACTTGTTCGATGAGATCGGCAGGCGGCCCATGCGTTCGCCGAAAACGGCCGTGCAGCTCATCGCCTCCATCTTGTCGTTTTCGGGCGTTGATGTGCCATGGGCGTTGACATAGTCGATCTGGTCGGGTTCGAGCCCGGCATCGGCGAGCGCCTGCTGCATGGCGACGATGGCGGGCCTTCCGTCGGGCGAAGAGCGGGTGCGGTGGAAGCCGTCACCCTTCTCGCCACAGCCGAGCACGAAACCGAGGATGGCGGCGCCACGCCGCCGCGCGCTCTCGTAGCTCTCCAGCACCAGCGCCGCGCCGCCTTCGCCCATGACAAAGCCGTCGCGATTCTTCGAGAACGGCTTGGACGCGGCCGTCGGCGGATCGTTCTGCGTGGACAGCGCCGAGAGCAACGAGAACCGGATCAGGGACTCAGCCTGCACGGAGCCGTCCGTGCCGATGCACAACGCCGCCTCGGCGTCCCCTCGGCGGATCGCCTCGACGCCCATCTGGATGGCGGTGGCGCCGGAAGAGCAGGCGGTCGACAGCGAAATCGGCGAGCCCTTGGTGCCGAAATGATCGGCGATGTGGTCGGCGACGGAGCCGAACAGGAACATCGCATGATAGTCGGTGTGGCGGTGCCGCGCTGCGTCGGCGAGCAGCGCCTGGTAGGTCACATCGGCATTGCTGGACGCAGCCAGTTCCTGCTTCTGGACCCATTCAAGCTCCACCGGCGGCACAGCCATGAACAGCGGCCCGGGAAAGTCGCCCGGACGCCCGAGCCCCGACTGCGCGACCGCTTCTTCGGCGGCGATCATGGCCAGCTTCTCGGACAGCTCCGGCGCAGCAAAAGGTCTGTCGAACAGGTCATCGACGGTTCCGGCAATCGTGGTGCGCAGCCCTTCGGTGGGAAAGCGGGTGATCCGGTGGATGCCGGACTGGCCGACCGTCAGCCGCGACCAGTTGTCGGCCTTGCCCCGGCCCAGGGAAGTGACCATGCCAAGACCGGTGACGGCCACAAGCGGGCGGCCCGATGCGTCAAGATGCGCAGAACTCATCCCGTGCTCCTTTCAGGCCCGGCTCAGGCGGGCAAGGCCCTCGCCCCGATGGTGACCGACGCCGGTGACGACGGCCTCCGTGCCGCGGCCGGCCTGAAGCAGCGCCGCCGCCAGCGCGACAGCCGCCGGAAAGGCGGCTTCCACGGCATGGCCCGTGAGATCGCCCATGGCGACACTGGTAGCTCCGGGCGCGATCGCCGCCAGCGCCGCCTTCTCTTCGGCCACGCAGGCCGCAACGCCGCTCGACGCCGACACCACCAGCGGCGCGCCGGTCAGCGGCCCCGCCATGGCGGTGAGCGCGCGGGTGATGTCGGCCGGATTGCGGCGGGTCCGGTCCGCCGCGACGCTGTCGAGACGCGCCTGCGCCGTCGCGCCGCGGGCCCTGGCGCTGTCCGCCGCTTCGAGAACAAGGAACGCGCCGACGCTGCCGGTCACCATGCCGCCATGTCCGGCATCGCGCGCAAAGGTGGGAACGACATCGCCGGTCAGCATCACGCCCCCCAGCTCGAACAGGAGCATCATGTCGCGGCGTTCGGCATTGTAGGAGCCGCCGACCAGGATCATGTCGGCCTGGCCGGCTGCGATGCGGGCATGGGCGATGCGGATGGCGTCGACGCCGGCCTGCTCCTCGCCCATGAAGGTGCGCGACGGGCCGGTGACCCCATGGACGATCGAGATGTTGCCGGCGAGCAGGTTCGACAGCTGCGCCAGGAACAAGGTCGGGCGCAGGTCGCTGAGCAGGCGTTCATTGAGGAACACGCCGGGGTCTGCAGCCGTTTTCAGCCCGGTCAGGATCTGCCCGTCGACGGCGTGATCGCGCTCGCCCCCGCCGGCGGCGACGATGACATGCATGCGGTCCTTCGCCTCGGCGTCGGACTTGATGCCGGCGCTGTCAAGCGCAAGGCCCGCCGCATAGACGCCGATGCGCTGCCACGGCTCCATCTGGCGCTGGTCTGATTTCTTCGGAATCTGCCGGTCGTACTCGACCGCGCCGAGCGGATGCACGGGATAGGGCGCGAAGCTGACCGTATCGATGACGGGCGGACGCGCGCCATCCATCGCCTCGACGTGCGGCGCGACACCTTCGCCAAGGCTGGAGAGCAGCCCGATCCCCGTGATCACGACCTCGCGCGCCATCAGCTCACGGCCTCGGGTTGAAGGCCGATCGCGGCGGTGCGCGCGCGCATCAATTCCGCCAGATCGGCCGGGAAGGGCATAAGCCGGAAACGCAGCTCCGCATCGCAGATCGGCTTGCCGTAGATGGAGATCTTCGCTTTGGTCGCGGCATAGCCCGACCCTTCGATGCTGACGGCGGCCTCGATCACGAGATCGGCGTCAGGCTCGACAAAAGTGCGGAAGCGCGCCTTGTCGACGGTCATCAGGAACGGCATCTGCGTCAGCCCGTTGAGGCCAAGGATGAGATAGCCCGAGGCCTGCGCCATGGTTTCCGTCAGCAGCACGCCCGGAACCAGCGGATGGCCGGGGAAATGTCCCTCGAACACCGGGCTATGCTTCGGCACCCTGGCTGCCGCCACGAGCCGCTTCGCATCGGCGTCGAACAGCGTGACCTTGTCGATCATCTCGAAATATTCAAGGCGCATGGGCGGAACGGCTCGGTCGGCTGGGCTGATCGGTGGCGCGTGTCCGCGCAGGGCGAAATCGTTTAGCCCAGAACCATATCGCTTGTCACGCTTGGGGTGACGGTGGATTGGACACGGCGCCCGGCTCCTCGGGCGGTCGCAGGACGAGGGCTTCCGCTTGCGCGCTGGACGCGTTCATCCCGCGACAGGCGCAGGATGAGGATCGCGGTTGGGTCGCCGCGCCCTCAGGCGCTTTTCGCGGCCACCAGCCCGTCGATGCGGGCGCAGAGATTCTCGAGCACGAAGTACTGTTCCGCCGGGGCCTTGCCCTCGTTCACTTCCTGGGTCCACTGCTCCAGCGGCAGCTTGATGCCGAACGCCTTGTCGACGGCGAAGGCGATGTCGAGAAAGGCCAGCGAATCAATGCCGAGATCGTCGATGGCATGGCTGGCCGGCGTGATCTTCTCGCGCGGGATGTCGCAGGTTTCCGAAATGATGCCGGCAACGGTCTCGAAGGTGGATGACATGGGGCGGGTTCTCCCGTCTTTCAGTGGTTCGGGGCGGCGCGGATGATGCACGGGAAGCGCGCACCGGGCGCCCGCCCCGGCGATGAGTTGGCTGTCTCCCTACACGACGAAGGGGGGTGGGGGGAAGAGGGAGCGTCGTGGCTGGATGTTGCGGCCCGGAATCTGGGCGGGAAGGCCGGGGCTTGCCCCGCCTGCCCACCTTCGGTCACCACCCTTTCAGGCGGCGTTACCAGAAAAAAGCCGGGCGCTCGCGTGCCCGGCTCAACTCCCGGCAAATGCCGCTTGAACTCAGGCCGCGAGCTGCCTGAGCACATAGTGCAGGATGCCGCCATGCTTGACGTAGTCGATCTCGTCGAGCGTATCGATGCGGCAGATCACCGGCACCTTGGTAACCTTGCCATCGGCGGAGGTGATGGAGACCTCCATCTTCTGCTTCGGCGTCGCCGTGGCGAGGCCGGCGATCGAGACGAGTTCGTCGCCTTTCAGGCCGAGCTTCTGCCAGCTCATGCCCTCTTCGGCGAAGACGAAGGGCACAACGCCCATGCCGACGAGGTTGGAGCGGTGGATGCGCTCGTAGGACTGCGCGATCACCGCGCGCACGCCAAGCAGCTTGGTGCCCTTGGCGGCCCAGTCGCGGCTTGAGCCGTTGCCGTATTCGACGCCGGCGAAGATCACCAGCGGCACATTCTCGGCCTGGTAGCGCATGGCCGCATCATAGATGAACATGCGGTCGCCCGACGGATAGTGGATGGCGTTGCCGCCTTCCTTGGTCGACCCGTCCGCCTCCTTCACCGCGAAGTTCTTGATGCGGATGTTGGCGAAGGTGCCACGCATCATGATCTCGTGGTTGCCGCGCCGCGTGCCGTACTGGTTGAAGTCCTGCACGGCGACCTGACGGTCCTGCAGGTACTTGCCGGCTGGCGAATTCACCTTGATCGAACCGGCCGGCGAGATGTGGTCGGTGGTGATCTTGTCGCCGAGCAGGGCCAGGATGCGCGCGCCTACCACGTCCGTGACCGGCTTCGGCGTCTTGGTGATGCCCTCGAAATAGGGCGGGTTCTGCACGTAGGTCGAGCTCATGTTCCACTTGTAGGTCTGCCCGCCGGCGACTTCGACCGCCTGCCAGTTGGCGTCGCCCTTGAACACGTCGGCGTATTTCGACTTGAACATCTTCTTGGTGATGGTCTTCTCGATGAAGGACTGGATCTCCTTGTTGGAGGGCCAGATGTCCTTGAGGTAGACCGGCTTGCCGTCGGAACCGGTTCCGAGCGGCTCCTTGGACAGATCGATCTGGGTCGAGCCGGCGAGCGCATAGGCCACCACCAGAGGCGGCGAGGCGAGATAATTGGCCTGCACGTCGGGCGAGACGCGGCCTTCGAAGTTGCGGTTCCCGGACAGCACAGCCGAGGCGATGATGCCGTTGTCATTGATCGCCTTCGAGATTTCGGCCGGCAGCGGGCCGGAATTGCCGATGCAGGTGGTGCAGCCGAAGCCGACGAGGAAGAAGCCCAGCTTGTCGAGTTCCGCCTGCAGGCCCGAGGCGTTCAGATATTCGGAGACGACCTGCGACCCTGGCGCCAGCGAGGTTTTCACCCATGGCTTGACCTTGAGGCCCCTGGCGTTGGCCTTCTGCGCGAGCAGGCCGGCGGCCATCAGCACGGCAGGGTTGGAGGTGTTGGTGCAAGACGTGATCGCGGCGATCACCACATCGCCATGGCCGATGTCGAAGTTCCTGCCCTCGACCTTGACGCGCTTGGCGATCTCGCCAGCCTTCTTGTATTCGCTGTCCATGGCCGACATGAAGCCTGCCTTGGCGTCGGACAGCGAAACGCGGCCTTCAGGCCGCTTCGGCCCGGCGAGCGATGGCACCACCGTGCCAAGCTCGAGCTCGATTGTGTCGGTGAAGACCGGGTCCGGCGAGGATTTGGTGCGGAACAGGCCCTGATGCTTGCAGTATTTCTCGACCAGCGCGACACGGTCGGCCTTGCGGCCGGTCATGTCGAGATAGGCCAGCGTTTCCTTGTCGACCGGGAAGAAGCCGCAGGTGGCGCCATATTCCGGGCCCATGTTGGCGATGGTGGAGCGGTCCGCCAGCGTGAGATTGTCGAGGCCGGGGCCGAAGAATTCGACGAACTTTCCGACCACGCCCTTCTTGCGCAGCATCTGCGTGACTGTCAGCACCAGATCTGTGGCCGTGATGCCTTCCTTGAGCTTGCCAACCAGCCGGAAGCCAATGACCTCAGGCAGCAACATCGATTGCGGCTGACCGAGCATCGCAGCCTCCGCCTCGATGCCGCCGACGCCCCAGCCGAGCACGCCAAGGCCGTTGACCATGGTGGTGTGCGAATCGGTGCCGACCAGCGTGTCGGGATAGGCGACCTCGACCGTGACGGTCTTGCCCTTCTTGTCCTTGGTCTTCTGCTTGGCCGTCCAGACGGTCTGGGCAAGGTACTCGACGTTGACCTGATGGCAGATGCCGGTGCCGGGCGGCACGACGCGGAAGTTGTCGAAGGCGCCCTGGCCCCATTTCAGGAAGTTGTAGCGCTCGCCATTCTGTTCGTATTCACGCTTGACGTTCTGGCCGAGCGATTGCGGCGTTCCGAAGAAGTCGACCACGACCGAGTGGTCGATCACCAGATCGACCGGCACCAGCGGGTTGATCTTCGACGGATCGCCGCCGAGCGTGGTCATGCCGTCACGCATGGCGGCGAGGTCGACCACGGCCGGAACGCCGGTGAAATCCTGCATCAGCACGCGGGCGGGCCGAAAGCCGATCTCCTTGTCGGCCTTGCCCTTGGCCTGAAGCCAATCGACGAAGCCCATGATGTCGGCCTTGGTCACCGTGCGCCCGTCCTCGAAGCGCAGCAGGTTCTCCAGCATCACCTTCATCGAATAGGGCAGCGCCGAAATGCCGCTGAGCCCGTTCTTCTCGGCCTCGGCGAGCGAATAGATCAGGTAGGATTTGTCGCCGACCTTGAGGGTCCTGGCGCAGTTGAATGAGTCGAGAGAAGCCATGGGGCTCACATCCTTCGGGGCAAACGGTCACAGGGCAGGCCTGACGCATCAGACCGGTTCTGAAGGCCTGTGACAAGAGCATCAGGGCGGCCGGAGGGCCAGCCATGGTGCATGCCACAGCATCACGATGCGCGCCGCCCCGGGAGTGCCCGGGCCCCGCGCCTGTCAGCGCGCGGCGAAGCCAAGCGCTCTATAGAAGAATTCAAATCGTTACGCTATTGGGTCATCAGTCTAAAATGCGGGTGTCCGGCGGTGAAGGCTGCTGTCTCCGCCAGAGCCGGATGATCTCGACCTTGCCTGATCCCTGCATCCTGACCGCGCGCGATCTGGCGTGCCGCCGCAACGAGCGCAGCCTGTTTACGGGGCTCTCCTTCGCGGTGTCCGGCGGGAGCGGGCTGGCGCTGACCGGCCCGAACGGGGTCGGCAAGACCTCGTTGCTGCGCGTCCTGGCGGGCCTTCTCCGGGCAGAGGCCGGGACGGTCAGCATCGCGCCGGCCCTGCCTGATCTCGATCTGCCGCAGCGCAGCGTTTTCGTGTCCAGCCGCGACCCGCTGAAGGGCGCGTTGACGGTGCGCGAACTGCTCGCCGGCTGGCAGGCCATCGTGTTTGCGGGCGAGGGAGGCAGCGTCGATGGCGCGCTGCAGGCCTTCGACCTTGCCGCCCTCGCCGGTGTGCCCTGCGCCTACCTGTCCTCCGGCCAGCGCCGCCGCGTGTCGCTGGCGCGGCTGAAGCTTTCCTCCAGCGCCAACCGCCCCGTCTGGCTGCTCGACGAACCGACGAACGCGCTCGACGCCGCCGCCCGCTCCCGCCTTGCCGCAGTCGTCGGCGACCACCTCGCCGCCGGCGGCATGGTCGTGGCCGCCACGCATGATCCGCTCGGCTGGCCTGATCTGGCCGCGCTGGATCTTGGCGCGCATGTGGCGGGCCGGCAGGCGAAGGCGGCCCTGGCATGAGCGGCTTTCTGGCGCTTGTCCGGCGCGACCTCGCGCTCAGCCTGCGCATCGGCGGCGGGGCATCGTTCGCGCTCGTCTTCTTCCTGATGATCGTGACGCTGACCCCCTTCGCCATCGGCCCCGATCTCAACCTGCTGTCGCGGATCGCACCGGCGATTCTCTGGATCGGCGCGGTGCTCGCCACCTTGATCGGCCTGGACCGCCTGTTCCAGGCCGATGCGGAGGACGGCACGCTGGACCTTCTGAAGGCGGGCCGGCTGCCTCTCGAAGGCGTCGTCCTCGCCAAATGCCTCGCCCACTGGCTGACCACCGGCCTGCCGCTGGCGCTGGCCGCTCCGCTCTTCGGGCTGCTGCTCGCCATGGAGCCCGCCGGCATGGCGGCGGCGGCGCTGAGCCTGCTCGTCGGCACGCCGGCGCTGACCTTCATCGGCGCGGTTGGCGCGGCCCTCACCGCAGGCATCAGACGCGGCGGCGTGCTGATCGCCATCATGGCCCTGCCGCTGATGATTCCGGTGCTGATCTTCGGCGTCGCCGCCTGCAACGCAGCAGTGGGCGGCACGATCCCGTTTGCCACCCCGCTCGCGATCCTGGGCGCGCTCACCCTGATCTTCGCCGTCATCGGCGTGATCGGCTCGGCGGCCGGCCTGCGTCAGGTCGACTGAGCCTGCTGCAAAAGCGCGCACGCATTGCGCAAGCGGCCATGTCCGCGTAAATCTGCGATGGGGAAACACAAAACACGCCATGACCATCATCAACCAGCTCGCCAATCCGACGCGCTTCATGTCGCTGTCGGGCAAGCTCCTTCCCTGGATTGCCGGGCTGAGCGCCATGTGCTTCGCCATCGGCTTCTACGGCGCCTGGTTCAGCGCCCCTGCCGACTACCAGCAGGGCGAGACCATCCGCATCATGTACATCCATGTGCCGGCAGCCTGGCTGGCGATGTTCTTCTACACCCTGATGACCGCATCCGCGATCGGGGCGCTGGTCTGGCGGCACCCTCTGGCCGAGGTGGCGCAGAAGGCTGCGGCCCCCATCGGCGCGTCCTTCGCGCTGATCTGCCTGATCACCGGCGCGCTCTGGGGTCGCCCGATGTGGGGCACATACTGGGTCTGGGACGCGCGGCTGACCTCGATGCTGGTGCTGCTCCTGATCTATCTCGCGATCATGGCGCTGTGGCGCACCATCGACGAGCCGACGCAAGCCGGGCGCGCCGTGTCGATCCTGACACTGGTCGGTTTCGTTAACATCCCGATCATCAAGTTCTCGGTCGACTGGTGGAACACGCTGCACCAGCCGGCCTCGGTGTTCCGCATGGATGGTCCGACAATCCACCCCTCGATGCTCTGGCCGCTGCTGATCTGCGCCGTCGCGTTTTCATTGTTCTCGATTTGCCTGCATCTGATCGGCATGCGCACCGAAATCATGCGCAGGCGCGTGCGCACGCTGACGATCCTGGCTGCGGATCAGGCCGACCGGACGATTCCGGCTGGAGCCATGCGGAGTGCCGCCGAATGATCGATCTCGGACCGCACACCGCCTTCATCCTCGGCTCCTATCTGGCCTGCGCCGCAATCATCGTCTCATTGACGGCCTGGATCGTCCTCGACAACCGCGCCCGCAAACGCGAACTGGCCGCGCTCGATGCCCGGCGCGGCCCGGACGCCGCGCGATGAGCGAAGCACAGGTCGCCGGCAAGCCGCGCCGCAACTGGCTGTTCCTCGCCCCGCTGGTCTTTTTCGGGCTCCTCGCCACCTTGTTCCTGTTCCGGCTGTTTGCCGGCGATGCATCGCGCGTTCCCTCCGCGCTGATCGGCAAGCCCGCGCCTGAAGTCGCCTTGCCGTCGCTTGAAGGGCTCGTGCGCAATGGCGCGCCCGTGCCAGGCATCGCGCCGGCTGATCTTCGCGACGGCCGCGTCACGATTCTGAATGTCTTTGCCTCATGGTGCGCGCCTTGCCGGGTCGAGCACCCGTTGCTGGTCGAGATGAGCGGCAGCGAGGCCGTGCGCGCCGGGCGCATCCAGGTCCTTGGGCTCAACTACAAGGATGAACCGGAGAATGCGCGCCGCTTCCTCGGCGCGCTTGGCAATCCCTACGCGGCGGTCGGCACGGACAGGAATGGCCGCAGCGCCATCGAGTGGGGCGTCTATGGCGTCCCCGAGACCTTTCTGGTCGGAAAGGACGGCACCATCCTGAGAAAGCATATCGGTCAGCTCACCGAAGACAGTGCCCGCGCCCTGCTGGCCGAAGCGGTTGCGGCGGCCCGCGCCCCGTAACGATCTGACCAAGCGTCTCCGGATGTCGTGATGTCCGGCACGGGACGCAGGGATCGGCCGCCTCCTCCACGCTTGACAGCGGCTCGCCCGCAACCGCACTCTTTGCCGGCGCGGTGATGGTAGAGGGAGGGGCGAGGTCATGACGAACCTGACGCGACGCGGACTGGTCAAGTCGGGACTCGGGCTTCTGGCCGCCTGCGGGCTGACCTCCGGCGTCGAGGCCCA
>JAIXUP010000073.1 GCA_027483505.1 Hyphomicrobiales bacterium
GCTATGGCGCGACGGCGCCGCTTCAGCGCGCCGAGATGGTGGTCAGGTCCTGAAACCAATGCTGGGCCTGCACGAAATCCTTCACCTTCGGGGAAAGCACATGCGGATTGGTGTCGTGCACGACCCAGACCAGCACGGCCTCGTCCACGAGGATGGTATGTGCTTCCGCGATCAGCCGGTCCTGTTCTGCAACGTCGAAGCTGCGCTTGGCCTGGTCGAGCAGGGCGTCCACTTTCGGGTTGCTGTAGCCCCCCCAGTTCACGCCGACCGGCGCAACCTGGTTGGAGTGGAAGAAGCGGATGATGGCCAGGAGCGGGTCGGAGGTCAGATAGGCGACGTTGTTGGAGGTGACGCCCGCATTCGACTCGTCCTTCGCCCCCCGACGCCATGACGTGTAGAGAACTTCCAGTTCGACGACCTTGAAGCTGATCTCGATGCCGATGTCCTTGAGGCTTTGCTGGATCGCCTCATTCATGGGCAGCGACTGCATCTGCCCTGTGCCGCCCTGTGCGATCAGGAAGGTGGTCTTGAGCGGCCTGGCGGGCGAGTATCCCGCCTCCAGCACAAGCTTTCTTGCCGCTTCGAGATCATACTTGATGTCGAAGCTTGGCTTGCCGAACCACGGGCTTGACGGGTCGACCTGCCCCTTGGCCGGCTTGGCGAGGCCGCCGAGAAGGTGGACGAGCCCCTCCCGGTCAATGGCCAGATTGAGCGCCTTGCGCAGGCGCACATCCGTCCACGGCGAGCCCGGCTGCACGCTGAGGTGATAGTTCCAGACATGCGGGGTGACATTGTCGACCACGCGGAACCCGGCGCGCTTCAGGGCCGGGATGCTGTCAGGCGCCGGAGTCTCGATGAGGTCCACCTGGCCGGACAACAGCGCATTGGTGCGCGACGAGACTTCCGGAATCGGAATGAGGATCATCTTGTCCACCTTCGCCATCCTGGTTTTGTCCCAGTAGTCGGCATTGCGGACCAGTTCGGCTCTCTCGCGCGGCACCAGTGATTCCAGCTTGAATGGCCCCGTTCCCGATGGCTTTGCCGCAACCTTGTCCCAGTCACGTCCCATGGCCTCATACTGGGCCGGGCTGCCGATCAGAAACCACAGGATCTGGTACGGAAAGAAGGAATCGACCTCCTTTGTGGTCACCTCGACCGTCATGTCGTCGATCTTGCGGTAGCTGGCCACGGAGGGCAGGCGCGGACGAACCTGCGCTGCCTGACGCCGGTCAAAGTGCGGTGCCTTTTCATCCAGCACCTTGTCGAAGTTCCAGATCACGGCATCCGCATTGAATGAGCTGCCGTCATGGAACTTCACGCCGGGCCGCAACGCGAACCGCCACTTCTTCTGATCGGCCGGATCGACCGTCCAGCTTGTGGCAAGCCCCGGGATCAGTTTGCCCGGACGCTCGGCCACGTTCATCTCCCAGGCGACGAGGGAGTCGTAGAGCGTGTGGCCGGTGAATTGGTAGGCGCCCGCGCCCCTGTCCGGCTGGCCGGTGGTCAGCGGAATGTCGGCAGTGGAAATCCCGTAACGAAGGACTGACTGGGCGGAGGCGGCGGAAATCTGGGCTGCGATCAGCGCCAGTGGCGCCAGATAGCGGAAGAGTCGCTTCATGGTGGGGGAGCTTTCTGAAACAGGGCCGATGCCCGTTCCACGCAAGCCGGATGCCACCTTCATGAGCCTGATTGTCGCACCCCGTGCCGGCCATGGCCCAGGGTGGACACCACCCGCCAGTCACTCAGCCGCCGCCCGCACCTTCTTCCACCTGAACCGCGCGAAGTAGTCCCGCTTGTGCGCGTGCCAGATGATGATCGAGAGCCCGATGATGCAGGGGATCGACCAGGCCACCGGATTGAGCGCATGGTGCGGCGCATAGCGCACGGCCCCGAAGGCGAGGAAGGCGGTGTAGCAGGAAATGCCGGCGCCGACGCCGGCCTTGAAGTGCTCGATCAGGTAATCCATTCGCGGCGGCGCAGGCTTGCAGATGTACCACAGGTTCGTGCCGGCCGCCGCGAAGCCGATGAAGGGCATGGCGATCATCAGGGGCTGGCCGATCATGATGCCGAGCACGAGGCAATTCAGTGCGCTTGCCACCGTGACGGCCTGCATGCCGACATGAAACCAGTCGCGGTTGGCGGGGTGGTTGAGCTTGTTCTTTACGACCGTGAGCGAATGCCAGGCGAGGCTTGCGGTGAGGATGCCGAGATACAGCATCATCCAGCCGAAGATGCCGCGGATCAGGGCAACGTCGGTGAGTTTGGGATGGGTCGGCAGCGGGTCGATCAGGGTGCAGGCGGCCATGGCCGCGGCCAGAACGCCGTTGGTCAGCATCGCCCAGGCGAACCAGCGGCCCCAGCGCTTGTGGTTGACCCCGCCCTTGCGCCCGATCACGGGGACCCAGAAAGCCACCAGCCCGAATGCGCCCACGACAATGTGGACCATCACGAGGTGCTCAAACAGCCAGTGGATCATGGATGCTCCCCGAACACCCGTTGCGGATGGGTGCA
Source organism: Hyphomicrobiales bacterium (assembly GCA_027483505.1). Classification (GTDB taxonomy): domain Bacteria; phylum Pseudomonadota; class Alphaproteobacteria; order Rhizobiales; family Beijerinckiaceae; genus Allobosea. Next base: position 2,512 of record JAIXUP010000073.1, read on the forward strand.
TCCTAGCCGCAGGCACCCCATATGTCATGGGGAATTGACAGACAACCTGTCTGTGCAGGGAGCAGCACCATGGTTCAGGCCATCTGGAAAGGGACCGTGATTGCGGAGTCCGCCAAAACGGTCGTGATCGAGAACAATCATTACTTCCCGCCCGAAGACGTCAAGCAGGCGTTCTTCAAGCCGAGCGGCACGACCACGACCTGCCCCTGGAAGGGCATCGCGCATTACCAATCGATCGTTGTGGACGGCGTGGAAAACACCGACGCGGCCTGGTACTATCCCGATCCGAAGAACGCGGCCGACGCCATCAGGGGCCGCATCGCGTTCTGGAAGGGCGTGACCGTGGCCTAGCTGCGGAGCCGGCGCTCACTCGTTCAGGGTGTAGCGCCCGAGCCTGCACACATTGATCGCTTTGCGCGTGACGATGTCGCCATCGGCGAAGGTGAAGCGGAAGTCATAGATGCAGTCGGGCCGGTTATCGCTCATGTTGACGCTGATCTCGCCACCTGCGTTGAGCACGCGCTTGCCCAGGATGTCTTCTTCCCACTTGTTCACGCGCGCTGGCGACGCCTGGAACGAATTGAGCTTGACGCTCGTGTTGTTGAACAGCGTGAAGCTGCAGACTTCGGCGCCGCGATTGCAGGCCTGCGCTGCGCTGGGCAGCAGTGCCACAAGCGCCAAGGCGCCGAGCGTGGCCGTAACAGTTTTAATCATGATCAAATCCCCCGAAAAGCACGTCAAGGATATCCTTTCGGCAAGGGGGGCTGTCAACAATCTGCGCCGATCCGCGCGCGGTTTTTTTCACGATTGCTTAACCTGCGGGGAAGGACGCAAGCTTGCCCTGCAACGGCCCCTTGCGCGGATGCCTGCTTAAAGATCGTGCATGAAGGTGCTATGTGACCTGCACGAGGTCCATTCCTCCCGCCAAACACAGAGGTTCGCCATGTTGCTCAAAGATCCAAGCCTGCTGAAGTCACAGTCCTACATCAACGGCCAGTGGGTCGGGCAGGGCGTCGACGCGGTCGAGAATCCGGCCACTGGCGAGCTTCTGTCGCGGGTCCCCAATCACGGCGCGAAGGAAGCACAGGACGCCGTTGATGCGGCGGAAGCGGCGTTCAGGCTTTGGTCGAAGAAACTGGCCAAGGAGCGCTGTGCGATTCTGAAAAAGTGGTTCGAACTGATCATGGCCAATGTCGATGACATCGCGCTGATCATGACCTCCGAACAGGGCAAGCCGCTCGCCGAGGCGAAGGGCGAGGTCGCCTATGCTGCCTCGTTCGTCGAGTATTATGCCGAGGAAGCCAAGCGCATCTATGGCGAGACGATTCCGTCGCCCTTCCCGAACGCGCGCGTGATGGTGACGCGCCAGCCGGTTGGCGTCATCGCCGCGATCACCCCGTGGAACTTCCCGGCCGCCATGATCACCCGCAAGGTCTCGCCCGCGCTTGCCGCCGGCTGCACCGCCGTGATCAAGCCCGCGCCCGAGACGCCGCTGACGGCGCTGGCCCTGGCGGAACTGGCCCATCGCGCCGGCATCCCGGCGGGCGTGCTCAACATCATGACCGGCGACGCCCCGGCGATCGGCAAGGTCTGGTGCGAGGCGCCCGCCGTGCGCGCCATTGGCTTCACCGGCTCCACCGAGGTCGGCAAGCTCCTGATGCGGCAGGCGGCAGGTACCGTGAAGAAGGTCGGCCTTGAGCTGGGCGGCAATGCGCCCTTCATCGTGTTCGACGACGCCGATCTCGACGCGGCCGTCGAGGGCGCGGTCGTTTCGAAGTACCGCAACATGGGCCAGACGTGCGTCTGCGCCAACCGCATCTATGTGCAGGACGGCATCTATGACGCTTTCGTCGAGAAGTTCGCGAAGAAGGTCATCGATCTGAAGGTCGGCAACGGCGCGGAGGTCGGCGTGATGCAGGGCCCGCTGATCACGATGGAAGCCGTGGAAAAGGTCGAAAGCCACATCAAGGATGCGGTTGCGAAGGGCGCGAAGGTGGTCGTCGGGGGCAAGCGCCACGCGCTCGGACGCACCTTCTTCGAGCCGACGGTTCTGAGCGGCGTCACGACGAAGATGGTCGTCGCCCGTGACGAAACCTTCGGCCCGATGGCTCCGATCTTCCGGTTCACCGACGAAGCCGACGTCATCGCCCAGGCCAACGCCACCCAGTACGGGCTGGCCTCCTACTTCTACGCCCGCGACCTCGGCCGCGTCTTCCGCGTCTCCGAGGCGCTCGAATACGGCATGGTCGCGGTCAACACCGCGCTGCTCGGCTCAGCCGAAGTGCCCTTCGGCGGCGTCAAGGAAAGCGGCCTCGGCCGCGAAGGCTCCCGCCACGGCATGGATGAGTTCACCGAGATCAAATACGTGCTGCTGGGCGGCCTCGGGATGTGAGAGACGCAGTCGTTCAGACGCGAAACCTGCCGCATGACGGTCGGGCCTGGCCCGGCCGTCACATTGTCCCGCTTCTTGTCCTGATCCGCTGCTCTTCGGCTCGGGCCTGCCAGAAACGATTCGTTCACCTTGATCACGCATCTGTGTCGTGATTTCGCCACCGATTCTGAATATCTATTCAGGAAGAGCGAGGGAGCGGCGCGATGCGGGCTTCTGCCCTGTCAAGGGATGTCAGGCTGGATGTGCTCAGGGGGCTCGCGCTCCTGATCATTTTCGTCGACCATATTCCCGGGATGGTGTTTGCAGGGCTTACGCCACAGGCGTTCGGCTATGCCGACGCCGCCGAGGCCTTCGTGCTGATCGCCGGCCTCTCGGCCTATCAGGCCTACAACGGGAAGCTGGCGTCCGCAGGCGCGCTGCGCGGATCGCTGCCGATTTTCACCCGCGTCTGGCAGCTTTATGTGACGCATCTGGCGCTGGTGGTGCTGGTGGCGGGCATCGCCGCTTATGCCGCGCGGCGCTTTGGCGATCCGAACTATCTCGAAGCGCTCGGCCTTGATGTGTTTCTGGCTGATCCTGCTCAGGCGATTGTTGGCGTTGTGACGCTGACATTCCTGCCGAACTATCTCGATATCCTGCCGCTCTACATGATCGTGCTGAGCCTGCTACCCCTCGTCCTGCTGGGTCTCAGGGTGCATTGGGCCTTGCCGCTCGCGCTGTCCTTCGCGCTCTACATGGTGGCGCAGATATGGGGGCTCAACCTGCCCAACATCCAGGCCAGCCGGGTCTGGTTCTTCAATCCGCTGGCCTGGCAGTTCATCTTCGTCGGCGGCGTGGTGATGGCGCATCTGGCCGCCAGCGGGCGGCTCGAGCCGTTGTTCCGACTGCGCAGGCTTGTGGTGTTCATCACCACCCTTGCGTCGGCCTATGTGCTCTTTTCGCTGCTCTCGGTGGCGCCCTGGCGTCAGATCCCGGCCCTGGCCAACCTGAGCCTGATCGATCCGGCCGACCTGCCGGTCGCCGACAAGACCAACCTGACGGTGCTCAGGCTGATGGACGGCCTCGCCAAGGCCTGGCTGTTGGCGGTGCTGATCCCGCGTGCCGCGGGCTGGCTCGACGCCCTGCCTGCCCGCATGCTCGCCGTGATGGGCCGCCAGTCGCTGCCCGTCTTCGTGCTGGGTCTGGTGCTGTCGACGGTGTGCGGCGTGATTCTGCGCGAAACCGGCTTTGTCCTGGCGGTCCAGATCGCCGTTCTCGTCGGCGGCAGCGCGATCCTGATCGGCTTCGCCGCCTTGCTCGATTGGCAGGCGAGGATGGGCAAGCGCGATGCTGCGGTCGCCATGACCAAATCCGATACGGAGGCAAGGCCTGCTCCCGGGCCTGCCGCTCCGCTGGCCAAGGCTCTGGCCGAGCCCTCGACAAAGTGAGATTGTCAGGCATGATGGGCGCGATGGCATCGATTGTTCAGAGTTTCACCGCAGGCCGGAACCTGCGCCGCGCGGCTCCGGTCGCTGCGCTGTTGGGCGGACTTGCCGCCGCGCTGGCCCAGCCTGTATCCGCATCGGACAGGCCGAAGGCCCCGACCATCGTCGTCGCGCTTGACGGCTCCGTCGTGCCCAGCGGCATCGTTGGCTTGGAAAGCGCTGAAAGCACGATCTGGTTTGCCTCAGCCTCGCGCAGCGCTGTCGGCGAGGTTGATGTCGCCTCCCGTTCCGTGAGCTACCTGGCGCTCGGCCATGGCGCCAAACCCCGCAATCTGACACGCTGCGGCAATGGCAATCTCTATGTTCTGGACCCGGCCCTCAATGTCATCCATGAGGTGACCCCGGCCACCGAGCAGGTCAAGCGCCATCCGATGCCGTCAGGCACCACGGCCGACCTGACGGGGGCGGTCTGCACGGCGACCAACATCCTGCTGTTCACCGGCTATAATGGCTGGCTTGGCAGGCTCGACACCACGACCGGGCAGATCAGCCTTGTCGAAGCGACCGGCGGGCGCGGCCCGGCGCAGATCACCCTTTCGCCCTCCGGTTCGGTCTGGTTTGCCGGTTATGCCTCGAACCAGATCGTGCGGGTTGATCCGCAGACGCTGAAGCAGGACGCGTTCGTGATGCCATCCGGCGTCGAGGGTCCAAAGGGAATTGCCGTCGACGGCTCCGGCCGTGTCTGGGTCAGCGCCTTCCGCTCGGCCCGGATTGCCCGCTTCGATCCACGCCGCCGCAGCTGGGATGCCTGGCCGATGGGCGAGGGCAGCCGGCCGCACTCCATCGCGCTGGATTCCAGCGGCGACGTGCTGGTCACCGACGTCGGCAGGGACCGCTTGATGCGCTTCGACCCCAAGACGGGAACCGCTTCGCTTGTTGCCCCACTGTCCGAACGCGGCCAGGCGCGCTCCATGACGCGCGTGGGCGAGCAGGTCTGGATCGCGGAAACGGCGGCGGATCGTCTGGTCGCTGTCGACCTGTCGCCAAGCCCGAGCAACTGACAGAACGGACTGTTTTGGTGTTTGTTGTTTGCCGCTGATTTGACCGTCAGCGCGACGTCACATCGCGCGAGACGGCGACATCGTGCCCGGCCCGAAGCGGCAGCCTGGCGGCGATGACCTCCGCGAGCACCATACCGGTGCAGGCATGCATTGGCACCGTCATGTGCAGTTCGTCCGCCTTGATCAGCTCGGCCATTGACGCGTCGCCCTTGTCCACGATGCCGCGCATCAGGTCGAAACGGCTCCAGAGCATGGCGTCACGCCGCGTCACCGCGTCAGCCAGCAGGGCGCGCATCGGCTGCAGCGCGGTTGATTGCAGCACCTTCGGGGCCAGCTGCATGTCCATCAGGATGACGGGCGCGCCGATCAGGTCGAGTTTGCGCAGTCCGGCATCCACATTGCGCGCGCTGATTGCGATGTCCTGCTGGCGCACCACGTCATTCACGCCGAGTTGCCAGATGACGAGGTCGGGGTGCTGCTGCTCGACATCACTGCCGAAGCGGGCGATCGTCTCGGGCATGGCCTCGCCGCCACGGCCCTTGTTCATCACGACAAATGTGCCGGCGCCGAACAGCGCGTTGAGCCGCCGTTCCATTTGAACCGGATAAGCCTGCTGCCGGTCGGCAAGATCGCTGCCTTCGGTCGAGGATGAGCCGATGGCGACAAGCCGAATCGGCTGCCGCTGCTGCAGTTTTTCCGCAATCTTGCGGTACTGGATGTCGTTCGTCTGGCCGCGTTCGGCAGCGGCGGAGGGGCACCAGGCGGGCCGCGCAGATTCGGGGGCGTCAGACGCAAAGACGCTCGCGCAAACGCCAAACAGCGCCACGCTCAGCCCCGCCAGAAATCCCCGGTCCCTGAGTTTACCCATTCTTCATCCAGTCGGCCATCGCCGGTCCCGCAAGTCAAGTCCAACGATCAGGCTTGTTCGCCCATGATTTGATCATTGGTTTACGTGCCGACTCCGAAACGCTATGCCGCGCAAGATGAACCGGAGATGATCATGGCAGATCTGGAAGGGCTGAAGCGTCTGGCGGCGGCTCGGGCGCTGGAACTGGTCCGGCCTGGCATGCGCCTTGGCCTTGGCACGGGCTCGACCGCCAAGCACTTTGTCGAGTTGCTGGGCGAGCGTGTCCGCGCCGGCCTGGCGGTGCAGGCCGTCCCAACCTCGGAGCAGACCCATGCTTTGGCGTTGAAAGAGGGCATCACGCTGAAAACGCTGGATGAACTGCCCGAACTCGACCTCACTGTCGATGGCGCCGACGAACTGGATCATGACCTCAGGCTGATCAAGGGCGGCGGCGCCGCTCTGCTGCGCGAGAAGATCGTGGCCGCCGCCTCGACCCGCATGATCGTGATCGCCGATCAGAGCAAGCTCGTCGACCGGCTGGGGCGCTATCCGCTGCCGATCGAGGTGGCGCCCTTCGGCATTGTCAGCACGACTGCGGCGATCAAGAAGGCCATCGCTTCCGTCGGCTGCCATGGTTCAGTCACGGTTCGGCATGACAAGGCAGGGCAATGGCTGATCACCGATGGCGGGCACCACATCATTGACGCCTCACTCAGCCGAATCGATCGGGCGGAAGATCTGGCGCTTGCGCTGTCCACCATTCCCGGCGTGATGGAGCATGGCTTGTTTCTCGGCATGGCCAGCGCCGCAATTCTGGCCACGGATGCAGGCGTGCGCGTGCTGGGTTCCCTTGATTGACGATGACTGATTGACGAACCCGGCCTGCGTCTGACAAGGACACTGCAGAAAAAGGATATCACACCATGAAGCGTTCTCTCCTGGCCGCTCTTGTGGCCGCCTCGGTCATCATCGCAGGTCCCGTGCTGGCACAGGCGCCTGCTCCGGCCGCCCCGGCCGCTTCCGGCCCGCCGGCCACCGCCGTCCCCGAGAGTCAGCTCAAGCTGGCGCGTGAACTGGTCGAGATCACGGGCATCTCGCGCTCGTTCGACGGGGTGATGCCGGACATCGCGCTGCGCATCCGCCAGAACTTCGTCACCACGCGTCCGGAAATCGTCAAGGACATGGACGACACGCTGGTTGCCCTGCTGCCCGAGATCCGTGGCCGCCGCACCGAAATGATCGAACGGGCCGCGCGTTCCGCCGGCGTGCTGTTCACCGAAGCCGAACTGAAGGACATCCTCGCCTTCTTCAACAGCGCCTCGGGCAAGAAATATGTCACGGTGCAGCCAAGCTTCCTCAACGAGATCTTCGCCGGCATGGAGCCGTGGATGCAACAGACCTCGGAGTTCTTCCTCAGCCGCTTCCGTGAGGAAATGCGCAAGAAGGGCCACACGGTCTGAGCCCGCGCGCCATGCGCGAGGTTGACCTGTTCGTGATCGGCGCGGGCTCCGGCGGGACCCGCGCGGCCCGCATTTCAGCCGGGCATGGCGCCAGGGTGATGGTGGCCGAGGAAGACCGGATTGGCGGCACCTGCGTGATCCGGGGCTGCGTTCCCAAGAAGCTCTATGTCTACGCCAGCCGTTTTGCCGACGACATGTCGGACGCCGCAGCGTTCGGCTGGACAGTTGCGAAGCCAACCTTCGACTGGGCCACGTTGCGCGATGCCGTCGCGGCGGAGGTCACGCGCCTTTCGGGCCTGTACCGCAAGGGCCTGAACGGCGCCGGCGTTGAGATTGCCGAGGAACGCGCGGTCATCGCCGGACCCGGCCTCGTGCGGTTGGTCCGGTCCGGCGAAACCATCAGCGCGCGCCATATCCTGGTCGCGACCGGCGGGCATCCGGTGCTTGAGCCCGTTATCCCCGGCGGCCATCTTGGCATCACCTCGAACGAGGTGTTCCACCTGCCGGCGCTGCCGAAGCGCATGGCGGTGGTCGGCGGCGGCTATATTGCGCTCGAGTTCGCCTGCGTCTTCGCCCGGCTCGGGGTCGAGATCACACTGATCCACCGCGGCGACAACGTCCTGCGCGGCTTCGACGAAGACATACGGACGCGGCTGCGCGACGCGCTCGCCCGCTCCGGGATGACCCTGAAGCTCGGCCACACGATCACGCGCATCGATGAAGGCCAGCACGGTGTTCGGCATCTGACCTTGCAGGACGGAACGACGCTCGATGTCGATGCCGTGCTGGTGGCGACAGGTCGCAGGGCCAACACAACAGGACTTGGCCTCGAAACGGCGGGCATTGCGCTCAATCCGGATGGGTCCATTCCGGTCGATGCGGCGTCGCAGACAATCTGCCCGACGATCTATGCCGTCGGCGACGTGACCAACCGTGTCAACCTCACGCCCGTCGCCATTCGCGAAGGGCATGCTGTGGCCGACAGCCTGTTTGGCGGCAAACCATGGATGGTGAAGCATTTTCCGATCGCGACCGCAGTGTTCACCACGCCCGAGATCGGCACGATCGGCCTCAGCGAACAGGACGCGGTCAAGGTGGGGCATGCGGTCACCGTGTTCGACACGCAGTTTCGTCCGATGCGGGCGACCATGACGGGGCGCGAGGACCGCACCTATATGAAACTCGTCGTCGACGCTGACACCGACAAGGTGCTTGGCGCGCACATGCTCGGCCCCGATGCCGGCGAGATCATCCAGTCGCTCGGCGTCGCCGTCACCATGGGCGCGACCAAGGCCGATTTCGACCGCACGATCGCGCTGCATCCAAGCGCCGCCGAGGAATTCGTCACCATGCGCAGCCCGCGCAAGGTTTGACGCGCACCGGGTCCGCGATGGCGCGGTCCCACCCGGTTGAATCAGGCTGTGAACAACCCGATTCAATCTGTGAGGTGAATGAATCACCTCATCAAAGAAGATTGGTAAACTTCTGATTCTCCGGGCATAACCGACGCGACGCTCCTTGTTCGCGCGCCGTTGGACGACATCACGCATGCTCATCGGACTTCTGGCCGGGCTTGGCGCCGGCGCCTTCTGGGGCATGACCTTTGTCGCGCCGCGCGCGGTCATCCCCTACAGCGAGGTTGATCTGGCGATCCTGCGCTACCTTGCTTTCGGGGCGACCTCGCTGGCCCTGATGGCCATCAGCCCGCGCTTCCGGCCAGGGGACATCGGACTGCACAAGACGCTGCAGGCGCTGTGGCTCGGCGTCACCGGCTATGTCACCTACTACGTCTTCGTGGCCTTTTCGGTGCGCCTCTCCGGGCCAGCCATTGCTCCGCTGGTGATCGGCGCGCTGCCCGTGCTGCTTGCGCTTTACGGCAACTGGCAGGAGCCCGTGGTGGCCTGGCGGCGTCTTGCCTTGCCGCTCGGCCTGATCATCGCCGGACTTGTCGTGATCAACACCGCCACGATCGCGGCCACATCGAACCCCGCGGCGCAGGGCGATGTCGTGCTCGGCTTCGGGCTGGCCTTGTGTGCGCTTTTCGTCTGGTTCACCTATGCGGTGTCCAATGCGCGGGCCATGCGTGCGCCGGATGCGCCGGGCGCGCTGGCCTGGACCACGCTTCAGGGGGTCGGCGCCATGGTCGGCGTCCTGCCGATCGTGGTCCTTGCCCCCTTGCTTGGCTGGAGCGAAATTCCGGCGCGCGGCTTTGGCGGAACGGACGGGACGCGGCTGGTCGCCTGGGCCGTCGTCACCGGCGTGTTCGGTTCGTGGCTCGCCCAGTACTTCTGGACGCTCGCCTCCAAGCGCCTGCCGCTGGCCCTGTCGGCCCAACTGATCGTCTCCGAGACGGTGTTCGCCCTGATTTATGGCTTTGCCTACGAAGCGCGCGCGCCTTACGCTCATGAATGGGCAGGGGCGGCCCTCCTGCTGCTCGGTGTCGTGATCGGCGTCAGGCTGTTTACGGCAAAAGCCGCCACCCAGCCTGCCTGACGAAACGGTGAGATTGCATGCCCATCATCTCCTACCTGACCACCATCCGCTTCGACTTCGGAGCCATTCAGCATCTGCCCGAGGACATGGCCGCCGTTGGCATGGCCCGCCCGCTGCTGATCACCGACAAGGGTGTGAAGGCAGCCGGCATCGCCGACCGGGTTCTGGCGCTGATGCCGTCCGGCAGCGCCGTCTTTGACGAGACGCCCGGCAATCCGACCGAGGTTGCGGTGGATGCAGCGCTCAGCCTCTACCGCGAGGCGCGTTGCGACGGCGTGGTGGCCCTCGGGGGCGGCTCTGCGCTCGATCTGGCCAAGGGCGTCGCCCTTCTCGCCACCCATGACGGGCCGCTTCGGCAATACGCCATGATCCTCGGCGGGCTGAAGCTGATGACGCCGGAAGGCGCGCCGATGATTGCGATCCCGACCACGTCCGGGACGGGCTCGGAGGTCGGGCGTGGCGCGGTCATCAGCTTCACCGATGGGCGCAAGCTCGTGATTGTCGGCCCCGCGATGATGCCAAAGCGGGCGATCTGCGACCCGGAATTGACGCTTGGCCTGCCACCGATGTTGACGGCGGCGACCGGCATGGACGCCCTGACCCACTGCATCGAATGCTACATCTCCCCGATCGAGAACCCGCCGGCTGGCGCAATCGCCTATGATGGCGCGATCAGGGCGGTCGAGAACCTGCCCCGCGCCGTCCGCAACGGGCAGGACCGGCAGGCACGTTACGAGATGATGATGGCCTCCATGATGGGCGCCATGGCCTTCCAGAAGGGGCTCGGCGCCGTCCATGCGATGTCCCACGCGCTGGGTGGTCTGAAACAGGCCCATCTGCACCATGGCACGCTGAACGCCGTGCTTCTGCCTGCCGTGCTGCGCTTCAACGCCCCGGCGGTCGGCGACAGGTATGAGCGCCTTGGCCGCGCCTTCGGCTTGCCTGCGAATGTGCCGCTGGACCGCTTCATTGCCGACTTCAGTGCCGGGCTCGGCCTGCCCCCCACACTGTCCGCGATGGGCGTCAGACGCGAATGGTTCGACGCGGTGGCTGCCAATGCGGTCGAGGACCACACCACGTCGACCAACGCGCGCAAGATCGGCAAGGCTGACTATCTCGCTTTGCTGGATGAGAGCTTCTGAACGCGCCGATGCAGCCGCGCCTTCTCATCGGAACGGCCGCCATTCCCGGCGGTGAAACCCTCAGGCTGTTCCAGCGCGGCGACGCGTTCTCGATCATGCTCGATGGCAATGAGCTGATGAACAGCCGCCTCAGCGGCTCGGAGGAGGCGCTGGCCTCGCTCGGTTGCGCCGCCATTGCAGCCCGCCCTGGCGCCGGGGTTCTGGTCGGGGGCCTCGGCATGGGCTTCACCTTGCGCGCCGTGCTGGCGCTCCTGCCCGCCGATGCGCGCGTCCTTGTCGCCGAACTCGTCCCGGCGATGGCGGAGTGGGCGCGCGGCCCGATGTCGCCGGTTTTCGGCGGGTGCCTCGACGATCCAAGGGTGCGGATCGACATCGCCGACGTGCGCACCGTGATCCGTGCCGGACGCGGCCGCTTTGACGCGATCCTGCTCGATGTCGACAACGGCCCCGATGGGCTGACTGCCGCCAGCAATGACGCCCTCTACGGCAGGGCCGGGTTGGCAGATGCCCATGCGGCGCTGAAGCCCGCCGGCGCGCTCGCCATCTGGTCGGCCCACCGCGACGACGCCTTCCGCCAGCGCTTTGAGCGCTCGGGCTTCGCAGTCGTCGAGCATGGGGTGCGGGCGCACGGCAAGCGCGGCGCCAGGCATGTCATCTGGGTCGGCACCAGGGCCTGACCGTCAGCCGATCGAAAAGGCCCGGCAGCGGTTCCGCACCAGATGGACAAGGCTCAGCGCGGTCAGCTCCGATGAGCGCGGATTGCCTTCCATCGGTGCGTTGGCCAGCGTGATCTCGAACCGGCCGAAGGCGCCCTCCGCCACGATGCAATGGCGGTTGGCGCTGCTGTGCGGGTCGGCAATCAGTTCGACGCGGGTCCCGTCGAGGCCGATCCCGGCAAGCGCCGTCACGACGGTCGCGTTGGCATTCTGCGGGAAACGGGCAGCCGCCTCGCGCGCGCTGCCGGAAAACAGCACGGTTGCCGTCGTCAGCGCGGCGAGATCGGCCAGCCCCTCCGCCGCCGTTCCGCGCCAGCCGCCAGGCGGCTTGACGATGCGATGCGTGACGGATGTGAGCGGCAGCACGCTGGCGGCGCTGAGCGCATCCACAGCGCCGATTGAGCCTGACGGAACCGTCAGCCGCCCGCCATGCTGCCCGGCCAGCGTGATCAGCCGGGCCAGCAACCCATCGTCCGTGAAGGCGCTGGTCGAGGCAACGATGATCTCGCATCCCTCCGTCAACGCAGCCTCTGCCCATGGTCCGACGCTGGCGCGCCCGGCGGCTTCGAGCACGAGGGCAGGGCGGCACGCGGCGAGATGCGCGGGTTCGGTGATGACAGCGGCGCCCGGCGGCGGCGGAGCGCGCAGCCTGCCGGGGTCTCGCACGGCGACCGCCACGATCGTGACGGGCAAGGCCATGTCGCAGACCAGTGCGGCAAGCCGCTGGCTGATCGCGCCCCAGCCCACCAGGGCGAGGCGCAGCGGGCGCTCAGACGCCGACATGGCGGTGGATCGCCTCGGCATCGCGGTCGAGGTCGGCGCCGGTGCCGGTCCAGACCGTGCGGCCCTTCTCGATCACGACATGCCGGTCGGCAAAGCGGCGCAGCACGCTCAGGTTCTTGTCCACGATCAGGATCGACTGTCCCTCTGACTTGAGGGTCGCGAGGCAACTCCAGATCTCGCCCCGGATCACGGGCGCAAGGCCCTCGGTCGCCTCGTCGAGGATGAGCAGCTTCGGGTTGGTCATCAGCGCGCGCCCCACGGCCAGCATCTGCTGCTCGCCGCCGGAGAGTGTGTTCGCCATCTGCTGCGTGCGCTCCTTCAGGCGCGGAAACAGGCCGAAAACGCGCTCAAGCGTCCACGGAGGGCTGCGCTTCAGGCGATTGGCCGCCGTCGCCACCAGATTTTCCTGCACGGTCAGCGTTGGAAACACCTGCCGCCCTTCCGGCACCAGCCCGATGCCGACCCGCGCGATCTGCTCGGGCGCACGGCCGGTCAGCGTCATGCCGTCAAAGCTCACCTGTCCGGCACGCGCCTGTGTCAGGCCCATGATGGTCCGGATCGTGGTGGTCTTGCCCATGCCGTTGCGACCGAGCAGCGTGACCACCTCAGCGTCACCGATGTCGAGGCTGACATCGAACAGGACCTGGCTTTGTCCGTAGGCCGCCTGCAACCGTTCGACCCGCAGCATCAGGCGTCTCCTTCGCCCAGATAGGCGGTCTTGACGTCCGGGTTGGCCTGAATCTCGGCGGCGCTGCCGCTGGCGATGCAGCGGCCGTAGACCAGCACCGAGATGCGGTCGGCCAGCGCGAACACGGCGTCCATGTCGTGTTCAACCAACAGCATCGCGATCTGCCCCTTCAGGCCTTTCAGGAGGTCCACCATCTGCGCCGTCTCGACCTGGCCGAGCCCGGCCATCGGCTCATCGAGCAGAAGCAGCCTGGGTTCGCCCGCCAGCGCGATGGCAAGTTCGAGCTGCTTGCGCTCGCCGTGACTGAGGGAGGCGGCCTTCACGCCGGCGCGGGTCGCAAGGCCGGTGCGTTCCAGCAGCGCCATGGCCGGTCCGGTCAGCCGCCTGTCGGCGCGGGCCGCGCCGAAGAAGTGGAAGCTGTGGCCGGCATGGGCCTGCACCGCCAGTGCCACATGGTCGAGCGCCGTATAGTCCGGCAGAAGCTGCGTGATCTGGAAGGTGCGGCCAAGTCCCCTGCGCACACGTGCGGCAGGCTTGAGCCCCGCCATGGGTTCCCCGCCGAAGATGATCTCGCCGCTGTCCGGGATGATCTCGCCCATCAGCTGGTTGATGATGGTGGTCTTGCCTGCTCCGTTCGGGCCGATCAGCGCATGCAGTTCGCCGGGCTGCACATCAAGGCTGAGATGGTCGGTGGCAATCAGCCCACCAAAGCGCTTCACCACCGCGCGGATGTCGAGGATGGCGCTCATGGCCGCTTCCTCACCAGATCGACGAGCCCCGCCAGCCCGCCCCGGAAGAACAGGATGATCACGATCAGGATCGGCCCCAGGAACACCTGCCAGCGTTCGGTGTAGGCCGCCAGCACCGTCTCTAGCAGGATCAGGGCGGCTGAACCGAACAGCGGCCCCAGAAGCGTGCCGGCGCCGCCCAGGATCACCATGACCATCAGTTCGCCCGATTTGGTCCAGTGCATCATGTCCGGGCTGACAAAGCGGGCGTAATTGGCCCACAGCGCGCCCGCGAGTCCCGCGCCCATGCCGGAGATGACGAAGGCCGCGAGCTTGTAGCGGTAGGTGGACACGCCGATCGCCGCCATCCGCCGCTCGCCCTGCCGGATTCCGCCCAGCACCAGGCCAAAACGGGAGTTCACGATGCGCCAGACCAGTGCGAAGAACAGCACCACGAACACAAGCGTGACGAAGTAGAAGGTCGTGTCGTCGCGCATGTTGAGGTCGAACAGGCCGTTGCGGCGCCGGATGATCAGGCCGTCGTCGCCGCCATAGCGTTTCAGCGCCACGAACAGGAAGAACAGCATCTGCGCGAAGGCCAGCGTGATCATGATGAACTGCACGCCGGCCGTGCGCAGCGCCAGCGCGCCGATCGCTGCGGCGAACAGGCCGCTGACGAGGATGGCCGCCGGCAGCGTGATCAGGAACTGGTCCGTGCCCAGCATCAGACCGAACAGGGCCTCGTTGAAGCGATGATGATGGAACAGGATGCCGACCGTGTAGCCGCCGATGCCGAAAAAGGCCGCGTGGCCGAAGCTGACAAGGCCGCCGTAGCCGAGCACGAGGTTGAGGCTTGCGGCGGCGATGGCGTAGATCAGGATGCGTGTCGCCAGCGTCGTCATGGCCGGATTGCCGAGCGCTGCGGCGGCGAAGGGCAGGGCGGCGAGCACGCCGAGGGCGAGCGCAATGGCGAGGATCGTGCTGCGGCTGCCTGGCTCCACTGGCTCAGCCCCGCGCCGCGAACAGCCCTTGCGGGCGCACGAGAAGCACAAGCGCCATCAGGACATAGACGCCCATGGAGGACAGCCCGGCGGAGAGGGCGTCCGCCTCCGAGGTGTTCGTCACCAGCCCGCGCATCAGCATGGGCATGAAGGCCCGCAGCAGCGTGTCGACAATGCCGACGATCAGCGCGCCGAAGAAAGCCCCCTTGATCGAGCCGACGCCGCCGACCACGACGACGACGAAGGTCATGATCAGGATCTGCTCGCCCATGCCGACCTGCACCGACAGGAGCGGGCCGGCCATCACGCCGGCGAAGCCCGCCAGAAGCGCGCCAAGGCCGAAGACGAGCGTGTAGAGCAGCCGGATGTCGACCCCGAGCGCGCGCACCATTTCGCGGTGCGTGGCGCCGGCCCGGATCAGCATGCCGAGGCGCGTGCGCGTGATCAGCAGGAACAGGCCAAGCGCCAGCATCAGGCCGACGGCGATGATCGTGAGCCGGTACACCGAGTAGGGCACGCCCGGAATGATCTCGACCGCGCCAGACAGGGCAGGCGGCACGCCGACGAACAGCGGCTGACGCCCGAACAGGATCGTCACCAGTTCGTTGAGGAACAGGATCAGCCCGTAGGTCGCCAGCACCTGATCGAGATGGTCGCGGTCATACAGCCGCCGGATGACGATGTATTCGATGATGATCCCGGTCAGCCCGGCAGCAGCGAGGCCTGCCGGGACGGCCAGGAGGAAGGAGCCGGTGGCCTTGGCTGTAAGCGCGCCGGCATAGGCTCCGACCATGTAGAGCGCGCCATGGGCCAGGTTGATGATGCCCATGATGCCGAAGATCAGCGTCAGGCCGGCCGCCAGAAGGAACAGCGTCACGCCAAGCTGTAGGCCGTTGAGCAACTGTTCAAGGACAAGCGTCATGGATCATCTGTCATGGCGAGCGCGGCAGGCAGCGCCGCCAGCCGGCGCCGCACAGGATGTCATGGCATCGGAGGTGCATGCGCGCGCATGCACAAGCGCTTACAGCTTGCAGGAAGCCGCGTAGCTGTCGCCGTGGTTCTCCAGCACCTTCTTGCCGGTCTTGAGCTCAAGCTGCCCGGCGGCGTTGCGTTCGACCTTGAGGGCATGCCAGTCCTGAATTGGGTGCTGGTTCGGCCCGAACTTGAAGTTGCCGCGCAGCGACTTGAAGTCGGCCTTGAGCATCGCCGTCCGGAACGCGTCCTGATTGGCGATGTTCCCGTTGGTCTGGCGCAGCGCCGCGCCGATCGCCAGCGCGGTGTCGTAGCCCTGGCTGGCGTAATAGGTCGGGGTGCGGTTGTACTTGGCCCGGAAGGCGGCAACGAAGGCCTGGTTCTGCGGGTTGTCGAAGTCGACGTTCCAGTGCGACGTGACGTTCACGCCCACGGCGGCGTCGCCGACGGCTGCGAGGGTGGTGTGGTCGAGCGATGGCGCAGCCACGACCATCGGAATGCGGCCGAGCAAGCCCGCCTGCTGGTACTGGCGCAGGAAGGCGATGCCCAGTCCGCCGGGATGGAACTGGAACACCACATCCGGATTGGCGGCGCGGATCGCGGCCATCTCCGCGGCGAAATCGGTCTGGTCGAGGCGGGTGAACTGCTCGCCGGCGATCTTGCCGCGGAACATCCGCTTGAAGCCGGCAAGCGCATCCTGACCGGCCTGGTAGTTCGGCGACAGGATGAAGGCGTTCTGGTAGCCGAGCTCCGAGGCCGAGCGGCCGGCTGACTCATGCAGCGAGTCGTTCTGCCAGGAGATGACAAAATAGTTCTTGTGGCACTCACGGCCGGCAAAGTTCGAGGGGCCTGCATTGGGCGAGACGTAGATTCCGCCGCCGTCCAGAATGTCGGGAGCGGTTGCGCCCAGCACGTTCGAGAACACGATGCCGGAAAACAGCCTGATGCCGTCATTGCGCAGCATGCGCTCGGCGATCGATTTGCCCTGGCCGGGGCGCAGGGCGTCATCCTCGACGATCGCCTGCACGGCCACGCCGCCGAGCTTGCCGCCCTCGCTGTCGATGGCGAGCTGGAATGCGTCGCGGATGTCCTGACCAAGATAGCCGGCCGGGCCCGACAGGGTGGTGATGAAGCCGATGCGTACCGGCGCTCCGGCGCCCTGCGCGCGCAGGATCGAGGGGGCGGCCATCGTTGCGGCGCCGGCTGCGCTGGCGAGCAGGAAATCGCGTCTCTTCATGGTACTCTCCTCACCTGGGCGGGCTTGATGCCGCCCTTTCCCGATCATCAGGTGGCAGAAGACGTCAGCCCCCGCACCGTTACGCTATACAAGGACTTCGCATCGCGGATGGCAAGTGGTCCGCCGAATTATTTTAAGCTTAAAACAATTCGGCGGCAGACGCGTGGAGGGGATTCTGACGCCCGCAGTCCGGCGCATGCCTGTTCCGGTACAGTTACCCGCGCCGCGAGGCCAGCGCCGCGCCTTCGACGAGGCTGCCGAACTTGGCCCAGACGATGTCGGGATCGACGACGCCGAAGCCCGCGAAGGTGGAGAAGCCGCAATCCGTGCCGGCGATGACGCGATCCTTGCCGACGATCCGCGTGTAGCGTTCGAGCCGCTGCGCCACCAGTTCGGGATGTTCGACGAAGTTGGTGGTTGAATCGAGACAGCCGGGAATGAGCACATAGTCATCCGGCGTCCTGATCTCGCTCCAGACCGTCCACTCATGGGCATGGCGCGGGTTGGCCCCCTCGAAGAGCAGGGCGCGCGGCTTCGCCTTCAGCACCGCAGGCAGCACCTTGCCCAGCGCGATGTCGCGTGTGTGCGGACCTTCGTAGTTGCCCCAGCAGATATGCATCCGCACCCGGTCTCCCGGAACATTGCGCAAGCCATGGTTCAGCGCCTCCACATGCACCTCGGCCCGCTTCAGGAAGTCCTCCTCGGAGAGCTCGCGGTAGAGCATGTGGCGGCCGAGCCCGAGATCCGGCGCATCGATCTGCAGGATCAGGCCGGCCTCGACGATGGCCTCGTACTCGGCGCTCATCGCGTCGGCGATGTCGAACAGGTAGCTGTCGAGGTCCTTGTGATAATCCGAAGGCTGGAACAGCGCGATCACGCCGGGGCTCGCGGAGTTCATGAAGCCCTCGGCATAGCCCGCCGCAGCCATCCCCGCCTTCATGGCGCGGATATCGGAGTGGAGCGGTTCGAGGTTCTTGACCTTGATCGGCCCGACGCATTTGGGGCGGCGGTACTGCGGCGTTCCGCCCGCCTTCGCGAGCTTTTCGAGGAATCCCGGATAGTCTGCCAGGTCTGCGGGCGGGCGGCGCGGGCTGTCGCCCTCGAAGCCGGTCAGGCGGTCCTTGATGTAGGTGGCATAAGAGATTTTCGAGGTTTCGCCGTCCGAGGGCAGGTCGATCCCGGCGGTCTTCTGGCGCGCAATGATGACGCTGGTGGCGTCATGCATCACGGCGTCATAGGCTGCCGCGTCGAAGGGCATGCCTTTTTCGCGGCCGAACAGCAGGTCGGCCACGATCTGGCTCCGCGGCAGGGAGCCGACATGGGTGGTCTTGATGCTCATGATCGCGGCTTTCAGTTCGGCTTCCAGGTGGGCCCGGCAGGATCGCTGGTGTTCATCACACGATAGAGGCTGACCTCGCCGGTCATGGTCGGGCTGAGGGCATGCTTCAGGCCGGGCGGCACAGCGCAGGTGTCGCCTGGATTGAGAACAGCCTCGCCGCCATCCCAGCTGAGCCGCCAGTGGCCGCGCATCGGCATCAGCACCTCGTGGCGATCATGCGTGTACATTGTCTCCGGCAGCGAGCCGCGTGTCAGCAACTCGACCTCGAAGCCGGGCCTGTCGCGCAGAAGTGCGTCCGCGCCGATGACCTTGGCTGGCTTGCCGCTGGCGAGGCACATGAGGTCCCAGTAGCGCGCCACATGGCCGGGCACGATGGCGGAGGCCGGCAACTCCGGAAACGCCTTCAGCTCCTCAGCGGTCAGAAGCGGCATCGGCTGGACGCCATCGGGGAGCGACTGACCCTTCTTGCTGTCGTAGAGCTTGCCGTTCGCGCCCAGCACCAGGCCATGGGCCTTGGCGTCCTCGATCACCTGCGGCGCCCAGATCACCCCGCCGCCCGCGTCGTCGCCGCCGAGCACAGCCATGATCATCCCGTAGTCGGTGCCGATGTTCTCGAAGCCCCGGAAGATGCCGGTCGGGATGTTGATGATGTCGCCTTCTTCCAGCACGACCTCGCCGGCCTTGCCCCAGCGCCCCCAGAAGAAGCGCCACCGCCCCTTGAGCACGAAGAACACTTCGGCGGTGCGGTGCGAGTGCAGCGAGTTGCGGCACTTCGGCGGCTGGCCGGCGGCGCCGATGTTGAAGCCCGGCGTCTCCTTGATGTGCACATGCTGGTCCGGGCTTTCGGAGACACCGCCACCGATGATGGTGAAGTTCTCCTTCTGGTCGGAGCCGGGCGTGTGGGCGTCGATGAAGGCTGTCTTGCACGGCCTCAATTCGCCATAACGCACGATGCGGCTCATCATGTCGATCATCTGGTCTCTCCTGTCGTCGGTCGATTGCGGTCAGTGGATGTCTTCGGCTTCGCCCCAGGCGGTCAGCAGACTGTCGATATTGAACCCCTCGGCACGGGCGGCCTTGAGGATCGGCGCTTCCTTGCGCGTGACCAGATCGATGGCGCGCGGCAGCTCCTTCTCCGCGCCCGGTTCGATGATCACGGCGCCATGGCGGTCGGCATGAATCAGGTCGCCGGGGCTGATGGCGAGGCCGAAGACGCTCACGGGCGCGTCAAATCCGGTGACATGGACGAAGGCATGGCTCGGCCCGACGCTGCCGGCGAGGAGCTGGAAGCCGGGATCGATCGCGCCCAGATCGCGGATCGAGCCGTTTGTCAGCACGCCCTGCAGCCCGAGCCCCTTGTGGATGGCTACATTGACCTCGCCCCAGAAGGCGCCAATGCCGGGCTCGTCGCCATGATCCTCGATCACGACGAGGCGCGGCCGCGTCTCGGTGGCGAGGTAGCGGTAGTAGTTCAGCCGGCGCAGGCGCACGACGTCGGCCGGATCGCTTGCCGGCCTGTCGGCCCGTATCCTCGCGGTCATGGCGAAGCCCACCATCGGCGGCAGCACCGGATCGGCGCAAATGACGGTTGACCGCGTGAAGCCGGTGCTCTTGCGCCGCCCTTCGATGAGTTCGATCGCGTTGCAGATCGTTGGTGTGTCGACTGCCTTCAGGCTCGCCAGCACTTCTGCCGAGAGTTCCCGCGTCATTTGACGGCTCCTCCTGTCAAGCCAGCCTCGAAATGTTTCTGGATCGCAACGGCTGCAATGAAGGCTGGCACTGTGATGAACACGCCCGCAGCCGCCATCAGTTCCCACAGATCGCCGCGCTCGGTGCGGAAGCTGACCAGACCGACCTGCAAGGTCACGGCCTTGTCGCGGGTCAGGATGAGGGCAAAGATGAACTCGTTCCATGTCAGGATGAAGCAGAAGACCGACGCGACGATGACGCCCGGCAGCGCCATCGGCACGATCACGCGCCAGATGATCGCCATGCGCGACGCGCCATCGATCAGCGCCGCCTCGTCGCACTCGATCGGCACAGCGTCGAAATAGCCCTTCAGCATCCAGACCGCGAAGGGCGTGACGATCGCGAGATTGACGATGACCAGTCCGGTGCGGCTGTCCAGCAGGCCGAGATCGCGGAACATCAGGTAGAAGGGCAGGATGATGACCACGGCGGGAATGAACTGCGTCGCCAGCATCAAGAAGAACAGACCGCGCTTGAAGGCGAACTCGAAGCGCGAGAAGGAATAGGCCGACAGGATCGCGGCAGGGATGGCGATCGCCAGCGTGAAGAAGGCCACCACCACACTGTTGACGATGCGCAGGCCGATGTTCCACGGCGCTTCGAACACGATCCCGAAGTTCTGCACCGTCGGGGAAAAGTTGAGGCTCAGCGAATGCACGTCGCGCGGCAGCTTGAAGGCCGTCAGCACCATCCACGCGATCGGGAAAACGATCATGCCGAAAAACAGCAGCAGAACGGCCGACTGTGCGGCGGACGCCAGTGGCGAACGGGCGTTCATCGGGCGACGGCCTTCGGCGGCATGACCAGCCGCGTGTAGAACATGCCGATCCCGACCAACAGCGCGGTCAGCACCACGGCAAGTGCCGAAGCGTGGCCCATGTCGTAGTGCACGAAGCCGATGGTATAGACGTAGTGGGCGAGGGTCTGCGTCGTGATGCCCGGCCCGGCGCCGGTCAGCGTCTGGACCGAGTCGAACATCTTGAGCGCAAAGATCGTCTTGAGGATCAGCGCCACCGCGATCACACCCTTGATCTGCGGCAGCACGACGAGAAGGACGGTCTGCCACGGGGTGGCGCCGTCGATCAGCGCCGCCTCTTCGGTCTCGACCGGAACGGCGGCCAGCCCGCCAAGGAAGATCAGCGTCAGATACGGGAACCAGTGCCAGACATCGGACAGGATGAGGGCCGCCATGGCGTAGCCCGGGCTGGCCAGCCAGATCACATCCGCCAGCGGCGGGATCAGCCAGCCGATGCCCTTGGCAAGCACGCCATATTCGCCGTTGAACATGAACCGGAAAGACACGCCGATCAGGGCGGGGCTCATGGCGAAAGGAAGGATCAGCACCGCGCGCGTCAGGCTTTGCAACACGCCCGCCCGCCGCAGCAGAAGGGCGAGGCCAAGCGAGACGGCGACGGCGATGAGGACGTCCAGTGTCACGAAGACGAACGTGACCTTCAGCGCGTTCCAGAACTCCGGCTCCTCGAAGCCGAACACGTAGTTGTCGAACCCCACCCAGCCCTGCGGAACCGGCGAGCGTTTCAGCCGCCAGTTCCTGAAACTGGTTGTGACAGCCGAGACCAGCGGCCACAGCGTGGTGCCGAGCACGATGACGAGCGCGGGCACAAGCAGCAGATAGCGCGTGAGGCGATCGTGCATGTCCTGTTGTCCGGCCCGTCCGGCCGCGGCCTCAGCCGCGCCGCGCGATGCGGCGCACCGTGGCTTCGGCTGCCTTGAACGCGTCGGAGACCGAACGCGTGCCCGAAGCCGCTTCCGACATCGCGGTTTCCATCGCCTCCATCATCTGCGGCCAATCGGCGGTGTAGGGCACAACCTTGGTATTCTGGAGCGCTTCCGCCGCGAAGGTATGCATCCCGCCGAAGCGCTTGTTCACCTCCGGATCGCGCAGGTTCGACCATTGCGTCGCCACCACATCGCTCTCCTTGGGGTCGAGCAGGATGTCGCGCTCGACGGATGGCTCGGTGACGAAGGTGATGAACTCCATCGCCGCGTCCTTGGCCTTGCTGTTCCTGGCGATGCCGTAGATCCAGTTGTTGATGTAGGTCGAGCGCGGGCCGCCGGCGAAGGACGGCAGGGGCGCGAATGCCACCTGGTCTTCCGTAAGCTTCGAAACCTTCGGGTCGATCAAACCGCCGCGCACCCACCACCAGACCGCGACCATGGCGGAGTTGCCGCCGCGCATCGAGTTCACGGCGTCCTGCTCGTTGAAGGACACAGCCGCCGCAGGCGTCACCTTGTGGGTGCGAAGCATGTCGATGTAGTCCTGCGTGGCGCGCAGGCCCGCCTCGCTGGCGAAGAGCGGCATGCCCTTGGCGTCGAAGACATCGGCGCCGCGGCCCCACAGGAAATTGTACCAGACCATCAGGTTCTGGCCGTTGCTCTTGCCATAGGGCAGGGCGATGCCGGCGATCTGTTCCTTGTCCTGCAGCACCTTCGACGCGCTCACGACCTCGTCCCAGGTCTTGGGAGCGGCGAGATTGTGCTTGGCGAACAGGTCCTTGCGGTAGAACAGCAACTGCACATGCGAGCGCGTCGGCAGCCCGAGCTGCTTGCCTTCAACGGCGCCAAGATCGAGGAAGGCCTTCGGATAGCGCGTGGTGTCGATCTTCTTGGCGGCGAGGCGCGCGTCCATCGGATCGATCAGGTTGACCAGCGACGGCACCCACTGGTCCATCACCACGACGATGTCGAAACCGCCCGTTCCGCCGACCATTTCGGCGGTCAGCGCCTCGCGCATGTTGGCGAACGGCACATAGGTGTATTTTACGGTGATGCCGGTCGCGTCCGTGAAGGCCGCCGCCCGCGCTTCGTGGGCCCGGAACTGTGTGGCCACGACGCACAGGACCTTGACCTCCTGTCCCGCGAAGGGCTTGCCGGGTCGAAGGTTGGCGAGCGCCGCAGCCTGCGCGCGCGCTTCGCGCGGCAATGCCCCGGCAAGACCAAGGGCCGATGCGCCAATGGCGAAGTCACGTCTGGTGATGTTCATCCTGTCCTCCCGTATCCGGTCTTGCTGACCGTGTTTGCATTCGTATGCAAGGTTGCGCAATCGCGCGCCTTTGGCAAGCTGTGGTCAGCCCGTCTTCAGCAGAATCTGCTTCCAGATGGCTGTTTCGTCGAACAGCACCCATTCGCGCCTGAGCCCCCAGGGGCCGAACTCGGCATGGCTGATTCCCATGACATGCACGCTCGCATAGGTCGGCGCACCGAACGAACCCCAGCCGGAATG
This sequence comes from Hyphomicrobiales bacterium, assembly GCA_027483505.1. GTDB lineage: Bacteria > Pseudomonadota > Alphaproteobacteria > Rhizobiales > Beijerinckiaceae > Allobosea. The sequence goes on from JAIXUP010000073.1 coordinate 25,788, forward strand.
GGGGCCGGTCAGCGACCATCGCACGGCAGCGCGCGGGCTGAAGTGCGGGTCATCCCGTCCGATCACATGATGCACCTCAAAAGCGGCGTCGGGGAAGGCCGAGCGCAGGCCCATCCAGAACTGGTCGGCGTCGCCATGGCTGTGGCCGGTCACGCCGCCGGGGTGTTCAAGCTGGCAGGCCCGGTCGTAAGCCTTCGGGATCACGGCCATGTCCGCGCCCATGATGGCGCGCAGGATCTCGGCGTAGCGCTGCCCGGTGGGGTGGTCATTGCCCTTGCCGCGATAGCCGCCATCAATATCCATGGCAGGCGTGAACGGTCGCACGCATCTGTCGGGTCCGCCCTCGCGCGTGATGAGGTCTGCCGCGTAGGCCTTCGGGTCCCAGCCAAGCTGGCGCACGATGGCGCCCTGGTCACGGATCAGCCACTCGTCGAAGATCTGGTTGTTGCGCGCCGCACAGTCGGCGATGATCCGGTACTTGAGTTTGGTCCCGGTCGCCTTGCCGTAGACCCCATCGCGGGCATGGGTCGCGGTCGAGAACAGGCGGTGGGACGAGAGCAGGCCGTTCGCGTTGTCCCCGCACCAGATCACGTCCTCGCCCAGCAGCGTCCTGTCAGGAAATTCGGCCAGCGTGGCCATGGTGGCGGCGATGACATTCTGGTTGCCGACTACGAGCGACCCGGGCGAGCGCACCGGCAGGTTGGGCGCATAGTAGTGATGCAGGGTCGCGATGCCGCGATCCTCCCAGATCTCCTTGGTGATTCCGATGATGTAGTCAGGAAAGTCTGTCCAGCGTGGGTCGAAGCCTTCGATCGGCATGTCGGTGGTCCTTGTTGGTTCGGGGTCAGCCGGCAGTCCAGCCGCCGTCAATCAGCAATGATGTTCCAGTGATCATTGCGGCCGCGTCGCTGGCGAGAAACACCGCCGCTCCCATGATGTCCTCGACCTCGCCGACGCGGTCGAGCTTGATCTTCGATTTGATCCAGGCGAGCCGCTCGGGGTTTGCGAAGGTCGCGGCCGTGAGTTCGGTGCGGATGAAGGTCGGCCCGATCGAATTGACGCGAATGCCTTTCGGCCCCAGCTCGATCGCCATCGTCTTGGTCAGACCCTCGATGGCGTGCTTTGAGGCGGCATAGACCGTGCGGTCAATGCCGCCGACATGCCCCATCTGCGACGAGACGTTCAGGATCACGCCGCGCCGGGCTGCTGCGATCATGCCCCTCGCCACTGCCTGTGAGAGGAAGAAGGCCGCGCGCACGTTGAGACCCATGATCTGGTCATAGTCGCTGACCGCGACGTCGGTGAACGGCGTCGGACGGTTCATGCCGGCATTGTTGACCAGAATGTCGAAGGCCGGCCGTGCCGACAGCGCCGCCGTGACGGCATCGAGATCGGATACGTCGAGCGCCAGCCCTTCGGCCTGCTCGCCGCGCCCCCGGATGGCGGCGGCGGCGGCCTCGATCTCGCCGGCGGAGCGGGCGCACAGGGTGACGGCTGCGCCGGCTTCCGCCAGCGCCGCTGCGATGGCCAGCCCGATGCCGCGCCCCGCGCCGGTGACCAGCGCACGCCTGCCATCAAGCCGGAATGAGGGTGTGAGGGGGAGCGTCGTCACAGGGGCCTCCCGGTTTCGCGCGAGAAGCCGCTGCGTGCCTTGTTGAACTCGCGCAGCCGCGCAAAGACATCGATACCGATCTGCCGGTATGTGTCCAGAAGATCGACCATCACCCAGTTTTCCCGGATGAGGTCGCCTTCGAGCCGCCAGAAGTCGAGGCTCCGCATGCTGAGCCGCGTCCCGGTCGGGGCCAGGCCCATCCATCCATCGCCAGTCAGCGTCTGCATCATGTTGGGCCAGCCGGTCACGGCGGCGTAGCGGCCATCGGCAAAGAAATGCGCGCGGGTCTGCTCCGGATACTGCCCGCGATCGGGCATGGCGTTGAGGTAGGGGATCTGGTGCCAGTTGCGGAATCCGGCGATGCCCCTCCCGGTCCCGATGCCCGAAGGGCCATACCAGGTCATGCGTGGATGCCAGTAACGCTCCAATTCCATGACCTCGGGGCCGCCGTCCATCGGATGCCGCTTCATTGCCGTCAGCATCTCGATAACGCGCTGCCGCGTCCTGTCGCTCAGTTCGCCGGCATAGGGGCCTGGCACCAGCCCGTCCTGCGTGGCCGGGCCAGGCACATGCCACTCGCGTCCTAGGCTGGGCGCCATAGGCCACGCCGAAGCCTGCATCATCATCTCCGGAATGTCCCAGATCGCCTGCATTTCAGTGATCCGCCCGCCGTCAAAGCGGTAGAATTCGTGAAAGCGCATGGCGACCTGATGCCCGGTGGCGGGAATGTCGAGCCAGGGCGCGGCGAAGACGCCCGTGTAATGGCCACAACAACCGACCCAATCCTGCCCGTCAGGCGTCTGCCCGGCGATGACGATGGTGTCGCGCCGTTCAAGATCCGGAAGAGCGGCGAACAGCGGCTTGTAGGCCACATCGTAGAAGGCGTCAGCGCCGGAGATGTCGCCGAGCGGATGACACATCCGGACGCCGCACGCCGGGCTGAGCAGACGTTCGAGTTCAGCCCTTACCGCCATTTCCTCAAAGTCGTACATCGCCGCCCTGAGCGGCGCGAGCAGGGCCTTGTGGGCCGTGTGCCGATCGGTGCTCACTCCGCCGCGACCCCGTAGGCGACGTTGCGGCCGCCATAGCGGCGGACGCGGATGTTGGCCTGCTCGGCATGGCCGACGAAACCTTCAAGCATGCACAGCCGCGAGCAGTATTCGCCGATCATTGCGGAGGCCTCGTCGGTCAGCACGCGCTGATACGTGTGCGTCTTGATGAACTTGCCGACCCAGAGGCCACCGGTGTAGCGGCCCGCCTTCTTCGTCGGCAGGGTATGGTTGGTGCCAATCACCTTGTCGCCGAAGCTGACATTGGTGCGCGGCCCCAGAAACAGCGCGCCATAGGAGTGCATGTGCTCAAGGAACCAGTCATCGCGCTTCGTCATCACCTGCACATGCTCGGAAGCGATGAAGTTGGCCTGCTCGAGCATCTCTTCATAGGTGTCGCAAACGATCATCTCGCCATAGTCGGCCCAGCTCTTGCCGGCGGCCTCTCCGGTCGGCAGGATCTTGAGCAGGCGCTCGATCTCGTCGAGCGTCGCCCGCGCCAGCCGCTCGGAGTTGGTGATCATCACGCAGGGCGAGTTGACACCATGCTCCGCCTGCCCGAGCAGGTCGGTGGCGCACAGTTCCGCGTCGACAGTTTCATCCGCGATCACCATGGTCTCCGTCGGCCCGGCGAACAGGTCGATCCCGACACGGCCAAAGAGCTGGCGCTTGGCCTCTGCCACGAAGGCGTTGCCGGGGCCGACCAGCATGTCGACGGGCGCGATCGTCTCGGTGCCGAGCGCCATCGCGCCGACGGCCTGGATGCCGCCGAGGCAGTAGATTTCATCGGCGCCGCCCATGTGCATGGCCGCGACGATGGCCGGGTGCGGAGCGGGGCCGTTCGCGCTCTGCTGCGGCGGGGCCGAGGCGATGATGCGCTTCACGCCGGCCACCTTCGCCGTCACGACGCTCATGTGGGCGGACGCCACCATCGGGTACTTGCCGCCCGGCACATAGCAGCCGACTGACTGCACCGGGATGTTCTTGTGGCCGAGGATGACGCCGGGCAGCGTCTCGACCTCGATGTCCTGAAGCGCTGCGCGTTGATGCTGGGCGAAGTTGCGCACCTGCGTCTGGGCGAAGCGGATGTCGTCGAGGTCGCGCTTGGACACCGCCGCCATGGCGGCCTCGATGTCCTGCTCGCTGAGGCGGAACGCCTTGGGGTCGTACCTGTCGAACTTGACGGACAAGTCGCGCACGGCGGCGTCGCCGCGGGCAGAAATGTCGGCCAGAATGCCTTCGACGGCGACACGCACCTTCGCGTCATCGTCAGCCCGCTCGGCCAGCGTCCTTGCCGTTTTCAGATGCCGGATCATGGGTTTCCTCGCGTTTCTTGATTCACTTGTTGTGGTTGGGGCGGGGCGGCACACGCTCGCCTTTGTCATAGGCTTCCCAGCCCTGGCCGTTGAACGGATCGACGCCGAGCTGGCGCATCACATGGGGGAAATCCACCATCACCCAGTTATCGACAATGCGGCCTTCGCTCACCTTCCAGAAGTCCATGTAGCGGATCTCGACGCGCTTGCCGGTGGGAGCAATGCCCATGAACTCGCCGGTATGCGTCGCATGCTGCGCGCCGAACGCCGCCGCCCACTCGCCGGAGAACAGCCGCGCCTCGTCGATGCAGACCTTGTCGGAGAAGGCGGCCTGGAACGGGCGTTGCCAGTTGTCCTGAAACTCCGTGAGGCCATTCTTGGTGCCGCAGCCGGCATTGCCCATCCAGCGGAAGGCTTCGTGGAAGAACGCGCCGATGCCGTTGATCTTGTGGTCGTTCAGGCCGTCGACCATGCCCTCGATGACCCGGCGCGTGTCTTCGGTCTTCGACAGGTCGTTGTCGCGCGTCAGCCTGCCTTGCTCGGGTCTTGCGCCGCTCACGGCTGTCTCCTTCATCCCTTGACGGCGCCGGCCGTCAGGCCCGAGACGATCTGCTTCTGGAACACCATCACCAGCAGGAACAGCGGCGCGGTGATCGAAACGGCCGCCGCGATCGCCTCGATCTGGTCGGATGCGCGGGTGTCGCGGTTGAGAAACTGCGAGATCGCCGGAACCATGGTCTGCGACTGGTTGTCGAGCAGGAGCGCGGTCACCAGATAGTCATTGTAGGCCAGCAGGAACGAGAACAGCCCGGTCGTGATCACGCCCGGCCACATCACCGGCATGATCACGCGCCAGAACGCGCCGAAATGCGTGCAGCCATCGACGCGGGCCGCCTCGTCAAGTTCGTTCGGGATGTTGAGGAAGAAAGAGCGCATCATCCAGATCGTGAAGGGCTGGTTGATCGACACCAGCACGACGATGATCGCCAGCGGCTGGCCGTACAGGGTCGGCGGCGTCGCGCTGAACAGGGTGAAGAACCAGCCCGTGACAGGCGAGGTCCACAAGGGCATCAGCATCTCGCGCGAGTTGACGAAGGCCGGGACATAGCCGGTGACGAGCACCGAATGGGGCAGGGCGCGGAAGATCAGGGCGCCGATCAACAGCCAGAAGGCGAGGTTGCTGCGGGTCCGGGCCAGCGCATAGCCGGCAAGCGTGCCAACCGTCAGCGAGATTGTCACGACGCCGAAGGTGATGATCAGCGAGTTGATGAAGTTGCGGTAGAAACTGTGTTTCACCCAGACCGCGTGATAGTGGTCCATCGTCATGCCGATCAACGGCTCGCCCAGCACGCCGAGCACCGGAATGGGCCTGATGACAGCCGACACGATGTTGGCGACGGCCGGCAACAGCACGAGCAGCAGTCCGAGCGCGCCAACGGCGAAGATGACGGCGCCGAGAAGCCAGCCGATGGCCATCGAGCCGCCGAGCGCGAGGCGTTTCGCCAGGTCCGGCCCGAATTGCCCGGGAAGCCTGTAGAGAACCACAAGCAGGACGGCGCCGAGGGCCAGAAGCACGACGGAAACCCCGCCGCTGGTCGTCCGTGTCACGGGCCCGAGCAGGACGGTCAGGGGGTTCGCAGCCAGCGCATCGACCGGCGCGCGGAACGACATCAGGGCGACCCAGAACAGCGGAAACAGCGCAACCAGCGCCCAGACGGTGAGAAAGACGCCGGTGAGGACCTTGAGGCCCAACGGCGTCGCGAGGGCGCGTGTATCAGCCATGGCCCGTCACCTCGACACCTTGTGGTCGCGCCAGGTGCGCATCAGCAGCGGGATCAGCAGCAGCACGATCCCGATCATCGTCAGCATCGACGAGGCGGAGGCGCGGCTGATCGAGCGGTTACCGGTCTCATCGGGCGTCAGGTAGCTGAACGTCAGCCACTGCAGCGAAATCCGGTGTGCCTCGCTCGAAAAGCCAATGACTTCGTCGAACACCCGGTAGCTGTCCATCAGATGGATGAGCGAAACGAAGATGATCAGCGGCATCAGGTGCGGGATCACGATATGGGTCAGCCGCTCCCAGCGCGATGCGCCGTCCACGATCGCCGACTCCATCGTGTCCTGGTCGACGGTCTGCAGGGCGGCGTAGAACACCACGAAGGCGAAGGGCGCCACATGCCAGACCCGGTAGAACATCATCAGAAGCTCGATCGTCCAGCCCTGCGCGAACATGGCGATGTCATGCCCGGTCATCCATTCCAGCGCACGCGTCAGGATGCCGTCGCCGATGAAGAGCCAACGGATCGAGAGGGCTCCGATCACCGGGGTGATGATGAAGGGCAGCAGTGAAACGAAGATCAGCGGCCCGCGCAGGGATTTGACGGTGTTGTCGACCGCAATCGCCAGCACCAGCCCCAGCAGGAGAACGAGCGGCAAGGTGACCAGCGTGAAGGTCAGGGTGAAGCGAAGCGCCCTGTAGAAGTCGATCGTTTCAAGCGCCTTCCAGCCTTCGCCATTGGCCGCGAATGCTGCGGCGACCTTCTCGGGCTGGAGCAGCTGCCGGTAGGACTCAAGACCGACGAAGACACGGTCGATGATCGGCTTGCCGTTGGCGTCGAGCTTGGCCGTGTTGCGCACCTCGGTCACGCAGTTCTGCGTCAGAAAGCCCGGTGTGCAGCTCTCGACCGTGGTTTGGGTGAACTGTTGCCGATTCTGGTAGAAGCTCTGGAAGAACACGCTGACCAGCGGCAACGCGATGAAGGTCAGCATCAGGATCAGCGACGGCGCGACAAACATCGCGAATGTCTTGCCTTTCATGCGCTGATCCTTCCGGTTGCTGCGAACGGGGGGCCGGGCCGCTGGCGGCCCGGTCTGCGTGTCTGGCTGGTTACTTCACCAGACCCTGTTCCTTGGCCTTGACGAGGTAGGACGCCTCCATCTCCGCGAGGGCCTGCTGGGCCGTCAGCTTGCCGGTCATGAAGTCGGCGATCTTCTCGCCGATCGCCGAATGGATCAGGCCCATCGACGTGGTCGAGGCATAGTTGGGCGCCCCGCCATTGGCTGAGGCAATCGCACCCATTGCAAGACGGCCGGGCACGAAGCCCTTCACCAGCCAGACGGCGGCGTCGTTGTTCGCCTTGACCATCTCCTCGTCGAGGCCTTCCATCGCCACCCGGAAGGCAGCGTCGGCTTCAGCATCAGAGATGTTCTTGGCGATCACGATGCCATCCCACCACAGCGTCGTGGAGGGGCGGCCACCGGCCATCGCGAGCGGCGCCGCCGCCATCGCGACCTTGCCGACCACCTGGCTCTCCTTCGGATCGTCCAGTGCGCCGGCACGGGATGCCCACAGGTTCGCCATCGCGATCTTGCCCTGCTGGAACTGCTTCTGCACAAAGGTGGAGTCGGAGGCGAGGTATTCAGGGTCCATGTAGGCGGTCAGCCGCTTGATCATTTCCAGCGCCTTGACGCCAGCCTCGCTGTTGATGCTGGGTGTGTTGTCCGGCTTCACAAAGGTGCCGCCGAAGCCGACGAACATGTTGTTGAAATCATTCGCCAGATCCCAGCCGGCCTTGACCGTGCCGCCCAGCGGATACTGCACCTTGCCGGACGCCTTGATCCTCTCGGCCGCCGCCAGCACCTGGTCATAGGTGGTCGGGACCGGAATGTTCAGCTCCTTGAAGATGTCCTCGCGGTACATGAAGTTGTGGGCGTTCACCATCATGGCGATGGCCATGATCTTGCCGTCGACCCGGATGAACTGGTTCGGGGTCAGGTTCTTGCCGTACTTGGCCACAAGATCGTCGAGCGGGCGGATCGTCCCGGCATTGAGCAGGGGGGTCAGCGTGCCGTTGGCGACGCCGCCGATGTGGTAGAGCGAGGGGTTCGCTGCGAAGGCGGCCGGCTGCTTGGTGCGGAAGTTCTGGTCGAGTTCAGCCTGCACATTGCCGCATTCGGCCATGGCGGAGGTCACCGCTTTCCAGGCGTCGAAGCCCGCGGTCAGCGACTTGATCGGCACGGTGTTCTGGAACGCGCAGGCCGCATGGGCCGACACGGACATGAGCAGCGAGAAGGCTGCGGCGGCGAGGGTCTTCTTGATCATCATCTTGTCTCCCTGTGATGCTCTGGGTGGTGGGTTTGCAGGGGGGCCGTTGGAGTGGCCCCGGCTATTCTGTGGTATCGCCAGGTTGGGTCCGGTTCTTGTGCGTTGTCCTTTAGAGTCGTTGCCCGGTGTCATGGGCGAACAGATGGCAGATCGCGGCCGGCACGCTGATGGCGACCGGGTCCCCGATCTCGGCCCGGAAGTCCTTCGGCGCCTTGATCGCCACGAAGGCGGCGCCCGAGCGGACCGAGACCAGAGTGGCGTCGCCAAGCAGTTCGAGGCTATAGATCGGCGCGCTGATGTCCCCGTCCGCCGTGACCAGCCTGGCGTCCTCGGCCCTGAAGCCGAGCGTGACCTTGCCGCTGACGCTCCCCGTCAGTCCGGCGACGCGGACGTTCGGCGCGCTGAAGACCCCGCCCGCGATCTCGCCGTCGATCAGGTTCATGGCCGGCGATCCGATGAATCCGGCCACGAAGGTGTTGGCGGGCCGGTCATAGATTTCGGTGGGCGAGCCGACCTGCTGGAACTCGCCCTTGTTCATCACCACCACGCGATCGGCCAGCGTCATGGCCTCGATCTGGTCATGGGTGACATAGATCGTGGTGACCTTGAGCTCATGCTGAAGGTTCTTGATCTGCGCACGGGTCGAGACGCGCAGCTTGGCGTCGAGGTTGGAGAGCGGCTCGTCCATCAGGAAGACCGCTGGCTCGCGCACGATGGCGCGGGCCAGCGCCACCCGCTGCCGCTGGCCGCCCGACAACTCGCGCGGACGCCGCTCCAGGAGCGCGCCAAGCTCCACCATCGCTGCCGCCTTGCGCACGCGGGCGTCATGGGTGGCTGGGTCCACCCTGCGCACCTTCAGCGGAAAGCGGATGTTCTCATAGACGCTGAGATTGGGATAAAGCCCGTAGTTCTGGAACACCATTGCCACATCGCGGTCCTTGGGCTCGAGATCGTTGACGACACGGTCCCCGATGCGGATCTCGCCCTCGGACGGGTCTTCAAGGCCGGCGATCATCCGCATCGTCGTGGTCTTGCCGCACCCCGATGGGCCGAGGAAAACCACAAACTCGCGGTCTGCGATGTCGAGGTCAATCGCCTTGACGCCGACGAAGGCGCCCCAGCGTTTACTCACCCCGCGCAGCGAAACCTGCACCATCAGCCACTCATCCCGCCACCCGCGCCAGTCCGATTGTGGTCTGCATCCGGCGCGCAGGGAGGCTTCGGAGCAGTCATGACGCCTCACGTTGACAGATCATGAATACGTATGCAAGACCTCAGTCGGAATTTGCGCGCGGGCTGTCTGACCTTGGTTCGCCCGGTGTTTTTAAGCGCTTCAGAGGACCATCCCCCGCATGAACCCCTCGCTCCATCTGGCCAACAAGCTCTTTGTCCATCACGCCTTGAGCGCCGTCGCGGAAGCCACGCCTGCGACACTGCACAAGCGCCTGTCGGAGGCCTATCATCCCGATGCCGAGTGGCGCGGCTCGCACCCGATGAACGAGATGCGCGGCCTTGCGGCGATGGAAGCGAAGGTCTGGGCGCCGCTTCTGCACGCCTTTCCGGATCTTGAGCGCCGCGACGTGATCGTCCTCGGCGGCCACTCGCACGGAAACGACATGGTGGCCACGGTCGGCCACTATTGCGGCACCTTCCGGAATGACTGGCTGACCATTCCAGCAACCGGCAGGCCGATCTATCTGCGCTCCGGCGAAGTGCACGTCGTGAAGGACGGAAAGATCACCCAGAGCACCGTCCTGATCGACGTGCTCGACGTCATCCGGCAGGCTGGCTTCTGGCCTGTGGCGCCAAGCCTCGGCACGGAGGAGCAATGGCCCGGCCCGCTGACGGCGGATGGACTGGTGTTCCGGGAGTCGGACCCTGCCGAGTCCGCCGCCAGCATCGCGCAGACGCTGGCAATGCACAAAACCCTCGGCGACTATGACGACCATGCCAAGGCAGGCCGCGACGGCCTGCTGAACATGCCGCAAAAGGAACACTGGCACCCCAGGATGATGTGGTACGGGCCGTGCGGCATCGGCACGACGCGCGGATTGCAGGGCTTTGTCGACTACCACCAGTTGCCCTTCCGCATCGCCTTCCCGAACCGGCGCGGCGGCAACCATTACATCCGCATCGGCGACGGCCCTTATTCGGCGACGGGCGGCTGGCCGAGCGTCTATGCCAAGCATTCCGGAGGCGGTTTCATGGGCGTGAGCCCGACAGGCCGCGATGTCAGCATGCGCGTGATGGACTTCTACCTTCATCACGAAGGGCTGATCCGTGAGAACTGGGTCCCGATCGACATCATCAACCTGCTGCTGCAGATGGACATCGATGTCTTCGAGCGTCTGCAGAGCTTCTTCCGGCGCGGGCGCTGAGCCTCAATCGCTTTTCGGCATGCGCGCCGAGCCGCGCACCACGAGCCGTGCGGGCAGGACCGCCGCACGGCGGCTGACCTCGCGCTGCTCCACCTGGTCGAGCAGGATCGTCACCGTTGCGTCCACCATGGCGGCCGAAGGCTGCGAGACGGTGGTCAGGTTGTAGCCGGCCCACCCGGCCTCAGGCACATCGTCATAGCCGACGATCGAGATGTCCTCGGGGATCCGCAGCCTGAGTTCGCCCCGCACCACGTCCATCACCGAGAAGGCCATGTGGTCGTTGGCGACGAACACCGCGTCAGGCCGGTCGCGCCCGCTGAGCAGGCCCCGCGCGGCCGCCGCCGCGCCCTCGAAGCTGTAGCCGCCGACGGCCCGGCCCGCCAGGGTCATGCCGCGCTCGGCCAACCCCTTGTAGAAGCCTGCCTCGCGGTCGCGGCTCGTCGACGAGTCCTCCTGCCCGGCGATGAAGGCGATCCGCCGGTGGCCGCCCGCGATCAGGAAATGGGCCAGTTGCCGCGCCCCCTCGATGTTGTCCGAGGTCACGCTCGATGTCGGCGAAGAGGGCACATAGCGGTTGAACATGACCACGGGCGTGCCGGTGTCGGCGCATTCGCGCGCGAGGCTGGATGACAGCGTCGCCGACGCCATCACGATGCCCTCGACCTGATACTGCAGCATCTTCTGCACGACCTGGTCCTGATTGCCTGTGTCGGTCATGAACAGCAGCACCTGGTAGCCCCGCTCCTGCAGGGCGCGCGACATTTGCTCCAGAACGACCGGATAGAACTGGTTGTCGAGATAGGCGACCATGATGGCGATCAGCCGGGAGCGGCCGCTGATCATCGCCCTTGCGATGACGTTGGGCCGGTATCCCAGCGTCTTGGCGGCTTCCAGCACGCGTGCGCGGGTCTCCTCCGACACGCTTCCGCCGGGCGAGAAAGTGCGGCTCACGGCGGACTGCGATACGTTCGCGAGACGCGCCACGTCGCCGGAAGTGACGGAATGCTTGTTCATGGTGCGAACTATTGCCGGGTTTGCGCGCCTGGTCCAGCCTGCGGCAAAGCACGGATGAAAATTGGCCATTGCTCAATTGGACCAAACAGTACATTTGATGGTGCTAAGGCTTTTCCCGGCTTGCCTCTGGAGACCGCCATGCCGCTGAACGGCAACACCCAGTTGATCGCGCACGTCGGCTACCCGACATCGACCTTCAAGGCGCCGATGATCTACAATCCGTATTTCGACAGCGTCGGCCTCAATGCCTGCGTCGTGCCGATGGGCGTCCGGGACGCCGACTTCGCGGTGTCGCTGCCGGCGATCTTCCGCATGTCCAACGTGCTCGGCGCGCTGATCACCATGCCGCACAAGATCAGCGTCATGGCCATGCTCGGATCGGTCTCGGACACCGCGGCGATTTCCGGCGCCTGCAACGCGGTGCGCCGCAGCGCGGACGGCAGGCTCGAAGGCGACATGTTCGATGGCGAGGGCTTCGTGCGCGGCATCCTGCGCAAGGGGCGCACTGTCGCCGGAGCCTCCGCCCTGGTGGTGGGGGCGGGCGGTGTCGGCTCGGCCATCGCGGCCTCCCTGGCCAAGGCGGGGCTGGGGCGGATCGGCCTGCATGACATCAACCCGGCGATGGCGGAGGCGCTGGCTGGCCGCCTGGCACGGCACTATCCGGGTCTGGCGGTCGGCACGGGCTCGAACGATCCGGCAGGCTTCGACATTGTCATCAACGCGACACCGCTCGGCATGGCCGCAGGCGACCCGATGCCCGTCGACATGGCGCGCGTCGCGCCGTCAAGCTTCGTCGGGGAGGTCGTCATGAAGCAGGCGAAGACCGCCTTCGTCATGGCTGCGGAAGCGCGGGGCTGCCAGGTGCAGCCGGGCATCGACATGTTGTTCGAACAGATTCCCGCCTATCTCGAATTCTTCGGGCTTCCGGCCACGACGCCCGAGACCCTCCGTTCGCTGGCGCAGATCAGCTACTGATCAGGCCAGCTTGGCCTCCGGGTGCCGCGCGTTCCACTCCGCCGCATAGGCGGAGCAGCGCCGGTCCAGTTCCTTACGGTCCAGAACCCCGCCCGGCAGCAGCCGCGACGGCCCCGCCGCCTGGAACGGCACGTAGCGCTGGTGCGCCACCCGCCACAGCCGCCTGAGTTCAATCAGCGGGTCCGGATGATCGTCGACACGGATGTCGATCATCGGGAAGCTCTCTTCGCCCCAGATGCGGATCGCCGCCGACTGCCGACCGCGCTTGTCGCCGCCGGCCCGCTCGCCCGCTTCCAGCGCGGTGATCAGCCGGTCGTCGAAATCGAGCGCGGCGTTGTCGAGATAGCACGCCAGCGTGTCGGCCACGACAGCGGGGCCGGAGAGCATGTTGCCGGCCACCGACACCAGCTTGGCGGCCTTCGAGCCACACCAGTCGACGCAGTCCTTGCCGGTGAAGACGGCGGTCTTGCCATCGCGGTCGATCATGTGCGCTTGCCGGAGGCCAGCACCGGGATCACCGGCCGTCACGATGGCCAGCGCCTCCTTCGCGCTGCGGCCCTCCTGCAGCAGGCGCAGGCCATCGACCCCGATGAAGGGGTTGACGAAGGACTGGGTCGCGATGGCGCCTACGCCCCCGCATCCGAACGGCACGCGTGCGCCGACTCCGAAGGCGCAGGTGGTGACCGCGACGGCAAAGCGCCCCGATTTGGCGTCTTTCGCGACAATGGACCAGGTCATGTTCTGTTATCTCCCGACAGCATAGGCCTGCATCAGCCTTGGTGTGGCGGCGGCCCGCAGGATTCCGTCGCTGCCGCGCTCCGCGGCGGTTGTCCGGCCGACCGTCCACGCGCCGGCGCGCTCGACCGCGTGGCCCATGGCGCCCAGCGCCGTGATGGTGGCCTCGCCGACGCTCTCCTCGACCATCAGATGCCCGAGACGGGCCTCGCGCGGATAGAACGACGACGGCGCATGGGCCGAATGGAACATCGGCAGGTCGATCGCTTCCTGCAGATTGAGGCCATGATGCACGCGCCTCAGGAACAGCGGCATCTGCCATTGGTCCTGCTGGTCGCCGCCCGGCGTGCCGAAGGCCAGCCTGGGCTCGCCGTTCTCGAAGGCCAGCGAGGGCGTCAGCGTGGTTCGCGGCCGCTTGCCCGGTTCGAGCGAGGCCGGAAGCCCTTCCGTCAGCCAGAACATCTGGGCGCGCGAGTTCAGCGCGAAGCCAAGCTCCGGAATGACCGGCGAGGATTGCAGCCAGCCGCCGGACGGCGTCGCCGACACCATGTTGCCTTCGTTGTCGATGACGTCGATATGGACCGTGTCGCCGCGCCGGTTGGCGGCCACCATGGATTGCATGGTCGGCTCGCCGACTGCGGCGCCGACGCTTTTCGTATGCCCGGGAAGGCGCAGTTCGGGCCACATCCGAGCCACCTGATCTTCAAAGCCGCGCACGATGCCTGGCTGCAACTCATGCGAGGCCTTGTCGCTGATCAGCTTGCGCCGTGTGGCGGCATAGGTTTCCGACAGCAGCGTCGCCATCGGCACATGCACGAAGTTCGGGTCGCCATAATAGGCCTCGCGGTCGGCAAAGGCGAGCTTCAGCGCCTCCACGACCAGATGGATGAAAGGCGCGCCCTGGGGGTCCATGCCTGACAGGTCATAGCCTTCCAGGATCTTCAGTGTCTGCAGGAAGAGCGGTCCCTGACCCCAGGGCCCCGTCTTGAACACCTCCCAGCCGTGATAGGTGACGGAGGCAGGCGCCTCGTAGGTGGCGCTCCATGTGGCCATGTCCTGGCCGGTCAACAGCCCCTTGTGGCGACGGCCCGACGAGTCCATCACGGCGGTGTTGCGGCAGAAGCGGTCGATGGCCTCGGCCACGAAGCCCTGGCTCCAGCTCTTGCGGGCCGCCTCGATCTGGTGCTCGCGGCTGCCGCCCGCAGCCTCGGATTCGGACAGGATGCGGGTGTAGGTAGCGGCGAGGGCCGGGTTGCTGAACAGCGCCTTCGCCTTCGGCACATTGCCGCCGGGCATGAAGACCGCGGCCGATGTGGTCCACTCGGTCTCGAACAACTCCTTCATCGCCTTGATCTGGTCTGACACGCGCGGCAGCATCGGATGGCCGTTGAGCGCGTAACCGATGGCGGGCGACAGGACCTCCCTCAGACTGAGGCGGCCATGATCGCGCAGCATGATCATCCAGCCGTCGAATGCGCCCGGCACGACGGTCGCCAGCAGGCCCGACCCCGGCACGAGATCGAGCCCGAGCGCCTTGTAGGCGGCGATCGTCGCCGCCTGCGGGGAGGGGCCCTGCGCGCACAGGACCTCGACCTTTCGCGATCTGGCCGAATAGAACACCGCAGGCATGTCGCCGGAGGGACCGACCAGATGCGGCTCGACGATCTGCAGCACGAAGGCGGCCGCGATGCAGGCGTCAAAGGCGTTGCCGCCCTTTTCCAGCATCGCCATGCCGGTGGCGGACGCCATCCAGTGCGTCGAGGTGACGACACCGAAAGTGCCGAGGATTTCGGGCCGCGTGGTGAACATCTAAGTCAGCTTTCCTTGGGATCGAGCGCATCCCTCAGCCCGTCGCCGAGGATGTTGAAGCCGATGACGACGAGACAGATGGCGATGCCGGGCGAGATCGACATCCAGGGCGCCTGCTCCATGAAGTTCTTGGCAGTGTTCAGCATCGAACCCCAGGAGGCCTGTGGGGGCTGCTGGCCCAGCCCGAGGAAGGACAGGGAGGCTTCCAGAATGATCGCCTGCGCCATGAACAATGAGCACTGCACGAGGATCGGCGGCAAGGTGTTCGGCGCCAGATGCGCGATGAGGATGCGGGCATCCTTGACGCCAACGGCCCGCGCGCCCTCGATATAGTCTTCGGCCTTGACCGAGATGGCTTGCCCGCGCGCCAGGCGGATGAAGATCGGCACCGCCGACAGTCCGATCGCGATCATCGCATTGGTCAGGGATGGCCCGAGAATGGCGGCGAAGGCGATGGCGAGGATGAGGAAGGGGCAGGCCAGCAGGGCGTCGGTGACGCGGCTGACGATCATGTCGAACCAGCCGCCATACCAGCCGGAGGCGAGGCCGAGCGGCACGCCGATTGCCACCGCGATCAGCACCGAGACCACCCCGGCCATGAGTGACGCCTGCGCGCCGTAAAGCAGTCGGGAGAGGATATCGCGGCCGATCTCGTCCGTGCCGAGCCAGTAGAGCGCCGAGGGTGGTTTGCGGATCAGCAGGAAGTTTGTCTTGTTGGGATCGAACGGCGCGATCAGCGGCGCCAGGATGGCCATGAGCACGAACACGGTGACGATCGAGCCACCGATCCAGGCCGAGCGGCTGCGCTTCAGCTTGCCCCAGACGCGGCTTTCGGGCGGCGGCAGCAGGTCGGCGGCGGGCGCGGTTGCAGCAGTGGTCATCAGCGCCCCCTCAGCCGGGGATTGACGAGAATGTAGAGCATGTCGGCGAGCAGGTTCATGCCGATGAAGCCAATGGCGGTGCACAGGACAACGCCCTGCACGACACCGTAGTCGCGGTTGAACACGGCGTCCACGATCAGCTTGCCGAAGCCCGGAATGGTGAAGACCTGCTCGGTCAGCACGGCACCGGCGAGCAACTCGCCGAACAGGATGGTCGAAAGGGTGATCACCGGGATCAGCGCGTTGCGCAGCGCATGCTTGTTGATCACGACATTCTCGGACAGCCCCTTGGCGCGCGCGGTGCGGACGTAATCGGAGCGGAGCACCTCCAGCATGGCGGAGCGGGTGTGGCGCATGATGAAGGCCGCAAGCCCGGTGCCCAGCACGATGGCCGGCATGGCCAGCGTCTCCAGCGCGCCGAGCGGATCGGAGAAGAAGGGCACATAGCCCGAGGCCGGAAGCCAGCGCAGTTCGACGGCGAAGACCAGGATCATCACGATCCCGAGCCAGAAGTTCGGGATCGACAGCCCTGACAGCGCCACCGCGCTGGCCGTGTAGTCGACCACGGTGCCCTTGCGGATGGCGGCGATGATGCCGGCCGGCAAGCCGATGGCCAGCGCCACGATCATCGAGGCCGCCGCAAGCTGGATGGTGACGGGGAGCTTCTGCAGGATCAGCCCCAGCACCGGTTCGCCGGTCCGGAGCGAACGCCCGAATTCCCCCTGCATGACCTGCCCGAGCCAGGCGAAGTACTGCACGATGATCGGGTCGTTCATCCGGTAGATCTCACGCAGGCGCGCGATGATCTCCGGATCACGCTCCTCGCCCGCGATGACGAGGAATGGGTCGCCCGGCAGGGCGTGCTGAAGGGCGAAGACGAACAGCGACACGATGAACAGTGTCGGGATCGCCACCAGCACGCGGTTGAGGATCAGCTTCAGCATGGAAGCGCCGGACGACCAGTCATGCCGATCACTGCCGCTTCATTCCAGCCAGCCGGATCATGCCGTCCGGATGCAGCTGGAAGCCGGAAATGCGCGCCGAAGTCGCATAGTACCAGGGCTGGTTGTAGAGATACAGGACGGGCATCTCGTCATTGGCGATGGTCTGCGCGGCGTCATAGAGCTTCTTGCGCTCTTCGGGCGCGTAGACCGCGCGTGCAGCGTTCAGAAGCCGATCGACTTCAGGGTTGCTGTACTTGCCGTCGTTCTGGCCGCCGCCGGTGGTCCAGAACGGGTGGACGTTGCCGTCCGGATCGATGCGGCCCGACCAGCCGACGCGGCTGATCTGGAAGCGGCCCTGCTGCTGGTCGCGAAGCTGGGTCGCGAACTCCATCGAGCGCAGCGACAGGTCGAAGCCGGCTTCCTGCACCATGGCCTGGATCATTTGCCCAAGCTGGGCGTCGACCGGGTTGTTGGTGATCATCATTTCAAGCTTCAGCGGCGTGGTGACGCCCGCCTCGCGCAGCAGGGCGCGGGCCTTGGCGACATCGCGCGGCGTGGCCGGCAGGTCCTTCCGGAAATAGGGGCTCGACGGCGGGAAAGCCTGCATCGTCGGGGTATGGGTGCCCTCGAACACGACCTGGTTCAGCACAGCCCGGTCGATCGCCCAGGAGAAGGCCTGGCGCACGCGCTTGTCCTTGCCGAAAGGCGTGTTCGCCGCGTCGCCATTGTTCAGGTTGAGGGTCGCGCCCTGATAACCGAGGCCTGGCGTGAAGATGACGCGGAGGCTGCGGTCGGCCTGCGCCGACTTCACGTCCGTCGCGGCAAGCCTTTCGATCATGTCGAGTTCGCCCGAACGCAGATTGGCGAGACGGACGGTGGTGTCGGGGATCGAGCGGTAGATCACGCGGTCGAAGCTGTAGTTCGCCGCTTCCCAGTGATCGGCGAACTTCTCCAGCACGATGCGGTCGTTCTGGACACGTTCGACGAAGCGGTAGGGCCCGGTGCAGACCGGCCGCGCGCCGACATCGCCGGCGAATGTCGCCGGGGACAGCATCATGCCCGCGCGGTCCGCCAGCTGGCTGAGCAAGGTCGCATCGCGCTGCTTGAGTTTGATGGCGATGGTGAGCGGATCGATGACCTCAACGCTGTCGACGGTCGCCAGTTCGGAGCGGCGCAGCGATTCAGGGAGCGTGCGGGCGCGGTCAAGATTGGCCTTGGCCGAGGCGGCATCGAAAGCCGTGCCATCATGAAACTTGACGCCGGCCCTGAGCTTGATCGTGGCGGTCAGCCCGTCGGCGGAAAAGCCCCACTCCGTGGCGAGGCGCGGGATCAATTGCAGATCGGCGCTGGCGTCGAACAGCTTGTCGCACAGGCCCTTGAAGACGATGCGGCCGACGAAGGTGCGCGCCCGGTGCGGGTCGAGCATGTCGGGGTCTTCCTGCAGGCCGATACGCAGCACCGACTGCTGCGCCTGCGAAGGCGTGAGCGCGGCGCTGCCGACAAGCAGCGCAAACGTGGCGGCTGCCCCGAGCGCCACCCTGGAAAGACTGGACATGTTCATGATCGTCTCCTCTGACATTGAAACTCTAAGCTGGCTTGTCTGCGCTGGCTTGTGCAAAAAGCGCAATGCGGCGTTGGCGCACGGCGCTGGGGTCGAAGGCCGGAAGCACATCCCGGGCCGAAAGCTCGGCAGCGCGATGGCAGGCCACGCTTTGGTCGGGCCCGATCGCGGCAAGCGCCGGCTTTTGCTCCCGGCAGATGACGATGGCATGGGGGCAGCGGGTATGAAAGCGGCAACCGGACGGCGGATTGCTGGGCGACGGCGGATCACCGTCGAGCAGCGGCGTGTCGCGCCGCATGGACGGGTCCTGCGCCGGGATCGCCAGCATCAGGGCGCGGGTGTAGGGATGGGCGGGGCTCTCGAACAGGGTCTCGACAGCCGCAAGTTCGACGATCTCGCCGAGATACATCACCGCGACCCGGTCGGCGGTGTGCCGCACGACGCCGAGGTCATGCGACACCAGCAGCACGGTCAGGTCGAGTTCCTCCTTGAGGTCCTCCAGCAGGTTGATGATCTGCGCGCGGATCGAGACATCGAGCGCCGAGACCGGCTCGTCGCCCAGCAGAAGCTTCGGCCGTGACGCGAGGGCCCGGGCAATCCCGATGCGCTGGCGCTGGCCGCCGGAAAACTCGTGCGGATAGCGCCGCGCATGTTCCGGCAACAGCCCGACCAGCCGCAGCATGCGGTCGATTTCCACCTGCACGGCGGCGCCCGTCGCCAGATCATGGGTCCGGATCGGTTCCTCGATCAGCTCGCCCACCGTCATGCGCGGGTTGAGCGAGGAGAACGGGTCCTGAAACACGATCTGCATGTCGCGCCTGAGCCGCCGCAGCGCCTCGGGTGACGCAGCAGTCACATCCGTTCCGTCAAACATCACCTGGCCGGCGTTCGGCTCGATCAGCCTGAGCAGCAGCCGCGCGAGCGTCGACTTGCCGCAGCCGGATTCGCCAACGATCGCGAACGTTTCGCCGCGCCGGATCTCCAGCGAGACCCCGTCAACGGCCCTGACGAGCGGCTCGCGCCTGAACAAGCTGCGCTGGCCGCCAAAATGCTTGGTCACATCGCGGGCGCTGAGGATCACGTCGCTCATGCCGCGCTCCCTACGATCGTCTCGATCGGCGTCTTGAAGCAGGCCACCGCATGCCCAGAGCCGATGTCCGTCAGGGCGGGAACCTCATTGCGGCAGCGCGCATCGGCAAAGGGGCAGCGGGTCGAGAAGCGGCACCCCTTCGGC
Source organism: Hyphomicrobiales bacterium (assembly GCA_027483505.1). Lineage (GTDB taxonomy): Bacteria > Pseudomonadota > Alphaproteobacteria > Rhizobiales > Beijerinckiaceae > Allobosea. Next base: position 45,401 of record JAIXUP010000073.1, read on the forward strand.
CACTGCCGAGGCGGCGGCACGGCGCCGGGAATGGAGGTCAGCCGCGACTGGCGCTGGCCAAGCGAGGGCAGCGAGCCCATCAGGCCGATCGTGTAGGGATGTTGGGGGTCATGGAAGATCTGTGCGACCGGTCCCTGCTCCACGATCCGGCCCGCATACATCACCGCCACATGGTCGGCGACTTCGGCGACAACGCCAAGATCATGTGTCACCAGCACCATCGCCGTGCCGGTGTTGCGCTGAAGATCGCGGATCAGCCGCAGGATCTGCGCCTGGATCGTGACATCAAGCGCGGTGGTCGGCTCGTCCGCGATCAGCAGGCGCGGGCTGTTGGCGAGCGCCATGGCGATCATCACGCGCTGCCGCATGCCGCCCGACATCTGGTGCGGGTAGGCGGCCAGGCGCGATTCCGGCGCTGGAATGCGGACCTGCTGCAGCACGCCGATCGCCAGCTTCTCCGCTTCGGCGTTGCTGACCTTGCGGTGGCGGAGGATCACCTCGGTGAGTTGGTCGCCGATGGTGAAGGCCGGATTCAGCGACGTCATCGGCTCCTGGAAGATCATGGTCATCCGGTTGCCGCGCAGGTCCGCCAGCGCCTCGGGATCGAGCGTCAGCAGATCGGCACCTTCGAACAGGATGCGCCCGGAGGTGATACGGGCAGGGGGGCGGGCCAGCAACCCCATTAGCGACAGCGAGACGATCGACTTTCCGCAGCCCGACTCGCCGACGAGGCACAGCGTCTGGCCGGCCTTCACCGCGAACGAGGCGCGGTCGACCAGTTCAAAGCCCTCGGGCAGGCCCGCGAAGGTGATCGAGAGCTCTTCGACGCGCAGGACCTCGCGCGGCTCGCCCTCAACGGATGGATGCTGTGACATTGGGATCAAGTGTGGAGCCGGAGCGGCACAAGTCAAGCCGCGCGCCGTGCTTGGCAAAGACCGTGCCATGCATGGGGCGCAGCGTCGGCCTTGCCCGTCACAAGCTTGTCAGGCCGAGCACATCGTCCATGCCGTAGAGTCCGGGCTTGCGGCCACGGGCCCAGAGCGCCGCCCGGATGGCCCCGCGCCCGAACAGGCCGCGATCCTCGGCCCGGTGGCTGATCTCGATCCGCTCGCCCTGTCCGGCGAAGATAACGCTGTGTTCGCCGATCACCGAGCCGCCGCGCAAGGTGGCGAAGCCGATCGTTCCCGGCTCCCGCGCACCGGTGACGCCGTCACGCACGGCGACCTTCTTGTCCTTGAGCGAAACCTCGCGTCCTTCGGCGGCGGCCTGGCCGAGCAGCAGCGCCGTGCCTGATGGCGCGTCGATCTTCATGCGGTGGTGCATTTCCAGCACCTCGATATCCCAGTCGTCGCCGAGCGCGGCGGCCGCCATGCGGACAAGGCCGGCCAGCAGATTGACGCCGAGGCTCATGTTGCCGGACTTGACGATGGTCGCGTGGCGGGCCGCCGCTTCTAGCCGGTGGATATGCTTCTCCTCAAACCCGGTCGTACCGATGACGTGCACGATCCTCGCTTGCGCCGCAAAGGCGGCCATGGCGCAGGACACGTCCGGAATCGTGAAATCGAGCACGCCATGGGCCTCGACGATGGCCGCCAGCGGGTCGGCGCTGATCGCAACGCCATTGGGCTTGATATCCGCGACGCTGCCGGAGTCCTGGCCGATCAGGGGCGAGCCTGCGCGCTCGAGCGCGGCATGCAGGACCACACCTTCCGCCTCCGCGATGGCCTTCACCAGCGTCTTTCCCATGCGCCCGCCCGCGCCGACAACGACAAGCCTCATCGGCTCCGGTGCGATGGACAGGGACATGACGGTGCTCCGCGATGGGGGGTCAGAGCGCCTGCTCTAGAGCAAATTGCGGCAAAGGTGAAACCTTGTCGCGAGGAATTGCCGGTCAACCCTTGGCGGGCTCACGCAGCGGATAGATCAGGTGCTGCTCGATGCCCTTCGGAAAATGCGGGTCGTCGACGCCGAAATGATCCGGATAGACCCCCTTCGGCATGTAGTATGTGCCGAAGATCATGTCGATCACAGGGAAGGTGGGGGCGAAGTTCTTTTCGCCGCCCCTCGCCACATCAGTGTGATGCCAGCGATGGAACACGGGGCTGGCCAGAACCCCGCGGAACGGACCGAAATCCCAGTCCACGTCGGCATGCACGAGGCCGGACATGAAGATCTGGAACGGCACCAGCATGATCAGCACGTCCGGTGCGATGCCGCACAGCAGCAGCACGGCGTCCGCGAGCACGCTGTGGAAGATGATGTTGATCGGATGGAACCGGAAGGCCGACAGCCAGTCCAGGTGCTCGGAGGAATGGTGGATGGCGTGATAGCGCCACAAGCTGGCGTTGTGAAAAATCCGGTGCGACCAGTACATGATCACGTCCGACAGCAGCAGGTAGGCGACAACCTGGGCCCAGAATGGCCACTGCGCGAACACGCCATGGCCGCCTGCCAGCCAGCTTTCCGCATCGCCGGTGCCGAGCACGCCGGTGATGGCGGCCGCACCGATGATGAGAAAAACGATCTTCACATAAGAGCTCAGGCCCGGCAGCAGGAAGGCGTAGAGAAGATCGGTGGTCAGTTCGGGTTTCTTCCACCACGGACCGCGCGAATGCTGGCTGCGGGTGAAGAAGCCAAGCACTGTGAATAGGGCCGCGACCCCGAGAAACAGCGGCAGTTGCTTGATGATGCCCTGACCGAGCGTGGTCGTCATGTCGAGTGCGGCGTTCAGCATGGTCTTGCCCTTGTCAGGAATTCGACGCGGAAAGCTGCGCCAGCGCAGCCTTGACCTTGAGGTCGATCAGGAGCTTGCCCAATTCGGCGCTTGCGCGGGCGGGCTGCCCGCTGGCGCCGTCGGCTTCGAGCGTCAGCGGGCCGAGCCGCTCCGGCTTGACGCCCGCGCCATGGGCGAACATCAGCTCGGCGGTGTCCTGCATCCCGGCATGATCGCCGATGCTGGCCGGGGTCTCTCCCCGCGCGACCAGCAGCGCCCGCTGTGCCACGTCACCCTTGCTGTAATAGTCGCCGAGCGCGACGACGCTGACGCCCGACCCCGCCCATTCGCTGTTCAGGCGGGCGGCGATCTCGGCTTGCGGCTTCTGGCTCTGGCCATGGTCGGCGATGAAGACGATGCGACGGAAGCCGGCGTTCTTCAGGCTGCGCGCCACGCCATCCAGCATGCCGGCGAAGACCTCCTCCGTCACGCCGATCGTGCCCGGATAGATCATGTTGCCGCTGGCTGGCGCATATTGGCCTTGCGGGACCAGCGAGATGACGGGGGCCACCAGCATCCGGCCATGGGCTTCGGCAATCAGCCGCGATGTCAGCCCGACGATATGCTGGTGCTTGTCCAGGATCATGTGGGGGCCGCTCTGCTCGATGCCGCCGGAGGGCACAAGAACGGTGTCGTAGCCATGCTGGATGGCCGTTCTGACCTCGACCCAGGTCATGTCGCCCATCGCCGTCGTTGTCGGCAGCGGCGCGGTCAGCGGGCGCGACAGCCCGCTGAGGATCGCAGAACTCGCCACCACCATGACGGCGGCGAACTTCATGGTGCGGGACAGCCGCAGGATGGACATGGCAGAACCCAGATGAGACGGACCCTGCCAGTCTGCCGCACTGCGGTTAAGGAAGTATGGGAAAACCCGGGCTCCGGCATATCTCCGGAGCCCGCTGTCACCATTCGGTGTCGTCGATGGCGCCGAAGTCAGGCCCAGCCATGTCGTCGAATTCGGCGCCCAGGAACCCTGACGGCGCGAACTCGTCCTCGATGCGACGGCGCTCCGTCTGCGAGCCGGCCCGGCGCGCCGCAGCGGACAGCCAGACGCCGCCGGCAAGCAGGGCAGCCGCCATCTCCTCCCGTGCCGACAGCGGCCCAAGGCTCAGCGATTGCAGCCGGTCCGTCTCGCCCAATGCGCCGGGCACCGAGATCACGTCGCCGGAAGTCAGCAGCTGTGCTGCAGCCGCAGGCAACCCGACCAGGGCCGGCTGCTGCGCCGCGTCGCGCGGCTCGGACTGGCCCGCAGTGGAAGGCGCGGTCGAGGCGAATTGCATCTCCGGATCGAGCGTATCGATCAGGTCCGCAGGCGCTTCGCTGACGGTCACCCTGATCGTGCCGGTCAGCACCCGGCCGCTGGAGAAGTAGGTGAAGGTGAACAGGCCCTGGCCTGTGAACCCTGCCGCCGGCGTGAAGGTCACCGTCTGCGCCGCGAGGTCCGTCTGCAGGCGGCCATTCTGCACGGCGCCGGTTCCGCGGAAGCTGAGTTGCTGGCCATCTGGTCCCACGCCTGAGCCGAGCAACTGGGCGAAGCTCAGGACCAGCGGCGTCCCTGCGGCGGTGTTGAAGGACAGGTCGATCGGCGCGCCCACGATCGGCGTGGCCGCGACCGTGACCCGCACGATCTGCCGGACCTCGACCGTGCCATCGCTGACGAAATAGGCGAAGGACGCGGGCCCGACGAAGTTGCTTGTCGGTGTGAAGCGGACCTCGCCGGTCGCGGCGTCGAACGTCACCGCGCCGCCTGCGATGGCTTCGACGCGGGTGACCGTCAGCGTATCACCGTCGGCGTCGGTATCGTTGGCCAGCAACGCAGCCGCCGAGGTGACGACCGGCACGTTGCGCGTGGTGCGCAGGGTGTCGATGCCGAGCCGCGGCGCGATGTTCTCCGTCAGTTTCAGCGTGACGGTGCCGAGCGTTTCGTTGACGCCATCCGAAGCCGCATAGCGGAAGGACCACGGCCCGGTCGCGCCGGCCGTCGGCGTGAAGACGATTTCGCCGGCTGCGCCGAAGGCGACCGTTCCGTTAACCGGGCTCAGCACCCGCGTGACCGTCAGCCCGTCGCCGTTCGGGTCGCTGTCATTGGCCAGAAGTTGCGCGGTCTGGATGGCGATCGGTCCTGGCAGACGTCCGTTGATGACATCGTTGACCACGACCGGCGGATTGGCGGCGCGATTCGAGATCGTCACGGTCCCGGCCGAGGTCAGCGCGCCATCGGACACCGTGTAGGTGAATCCGCCTGTTCCCAGTGCGGTCGGCGTGAAGGTGATCGTCCGGCTTGCGGCATCGAAGACCAGCGTGCCGCGGCTCGTCGCGCCCGTCGATGCGCCGGTGATCGTGAGCGTGTCGCCGTTCGGATCACGGTCATTGCCCAGAAGCTGGCTGAACGAGATTGTCAGCGGCGTGCCGAGGAAGGCGGTGAACCGGTCCGTTCCCGCGATCGGCGCGGCGGCTGGCGCAGGCGTCACGGTCACGGCGACGGTGCCGATGCTTGTGGTGATCCCGTCGCTGACCCGGTAGGTGAAGCTTGTCGCGCCGCTGAAGCCATAGGTCGGCTTAAGGGTCAGCAGGCCGGTTGCCGCGCTGAAGGTCACCGCCAGATTGGGGCTGCCCGTCGCAGCGGTGATCTGCAACGGCTGCCCGTCCGCGTCGGTGTCGTTGGCCAGCAGCGACGCTGCCGTGATCGTTGTCGTCGCGTTGGCGTCCACCGTCACCGTGTCGGCGTTGGCGACCGGCGGCGCATTCAGGTCTGCAAAGAAGATCTTGGCCGTCGCGTTGGCCGTCAGCGCGCCATCGCTCACTGTATAGCTGAAGGTTGCCGGCCCGAGATAGCCGGCCGTCGGCGTGAAGGTCACGCGCTGGGTGGCGACATCAAGCGAGGCCACGCCGTTGACGCCGCCGAACACCGCCGTGATCGTCAGCGGATCGCCATTGGCGTCGGTGTCGTTCGCCAGCAGGGTCGCCGCATTGATGACGGCCGCCTGATTGATGTCGAACGGTGCGCCGATGGTTTCGCTGCGGGCGACGGGCCGCACATTCACGGCGCCGGAGGTCACGGTGATGCTGACGCGGCCTGTGCTGGTACCGCCATTGCCGTCGGAGACGCTGTAGTCGAAGCCCGCCGCGCCGGTGAAGCCTGCGGTCGGGGTGAAGGTGACGGAGGTCGCGGTCGTGGCCAGCGTGCCGCCGGTGGCGTTGCTGACGCCGGTGACGCTGAGCGGGTCGTTCTCGACGTCGCTGTCATTGGCCAGCAGGCTGGCGAAGCTGGTCGTCAGCGTCTGCAGGTTGGTGATCGCGAAGCTCTCGCCGGTGACGGCGGGCGCGTCGTTGGTCGGCGTGACCGTGACCGTGACGCGGGCCGTCGCCGTGCCGCCATTGCCGTCCGAGATCGTGTAGTCGAAGCCGGCCGTGCCGTTGAAGTTCGCTGCCGGCGTGAAGGTGATCGTGCCGTTGGCGAGCGCCACCGTGCCGTTGGCCGGGTTCGAGACGCCGGTCACGCTGAGCGCGTCATTGTCAATGTCACTGTCGTTGCCGAGCAGCGTCGCGGCGGCGAACACGAGCGGCGTGTCCTCCGCCGTGCTGCGGCTGTCGGCGACCGCCACCGGCTGGTCGTTCACCGGCCTGACCGTGATGCTGACGGTGACGTCGCCGGAGTTCAGCGCGCCGTCGCTGGCGCGGTAGGTGAAGCTGTCCGCGCCATTGTAGTTGGCGCCGGCGGCGTAGCTGAACGAGCCGTCCGCGTTGAGGGTCAGCGTGCCGTGCAGCGGCCCGGTCACCAGCGATGCCGTCAAGGCGTCGCCATCCGCATCCGTGTCGTTGGCCAGCACCCCGAGGAGCGCCCCCACGACCAGGCTCTGGTCCTCGTCCACGCTGTAGCTGTCCGCAACCCCGGCAGGGGCATCAGGCACAGGCTGGACCGTGATTGTGGCGCGCGCCGTCGATTCCGTCCCGGCTGCATCGCGGATGGTGAAATCAAAGCCGCCGGTGCCGTTGAAGTTCGCGTTCGGAATGAAACGCACGCGGCCGCAGGGGAAGCAGATGTCGAGTGTGCCGCCAACGGCGCCAGAGGCATTGACGAAGGTCAGGGCCCCGCCGTCGACATTGGTCGCCACGCCGAACATCGACACGAAGCCGACATTGAGGAAAACGTCTTCCGGCGTGCTGAGGTTCAGCGGGTTGGCGATCACCGGATCGTAGACCGGCGTCACGTTGACGGTGACACGGGCCGTCGAGGTGCCGCCGCGCCCGTCCGAAATCGCGTAGTCGAAGCCCGCGACGCCGTTGAAGTTCGCCGTCGGGGTGAAGGTCACATTGCCGTTGGCAAGGCTCACCGTGCCGCCGGACGCGCCCGACACGCCAGTGACGGTGAGCGGATCGCTGTCGGCATCGGTGTCGTTCGCGGTCAGATTGGCGACCGGCAGGACCACCGCCTGATCTTCATTCGTGGTGCGCGTGTCGGCAACGGCGACCGGCGCGCGGTTTGCCTGGTTCACCGAAACCGTGACGCGGCCGATCGTGCCGAGAGAGCCGTCGGAGACCGTATAGTCGAAGCCGCCGACGCCGGTGAAGCCCACGGTCGGCGTGAAGGTCACGGAGGTCGCGGTCGTGGTCAGCGTGCCACCCGTCGCGTTGCCGACGCCGGTGATGCTGAGCGGCGAGCCCTCGACATCGCTGTCATTGGCGAGAAGCGAGGCGTAGGTAAATGTCGCCGTTTCGCTGGTCAGGATCGAGGTGCTTTCGCCGATGACGATCGGACTGTCATTGACAGCAACGATCGTGATCGTGACGCGCGCCGTCGAAGTCCCGCCATTGCCGTCGGAAATCGCATAGGTAAAGCCACCGGATCCGCTCAGGTTCGCGCCGGGCGTGAACACCACCTGGTTGCCGACGATCTGGGCTGTACCGAGGGTCACGTCGCTGATGCCGGTCAGGGTCAGCGTATTGCCATCGACGTCGACGTCGTTCGCCAGCAAACCGGCGATCGCCAGCGACAGCGGCACATCCTCGTTCGTGCTGAAGCTGTCATTGTTGGCGGTGGGCGCATCGTTGACCGGCGTGACGGTGACCGTGACGCGGGCGGACGACGTGCCGCCCTGGCCGTCCGAGATTGTGTAGTCGAAGCCGGCCGTACCGTTGAAGTTCGCCGCCGGCGTGAAGGTGATGGTGCCATTGGCGAGCACCACCGTGCCGTTGGCCGGGTTCGAGACGCCGGTGACGCTGAGCGGGTTGCCGTCGACATCCGTATCGTTGGCAAGCAGCGTCGATGCGGCAAAGACGAGCGGCGTGTCTTCCGGGGTCGAGCGGCTGTCTGCCACGGCCACCGGCGCGTCATTCACGGGCGCCAGGTTGACGGTCACCGTCGCCGTGGTCCGCTTGGAGCCATCGGAGGCGATGTACTGGAAGCTGCCGATCCCGTTGCCGTTGACGTTGAGCGCCGGTGTGAAGGTGATGCGGCGGTTGACCAGATCGAGCGAGACCGTGCCGTTGGTCGCGTTCTGGACGCCGACGATCGAGAGCGGGACACCTTCCGGATCGCTGTCATTGGCGAGCAGCACGGACGCATCGACGACCAATGGCGTGTCTTCGCTGCCGTTCACCGTATCGTTGCCAACGATCGGGGCCGCGTTGAACGGCTCGACCGCGACGCGGACTTCGGCCGTCGAGGTCAGCAGGCCGTCGCTGATCGTGTAGGTGAAGCTGCCGGTGCCGACAAAGCCGGCGGTCGGCGTGAAAGTGATGACGCCGGCGGAGAGCACGACGCCGCCGTTGATCGCGCCCTGTACCGAGATCACGCTCAGCGTATTGCCGTCCGGATCGGTGTCGTTGACGAGCAACTGGCCGACCGGGATCTGCAGCGCCTCGTTGATCGTCGTGCCGAAGCTGTCATTCGCGGCAACCGGCGCATCGTTCGGGTTGCTGACCGCAATGCTGACGGTGGCGGGCGCGCTCTGCGCCGGATTGCCGGCGTTTCCGGCCGGATCGCCGCTGTCGACGAGCCGATAGGTGAAGCTGTCATTGCCGGTGAAATTGCCGCGCGGCGTGTAGATCACGGTCAGGCCGCTCTGCACAACCACAGTCCCGCCGGCGGGCTGGGTCACGATCACTGGCACGAGTTGGCCCGACGGCGTTTCCAGATCCGAGCCGGAGAGCACGATCACGCGCGGCTGCCCGGCGACGGCTGTCGTCGACACCGCATTGGCGGTCGGAGCATCGTTCACGGGCGTGACCGTGATGGTGACATTGGCTTCCGACCGGCCAAGCTTGCCGTCGTCGACCCGGAAGCGGAAGCTGTCCGAACCGTTGAAGTTGGCGCCCGGCGTATAGGTCAGCCGCCCGGTTGCCGATTCAAAGCTGGTGATCGTGCCGTTCGCTGGCGTGTTGACCAGCGCGTAGGTGAGCGGATCGCCATCAGCGTCAGTGCCCGCCAGCTGGATCAGGATCGAGCCGTCTTCCGCGACGCTCACGCTCCCGGCGGTGGCGACGGGCGGACGGTTGAGGGAGCGGTCGATGATGAAGGTGCGGCGGAAGTCATCGCCGCCCGTGCCGTCATTGTTGCCGTCGAGCGCATTGCCGGCGGTGTCGCGCACGGCGCCGGTGCCCGACAAGGTGAGGCGGTAGGTGCCATCGGCCAGCGCGCCGGCATTGATGCCCAGCGTCAGGTTGGTCTCGGGGAAGGAATAGATCGGCCTGAGCGTATAGCGCACATCATCCAGCGTATCGAATACGCCGTCCGCGCCGCGCGACACGAGCTGGTAGTTGGCCACCGAGTTGGCGCTGATCAGATCGAGCGCCTCGGTGAAGCTGACAGTGATGCGGTCGAAGGCGACAGCCGTTGAGCCGCCTTCAGCCGGCAGGCTGATCGTGGCCACGCGCGGCGGCGTCGTGTCGTTTGACGAACCCTGGAACTCGAAAGCCCCGATGTCATAGTAGTCAAGGCCGGCCGCCGCATTGGGCGTGAACAGCCGCGAATTGACGTTGGACAGGTTGGCGCCGCCGTTCAACGACGAGGCCACCAGCGTGTAGCCGTTGCCGGCGGACACACCGACTGTCGGCGTCATGCCCTGGTTGCCCGAGCCATAGGCGAAGCGGACGCTGCCGTTGGCGAACAGCGTGGCGCTGAAATTGGCCGATGGCTGTCCGGCGAGCGGCTGGCTGTAGCCCGACCAGCGGAACGTGACCTGGTTGGCCACGGTCGTGTCGAGGAAGACGCCATCCTGGGTGCGGTTCGTCCACAGGTTGAGATCCCAGAACGGGGCGATCCGGCGCGAAGCCTGCAGGTTGGCGGTCGAGTCAGCGATCTGGTTGGGATAGGTGCCGCCGAACACCAGCGATCCGTCGGTCGTGACCCAGACCTTGCTGTAGGTCTCGCCGTAGTAGGTGAAGTTGAAGGGCAGCGTGACTTCGACCGCGTTGTAGCTTGTGCGCGTGCTGGCGATCAGCGTGCCGCCGGTTGGGTTGAAGGCGTTCGCGCCCGTGTCGGTTTCCTCGAACAGCTCCCAGCCGCGGCCCGTGTCGGCGATCGTGGCGTCATTGTTGCGCGGCAGGCCGAGATTGTCGTTCAGCGGCATCACATAGGAATCGGCGGCGTCGATCGCGACCGAGTTCCGGCGCAGGCCGAAATTGTCATCCGAGCCGCTGCCGGTGGCATTGTCGAGGCCGCCGAGCTGGTTGTCGGCCCCGTCGATGTCGAGGAACAGCGGGTCGCCCTCGATGCTGCCGCGATCCTGGTCAGCGGCGGGCTGGCCAAGGAAGGCGCCGATCAGGCTGCGGAAATCGCCGGCGCTCTGCGCCCGCGTGCCGCCGTAATTGGCCACGAACGAGGCCGCGGACGGGCTGACATAGAGGTTGTGTCCGATGCTGAGACCGGTGCGGGCGGCGGTGGCGACATCAAGGATGTCGCCGCTTTCGTTCCAAAGGATGTTCGAGCGGATCGTGGTGTTCGCCAGACCGGAGCCGAGGAAGATCACGTCGCCCACCTGCTGGTAGAGCGTGTTGCCCGCGATCACATTGGGCGTGCCCGAGACATTGTTGGAGGTCAGGTTGATCGCGACGTCGCCGTTGCCATAGATCAGGTTGGACTGGATCAGCCCCGGCGCGGACGAGCTGAAGATGCCGTAGCGGTTCGAATAGACGCGGTTGTTGGTGACCGTGATAAAGCCGCTGCCCATCACGATGCCGGAACCGTCAGAGGGCTGCACATTCCCGCCAACGGTGCGGTTCTCGAACACACGGTTGCCGGTGATCAGGGTGTTGTTGTCACCCCGGATGCCGACCAGGTTGCCGAAGACCACGTTGTTCTCGGCGCGGCTCGACGGGCCGGTGATGTAGATGCCGGCCGATGTTCCGACGAACTGGTTGGCTCCGGACACCGTGTTGCCGCGGAAGATCACGCCGGCGCCCGAGCCATACAGGCCGTAGTACCGGTTGTTGGTGATGGTATTGCCCGAGGCGACCAGTTGCTGCCCGACGCCTGTGGCTTCGGGGCTGCCCGTGTAGATGCCGTAATAGTCGTTGTCGCGGATCAGGTTCCCGGTGATCAGCCCGGACACGGCGTTGGCCGTGATGCCGGAATTGCTGTTCCCAAAGATTTCGTTGTCGGCGATCGTGATGTTCCGAGTGTAGAACAGATTGATGCCGTCGCCGCCGCCGACACGGTGGTTGAAGATGCGGTTGCCGCGGATTTCGATGTTCTGGATGTTGTTGGCGTTGCTCTGGAACGAGCGCAGGTAGATGCCGCTGTCGTTGTTGGTGTAGATCTGGTTGTTCAGGACCTTGAGGTTGGTGACGCGGTCAGCATAGACGCCGAAGTTTGCGCCGGTCATCTCGAAATCGGAGATGGTCACGAAATTCGAGCTGGAGACGTTGAACACGGCCGCAATGCCGTTCTGGCGGTTCAATACGGCCTGCGCCGCTCCCGTCGGACCCTGGATGCGGACGCGGGCATCTTCGGAGGAGCCGCTGTCGGAGGCTCCGATGTAAACGTTGTCCGCCATCCGGTAGGTGCCGGTGTCGACATAGACGATGTCGCCGCCGTCGAGGTCGTACATCCTGAGCAGCGCTTCCAGCGAGCCCATCGGCTTGTCGGCCGACTTGCCGGAAGCCCGGTTGTCGCCAATCGCCGTGGTGTATTGGTCGCCTGCGGTCGCGCCGTCGTTCACATAGTAGAACCGGCCATTGTTGGTGGTCAGGAACGGATCGTCCGAAGTGTCGCTCTTGTCGTCAATGGTGACGCGCGCCAGCACGGAATTGGCGTCCGTGATGAAGCCGGGAGCCCAGCTGACCTTGCCATAGCCATAGCGGTCCATGGCTGCGTCGGGCGCCACGAGTTGCCAGGTCGCGCCATTGTCGGGCGAGACTTCCACCGTCGCCGTCTTGGCGTCGCCCGCGACGCCTGCGCGTGAAATCTCGACGCCGACGAGGGTTGCATTGTTGCCGACCAGCCGGACATTGAGGCCTTGGCCGCCGCTGACCGCGATGTTCTGGTACGTCGCAACCGTGGCGCGCTGCGACCCGCCCGCCGCCGTGACCACATCGAACCCGGTCGCAACGGTGTTGCCCTGCAGCTGGATGTTGAAGGGTCGCTGGCCTGCCCCATAGTTGTAGAATTCGTAGAAGTGCAGGCGGACGATATAGTTTCCGTCCGAAACCGGGATGTTCGCCTGGATTTGTCCGTTGACCGCGCTTGCCCAGCCCCCATAGATCGAGGTCGGCCCGGCGAGTTCGCCGGCGCTCGATGTCGTGCCGACGGTGTTGCCGTAGGTGTAGTTGCCGCCTAGCCCGACCACGTAGGGCTGCAGGTTGGTCCAGGTCGACCAGGGCTGATCACCGCGGGCCACGATGGTGTTCGGGTTGGAATCGGGTCCGAGCGCGTAGAAGCCCACGGGAATCTCCCGTGCAAAGCCATTGCTTGACCAGTCGATCGTCACCGGAGCATCGCGCTCGAACTTTTCGTAGCCGTTCGGCGACAGGACATAGACCTGCTGGGTCGCAGCCGATTGCGTCGCAAGGGCGGTGTTGCCCTGATGGCCGACATTGACGCGCCCGCCATTCTGCCCTGGCTCGCGCGCAAAACTGTCGCGTGGGTTGCCCATGTCGATGCCGGGCGATCCTGCCTGAAGACTGTAGTTGCCGGCCGCGGGGTCGACGAACAGCGGGTTGCCCTGCCGGCTGTTGCGGTCCTGCCCGGTCGCCAGTTCGAAATCCACCAACGACGCATAGTCATTGGTGTTGAACCGGCCCATGGTCGCGCCGCCGGTCAGATAATACAGGTTGTAGTCGCTGTTAACGGCATTCGAGCCGTTCGTCGTGACCAGAAGGCCGATGCCGCCGTCGGACCAGACGATGTTGTTCTGGAGTCGCGGAACGGCGGCACTGACCGGTGAGTTCAGCGTCACCGCCGCGCCGGCCCCCTGCCGGATCGTGTTGTTGAAGATGTCGCCAGAGCCGTCGATCTGGATGCCCGTCACGGTCGATCCGGTGATCAGGTTGTTGCTGACCTGCCGGCTTGTGGCACCGCTGGGGATGAAGATGGCCGTTGCGTTGCCGGTCAGCGTATTGCCCACCACCGACCCCCCGCCCCCGAAACGGATCCCGTTCAACGTCGTGCCGCTGATCGTGTTGTCGCGGACCGTATTGTTCGAGCCTGTGGTCTCGATGCCGATCTGGCCACCCGTGATCGTGTTGTTCGCGGCCAGCTGGAAGTCGCCGTAGATGGCCCGCCCGAAGCTCTGGCTGATGCCGCCAATCGTGTTGCCGGTGATCGTTGCGGCCCCCCCGGCCGCATAGATCTGGTAGGAGCCCGTCGACGATGCCGCATAGGTGTTGTTGCGGATGATCGTGCTGATGCCGTTCGCCAGCGATCCGCCGCCGATATAGGTCGCAAAGCCATTGCGCTGGTTGATGAAAGTGTTGTTCTCGACCAGCATTGCGCTGTTATTGACCGGCGGGTTGAACCAGAGCGAGTAGGCGAAGCCGTCGAAGGTCACGCCCGAAACGGTGACGTTGTTGGTGGCGTCGGCGAAGACGCCATATCCCGAATTGAACTGCACCGGGTTGCGGATCGAGCCGCCGGTCACCGTGATGTTGGCGTTGCCATTGTCGATGTAGACGCCCGTGGTGTTGACGCCGGAAATGTTCAGGTTTTCCAGCGTGTTGAAGTTGCTGGAGGTCGCGGCTCCGAAGAGCGCGGCGCGATCACCGCGCACGATGTCGAAATTCCGCAGCGTGACGTAATCGGCGCCGCCGAAGTAGAAGGCCTGCGTGCCGCTGAGCAGCGTGCCGCGGTCGATGGTGGCTTTCGCGCCGGGCGCGGTCGGACCGGTGATCAGGATGCGGTTGAGCGCCGTGCCGGAATCGTCTGCAAGCAGGTTGATGTCGGTGATGGTCGTGTAGGTGCCGGAGTCGACATAGACCACGTCGCCGGGGTTGAGGTCGTAGATGCCGAGCAGGGCCGCCAGCGAGGCCATCGGCCGGTCGGGCGAGCGCCCGTCATTGGCGTTGTTGCCGACAGCGCCGGGCGTGTACTGGTCACCCACATCCGAGCCATCATCGACATAGTAGGCGTTGCCCGCCGGCGCGATGCTGAAGGCGGCGTCTGAACGATCGACCAGCGTCGTCGTGCCGTCGCTGGCGGTTACTCGCAGCAGCGCCGTCGCGCCTGGTGACGGTGCTGCCGGCGTCCAGTCGAACCGGGCCTCGCCGTAGCGGTCGAAGGTCTGCGCGGCCGCCACCGGGCTCCAGCTCGTACCATTGTCGATGGACACTTCGAGTTGCGCGGTGAAGGCGGCGAGGGCAGGGCGCACCCGCGAAATCTCGATCGCCGAGATCTCGGTATAGCCGTTGTTCAGCTTGTTGATGAACTCCAGCAGCATGCCTGCGCCGCCACTGATCGTGACATCGATCGGGGCGAGGACGCCGACGCTGCGCAGCCCGCCCGATGCCGTGAACATGTCGACATTGGCCCTGACGACGTTCCCGTTCGCAACCACGTCGAAGGCCTGCCTGTTGGCCGCCGTCGCCGCGTCGTAATTGTTGAGATGAACCCTGATGCGGTAGGTCCCATCCTCCAGTTCGGGGATGCTGTAGGCAATCCGGCTCCCCGCGTTCGGTCCGGGCGTGTAGACCAGCGTGTTGTAGACGCTGGCGGGCGCGGTGCCTGCGCTGATGTTCGTGCCGGCGTTGGCAGGCACGGTGTAATTGATGCCGCTGACCAGGAACTGGCTGGCGGTGCGCCAGTTGCTCCAGCTTTCCGGTCCCGCCACAGAATTGATCGTGTTCTCGCCCGTGTTCAGGAGCACGACCGGCGTCTCACGGGTCAGGCCATCGGAGCGCCAGACCACAGTTGTCGGCTCGCCCACCTTGACGCGGTCGCCGCCATTCGGCGTCAGAACCTGCAGGATCTGCGACGGGCTGGCGAGGCCCGTGGCGATGTTGCCGGGAGCGCCGATGTTGATGCGCCCGCCGGTCGGGTTCGTCCCCGCCTCCGAGAACACAACCCGGCCGCTGTTGCGCGGATCGCCCTTGTCGAGGATCAGCGCGAGATTGCTCGGCGCAAAATTGTCGTCAGCGCCGCTGTTCACCCCGCCCGAGAAGCCGAGCAGATTGTCTGCGCCGTCTGGGTCGACGAACAGCGGGTCGCCGACCTGCGACTGCCGCTCCAGTCCAAGCACCACGCGCCATTCCGCAAGACTGGTGAAATTCGTCACGCCCCAGCGGCCGATGGTCGATGTGCCTTTGAGGTCAAGCAGGTTGTAGTCGGAGGTGAAGCCAGCCTGGGCGTTTTCGGCGATGTCGAACACAGCCGTGTTGTTGGCCGACAGGATGTTGTTGCGCAGGATCAGGTTCGATGAACTGCCCGCCTGGATCACCTCTTCGCCGCCGGACTGGACGATCGTGTTGTTGATCAGTTGCAGTGTGTTGGCGCTCGAGAGCCCGACCGCACGCGTGGCGTTGCCGTAGATCAGGTTGCCGATCAGCAGCGGCGCGTTGTCAAGGCCGCTGTTGGTGCCGGTGGTATCGACGCCGACCGTGTTCGAGTAGGAGCGGTTGCCCTCGTAGACTCCGCCATTGGTCCGCAGGCCGACAGTGTTGCCGAACACTGTGTTGTTGAAGACCGTGGCGTCCTCGTTGCCGTTGCGCCCGCCGGTGTTGCCGAAGATGCCGACGCCGCTGGTGCTGACGGTGTTGCCGAAGACGCGAGCGCCCAGCGTGTTGACGAAGATACCCTGGCCGGTCGCGCCCGAGACGATGTTGTTGCTGACCGTCTGGATACGGCCCGTTCCAGGCGCGTAGACCGCAATCGCCGAGCCGCTGGTGACATTGCGGACAACGTTGTTGTTGAAGAGTGTGTCGCCTCCCGAAAGATAGACGCCCGCGCCATAGGCCCCCGCGCCGATATTCTCGATCAGATTGTTCTCGAACACCCCGTTGTTGCCGCTGGACGTGAAGAGGCCGACATAGCCGAGCCCGGACACGCGGGAGTCGCGGACTGTGACATTGGGCGATTGGTCGAAGAACAGGCCATAGGTGGCCCCGCCGCCGGTCACGGTGACGTTGTTCACCGTCACATTCGTGGTCCTGTAGGTCCACAGGGCCGTCGAGGAGACGTTGATCGGCGGTGCGATGGTCGTGTTCAGGACCTGAAGGTCGCGGTTGCCTTCGCCGGCGTAGATCTGGGCGTTGCTGGCGCCGGCCACGCGGCTGTTGACGATCGAGATGCCGCGCACATCCTGCAGGTCCGGCAGCCAGACGTTGCGGTAGGCGTTGGTCATGTCAAGGTTTTCGAGCGTGACGTAGTCAGCGCCGTTGAAGCGGAACACCGCCGTGTTCGCGGTGTTGCCGCGGTTGAGCGTCGCCACCTTGCCCGAGTCGGTCGGTCCCCGGATCGTCATGCGCTCGACCGGCGCATTGCCGGTGCCGCCGTCCTCGGCCCCGACGATGATGTCAGTCGTGAGGTTGTAGACGCCGGTGTCGACGAGGATCACGTCGTTCGCCCCGAGGTCGTACTGCGCCAGGATGGCCTGGATCGAGGCCTTCGGCGTCAGCGCCGACAGCCCGTCATTGGCGTCGTTGCCGACCGCGCCGGGCGTGTACTGGTCGTTCGTATCGGAGGAGTCGTCGACATAGTAGATCTTGATCGGCAGTGTCACCGCAAAGGCCGCATCTGACGTATCGGTCAGCAGGTTGTCGGTGGTGGTGATCCGGATCAGGTAGTTGGCCGAGGGCGGGAAGCTCGCCGGCGTGATCGTCCAGTCATAGCGGCCGTCATTCGTCTCGTTGCTGGCGATGGTCGTGTAGGTCGTCCCGCCATCGCTCGACACCTCGATGGTGACGGTCGACGCCGTGCCGAAGGAGCGCCAGGTGATCGGAACCACGTTGCTGTGCTGGTAGGTCTCGGTGCCGTTCGGCGTGAAGACCCTGATGTAGCTGCTCGGGCTCAGCGACGCCTGCGCAGTGCCGCCATAGGCCCCGATCTCGACATAGCCGCCATTGGGCGCAGGCTCCGCTCCGATCGGCGTCGCGCTGTCGCCGCGGTCGATGCCGGGGGAGTTGCTGGCGTCCGCCGTTGTGGGTGCGGCATTGCGGATCGGCAGGCCCGTCACCGGATCGCGGACCACCGACAGGCCGGTTCCCTTGACCGAGCCCACGCTGGAACGCAGGTGGTAGTTGCCGTTGACCGGGTCGACGAATTGCGGGTCTGCCGCCAGGCTGGCGAAATCCTGCAGCGTTGCGAAGCGCCAGGCCTGAAGCGAACTGCGGTCGCCGGACTGCCACGTTCCGACAATGGCTCCAGCCGCCAGATAGTACAGGTTGAAGTTCGAGACGAAGCCGGTCTGCGCGTTGGGCGCGACGCGGAGTGCGCCGCCGAGGCTGCCGGTGATCGAGAAGATGTTGTTGAGGATCGTCGTGTTGCTGACGTTCTGCAGCACATCGACACCGCGCCCGCTGGCCTCGATGGTGTTGTTCTGCACCGTCGCATTGCTGCCGGACAGGGTCATGCCGGTCGAGGCGCGGATGACGAGGTTGTTGACGATGGTCGAGCCGCTGTTGGCGGCGATGCCGGTCAGGACATCCCGCAGCGTGTTGGCCTCGGCCCGTGCCGAACTCGACAGGAAGATGCCGGTGTCCGAATTGGTGACGAGGTTGCCGCGCACCAGTCCGGAACTGCTGATGCCATAGGTGGCGTTGTTGACGACGTTGTCGACGACCGTGACGGTCGAGCCGCTGGCGAAGATGCCAAATCCGTTGTTCACGGAGTAGCGCGCGTCCGAGACGTAGTTGCCGACCACGCGCACGTTGCCGCTGGCGCTGATGCCGTAAAGGCTGCTGCCCGTGACGCGGTTGCCACGTCCGTCGAGCGCGTCCGAGCCAAAGACGACCTCGTTGCCCGCGCCGGATGTCTGGCCGTTGACGCTGATGCCATACGGGTTGTTGGCGAAACGGCTTTCGGTGATCGCCGAAGCCCCCGTTATGGTGAACTCCGCGCCGTAGAAGCGGTTGTCGTGGCCGTAGATGTTCCGGATGACCGGGGCCTGCCCGGTCACCTTCAGGCCGGTGTCGGCGCCAAAGACCTCGACATTGTTGATCAGGCCGACATTGGCCGCGATGATGACGCCGTAATCGGTTCCCTGCGCGATGATGTTCGTCAGGCTGTCGAGTTGCGAGGTCGTGTCGACCCGGATGCCCTCGATGCTGTGATTGCGGCTGGTGATGTCGCTCAGCACAAGCGCCGTGGAATTGTTCCGCGCCCACAGGCCGCGCTGGGCGTTCTCCAGCGTGAGGCCACGGATCGTCATCGCATCTGCATCGACGAGCTGCACGATGGCGTCTTCCGGGATCACCGGGTTGGCCGGCGTGATCCGCGCCACAGAGCCGTTGGTCGGCCCCAGAATGCTGAAGCCTTCCTCGATGCCGAGACCAAGGCTGCTTTCGCCCGAGATGTCGATGCCGCGGAACACCGTGTAGTTGCCGGCGTCGACATTGACGACCGAGCCGGCGGTCAGATCGTAGGTGCGCAGAACGTTGACGACGTTCGGCTTGGGCGCCGTGGCCAGTTTGCCGGTGTTGCGGTTCGAGCCGGTTGCGCCCGGCGTGTATTGGTCGCCCGCGTTCGAGCCGTCGTCGACCCAGTAGGTGTTGCCCGCTTCCGGCGTGGTGAAGCTCTCGGTGGTGAGGTCGAACACCGCCGGGTCGCTCACCAGAACGGCCTTGATGCGCAGGCCGTAGGTTCCGGCTGTCACGCCATTCAGCGATGGCTGCCAGAGATAGCGCCCCGTGTCCGGCGTCGCCGCCGTGATCACCGAGCGGAAGGCCGGGCCGTCCGCCGTGTCCTGCCAAAGTTCGAGCCGCACTGAACTGCCCACCGCCGCGCCGAAGGTGTCCCATTCGATGAAGCGCTGTTGTCCGATCTCCCAGTCGAGGTAGAGGTCGGGTGAGCGGATGGCGATGGCGGAACGCTGGCCATGGACCGCGACCTCCTGGCCGTAGACGCCCTGAGTCGTCATCTGGCCGCGCGGGATGACCGCGAACACGGCATTGTCGAAGTTCACGCCGTCACTGCCGCTGACCGCGGTCGAAGAGAACGAGAAGTCGACCAGCCGCGCGCCGATCGGCAGGCCGATGCGGTCCCATAGCGCAACCCAGCGTCCTTCGGATTGCTTGAGCTCCAGCACCGTCGGGGTGCCGACCACCGCCTCGGCGGCGGTGCGGAAGGTCAGCGTGACGCGCACCGTGTCCGGCGTCGTCGATGGCTGCATCCAGACGCGGCCGCCAAAGATCGCCTCCAGCGCGCCGCCATCGATCGCGCCGGCGGTGAAGCCGCGCGCGATCAGGTCGACGCGCTGCGAGGCGAGGCTCACGGAAACGTTGCCGCCGTCATAGGACGTCGTGCCGTCATAGGCCCTGACGACGGACGCCACGGAGCCGCCGCTGGTCGTCCAGCCGGTCAGGCCAGTCTCGAAGCCGGGATTGGCGAGCAGGTTCAGCGGGTCCGTCAGCCCCTGGAAGCGTCCGAGCGGGTCGCCCCGATCAGCGGTCGGGCTCGTCATCTGCTGCGAGGCGGCCTGGGCAAACACGCGGTAGTCGTCGCGCCCGAGGTCAACGAAGCGCGGCTTGGCGGCCTCGGGGTCGATCGCCGTCCGGCCTGTCGAATTGAGGTCGTAGAGCGCGACGTCCGCCTGCCAGTCGAGGATGTCCGTGAAGGGCCGCGTCCAGAACACCAGCGTGCCGGTCGGACCTGCATATAGAGTGTTGTAATCGCTGAAGAAGCCGCTCTGCGCCGTGTTGGCGACGTTCAGCGCGGTGCCGACCTCGCTCCAGATGATGTTGCCGATGATCTCGACGCGGGCCGCATTGCCGCCGAGCTGGATGCCGTCGCCGCCTGTCGCGTCGGCATAGATGGTGTTGTTGCCGATCCGGACATCGGTGGCGGAGACGCCGATGCCGGTCGCGCTGTTGCGGTAGATCAGGTTCTCGAAGATGCGCTGGTTCGCCGTCGCGGAAATGCCGACGCCATTGAAGGCGATCCGGTTGCGCAGGATCGAGCCGCTGAAGCCCGAGACGCCGGAGCCGTTGCCGCTGATGATGTTGGCGCGTTCGATGCTCGCGCCGCCCAGCGTTCCCGAGCCAGATACGCCGGTGACGTTGTCGAACACCCACTGGCCGGTCATGCTGCTGGCCGTAAGGGTGACGCCCGTGACATTGTTGCGGATCGTGTTCGCCGCCGTCGCCGCATTGGCCCCGAGTGCGGCCGCGCTGTCCGTCACGGTCGAGACAACGCCGATGTTGTTGTTGCGGATCGTGTTGCCGCCGAAGGCAAGGGCCGCAGCGCCGTAGGCGACGCCGGTCCCGTTGTTGAAGATCGTGTTGCCGGTGATCGTCGCGGTCGTCGCGGCGCTGATCGTCAGGGCCGTGGCGGTTGCGCCGCTGATGCTGTTGCCGCTGATCAGGCCGGTGATGGCGCGGTCGATCAGCAGGTTGGCCGTGGCGCCCGTGATGCGGTTGTTGACGACAGCCAGATCGGTATGGGCCGTCCCCGCGAAGCTGACCGCGCCCTGGATGGCGTTCGACGTGATCCGCGCCCCGGTTCCGCCGTTGAGGATCAGATTGCCGGTGATGGTGTTCTCGGCGAGCCTGACGCCGCTGCCGCCGTTGACGGTCACATTGCCGCTGATCACCAGATCCTGCAGCATCGTGCCGGAGGCGTTGTCGATCACGACAGGCCCGGTGATCTGCCCGGCGCCCTGGCCGATGATGAGCACGCCCGCATCGGCGGTGGTCACCGTGAAGCCGCCCGTCGCTGCCGTGACGATGATGACGTCGCCGGCTGTCAGGGCGTTGTTGGCGAGGATGGTTGCGACGCTGGTCGTCGCGTCGGCCGTGAAGGTGCGGTTCGCCGTGGCGTTGCTGCCGCGGACGAACAGGCCGCCCTCGGCTGTCGTCCAGGTCGCGAATGGACGCCCGGAGGCGTCGACCGCCAGATCATAGCCGGTCAGGCTGGAGGGCAGGGCGGCGATCCCGCTGCCGCGCGCCTGATCGGGAAACTGGGCCGCAAAGGCGCTTCCCGTCCAGCGCATCGCATACAGGTTGGCGTTCTGCTCGGCGCCGCGCCAATCGACTTGCGCATAGGTGAGCGTCAGCCCCCCGGTTCCTGAGCCGAGTTGCGGGGCAAGCGCGGCATATGGCGCCAACGAGACGCCGAGCCCGCTGGCGGCGCCGGTCCCCGCTTCGCTCCACGCGCCGGCGCTGAAGCGCGCCACGAAAACCTGCTGCGTGCGGTCGGTGATCAGCCGCTCCGTCAACGGGCGCTGTTCGACCCAGGCCTGGTACAGCACGCCCTGATGATAGGCGAGGGAGGGCGCCGAGGCCGAGCGTTCACCCGTGGCGAGGGGGCCGCCATCGGCCGCCGGCAACGTAGTCCAGGCGCCTGCCGAGAACTCGCGCGTGACCAGCAACACATCGTCGCCGGAGGAGAACGCGGCGGAGACCGCGATGCGCGCGCCATCGCTGGCGACCGCAAACTGGCCATTGAGGGCCTGCGCGCCGAACACGCCCTGACCCGTCGCCGAACCTGCGCCGACCTCGCCCCAGTTCGTTCCATCGAAACGGCGCATGTAAAGCCGCTCCGTCCCGCTCGAGTTGTCGCGCCAGGCGGCCACAACGCCGGTGCCGGTGGCGACAAGCTCGACATTGGTGGCTGAGCCGGTGTTGCTGAGCCCGGCGGCGGACATTGAATTGCCGAGCGCGACCCATGTGCTTGATCCGGCATCCCAGCGTGCCGCCCGGATATCGCGTGCGCCCGTGCTGCTCACTTCCGTCCAGGCCACCACGGGCGCGCCGGACGCGTCGATCACGATGGCCGGATTGGTCGAGGCTGAAGCCGTG
Organism: Hyphomicrobiales bacterium; assembly: GCA_027483505.1. Lineage (GTDB taxonomy): Bacteria > Pseudomonadota > Alphaproteobacteria > Rhizobiales > Beijerinckiaceae > Allobosea. The sequence goes on from JAIXUP010000073.1 coordinate 67,557, forward strand.
TTGCTGATGCCGCCGCCCCGGGCGCTGCCGGCCAGTTCTGTCCACGCGCCGTTGACCAGCCTCGCGACGAAGATTTCGGAGCTGTCACCGCGCATGTCGACCCAAGCGACGTACTGCGAGGTGGCATCGACCGCGATCGCCGACTGCCGGGAAGGACCATCCGCCGGGATGACCGATCCGTCCCCGGTGAGCGCAGTGCCAGCGCGGTTGAACAGCGCGCCATCGCCTGCGGACAGCGACTGATCGCCCGCCGTCAACCCGCCTGCGCCGCGCAGCGTGGTCCAGTCGAAGCTCTGCATCGCCTGCTCGCGGTTGAGCAGGATGTCGCCGGAGGAGATGCGGTTCGCGCCCGCCGGCACCAGCGACATGCCATCCGGCCCGGCGAGATCGACCCAGAAACCGCCGGTCTGGATGCCTGTGGGCAGGATCGAGCCGTCTCCGCCATCGACGCGTGCCGTGGCCACGAGTGTCGGGTTGGCCGTCGCGGGCGGGGCGGTGTAGCTCGACGCGCCAAGCGCCTCGGCAGCCTCGAACACATCGGATGCGCCGGTTCCCGGGTCGACGAAATCGGCTTCGGCCTCACCGAACAGGTGATCGTTGCCCGCTCCGCCGAAGAGGCGGTCCCGGCCGGCGTCGACCCCGCCCATACCGGTGCCGTCATCGCCGAACAGCATGTCCGGCGCGGCGTCGTCGCCGGTGCCGGCTGCCGTGTGGCCGTAGATCAGGTCGTGATGGGCCCCGCCGATCAGGGTGTCCGCGCCGGCGCCGCCTTCGATCGTGTCGTCGCCGCGGCCGCCATCGACGATGTCGTTGCCGGCGTCGCCGCGCAGCACATCATTGCCCGAAAGCCCGAACAGGCGGTCGCGGCCATCGCCGCCCTCCAGCGTGTCGGCCGCATCATCCGAGCCTGTGACGATGTCGTCGCCGCCATCGCCGCGCGCGACGCCGCCGCCATAGTCGAGGAACAGGGTGTCGTCGCCGAGGCCGCCCTCGATCGTGTCGCGTCCGAAACCGCCCTGGACGCGGTCGGAACCGGCGCCCGCGCTGATGGAGTCGTCACCGAGATCGCCGAAGATCAGGTCATCACCCCCGATCGCCGCATCGCCGGTCGACAGATCGCCGTAGATCGTATCATTGCCGGTCCCGGCTTCGATGCGGTCGCGGTCATCGCCGCCTTCGACAAAGTCATCGCCGCCGCCTGCATCGATCACATCGCGCCCGGCGCCGCCGAAGATCAGGTCCGCGCCTTCATAGCCGAAGATGATGTCGTTGCCGGCATCGCCGCCCAGCACGTCGCCGAAACGCAGCAGGTCAGTGAAGTTTGGATCTGTCTGGCCGCCATCCGACGAGCCATGGATCACGTCGTCACCGTCGCCGCCGCTGATCGAATCGCCCACACCGGCTTCGGCGAACAGGGTGTCATTGCCGGCCTGCCCAAGGATCGTGTCGGCGTCATCGCCGCCGCGCACCAGATCGTTGCCGATGCCGGCATCGATCGAGTCCTGGCCGCGGCCGCCCAGCACGAGGTCGTCGCCGTCGCCGGCAAGGACCGTGTCGGCGCCGTCCCCGGCCTCGATGTCGTCATTGTCAGCGCCGCCCAGGATGCTGTCATTGTCCGCGCCGCCGCGCAGCACGTCATTGCCTGTATCGCCGGACAGGTAATCAAGCCCGTCTCCGCCTTCGATCAGGTCGTCCTGTGCGCCGCCGCTGATCGAGTCATTGCCGCTGAGGCCGAAGATGCGGTCGTTGCCGTCATCGCCGGTGATCGTGTCGTTGCCGGCATGGCCGAACACGATGTCATCGCCGCCATCGGCCTGGATCAGGTCGTCGCCGTCCTGGCCGAGAATGACATCGGCGCCTGACGTGATGGGCCGCGTCAGGCTGGCGTCGCCATATACCGTGTCGTTGCCGCTGCCCGCATCGATTGTGTCGTTGCCTTCCTCGCCGCGGATCAGGTCAGCGCCGGTCTGGCCGAAGATCGAGTCATTGCCCTGCTCGCCGAAGATGGTGTCATCCTCGGTGCCGCCGTCGATCGTGTCGCCTTCCGTGCCGCCATAGATCGAATCTCCGCCGGCCTGCCCGAAGATCGTGTCGACGCCACCTTCGCCGTAGATCGTGTCGCTCTCGCTGCCGCCGTCGATCGTGTCGTTCTCCGATCCGCCGAGGATCAGGTCGGTGCCGGCATTGCCGAAGATGGTGTCGGCGCCGGCGAAGCCATAGATCGAGTCGGCGCCATCATCGCCCGTGATCGAGTCGGTGCCGTCATTGCCTTCGATGGAATCATCGCCCGCATTGCCGGCGATGCTGTCATTGCCCGCGTCGCCGAACAGGCGGTCGGCGTCCTCGTTGCCGAAGATCGTGTCATTGTCCGCGCCGCCACGGATGGAATCGAGCCCTGTGCGCCCGAAGATCGAGTCGTTGCCCGTGCCGCCCTGGATCGTGTCGTTGCCCGCGCCGCCATCGATCGTGTCGTTGCTGGCCCCGCCGTCGATCTGGTCCGCGCCATCCTCGCCGAAGATCGAGTCCGTGCCGACGCCGCCATCGATGGTGTCGTCGCCGGTGCGGCCGTAAATCGTGTCATTGCCGTACTGGCCATAGACGAGGTCGTTGTCGCTGCCGGCGTCGACATAGTCCTGCCCGTCGCCGGCATAGACCGTGTCGAAGCCAGCGCCGGCCAGGATGCTGTCATTCTGGTTGCCGGCGTCCATGAAGTCGTCGCCGGTGTCGCCGATCAGCGTGTCGGCGCCGTCATCGCCGATGACCGTGTCGTTGCCTGCGCCGGCATTGATCGAGTCGTTGCCTTCCTGGCCGCGCAGGCGGTCATTGCCGCTTTCGCCGAAGATCGTGTCGTTGCCGCGCCCGCCGGTGATCGTGTCGTTCTCGGAGCCGCCGAAGATCGAGTCATTGTCGTCGCCGCCATCGATCGAGTCCGCGCCCTGCTCGCCGCGGATTTCATCATTGCCGGAGCCGGCGTTGATCGTGTCGGCGCCGTCGCCGCCGAGGATCACGTCACGGCTGCTGCCGCTGCTGACGAAGTCGTCGCCGCTGCCGGCGAAGATCTGATCTTCGCCGTCGCCGGTGTAGATCAGGTCACGCCCCGCGCGCGCATCGACATTGTCGTCGCCACGACCGCTGAAGATAATCTCGTCGCCGCCGCTGCCGATGATCTGGTCATTGCCGGAATTGTTGATGTCATTGTCGCCGGAGAAGGCGAAGGCCACCTGTGTCAGGCTGTCGACGGACTGGCCCATCATCGTCTGGATTTCGCCGGAGCGGCTCCGGACTTCGGCGTTGACGTCATAAAGATCGCCGAACAGCAGGTTGCGGGCGCCGGAATCGCCGTTCGGGCCGCCATAGAGCGCCGTCGCCGTCGCGTCGTTGAAGGCGTCGTCGATGTCGCCGCTGACCTTGTCCGCGCCTCCGCCGCCGACGATGAAGTCGAGGCCCGCTCCGCCGAACAGGCTGTCATTGCCCAGATCGCCGATGATCACATCATCGCCCGCGCCGCCAAAGGCAATGTCGGAGCCAGCGCCCAGATAGATCTGGTCCTTGCCGCCGCCGCCGAAGATCAGGTCATTGCCGCCTCCGGCGATGATCCGGTCATTGGCGGTCGAGCCATAGACCGTGTTGTTGCCCGAGCCGACATCGGCAAACTGCGCCCCGACGCCATCATCGGCCAGGGTGAAGGTGCCCAGCGCAACGCGGTCGTTGCCGCCGCCAGACTGGATCGAATCCAGCCCCGCGCCGCCGATGATGATGTCGTTGCCATCCGAGGTGAACAGCGTGTCGTTGCCCACGCCGCCGTCCAGCTCCATGTCGATGAAGCCGCCATTCTTGCCCTTGAGCGCATTCTCGGCGACAAGCCGGTCGTTGCCCGCGCCGCCGCGGCCAACCACCCGGCGCACCACCGGATCGCCGGTCCGCTGGCCGAAGGTCTGCTTGATGTCGCCGGACTGGACCTGGACGATCCCCGCGCCGAGCGAGCGCACCACGAAGTCCTCGTCGCCGTCGGTGGCGCCGCGCAGGCCGGCCCGGTCGCCGGTGTTGAGGATCAGCGTGCCATCGGCCTGCAATTCCGCCAATGGCGGCGGCGGTCCGCACAGCGGCGCATCGAACGAGACGATCACCACGTCAGGGATCAGCGGCACGCGGACATCGAAGCTGAACGGCCCGACCCCGAAGGTCAGGATCAGGCTGAGATTGAAGCCGATGGCGCCGTTGGCGTCGAAGATGCAGATCGGGCCTTGCTGCAGCTTCTCGAGGATCTCATTGCCGCGCAGCTTCTTGTCGGCCGCCTCGCCATCGCTGTTGATGGCGTCCTCGTGGAAGTTGAGGCCGATTTCGGCGAAGATGCCGCCGACCACGCCGACCGAAATGATGCCGAGGTCGAGCGCCGCCCCGAGCTGCACGGTGACGCGCAGCCGGAATTCGGCCGGATCGCCGCCGGTCTCGCGCGGATCATCGTCGATATAGAAGCCGAGCAGAAGATCGGCGGCATTGCCCGACTTGATGAAGCGCGAGATGCCGTAGGTGTCGTAGCCAAAGGCCAGATCGATGGCGAGATTGATGTTGCCGGTGAAGACGATCGAGATCGGCGGCGCCGGATAGACCGGAATGCGGATGACCGGGAAATTGAAGGTCCATTCGAACGTCGGCAGGTCGATCTCGATCAGATCGACGGTCTGGCCGAACAGCATCCCGATGATCGAGGCCGGATTTTCCCAGATCGGGAACGAGAAGCCGAGGCTTTCCTGCCGCGGCACGGTGTTCTGGAAATTCGACGGCAATTGGCCGAAGATGTCCGCCGCGCTGCGCAGGCCGGTGGAGTTGGACAGCATCTGGGTGAAGGCATTGTCGCCGATGCCGTTGAAGCTGCTTGCAAGCCCGCCGGCCGCCCCGCGCTGGCGGGACAGGTTGGCGCCGCCGAAGTTGAAGCTGCCCAGCGTGATGAACGAGCTGTCGCCGATCGAGCCGAGCATCCCGACCAGATCGGTCACCTTCTTGGCCGCTTTGAGGAAGTCCGCCACCGGCTTGAAATCGGGGATGTTCTCCGCCAGCGTGACGATGGTCACGTCTTCGCCCGAGAAGTCCGACAGGATCGGGATCGGCGCGTTCAGGAAATCGATGATCGGCTTGATCGGCTCGATGACCTTCTGGATGTCGCGGAGCACCGGACCCAGGGTCTTGTTGATGAACTGGCCGAAATTGAGCTTGATGTCATTGATGCCGAAGCTCGGCGGTGCGCCGTTGGCGACGCCCTCGATGATGTCCCAGCTGAACTGGAGCCGTGCCGACAGGCTCGGGAAGTCGCTGGTGTCGGTGTAACGGTTGGTCGCCGCGTCATAGCTGAAGTCGATGCCGAACTGCGCGGCGAAGTCGATGTTGGCGCGCAGGTTGGTCTTGACCGCGACGCTGAGATTGCCGAGTTCGCCAAGATAGGCCTTGCCGCCGCTGCCTCCGGTCAGATCGACCAGCAGGGAACCCGTGAGGCCGCTGCCGGCGGCCGCCGCATCGGTCATGACAAGCTGGAACAGCCCCAGCCGTCCGAGCGCCTGGAAATTGCCGTCCAGCCCTGCCACGACCTGCAGGTTGACCTCGTCGACCTTGTCAGTGCGCACGTAGAAAGCGCCGACCCGGTCCACGCCGAACGACAGCGCCACGCTCCAGTCGATGGCGAAGCGCACCTTCGAGCCGGGCTCGACGCTGAGGCCAAGGCCCGGCAGGCCGATGTCGAAATCGACCCCGCCGGCCACCTGCCAGCGCCCGCCGAGAGTCAGATCGACATAGATGTCCTGAAGCGCCAGCGGGTCGACCGGTTGGCCCGTGAAGACGGTGTAGTTGGCGTCGCCTGACAGCTTGTACAGAACGCGAACGTCGTCGCCGCGCCCGGCCGCGCCCGTGTCTTTCAGGATGCCGGCATTGCCGAGCGTCGTCGTCAGGATGTCGTCGATGGTGCTGAGGGCAGGGGCGGCCCCCTGGCTCAACAGCGAGTTGAAGGTGTTGCGGATGTCGCCGACGAAGTTCGCGGCGCCCTTGAGCCCGTCGCCGATGAAGGGCAGTTCCAGCCCGAAGAGCTTGCCTTGCAGCACACCCTGAAGGCCGGTCAGGAAGACATCGACGCCGGCAACGAGCACGCTCCACGACGACAGCACCGAAGACGCCGAGAACAGCGCCGCGAAGTCCGGCAGGACCAGCGTGTAGGTCCCGGAGGTCGACTGGCCGCCCACCAGCCTGTCGAAGAAGGTGTCGAGGTTCGGCACCGTGAAGCTGAAGCTCTGCGCCGCCCCGCCATTGACCGACAGGTTGAGCGCCGTCTGCAGCCTGCCGTCGAAGGTGACATCGATCGGGCTGCCGCCGATGCCGGAATAGTTGAAGCTGCCGAGATCGCTGAAGAAATAGCGCGGCTGGGCGTTGGTGAACCCGATTCTCAGCGAGGCCGGATTGGCCGGGTTGCTCACCGAGGTCAGCGCGATGGCGGTGTTGGCAGCGCCGGTCACGCTCGCTGTCAGCGGCCCGAGCCCGATGTTGAATGCCAGAGCGGAGGGGTTGGTGACCCTCAGCCCGAGCGTCAGGCCGGTGTTGCGGTCGATATAGGGGCGCGGCGCCGCGACATTGCTCAGGTCGAAGCCGAAGATCAGGCTGGCGTTCAGCGACGGCGTGATCCGGATCGCGCCCGAACCGCCGGCCTGCACCAGCGCGCTGACGCCCGGGATCTGCGCCACCGAACCCAGGCCCATCTTGACCAGATCGAAATTGAACGACTGGTTCAGTTCCGGAACGGTCGGGGCGAAGGTCAGGGCGATCCTGAAGTCGCGCGTGGCCTGCTGGTAGGTGAGGGTCACGTAATTGCCGGCAGGCAGACCGAACGCCGTGCGCAGCAGGTCTTCGAGCTTCTGGTCGATCAGATTGAGCGCGCCGGTCGGATCGCGTGCGAAGTCCTCGGCGAAGGCCGCGATCTTGTCGGCAAAGTCGAAGACATCGCGCAGCTTGACATTGACCAGCGGGATCGTCTCGTCCAGCAGCGAGTTGCTGGCCATCGACCTCAGGAAATCGGCCAGGCTGCGGAAGATCGCGATCCAGTCCGAAGCGTCGAGTTCCTTGAAGGCGAGCAGTTGCTGGGCGTTGGCGAAGTCGGCCGACCAGCCGGCGGGCTGGAAGATGTTGGGCGCGACGATCCTTAGCACAGCACCGGAAACCTGCAGCGCCGGCGCGATCGCGCCCGTCACCTGCAGCGGCAGGTTGACGGCGCCCGAACCGCCCAGCGTCAGATCGAAGGCGTCGTCCATGTTCGCGAGCGACAGGAAAGCGCGCGCGCTGAGGGACGGCGCCGTCAGCAGCAGGCGGGCCGTGCCCGAAATGTCGACGCTCGCATTGTTGATGGCGACGCCCACTGGCCCGACATTGGCCGTTGCCGTCAGCGACCCTGTCACGCGCAGGCCGGCATTGGCGTCGAACCGGGTCAGCGAGATCCGGTCGAGCAGGTCGCTCTGGCCGCTCTGGCTGACCGTGCGCGCTGCCGATGTCTGGCTTGCGTCGAGGCCGAGCAGCGTCCGTGCCGGGTTTCCGGCAGCCGTCGTGATCGTGATCGACTGTGTCGAACCGCCGCCGGAGAAGACGAGGCGGCCCTGGCCATCAGCCTCGGCCCGCAGCTGCTTGCCGATCGCCTGCAGCTGGCTGACCTGCGGGTTCATCGCCGCGTTGATGTCGCCGACGAGATCGGAAATGCTGGTGTTGGTCGTCGTGCTGCTGGCCGTGACCGTCACCTGGCCGTAGGACACCCCGTCGACCAGGATGGTGAAGCTGGCGTTCTGGGCGAGCTTGCCGTCCGATGGCAGCACGCCGCTCGGCGCCACGACCCTGGCCACGTCAAGCGTCTGCGAGGTGAAGCCCATTTCGGTCGCCAGCAGGCTGGTGGGCGCGCCGCGGACCGAGAACGAAACCGCGTTTTCCCCGGCCGAGACGAGTTGCAGCCTCTCCTGTCCATCGACAATGGCGAGTTCCGCCGTGATGGCGGTGGGAGCAAAGCCGCGCCCGGCCAGCGCCACCGCCAAGGCGGCGTTGAGGTCCGTGACAAGACCGAGCCGGTTGGTGTTGTCATTGGTGGCTGCGCGCGTCAGCAGCACCGGCACCACCGTCGCGCCGATGATGAGGTCGAAGACGGCATCCCCGGTCAGGCGTCCGTTCGCGGCCGAGCTTGGCCGCAGCGCCAGCAGCGACAAGCCGTTTGGCGACAGGTCGAACCCGAAGGTCAGGCCGAAGCCGCCGGTGAGGCCGACGGTCAGGTTGCTGTTGGACTGGAAATCGGCGAAGCCGCCGAGATTGGCTCCGTAGTTGAACTGCGCGTTGTTGACCGGGTTGAAGCGGTTGTTGACGTCGAAGCCGATGACCAGCTGGTCGGACGCCGCCACGTAGCTGACCTGGACCTGCGCCAGCGACAGCCCGAGGGAGGAGGCGATCGTCTGGCGGAAACCTTGAAGGTCGCTGAACGTGGCCTTGTTGTCTGACCCCAGCAGCGGATTGATCACCGTCCGCGTGAAGACTTCTGCATAGTCCAGCGCGTCGCCGATCGAGGTGTTGACCAGCGGCAGCTTGGTGCGAAGGAACTGGTTGTCGCCCAGCGAGTTCAGCCACTCGGCAAACTTGCGCAACACATCAACCAGTTGCCCCGCATCGATGCGGGTCAGGTTGGTGATGTCGTCGGCGCTCGGACCGGTGATGTTGAAGCGGTCGATGTTGCCGCGCAGCGGATCGCCGCCGAAGGCCAGCGTTGCCGAAAGCTGGCTCCCTGTCGGCAGCGCTGTGTTGAGCACGAACGAGCCGTCGAGGGTCGAGCGCACGATGTCGATGCTCAGCAGACTCGCGGGCGTGACGCCGGACAGCGAGTTGGCCGACAGCGCGCGGGCCGTCTGGCCCGACCCGCCCACGCGCACCGCAAGTTCAGTGTCGAAGGTGATCGCCGGCGAAGCCAGCGTCGCCGAGAACAGCCCGAGCCCCAGATCGATGTTGGCAAGCGCCGCCCCGGTGCCTGCCAACGCGACCCGCATGTCGTTGATGCGGACGAAGACGGCATCCTCAGCCGCCACGCCCGGCGCCAGATTCACGCCGAAGCTCACATCCAGTGTCGTGCGCGAACGCAGGCCCATATCTGCGGCGAAGCGCAGATTTGCGGCCAGCGCCTGATCGCCCAGCGAGATGCGCCGGTTGAAGTTGCGCTCCATCGTGAACTTGAGCGTGTACATCAACCGGTCACCGGCCGTGTCGAAGCCAAGCGCGGCAGCAGCCACGTCCGTCGCGGCGGAAAAGCGCCCGCTGGCGGTGCGGGCGGCGTCGATCACGATGCTGTCGACGGTGGCCAGCGGCACCAGCACCGAGTTCAGCGCGGTCGACGCGCGCGACCCGAAGGTGTTGGTTGCGGCGCCGAGCCCGCCGGCTGCATCCCGCAACGCCGATCCGATGGCCGGCAGAAGATCCACGCCGAGAATGTCGAGGATGCTGACATTGATCAGCGGCAGCTGGCGGGTCAGCGGCGTCAGGGTCTGCAGGTAGTTCGACAGCTCCGTGAACCAGCTGTTGAGCTGGCCGAGCGCCGCCGCAGCAGCGGCATCCACCGCGGCATTGGCCAGGCTGGTCGCCGCGCCGGAAATGAAGTTGTCGATGTCAGTCTGGTTGACCGTGACCGTCGGCGCAGCGCCGCTGGAGAATGGCCAGTTGATGACGATCGGCACAGTCGGGCTGGCTTCGCCAAGGAATTCGGCCCGGAGATTGGCCGAGGCGCGGGCGGCGCCCTCGAAGGTCAGCGGTCCGATGATCGAGCCGGGTGTGGTGCTGAGGTCACGCAGGGTGACCTTGCCGTCGGCGGGTTGTCCCGGCCGCGTGTCGCGCAGGTCGAGGCGCACGCGTGCGTTCTTGGCGGGGTCAAGAATGCCGCCGGTCAGCCCGGCGACTGCAACCAGCCCGTCTTCCAGCACCAGCCGCGCCGGGCCGAGCTGGGCCGAGCCAGAGAAGGGCGTCGGCGTCGTGACCCTGAAGGCGAGTTCCCCGAAACTGCCCGCGCCTTCGATGAAAGCCACGCGGTCGAGAGCGGAAAGGGCAGGGTCGAAGGCGATCGCCAGCTCTGCGCCGAACGAGGCCGAGCCCTGCGCGCTGGCGACGCCGCTGAACGAGAAGGCCTGTCCGGCGACCGTCGCTCCGATGGTCACCGGCAGGTCACGGGTGAAGGACTGACCAAGCGCCAGCACGAAACGGATGTCGTTGGCCCCGACGACGATGCTGACCCCGAAACCCTGAAGCGTCTCGAGCGCCGTCTCGATGGCCTGCGCGGTGGTCTCGGCGACAGCCTGGATCTTGGCGACGACCTGATTGATCGTGGTCTGGAGATTTTCGAAGAACCTTGTCAGCTCGCTTCCGACGACGGGCGTGGTTGGCGGCAGCTGCGCAATGATCCGGTCGAGAATGTCGGGAAGCTTGTCGAGGCCCTGCAGCACAAGGTCCTTGAGCTCGTCCGGCGTCATCTTGCCGATGTTGGCCAGTCTTGAGCCGGGAGAGAAGGTGACCTGCGCGCCGTCTGCCGTCAGGCTGGCCGACCAGTTGATCGATACGGTCTCGGCGGCGCCGAGCAGGTTCGACGACAGCGGCAGGACGAGGCTGGCATTGCCCGTCATGCTCGCGTTCAGAAGCGTCGCCAGCGGCGTCGTGTTGAGCTCGTTTTCGGTGATGACGCCGACGCCGCCATCGGAGGTCGGATCGACGAACTGACCCGTGACAGTGGCCTGCACCAGCGCCGAGCCGTTGGTGACGGCGGCGTCCATGATCCCGAACCGGATGGCCGCGTCGAGATCGGCGACGCCGGCGCTCACCGTCGCCGAGAGTGTACCGGGCGAGATGAAGAAGCTGCTGTTGGCCAGATCGATCCCGATCGAGAATGCCAGCGTCGCCGAGCCTGTCAGCGTCAGCGGCACGTTGGCGTTGACCTCAAGATCAAGGCTGCTGACCGAATCCGACAGGTTCAGCACCAGCGGGGCCGGATCGAGATTGCCGGTGTAGGTGACGGCCAGCTTGTGCACCGAGCCGGTGACGGTCTGAGTCACCGCGCCGATGGTCTGCGGCAGGGCCTCGAGGGCCGCAGCCAGCCCTTCGACGGTGGCGGTGCCCGGCAGGTTGAAATAGCTCTGCGCCGTGTCGCGCAACTGCCGGACGAAGCCGTCTGCGTCGACGATCTCGCCGATCGACCGGTTGACGATGGGCAGCGGCGTCGAGAGCGCGGGGTCGGTTTCGAGGTCGTCAAGGACCTGGCTGAACTGGCCAAGCCCACGCAGGATGGCGTCCTCGACCCCTGGCAGAAGGTCCGCCGACAGCAGAAGCCTTGGCTCGAGCTGTTCCGCCACGAAGGGAGATGAGCTGCCTTTTGTGCGCTTGCCCTTTGGAGCCGGTTGCGCCTGCGCGGTGCCGGAGAGATGACGCGCTTGCTTCAGGATGTCGCAGGACGAGTTTAAGGCCACGCCGGAAGCGCTTGTCAGAAAATGCGATTTTCTGATCCACGGCGACATGTCGCCCCCCGTGTCACACTCGACCTTAATCTACCGTTAGGTCAAGTTAACGTGCGTTCACACTTCTTGGCAAGGTGAAATCAGATGCATCGAGCGAAAAGTTGGTGGTTTGGCTAAGAACCGGGCGGGTCAATGGGCCGTGTCCGGGCCTTTTTTCGCCCGTGCCGTTGATCTGAGGGCGGACGGAGCAGCGCCGCTTGCCTCTCTCAGGGAGCGGCAGTCTCGACAAATCGGATGCTGCAGCGCAGGCCGGCCGGGATTTCCCGCGAGGCGTTCGGCAGCCGCAGCGACACCTGAAAGAGGCTGCTGGCGGCATCGATCTGCGGGTCCTTCATCACCACCTGCGCCAGCCGCGTCACTGAGATCGGCTCGTGAACCCGGATTTCAGCGGTCATGCCAGGCTGGATCATGGCGTAGGCCTCGACTGGCAGGAAGGCCTCCACCCTGAGAACATGGGTTTCGGCGACTTCCGCCAGCGGGCGGCCCGGATCAGCCATCTCGCCGACGCGCTGGTCGACTTTCGTGACCACGCCGCTGACCGGGCTGCGCACGACCCGCCGGTCGATTGCCGCCCGCATGCGGCGCGTCTCGACGACGGCCAACTCGCGCTCGAATTTGGCCTGCTCCAGCGCAAGGGTCGCGACCTGGGCCTCGGCGATCGCCTCCTCAAGTTGCTGTGGCGAGGACACGTTGCGCCGCGACAGCTCACGGACGCGCGCCAGCTTTCCGGCGGCAAGCTCGAGCTCCGCCTGCCGGGTCTTGATCTGGGCATCGGACTCGGCCCTGAGCTGTGCGGTTTCCAGCATGGCCTGCTCGACATCCGATTCCAGCTGCGCGATGACGTCGCCGGCCTTCACAAGGTCGCCGCGCTCGACCGGCAGCCGCGCGATGGTGCCCTGCGTGGCGATGGCGAGCTTGACCACGCTCTGGGCCTCCAGCAGGCACGAGGCGCGCCGCGTCAGCGGCTCCAGCGCCGGGATGGCTCGGACAGCAACGGGGCGCGGCGCATCGGCCTGACCCTGCGCTGCCGCCGGTGACGCCAGAGCCATCGCCGCCGCAAGGGCCATTCCCCCGATGGTCCTGAACAGCATCATTCCAATCCTCCGGCAAAGCCAAGCATCTTCGCAACTTTCTCGTCACGCCGGACCAGTTCGAAGCGCCGGCGCCGCGCCGCTCGTTCTCCCACGTCTTGCGCCAGCTTGAAAAGCGGCGCGGCCATCAGGCGATGGCGGCAGAGCCGCCGGGCCGGCCCGATCAGCCAATCCGGCAGGTTGTTGAGGATCGCGTCGTCGCGCGACAGCATCTCCATGGCCAGCCCGGGATCGCCCTGGCGGGCGCAGCGTCCGATGAGCTGCCGGTCGACGCGGCTTGAGGCATGGCGCTCGCACAACAGCACGGCGAGGCCGCCGCTTTCGGCCACGCCGGGGCCGAGATGGATGTCGGTGCCGCGACCGGCCATGTTGGTGGCGACCGTCACCATGCCAGGCTCGCCGGCCCGCGCGACGGCCTCCGCCTCGTCCTTGTCCTGCGCGGCGCTCAGCACCTGATGGCTGATGCCGATGGCGCTCAGCGCCCGGCTGGCCATGTCCGCCTCACGCACGCTGCCGACGCCGATCAGCAGGGGCTGGCCGCGTTTGACAAACGTGCTGGAGATATCGGCTGCGGTGGCCCAGAGCGCATCGCGGTTCTCGAACATCCGCCGCTTCGCCATCGTCCGGCGCAGGGGGCGACGCCGCGGGATCGGAGTGAGTGGCATGCCGAAGATCGTCGACAGTTCCGGGGCGACCTCCGCCACGGTGCCGCTCATGCCGCTCAGAAGCGGGTATCGCAGAAAGAAGCGCTGGAAGCTGATCGCCGCCAGAGAGCGGCGCAGCGGGCTGATGTCGCAGCCCTCCTTCTGCTCGACCATCGGGTGCAGCGCGTCGCCCCAGAAGCGGTCCGGCATGGTGCGCCCGGTGCTTTCATCGACGATCACCACCTTGTCGTCGCGCACGATGTAGTGCTGGTCGCGCGTCAGCAGGTGCCAGGCGGTGATCGCGGCGCGCGCCAGCTCCTCGCGGCGGATCTGTTGTCGCCATTCGGGCGCGTCAAGCCCGGCACAAAGCCGCTCGATCTCGCGCATGCCGGTTTCGCTGATGTCGATGCCGATCGTGTCGCCGATGCGGTCGAAATGGACCCCCTGCACAAGCGGCCGGGCAAGATCGAGAGCCTGTTCCGCCAGCGCAGGCGTGATCGTAGCGTTGGCGGTCGCCGAGATGATCAGCGGCGTGCCGGCCTCGTCGATCAGCACGCTGTCGATTTCATCGACGATGCAGACGTCGAGCCCGCGCTGGATCGGCGCGGCCTGTCCCGCCAGCAATCCGAGCGCCCGCATCGCCTTGGTCTTGACCGGGCGTTCGGGCGCGGCGTCGCCGGACAACAGCCGGTCGCGCAGGAAGTCGAACACGAGTTCCTTGTTGCTGACATGCACGATGTCCATGGCGTAGACCTCGCGGCGCTGGTCCGGGCTCATCGCGTTGACCACGAAGCCGCAGCGCAGGCCGAGCAGCGCATGCATCGGCGCCAGCAGTTCCGCGTCGCGCTGCGCCAGATAATCGTTCGAGGTCACCACATGCACGAACCGGCCGGCCAAGGCCTGCAAGGCGGCGGGCAGGGCGGCGGCGATGGTCTTGCCCTCGCCGGTGGCCATCTCGATGACATGGCCGGAGATCAGCGCCGCTGCCGCCGCAAGCTGCTCGCGATAGGGCGTCACGTTGAGCGTGCGCCGCGCCGCCTCGCGCACCAGCGCCAGCCCCTCGACAACGGCCGGCCCGGCCAGACCGCCGCTGCGCAGGCTCTGGGCGACAAGGTTGCGGCGTGCGTCGAACTCGGCCTCGCTGAAGGCCTCATAGCGGCTGCGCAAGGCTTCGGCCGCTTCCGCCAGCGCAAGCACGCGCGCCGTGCGGCGCCTGCGGCCCGACACCCTGAGGAAGCCGGCGATCCGGCGCAGCGGATGGTCGATCGGCAGGGCCTGAACCTTCGATCGCCGCGATCGTGGCGGCGCCCGCTTGCCGGCGCGGGCCATGAGGCTGTCCGGCTCCTGAATGGCCCCGATGCTAGACATTGAAGCGCGCCAGGAAGGTCTGGCGGATCACACGCGAGAAGCGTTGCGCCAGCGATACCGCCCCATGGTCAAAGCGCACGGTCACGCGCTCACCCCAGCGCGGCGGCGTCGTTCCTGGCGGAAGATCAAGGTCCAGCTCGAAGAACAGCTCGACGACGGTGTCGTTCTCCTTGCTCGAACCATCGAGTGTGAAGACCCCGCCATTGACGGTGGCCAGCGCCGGGCTCGGCAGCTTGCGCGTCCCGCCCGGTGTCTCGCGGACCAGCTTCGCATCGCGGATCACGGACGAATCCGATTGCGCCAGCAACACATCGATGCGGCGCGTCTGGGCCCGGACCGTGTCGATGTCCGCTTCCGGCACGGTCACGCGCACCAGCGGTTGGCCTTGCGGCATGACATGGCCGATCAACTGCCCCTTGCGGACGAAGTTGCGCAGCAGGTCTTCGGGCCGGGCCAGGACGAAAATACCGTCCGCCACGCTGCGCACGGTGAGGTTGGCGAGCTTGCGGTCCGCCTCGTCAAGTTCGCTCTGGCCCAGCTCCAGCCTTCGCCGCAGCATCTCGAACTCGATCGGCGTTGCGGTCTCGGCGGCAGCCATGCGGTTGCGGATCTCGTCGAGGCGGGCCGCAGCGAGCTGGCGTTCGGACGCAAGGTAGGGATCTTCGAGCCTGAGGATCGGATCGCCGCGCCTGATCGCCGCGCCGGGGCGCGCCAGCACCTCCGCGACGACGCCGCCGCTCTCGGTGGTGATCCGCGAGCCTTCCGGCGCCCAGATCACGCCATGCGAGATCGTGCCCCAGGGCAGGGGAGCCGCCATAACGATTGCAGCCAGCACCGCCGTCGCAGCGCCGGTGACGGCGCTGGCCCGCCAGCGTCGGCCTGACAGCGCGGGCGAGACCAGCACGAACTTGAGCCCTTTCAGCAACGGCCAGACAAAGCTGAGCACCAGCGTCCAGACCACCAGCGCGACGCCGATGAAGAAATACCGGCTGCCGATGAACATCGCGATCGAGACCACGATCGCCAACCGGTAGACCAGCGCCACGGGTGCATAGGCGAAGAACCAGATCGCCTCGCCGCGCGCCGTGACCGGATCGCGCGCGCCCGGAATGCCGTAGAGCCAGCGCTGCGCGAGATAAAACCACCAGCGGTTGGCCCGCGCGCCGAGGTTCGGAATTTCGATCAGGTCGGAGAGGATGTAGTAGGCGTCGAAACGCAGCAGCGGATTGCCGTTGAACACCAACGTCGACACGCTCGCGATCAGCATCACGTTGAAGGCGATGGCGCGCAGCAGTCCCGGCTCGGCCGAGAGCCAGACGAACATCGCTCCTGCCGCGAGCAGCAACTCCGCCATCATGCCCGCCGCGCCCACCAGCGCGCGCCGCCACTTGCTCGGGAACAGGCTTGATGACGAGGCGTCGACATAGGGCGCCGGCAGCAGCACGAGGAACATCACCCCGACCTCGTTGACCGTGCCGCCAAAGGCCTTGGTGGCGTAGCCGTGGCCAAGCTCGTGCACGATCTTCACCAGCGGGAAGATCAGCGCCATGACGATCAGGTTGTCAGGTGCAAGGATTCGGTCCGCCGAATTGCGCGTCAGGCCTTCCCAGTGTTCGATGACCTGCATCGCGAACCAGGCCACGATCACGGCCCAGAGCAGCAGGCCCCAGAGCGAGAACAGCGGCCTGACCAGATGCGCGGTCGCGTTGAGCAGGCGCTCCGGGTTGAACAGCGGCAGCCGGAAGAACAGCGGGTTCTGGTAGCGCTGGATCCAGCGCTTGCGCTTGAGTTCGCCGGAGCGGTGTTCCAGTTCGCCGTGGTCGACAGGCCGGTCGGAATAGAGCAGGTCGAGCGAGTAGAGCTGCCCCACCGCCTGGATGACATGGTCCTGCGATGGCGCGCGTTCACCCATGTCCGCAACGGCGGCGGTCCAGATGTCGCCCATGGTGCGCCGGCCATCCATGCGCAGCAGCAGCCCGTAGATCTCGCTGGAGAGGCGACTGGCGTTCGATGAGACAGGGTCGCGCGCGACGTACCAGATCTCGCCGCGGATGATATGGCGGCGGATCTCGACGCCCTGCCGCAGCCGCGGCTTCAGGGCCTCGACCTTGTGCCACAGCGGGCTGTTCATGGGCCCGGCGTTGCTCATCGGATGCCGCCTTGCAGGCAGGCTGATGTCTTCACGGCAGCCACGCCCAGAGCCTGATGTGCAGCCAGCGCCAGAATTGGTGCGTCCAGATCCACACGACCCGCGCTTCGCCCGCATCGATCTTCGCAACGCCCTCCATGGACGGACGGATGCGCGGATTGTCGCTTTTCAGCCGGGCCAGCACCTCGAAGCCGTTGACGCCTTCCGACACGCGCGCGACCGGCGTCACGCTTTCGATCTCGATCGGCAGCGGCTCTTCCGGCATGGCGGTGAGCAGGACAAGCCCGGTCTGCCCGGGCCGGATCGAGCCGATCTGCAGTTCAGGCACAACAAGGGTCAGCCGGTAGCGGTCGAGCGGCGCAAGCTCGAACAGCACGTCGCCGCGCGTCACCGGCCGACCGATCTGCTGGCTGAGGTCGCCGCTGACCACGACCGCGTCGAACGGGGCCTTGAGCCGCGTGCGGCCCAGCATGGTCTCCGTCAGCTCCAGCTCGGCGTCCTTCTGGTCCATCTGCGATTTGGCGATGTTGACCTGCGCCAGCTCCCTGCGGGCCAGCGCACGGTCATGATCGAGCTGGTACTGGCGCTTCTGCGCCAGATGGCGGAGCCGGTCGAGACTGAGGTCATTGTCCTGCAGTTCTGCGAGAAGCTGCTCATTGCGGACGGTTTCGCCGGCGCGCGCATGCTGCGCCTTGATGAAGCCGTCGAACGGGGCCGTGACGACGCGCCTGACCTCGCCCTGCACCTGCCCGCGCGCCACGACGTAGAAGGTGTCGCGCACGAACCAGCCCGCGAGAGCCAGCACGATGGCCGCAGCCAGCACGCCCTTGGCGACGAGGTGGTGAGGCCCGGCCACGGCGCCCAGGAAGCGCCCGCCGCGTGCGGCGATCAGCACCGGCAACGAGCGGTCGGACAGCGCCTTGTCGTGCAGGATCGTGGCCGCAGGGGCAAGGAAGGCGTCGATCAGGTCGATCTCGTCCTGCGCGAAGGGGCGCTCGGAGCGCGCGAGGGTGACGGCGCCGAAGGGCCCGTCGCTGCGCATCAGTGGCACGGTCAGGATATGGGCACCCGCCAACTGCTTCGACAGGGCGAGCTGGGCATAGGCGACGAAGCCATTGCGCGTGTCGGAGCCGAGGACGAGCGCCTGGTCGGCAGCCTCGTCCATCGCCGCCTCGAAAGCCTCGCCAAGTTCACTGCGCCGCTCCATGTCGGCGCTTTGCGACATCGCCAGAAGGCGCGTCTCGCGCCGTCCGCGCCGCCCGACACCGACGCGGTCGCAGCCGAAGCGCGTCGCCAGTTCGCTCACCAGCGCGCGGGCGACATTCTCGAGGCCGTCCGCTTCAAGGCCGATGGCGAGGAAGTCAATCAGGTCCGCTGCGCGCTCGGCCTGCCGCTGGCCGGTGTCCGAGACGGAGCGCCTGAGATAGGCCTCGATCCAGGCAAGAGCCCATTGCACATGCCTGACGAGGCGCCGCGCCGCGAGATCGTCGTCGCAGCGCGCCTCGACCAGCGCCGCCGCTGCCGGCTCGCCCGCCATGATCAACGGGACCGACAGATACAGCAGGCCGCCTGCCTCCGCCGGCCGGTCCTGGGCGGGCTTGCGCGAGGCAAGCGCCTGTTCGAGCGTGGGCTGTCCAAAGCTCTGCAGCGCCGCGGCGCTTGAGGCCGCTGCATCCGAAGCCCAGCGCGCCGCTGGTGTGAGCTTGCCGTCGGCCGCGCCGGGCAGCAGCACGGTCGCCTGCCGGATCGCCGGAAAGGTGCGGGCCACGATCGACAGCCAGGCCTGCGCGAAACGGGCATTGTCCCCGGCGCAGCCGAGGTCGTCCCAGAGCCGCGCGTCGCCGGTGGCCTCGCCACCAGGCGCCGCGCCTGTGCTCATCTGGGCGTTGCCGATGCGTGCCTCACCCGCCACAGCCTCGACCTTTCCTGCTCACAGGGGAGCAAGCGCCCGCGACCGGGCGCCGCCTCAATTCTCCAGCCGCATGGTGCCGAACCGGCTCTCGTAGTCGGTGACGTGCTGGTTGAGCAGTGTCACGAGCCGCTTCGCGGCGTAGGGCGTCAGCACGATCCGGTTCGAGAGCTTGACGATCAGCTCCTTGCTGCCTGCGACATTCCAGGTCTGGTTGGTTCCGAACAGCAAGGTGAACTCCTCGCGCGTGTTGATCACATTGATCACATTGGCGAATGAGGAGTGCATCGCGCTGTCATCCCAGACCACACGAGTCGGCATCTCCGGCTGCGGCGGGGCCGCGACCGATTCAACCACTGTTGCATCCACAGCGTCAGGTTTCTTCGCCATTGTGACACCTGTCTCCAAAAAACTGAGCCGACAGTGCGCCGGCAGCTGAGCTTACCCAACGATACTTATGGAAAAACGCAGGCACGTCAATTGAAAGCGGCGAGCGTGATGAACGCCGGCGGGCTCACATGGGTGGACGATGACGGCGAGGAAAAGGTGGCGGTGATGCCAGCCCAGCCGCGGCTTTCTGCGGCAAACGCCCGCAAGGCGAAACTGCGCCCCCGGTTGACGCACCCAAGGATCGATCCATGCGGACGTTCGCAGCTTTCGCTGTGCCGAGGGCCGGGCAAATGCTCATCGTCAGGCCAATGCATCCAAGGCGAACAGATGCTCGTGTGTCATGCTGGGAACCGGCGCGTCGACTTCCGCAATGCGCAAACCCGTCATCGAATCGAAGAGCTGGAGGTCCCGAGGCGAGACCCCGATGCTGAGCCTGTCTCCGGACGAGTAAGGATGTCGGCCGTCCACGTGGATCACAACCGGGCTGCCGGCGATGTCAGCGTGGATGTGTTGTCCGACGCCAAGTTCCTCGGCAAAATCAAAAACGGCTTTCAGTGAACCTTGCCGGGCGGCCTGACGGTCCGGCCGGATGTTCAGGGCCTCGGCGCGAAGCCCAAGGGTGACCGGGCCGGGCTTCAGCGCCGGATAGCGCGCAGTCTCGATGCCGAGCAGCTGGCCATCGGCCAGCGCCAGCGAATGGCCATCGGAACTGATGGTTGCTGGCAGCAGATTGAGGCCGGGTGCGCCAATGAAGGCCGCGACGAAAACGCTTGCCGGCCGGTCATAGACGTCCTTCGGGGCGCCGATCTGCTCGATCACGCCCTTGTTCATGACCACCAGCCTGTCCGCCAGCGTCATCGCCTCGACCTGGTCATGGGTGACGAAAACCGAGGTGGCTTTCAGACGCTGGTGCAGCTTGCGGATTTCGATCCGCATCTGCACGCGGAGCTTGGCGTCCAGGTTCGACAGCGGCTCGTCGAACAGGAACACTTTCGGTTCCTTGATCATGGCGCGCGCCATGGCGACACGCTGGCGCTGGCCACCCGAAAGCTGCCCCGGCTTGCGCTCCAGAAACTCGTCGAGACCGACAGTCTTTGCGACCGCCTGAACCCGCACAAGCCGCTCGGCCTTGGGCACGCCCGCGACCTTCAGTCCATAGGCGATATTCTCTGCGACGCTCATGTGGGGATAAAGCGCATAGTTCTGGAACACCATGGCGCAACCGCGCTCGCGTGGCTCCCTGTCATTCACCACGTCGCCCGCAATGGCGATCGTTCCGCCGGAGATCTCCTCCAGTCCGGCGATCATCCTGAGAAGGGTGGATTTTCCGCAACCCGAGGGACCCAGGATCACGACGAACTCGCCGTCGTTGATGGTGAAGTCGACGCCGTGGACGACCTGCGTCTTGCCATAGAACTTGGTGACATCGCGGATATCAATGCGGGCCATCGCCGTCGCTCCTACTTGTCGGTTGACACAAGGCCGCGCACGAACCAGCGCTGCATGAAGATCACCACCAGCAGGGGCGGCGTCATGACCATCAGCGTCCCCGCCATGGCGATGTGCCAGCGCGGCGGCTCGCCGAACAAGGGGCCCGGCACGATGCGCTGGAGCTGCATGACGGCCGTGCCATAGTTGGTGATGTCGGTGACGATCAGCAGGGGCCAGAGATACTGGTTCCATGCATAGACGAACATGATCGTGCCGAGCGCCGCCATGTTCGTCTTGGACAGCGGCAAGAGCACATCCCAGAAGAAGCGCAGCGGCCCGGCGCCATCCATCTTGGCGGCTTCGGCGAGCTCGTCCGGCACGGTGAGATAGAACTGGCGATAGAGAAAGGTGCCGGTGGCAGTGGCGATCAGCGGCAGGATCAGCCCGGTGTAGCTGTTCAGCATCGACCACTCGGGCAGGGCGAGGCGGATGCCCGCAACGGTGTTGAGCAGGCTGCTGATGCCCACGAAATCAGCAATCTCCTGATATGGGCGCAGGACATTGGCGGCCACCGCGTAGGTCGGCACGATGCGCACTTCGAGCGGCAACATCAGCGTGATGAAGATCAACCAGAAGAAAAGGCTGCGAAAGCGATAGTTGAAGTAGACGATCGAAAAGGCCGAGATCGCCGCGATCGCGATCTTGCCCGCCGTGACCCCAATGGCGACGATGAAGGAGTTGAGCATTTTCGGGCCAAAGCCCGACTGGTTCCACGCAAGCGTGTAGTTCTCGATCATCTGGTTGCCGGGCCAGAGCGTCATCGGCACGGTGTTGACGGTCCTGAAGTCATGCGTCGACGCAACGAAGACGATCCACAGCGGAACCAGCAACATGATCAGCCCGGTCAGCAGGATCAGATGCGTCAGGATGTTGAGGATCGGCGTGCGTTCAACCATGTCGGCCTCAGGTGTAGTGAACGCGGCGTTCGACAAACCTGAACTGGATGAAGGTCAGGCTGACCACGAGCAGCATCAGGACAAGCGATTGGGCTGCTGCGAGCGAATAGTCCTTGCCCTTGAAGCCATCGGAATAGATTTTGTAGACCATCAGGTCAGTCGCGCGGGCCGGTCCGCCTGCAGTGGTGATGTCGACGATGCCGAACGAGTTCACGAAGCTGTCGGTCAGGTTGATCACGACCAGAAAGAAGAAGGTCGGCGCCAGCAGCGGAAACTGGATGTCGGCCATGCGGCGCAGGACGCCAGAGCCATCCATGGCGGCAGCTTCGGTGAGCGAGCGTGGAATTGATTGCAGGCCTGCAAGGAAGAAGATGAAGTTGTAGGCGACCATCGACCAGGCGTTGGCGAGCGTGATCAGGATGACCGCATCGACGCCGTCGCGCGCCGGGTTCCAGATGCCGGGATACCACTGGTTGAGCGCCGAGACGAAGCCTGCATCCGGCGCGAAAATGAAGCGGAAGGCAAGGCCGACAGCGGGGGCGGCGACCGCATAAGGCCAGAAGTACATGAAACGGTAGGCCTGATATCCGGGCAATTGACGATCGACGAAGGTTGCCAGGATAAGCGCAATGCCCATGGCCAGCGCCGTGGAGCAGAGAGCGAAGATCACTGAAATGCGCACCGAATTCCAATAGAGCGGGTCCTCGAACACGGTCTTGAAGTTCTGCCAGCCAACCCATTGGTTCTCGCCGCCGAAGGGAGGCTCGAGCGTGAACGACCAGTAGAGCGCCTCGCCTGCCGGCCAATAGAAGAATGTGAACACGAGGATGAGCTGCGGCGCGATCAGCAGGCCGGCCAGCCAGGTGTTGGAGAAGGTGACGCGCTTTCCGGTCATGTCGTGGTCCCGGCGGCATGAGGCACCGCGTTCGAGAATGCCAAAGCAGCCGGGCGCGGGGGCGCCCGGCTGCGGAAGAAAATGGCGCGGTCAGGGCAGCGTGCGGCCGCGGAAGGTCTGCTCGAAGCGGCGCAGGATCTGGTTTGAGCGCGCGACCGCATCGTTGAGGCCGACCTCGACTGTCTTCTGTCCGTTCATGATGGCTTCGAGTTCCGAACGCACCTCGGAGCGGATCGAGGTGAAGTTGCCGAGACGGATTCCGCTGGTGTTCTTGGTCGGCGGGGTGAAGGTCAGGGACTGCATCGCCACTTCGCGGCCCTTGAACTTCGGCTGGGCATAGAAGCCTTCGTCGCGCATCTGGTTGAAGGCCGGAACCGTGATCGGAATGTAACCGGTGACATTCGGCATCCACTTCACTTCAGCGGGGGTCAGAACGAAGTCGAGGAACGCGGCGGCAGCCTCGTACTCCTCCTTGGACTTGTTGGCCATCACCCAGAGGGACGCCCCGCCCACGAGCGAGTTGTGGCGGCTGAAGCCCTCGTAGACCGGGATCATGGCGACGTCCCAGTCGAGGCCGGGACGGCCTGTGTCGCCGACGACGCCATGGTTGGCGATCGACGAAAGCATCGAGGCGCAGGTGCCGTCAGCGAAAGCCTGGACGATGGTCTTGCCGGTCTGGGCGGTCTGAACGCGGGCGAGGCCCTCGTCCTGCCACTTTTTCAGGTTGGCGACGTGGCGCGGGAAGACGCCCTGGTTGATCACCAGTTCCGCGCCCAGCCCCTCATAGCCATTGCCCATGGTGGCGATCGGCTGGTTGTGGATGGCGGAAAGCTGCTCCATCGACTGCCAGGTGTCGAAGTCGAAGGCATAGGCGCACGAATGCCCGGCCGCCTTGAGCGCGCGCATGTCGCGTTCGAACTGCTCCCACGTGGCCGGCGGCGTGGTGCGGCCGATCTTGGCCCACTCGGCCCGGTTCCAGTACATCACGGCGCTGGAGGAGTTGTAGGGGAAGGACCACATCTCGCCCTTCGAGGTGGCGTAGTAGGAGCGGATGCCCGGGAAATAGTCGTTCCAGTCGATCTTCATCTTGAAGTCCCTGGCGAACTGGACTGCATTGTAGGTCGCCTGGGACAGCATGAAGTTGACTGTTCCGGCATCGTAGATCTGGACGATGGTCGGGTGCTGGCGGGCGCGGAATGCGGCAATGGTGTTCTGTTCTGCGCGGTCGTAACCGCCTTGGCCGACGCAGACCGCCTCGAACTTCGGCTGGGACTCGTTGAAGCGCTTGCAGTGTTCGGCCATGACCTCGCCGAGTTGGCCAGTGAGGCCGTACCAATACTCGAACTTGACCCGCGATGTTTGCGCCTGCGCGGCGCCAATGGTGGCAGCCAGTGCGAGGGCTGCAATGCCGAAACTCTTAATTGCCATGGGACGACCCTCATTGGCCGAGCGCGTCTGCCCGGCGACGCGCATCCCTAGCCCCCCCACATGACGGGCCCATTGAGGATTCGTGGCAGTTCGGCTTCAACTCGATGAAAGGAGCGCAACAGACGGAGCGTCAGGCCTCAGCCGATGACGCGCGCGGCGTCGCCCATGAACGCCAGCCGGCCGCCTGCCATGGCGCAGACAATCCGGGGTGGAAGCGGCTGCCGATCCTCGATCAGGACCAGATCCGCGCGCAGCCCGGTCTCGATGCGGCCCCGGTCGTTCAGGCCAAGGGCACGGGCAGGACCGCTTGAAACCAGCCCCCACGCTTCGGCGAGTGGCAGGATGCCTTGCGCTGAGAGCTGGAACGGCGCCAACGGGAGTGCCGGATAGTAGTAATCCGAAGCGAGCACAGTGCAAAAGCGGCGCGCCGCCATTTCTGCTGCCGATGGACACCCGGTGTGGGACCCGCCCCGGATCACGTTCGGCGCACCGAAGACGATCGGATCGCCGGCATCGGCTGCGGCCTTTGTCGTTTCCACATTCACCGGAAACTCCGCGATCGCGCAGCCGAGATCGCGATACCAGCCACGCATCTGCGGCGTCATGTCGTCATGGGACAGCATAGGCAGTCCGGCCCGGCGCGCAGCGGCAGCCAGCCGTGCAATCGAGGCCGGCACCTCGTCAACTCTGGCATGCACGCGTTCGATCAGGGCGTGGAATTGCGCTTCGCTCAAACCCGATCGCGTGATCATGCCGGCCATCTTGTCGGGGCGGTGACGCTGCTTGATCGTTCCGGCCATATGGTCATTGAAGGCAAGGCAATCGATGCGCCCCTTGGCGATCCAGTCGAGGATGACCGGCTCGGCGTCCAGATTGCAGGTTTCGTGGCGCAGATGATAGCGCGTGTCAGCCAGCAGATGCGGCCTGAGAGCGGTGATCGCTTCGAGGATCGCCAGCGCCGCCTCCGCTCCGCGCGTCCCGCCTTCCCACGACCACGTGACGGAATGGTAGGCCGTGGTGATGCCATTTGAGATGAATTGCCGGTCGGCCTCCAGAAGCGCAATCAGGGGATCGACGGCTGCGGCGGGGCGCGGATGGATCAGCCGCTCGAAGCCGTCGCCATGGATATCGATGATGCCGGGAAGGACATAAAGTCCATGCGCATCGATCGTCAGCGCATCTGGCATGGCTCCGGTGGTGTCGGTGATCCGCCCGTCGGCGATCGCCACATCCATGCTGGCGAACTGTCCTCCGGTGAGCACACGCCCACGCACGATTCTGATCGGGCGCAGGGGCCGTCCCTCCAGAGCGCGGCCTGCGGTTGGGTTGCCTGCCTCGATGTTCATGGGATCAGTCCATCCGGTTCCGTGGACAACTCCATGAACCGGCCTGGTGACATCGCCATGACATGCAGATGTCATCAGTGCGTCATGCCGTGATGGTGTCAGGACGGCCATCGTTTCGATCATTGTCAGCTTCGGGAGCCGCTCCATGAACCGCCGTGACCTTATTGCCGCCGCCGCCGCCCTGACAGCGGCCGCCGCGTCGCCGGCCTTCGGCCAGACCCGCCAGCGCCTGCGTTTCGCCGTCACCGATGTCGATGGCTCCGAGAACCTTCAGCGCGAGTTCGGGCCGTTCAAGGCTGCGTTCGAGCGGGTGATGCCCAATGTCGAGATTGCGCTTTTCCCGGTGTCGGGCCGTACTTCGGCCGTCGAAGCGATGAACGCCAATCAGGTCGATCTCGTCCTGACCGGGCCGGCGGAATACGTTGTGTTCAAGGCCCGCATGCCGGCGGTCCAGCCTGTCGTGATCTGGCAGCGCCCGGACTACTTCTCGCAGGTGGTCGTGCTTGCAGAGGGGCCGATCAAGCAGCTCTCCGACCTCAAGGGTAGGAAGATTTCGTTCGGCGAGATCGGCTCGACCTCCCAGCATCTTGGTCCGGCCCAGATCCTGGCCGACGCCGGCCTCTCCTACGGGCGCGACTTCGAAGCGCTGTTCCTGCGCCGCAATGTGGCTGTCGAGGCGCTGCGCCGAGGGGACCTTGCCGCCATCGGCATGAATCTCACCCATATCCAGCAGATCCGTCGCGCCGTGCCCGATGTGAAGCTTGGCGTCATCGGCCGCGGCCGTGACCTGCCGGATGATTTGATCATCGCCTCGCCGGGCGTCTCTGCCGACATGGTCGGCCAGGTGCGCAAGGCCTTCATCGACCATGCCGGCCCGCTCCTGCAGGCCGTGCTCCAGGTCGAGGCCAATGCCCGCTGGAATGGCGGCACATTTCTGCCGAACGTCGCCGACCGTGACTATGACGTGATCCGCCAGATGTACCGTGCTGTCGGCATCAACGAGTTCACACGTTTCATCGGCCAGTGAACATCGTCGCGTTTCAGAAGACCGCTCCGGGCGAAGCGGCCGCTCCCATCAGCGCCGGCGCCGCGGTCGTGTCGGTGCGGGGTCTGAGCAAGCAGTTCGGCGCCGGGCCATTGGTGATGTCCGGGCTCGACCTCGACATCCAGCAGGGCTCCAAGGTCGCCATCATCGGGGCCAACGGGACGGGAAAATCGACCTTGATCCGCATGCTCGTGCGGCTCGTCGAACCGGGCAGCGGCGACATCCGGCTGCTTGGTGAAGATGTGCGGACTCTGGGCGCTGCTGGCCTGAAGCGCCTGCGCTCGCGCGTGGGCTTCGTGTTTCAGCGACACAACCTGGTCACCCGGCTGAGCGCCCTCACCAATGTGGTCCACGGCGTCCAGAGCCGGATGAGCGGGCCGCGCACCTGGACCCAGCTGCTCGCCCCGCGTGAGGTCCGCGCCGAGGCGATGCACTGTCTTGAGCGGGTCGGCCTCGCCGACAAGGCGATGGCGCGTGTGGACACGCTGTCGGGCGGTCAGTCGCAGCGCGTCGCGGTCGCCCGCATGCTGATGCAGCGGCCCGAACTCGTCATCGCCGATGAACCCGACGCCAGCCTCGATCCGAAATCCGGCGAAGAGGTCATGGCCACCTTGGCTGCTCTCGCGAGCGAGCAGAGCGCCACGCTGATCTTCGTATCGCACCGCATGGAACATGCGATCAGCTTCTCTGAGCGGATCATCGGTCTTGGCGGCGGCCGGGTGGCGCTCGACAAGCCGTCTCACACGGTCTCGGAGGCTGAGTTGACGCGGTTTTTCCACCATGACTGACGTGATGAAGCCCAAGGGAGGCCATCTGCCGCCCCGCATCGAGCATGCGAACCCGGTCGCCTTCACCCTGACCTTTGCCGTCGCGGCCTTCATCATCTGGTCGCTGACGACGGCCGGACCATCCATCGATCAGCTGGCGCGCGGCCTGCCCAATATCGGCAACATCCTGTCCCGCATGTTTCCGCCCGATCTCGAACGCCTCGACCGGATTCTGTGGTCGCTGTTCCAGACCTTCCAGATGGCGATTGCCGGCTGTGCGATCGGACTGGTCCTCTCTGTGCCGCTGGGCATTCTGGCGGCGGAAGGCCTGTCGCCGCATCCCGCCATCCGGACTGCAGCACGGTCCCTGATTGCCGTGTTCCGCACGGTGCCGGATCTGGTCTGGGCGCTGATCTTTGTCATTGCTGTGGGCCTCGGCTCGCCGGCAGGGGTGCTGGCCATCGCCATTGACGTCATGGGTTTTGCCGCCCGCTTCTTCGCGGAAGCCATGGAGGAAACGGACAAAGGCCCGCGTGAGGCTCTGTCGGCGCTCGGCGCCAACAAACTTGGCATGATCATGTCAGCCGTATTGCCCGCGGCCTCACCCTCGATGATCGCCACATCGCTGTATTGCCTTGAGAAGGCCACCCGCGCTTCCGTTGTGCTCGGGCTTGTGGGCGCCGGCGGAATTGGCGTCGAACTCAAGGTCGCCTTCGATCTGTTCGCCTACCAGACCGCCGCAACCATCATCTTGGTGATCCTGATGCTTGTGATCGCCGTCGAGCAGACCGGCGGCTGGCTCAGGCGAAAGATCATCTGAAAGCAGACAAGGAAGCAGGGTTCCCTTGTCGGTCAGGCCGCGAAAGCCTGACGCGACCCAGCCAGCACGGCGCTGCGCTCGTCGCGTATCTCGGCGAAATTCCGCCACGACTGCGGGCCGCAGACATCTCGTCGCCACTGCCCGACGGCTGATCCAGGGGGGGCGGTTCCCGGGGCATGGGCAGGCGCGTGCACTGGTCCTTGCGGCAAGGCTGCCCGCGCCCGTTCCTCTGCCGAAAACCGTTTTGCTCCGGCGCTGATCAGTGTCCCCGGGCCGACTCTGGAAGGCTCAATTCAGGCATCTAGCTTCGAGGCCGTCCACGAAGGCGCGGTCCCATCGGCCTTCGCGGATAGCCTTCATCGTGGCTTCTTCCTTGTCCGCCTGGGCAAGCGCCTTGGCGATCACTGCCTCGGCCATGGCTGGCGCGAATGCGACAAGCCCGTCCTGATCTCCGACAACGATGTCGCCGGGGCTCACCACCATGCCGCCGACCGTCACCGGCACATTGATCGCACCGGGACCGTCCTTGTAGGGTCCGCGATGGCTCACGCCGCGCGCATACACCGGGAAAGGGCGTTCGCGGATCTCGGCCACGTCGCGGATCGCGCCGTCCAGGACCATGCCGGCGAGCCCGAGCGAGGCGGCAGCGAAGGTCATGATTCCGCCAACCAGGGCGTTTGCGACGTCACCGCCCGCGTCCACCACCATCACGTCGCCCGGTCGGCACAGGTCATAGGCGCGCAGGATGGCCAGATTGTCGCCACCGCGCGTCCGCACCGTCACCGCCGTGCCGGCAAGCGGCGCAGGCTGATGATACGGGTTGAGGCCGATGCTGCCGCTGCTGCGGCTCAATTGGTCACTGAGCAGCGCGACGGCGATCGACCTCAGCTGCAGGATGATGGCGGGGTCTGCCTGGGGGGCGGAGGGGTTCTTGAAGATGCCTGCCATGACGTTGAAATATCCTTGCGGTGGGATGTCAAACGAGCGCTGCGACGGCGCGGGCGATGCGATCGGCGCCCTCGTCGAGCGTCGCATGGGAGGCTGCGATGGAAAGGCGGAAATAGGGGGAGAGGCCGTAGGCGGCGCCAGGCACCACAGCCACGCCAACACTGTCGAGGAGATACATGACCACATCCTCGTCGCTGGTGAGCATGTGGCCAACAGGCGTCATGCGCCCAAGCAGCCCCTGGCAATTGACATAGAGATAGAAGGCCCCATCCGGTGGTGCGCAGCTGAGGCCGGCAATGCCGTTGATGCGGGCCAGCATCCGGTCACGCCGTGCACGGTAGGTCGCCACGCTTTCCGCCACAAAGGACTGGTCTCCGTTCAAGGCTTCGACCGCCGCCGCCTGGCTCACCGAGCAGGCGTTGCCCGAGGCTTGCGACAACAGCGTGCCGAGCGCCTCGATCAGGTCGCGCGGACCGGCCGCCCAGCCGATCCGCCAGCCGGTCATCGCATAGGTCTTGGAGACGCCGTTGATGGCGAGCGTCCGGTCCTTCAGTTCGGGGGCGGCGCTGAGCAGGTGCGGGGCGGGGCCGTCGCCATCGAAGCGGATGTGCTCGTAGATGTCGTCGGTCATGACCAGCACCTGCGGATGGGCGGCCAAAGCATCGGCGAGCGCCCGGTATTCGGCAGGCGAATAGGTCGCGCCCGTCGGATTGCTCGGCGCGTTGAGGACGAGCCAGCGCGTGCGGGCCGTGATCGAAGCTGCAAGCTGCGTCGGTGACAGCTTGAAGCCCTGACTTTCCGGGCAGGCGACCACCACCGGTGCGCCGCCGCACGCCAGCGCCATGTCGGGATAGGACACCCAGCAGGGCGCGGGGATCACGACCTCGTCGCCAGGCTCGAGGGTTGCTTCGAAGGCGCTGTAGATCGCGCTTTTGCAGCCATTCGTGACCACGATGTCCTTGGGGTCGTAGGAGAGGCCATTCTCCCGCTTGAGCTTGGCGGCGATGGCCTGTCTCAGTTCTGGCGTTCCGGCCAGCATCGTGTAGCGCGTTGCGCCATTATCCATGGCCTGGGCCGCCGCGCGGCGGATATGCGCGGGCGTGTCGAAATCTGGCTCGCCGACAACCAGGCTGACGATGCTGCGCCCTTCGCGCCTGAGCGCGCTCGCGCGATCCGCCGCTGCCGAACTGGGGGACGGCTTGATCCGACGGACTCTCTCGGCGACGTGGACGACGGCCATCTGGACCCGTTTCCTGCTGACTAGCCTGCAACGCTAGATGTTCCAGAAAGACCTAGCCAACAGGAGTTCAGTCTGGCCTTATAGGCGTCTCTTATGGATATCTCCAACGTTTCCGTTTTTCCGAGGCGCGACGTGAATCTTCGACGGCTGCAGTACTTCGTGAAGATCGTCGACATCGGCAGCCTCACGCAGGCCGCCGACGTGTTGCACGTCGCGCAGCCTGCGCTCAGCCAGCAGCTTGCCACGCTCGAGGGCGAGGTGCGTCAGAAACTGCTGATGCGGACCAAGCGCGGCGTATCCCCGACCGAGGCCGGCAAGGTGCTGTATCGCCATGCCCAGCTCATCTTGCGGCAATGCGAGCAGGCCCGGGTCGACATGCATGCGGCGGCGCAGGGGCTGACTGGCGCGGTTGCCGTCGGCCTGGCGCCCGGCACCGCGGCGGCAGGCCTCGCCTTGCCGCTTCTCAGGACAGTGCGCGCCCGCCATCCGGGCATCGTGCTCTATCTCAACGAGACCTACGGCAGCACCCTGTCGGAACTGGTCATGAACGGGCGCATGGATTTGGCCGTCCTCTACGGAGGAGCCAACACCGTGCATGGGCTCAGCTTCATTCCGCTGCTCAAGGAGCGCCTGTTCGTAGTCGGGCCTGAGAGCATGCCTGCGCCTGACTCGGACATGCCGGTCCGCGATCTCGCCGGAGTCGATCTGTTCCTGGCGCGCCCCTATAACGTCGTGCGCCGCATGGTCGATGAAGCATTCGCCGCGAACGGGCTGGTGCCCCGCGTGGTGGCCGAGATCGAGTCTGCCAGCACCCTCACGGCCGTCATCGCGGAGGGGCTCGGCGCGACCATCCTGCCCGAGTCGATGGCTCGGCAATTCGCCGCCAGTTGCGCCGCATGGCAGCGCCTGATCGTCGAGCCTGACATTGAGGCGCCCCTGGCGCTCTGCATGTCGAGCCACCTGCCCCTGTCCGAGCCGGCGGAGGCGGTCAAGGGCATCGTCCTCGAATTGATCCGAAAGTCCGCCCCGCCCGATGGACCGGTCGTCCATAAGCGCCGCTTGTCATAAGTCGGCCTTATCGGGACAAATCCAATCCCTCTTGGCCAGCGCGCGCAGCCCGGCGCTAGGCTTGATCTTCGATCAGCAAGCGGCAGCGCATGGACCCCGAACGGATCAAGTTGCTCATTGATGCCATGGCGGCCTCCGACCTCACGTCGCTGGAGTTCAGCGAAGGTGGCTGGACTCTCCGGCTCACGCGCGGCGCAGCCGTCTCAACGACAGCAACGGTGTCTGGGGCATCGGCGCCGGCCGGACAGTCGGCGCCAAGGCCAGCACGTCCCGGGGCCGCCCGTGGCGGAGAGGTCCGCGCGCCGATGTCGGGCATCGTCTATCTCAGGCCGGCCCCCGACAAGCCGGACTTCATCTCGCGCGGCGCGACGATCGCGCCTGGAGCCGTCATCTGCGTGGTGGAGGCGATGAAGATGTTTCACGAGGTCAGGGCCGAAAACGGCGGGGCGGTCGACGCCATCCTCGTCGCGTCGGGCGACGAGGTGGAAGCCGGGCAGCCGATCATGAGGATGGGTTGAGCGCCATGTTCGACAGCGTCCTCATCGCCAACCGGGGCGAGATAGCGCTGCGGATTCAGCGGGCCTGCCGCGTTCTCGGATTGAAGACGATCGCGGTTCATTCGGAGGCGGATCGCGGCCTGCCCCATGTCCATCTCGCCGACCAGGCTTTCTGCATCGGTCCGGCCGCGGCGGCGAGGAGCTATCTCGACCAGGCCGCTATCCTCTTCGCCGCGGAACTCTCCGGCGCCGGAGCGGTGCATCCAGGGTACGGGTTTTTGTCGGAGAACGCCGCGTTCGCCGAACGCGTCGAGGCGTCCGGCAGGGTGTTCATCGGTCCGCGCCCGGAGAGCATACGCCTGATGGGCGACAAGATCGCGGCGAAGCGGGCGATGCGTGCGGCCGGCGTTCCGTGTGTGCCTGGTCTGGACGCCGCCCTGTCCGGTGACATCACCGAGGCCCGGCGCGCTGCCGCAGAGGCGGGCTATCCTGTCATGTTGAAGGCGGCGGGTGGCGGGGGAGGGCGCGGAATGCGGGTGGTGCGCCATGAGGGCGAACTGGCGGATGCGCTTTCGGTCACCAGCGAAGAGGCGCGCCGCGCCTTCGGCGACGGCTCCGTCTACGTCGAGAAGTTCCTGGCCGCTCCGCGCCATGTCGAGATCCAGGTCCTCGCGGACGCCCATGGTGGCGCCGTTTGGCTCGGCAGCCGCGACTGCTCGCTTCAGCGCCGCCATCAGAAGGTCGTCGAGGAGGCGCCTGCTCCCGGCCTGCCTGCGGCGACTGTCGCAGCCATCGGCGAGCGCTGCGTGGAGGCCTGCCGCAGGATCGGCTATCGCGGCGTCGGAACGTTCGAGTTCCTTGTCGAGAATGACGCCTTTCATTTCATCGAGATGAACACCCGCCTGCAGGTGGAGCATCCGGTGACGGAGATGACGACGGGCCTCGACATCGTCGAACTGCAACTGCGGGTCGCGATGGGCGAGCCGCTGCCGATCTCGCAAGCGGACGTGGCCTGCCGCGGCCATGCCATCGAATGCCGCATCAATGCGGAGGACCCGACGACCTTCGCGCCTTCGCCGGGCGTGATCGACGAGTGGACGACGCCAGGCGGACCGGGGGTGCGGTGCGACAGTCATGCGTCCGCCGGGTACCGCATGCCAGCCCACTACGATTCCCTGCTCGCGAAGCTGATCGTCCATGGCAGCAGCCGGGACGACGCATTGACGCGCCTGCGCGCCGCGCTCGAGGACATGCGCGTGGGCGGCATCAAGACCAATATTGACCTCCATCGCC
Organism: Hyphomicrobiales bacterium; assembly: GCA_027483505.1. GTDB lineage: Bacteria > Pseudomonadota > Alphaproteobacteria > Rhizobiales > Beijerinckiaceae > Allobosea. Next base: position 100,388 of record JAIXUP010000073.1, read on the forward strand.
GCATCGTTCGCGACCAGGCCTTCATGGCCGGCGGCGTCAACATCCATCATCTGGAGCAGATGATGGCGGGGAACACTTCGCCATGAGCGCGCTCGGGCATGTCAGCCTTCTCGGCACCTCCGCGTTGCTGTTCGAGGCTCCGGGAGAAACGACGCTCGACGCGCAGCGACGGATTTGGTCGCTCGCCCGAGAGGCGATGGCATGGCCCGAGGTGCGCGAGGCTGTGCCGGGCATGAACAACCTGATGATCAGCCTGCGCCGTCCGCCCGGCGCCTGGGCGCCGCTGGCGGAGCGTCTCCGCCTGGCCTGGGACTCTGTCGAGCCATTGCCGCTTGAAGGCCGTTGCATCGAGCTGCCTGTGACGTATGGCGGCGACGGCGGGCCGCATATGGCGGACGTCATCGCATATTCCGGCCTGACTGCGGAGGAGGTGGCCGACATCCACAGCGCCCCGACCTATCCGGTCTTCGCTCTCGGCAGCCATCCCGGCTACTGCTATCTCGGCGGCATGGACCCTCGGATCGCGACGCCGCGCCGCAGGACGCCTGTTCTCAGCATCCCGGGAGGAGCCGTCTCCATCGGTGGGAGCCAGACCGGGGTGTCGGCGTCCGCCGGACCGAGCGGATGGAACACGATAGGCTCGACAGACATGACGTTTTTCGACGTCTCACGGACACCGCCGGCGCTGCTCCAGCCCGGAGACAGCATCCGCTTCCGCATCCGCAAGGTGTTGCCATGATCGAGATCCTCAGCTCGGGGGCGCTGGCGACCGTGCAGGATCTCGGTCGCCACGGCGCGCTCGGCCTCGGCGTCGGCGTGTCAGGGGCTATGGATGGGATGGCTCTCGCGGCCGGCAACATCCTGCTTGGCAATGATGACGGCGCGGCGGCGATCGAGATTCCGGTTTTCCCGTTTGTCGTCAGGTTCGGGCGAGGATCGGCCTTTGCCATCACGGGCGCGAATGTCGTCGCGCGTCTGAATGGCTCGCCGATCGAGGCATGGTGGGCGCATGAAGCTGTCATGGGCGACATTCTCGAGATCGGGCCGCCTGAACCATCGCCGTGGCGTGCGGCCCGCGCCTATCTGAGCATCTCCGGCGGAATCGCCGTTGAGCCGGTGCTCGGCTCACGCAGCACGCAGCTGCGCGGCGCGTTCGGAGGCCACCTTGGCCGGCAGCTTCGGAAGGGCGACAGGTTGCCGCTCGCGCCGACCGGCGGCCCGCCGCGTCTGGATTGCGGCTTGGTTCCGCCCGCCCTCGCGATGCCGCTCGAGATCGACGGACTTCCCGTCGTTCGGGCCTTGCCTGCGGCGGAACATGACCGGTTTGCGCCGGCCTCTTTGGCGGCCTTCTGGAGCGAGCCGTGGAAGATCACGTCGCACAGCGACCGATATGGCTATCGCTTCGCCGGGCCTGTCCTTGAACCCTTGGCGCCGATGGAGCTGCGCTCGCACGGCATTGTGCCAGGGGTGATCCAGGTGCCTCATGGAGGCCAGCCCATCGTGCAGATGCGCGATGCGCAGCCGTCCGGCGGATATCCGAAGGTCGCGACGGTGATCGAGGCGGACCTCTGGCGTCTGGGCCAGGCTCCGATCGGCAGCCGGGTCCGTTTCCTGAAGGTCGACTGGGAGGAGGCGGTGGAGGCGCTCGACCGCAACGAAGCCTGGCTAGGCCAGGTAAGGCGGCTGGTCGGTCTGAGGCGGCTGCAGGAGCGCGCGGCATGACGCTCGATGCTGCGATGATCAGCACCCTGTCGGGCTGGCTCGATGCGACGGACATCGACGGCCTCGAACTCTCGGGTCCGCAAGGTTCATTGCGCCTTGTTCGCGGCAAGATCGCCTCGCAGCCCCTCGCGCACCCGCAGGCTCAAGGCGCGAGCGTGGTGACGGCTCAGTCTGTCGGCGTGTTTCTCGATCGCTGTCCGCTCGCCTCCGAGCCTGCCGCCACGGTTGGCGATCAGGTCGCGGCGGGAGCGTTGATCGGTTGTCTGAGGGTTGGCCCCCTGCTCCTTCCCGTTCGCGCCCCCTCGGACGGGGTGGTGGCCGAACGGCTTCAGAACCCGGGACAAAGCGTCGGCTTTGGCGCGCCTCTGTTTCGTCTTGAGGCCCTGTTGCCGGGAGAGGCGTCATGAAGATCGATCTGAACGCCGACCTTGGAGAGGGCTTTGGACCCTGGTCCATGGGCGACGACGCCGCCCTCCTGGACCTGGTCTCCTCGGCCAACATCGCCTGCGGCTTCCACGCAGGCGACCCGGTCATCATGCGACGTACGGTCGAACTGGCGAAGGAGCGCGGAGTGGATGTGGGCGCGCATGTCGGCTTCCCTGACCGGCAGGGCTTCGGCCGCCGGCCGATGCAGATCGAGGCGGAGGAGCTTGCCGCCATGGTGGTCTATCAGCTTGGCGCCCTGGCCGGGATCGCGCGGTCTGCTGGAGCGCAGATGACGCACATGAGCTTCCACGGCGCGCTTGGAAACATGGCGGCGGCCGACAGGTCGCTCGCCCTCCCGCTCCTGCAGGCTGTCGCCGCCTTCGATCCGGCCTTGACGGTCCTCACCTCGACGAGCGTCGCCATCGAGGAAGCGGCGGCGGAGATCGGCCTTAAGGTGTCCGTCAGTTTCCTGGCCGACCGTGCCTATGGCGACGATGGCCTTCTTGTATCGCGCCGGGCTCCGGGCTCCGTGATCCATGATCGGGAGATCGTGCTTGAACGTGTGGTCCGCATCCTCCGCGAGGGATGCGTGGTGGCTGCCAGCGGCAAGCGGCTGCCCGTGCAGGTGAACTCGATCCTGCTCCATGGCGACACCGCTGGGGCCGTTGCCCTGGCCCGGGCGATCCGTCAGGTGATCGGGGCTGAAGGCGGCGCGGTGACGCCGCTGTCGCAGCTGAATTCCGGCCGAATTGACCATAAGAGCCCCTTATCCCACCAAACCGAAACGGTCTTGGCGGCTGCGGCCGCGCCTCGGTTAGCTTAAGCAAGACAAGAGGAGTTCCATGCCCTTCTCGGATTACAGGACCGCTCTGGTCACCGGCGCATCATCGGGCATCGGCGCGGCCGTTGCGCGCCGGCTGAGGCGCGAAGGGCTGGAGGTGCATGCCGTGGCGCGGAATCCGGCGGCATTGGACGCGCTTGCAGCCGAGACGGGCTGCATTCCCCATGCGATCGACGTGGCCGACCTTGCCGCCGTGACCGCCCTCGTGGACTCGCTCGAGATCGATGTGCTGGTGAACAACGCGGGCGTCGATCGTCCGCGCAAGTTCCTGGAAGCGCATGCGGACGACATCGACCTGCTTGTCGACGTGAATCTGAGAGCGGTTCTGCACCTGTGCCGGCTCGTCGTTCCGGGAATGACAATGCGGGACCGCGGCCATGTCGTGAACATCAGCTCCATCGCGGCAGCTTATAATTTCGGCGGCAATTCGACCTATCACGCCACCAAGGCGGCGGTCAGCATGCTGTCCAGGCAACTGCGCATCGACGCCTTCGGCAAACGGGTGCGCGTCACCGAGATCTGTCCGGGCCGTGTGGCGACCGACATCTTCGCGCATGTCCATGGCGACACTCCGGAAACGCGCGCCAGGTTCATCGACGGATACGAACTTCCGGAGGCGTCTGATGTGGCCGACGCGATCGCCTTCGCCATTGCCGCGCCGATCAGCGTGAACATCGGCCATATCGAGATCACTCCGACCCTGCAGGTGCCAGGCGGATTGTCGACGGCAAAGCCGCAGCCTCCTGCAACGCGCTCGTCAGGCTGAGCGGGCCATGTCGGGCTTCGACATCATGGCCATCCTGGCGAACCCGGAGTTCAGCCGGATGCTCGTCCACGGGGTGCGGATGACGCTGACCGTCTTCGCCGGTTCGTGGCTGCTGGCGATGAGCCTCGCGATCACGCTCCTTGCGCTTCGGATGCTGCCTGGCCGTCTGACAGAGGGCTTCGTCGCAGCGTACATTTCCTATCATCGCAACGTGCCGACGCTGGTCCAGTTGATGTTCTGGTATTTTGGCATCGCAAGCCTGTTGCCTCCGGGTCTCCAGATCTGGCTCGCCGACCACAACAGCGAGGCTGTCTTCGCCGTCATCGCGCTGGGGCTCTGCCAGGCAGCCTACTTCAGCGAGGATTTGCGGTCAGGACTGCGCGCCGTGCCGAAAGGACAATGGGAGGCCTCCCGCGCGCTGGGTCATTCCTATGTCGGAGCGATGCGCTGGGTGCTGATGCCGCAGGCGGCCCGCAACGCCGGGCCCGCCATCGTCAATCATACGGTCTCGCTGTTCAAGAACAGCAGTCTCGCGATGGCAATCGGGGTTTCGGAACTCACCCATGTCGTGAAGGAGATCGAAAGCCGCACCTTCCGCGCCTTTGAGTCGTACCTCATTGCCACGCTGATCTATCTCGTCTGCACGCTCCTGCTGATGGCGGTCGGCGCCTGGTTCGAGCGGCGCAACCGCGAGATGAGGGCCGCCTCATGACGATGCTGGCCAACATCGCCGACATCGTTCGGGAGAACTGGCTCCTGCTGCTGATCGGACAGTATCCCAACGGCCCGGTTGGCGGCATTGTCGCGACGCTGATGCTCTCGGCGCTCGGTATCGGCCTTGCCTTTCCGCTTGGCGTCGTGCTGGCGCTGGCCAGCCTCTCGCCCTGGCGCGCCTTGCGCTGGCCGGTCTTCGCGCTGATCTATCTCGCCCGCGGGATTCCGCTGCTGCTCATCATCCTGTGGGTGTATTTCCTTCTGCCGGTGCTGATCGGGCGCAACGTGCCAGGCTTCGTCACCATGCTGGTCACGCTCTCCATCTATCAGGCTGCCTTCATCAGCGAGATTGTCCGAAGTGGCATCCAGGCGCTGCCCCGGGGGCAGATGGACGCCGCCCGCGCCCTCGGACACAGCCATCTGAGCGCCATGCGCTGGGTGGTCCTGCCGCAAGCGCTGTTCAACACCATCCCGAGCATCCTCAGCCAGTTCGTCTCCACCATCAAGGACACCACGCTTGGCTACGTCATCAACGTACCGGAACTGACCTTCGCGGCCGGGCAGATCAACAACCGCCTGCTGACCAAGCCCTTTGAGGTCTACGCCATTCTGGCGGTCGCGTACTTCATCGTCTGCTGGACGCTGACCTGGTTCGCCCATGAGCTGGAGCGCCGCATCGCGGCAAGCCGCACAAATGTCACGGCCGCAGGCGGGGCGTCCCTGTCCCCCGCGCGCGCAGCAACGGCGGAGGTCTGAATCATGGAGGCGTCGCGTCCGGAAATGATCGGCTTCAATGCGGTCAACAAGTTCTACGGCTCCCTGGCCGCCCTGGTCGACGTAACGGAGCAGGTCGGCCGCGGCGAGGTGGTTGTGGTCTGCGGCCCCTCGGGTTCGGGCAAATCGACATTGATCCGCACCGTCAACCGGCTTGAGGAGATTCACTCCGGCTCGATCGCTTTCGATGGGCGCGACGTCCATGCCGCCATGAGTTCCTCGCAGCTCAACCGCCTGCGCAGCAGGATCGGCTTTGTTTTTCAGAGCTTCAACCTCTTTCCCCACCTTTCAGCGCTCGAAAACGTGATGCTGTCGCCGGTCAGGGTCAACGGCACGCCGCGCGCCGAAGCCAGGGAAAAGGCGCTGGCGCTGCTCGACCGGGTCGGCTTGTCAGCCAAGCGCGATTCCTTCCCGAGCCAGCTTTCCGGCGGCCAGCAGCAGCGCGTGGCGATCGCACGCGCCTTGGCGATGGAGCCGCCAGCCATGCTTTTTGACGAGCCGACCAGCGCGCTCGACCCCGAGATGATCGGCGAGGTCCTGAGCGTCATGCGCGGCCTTGCCGGGGACGGAATGACCATGATGTGCGTCACCCACGAAATGGCCTTCGCGCGCGACGTCGCGGACCGCGTCTGGTTCATGGACGAAGGGCGCATCGTCGAAACCGCGCCGCCGGACGATTTCTTCGGCCGCCCCCAGCATCCGCGCGCGCAGCGCTTCCTGTCGGAGCTGCGCGTCCGGTGAGCATAACCCGATCACCGAATAGGAGGAGAATGACCATGAGGACTGTCAAGACTATTCTGATGCTTGGACTGGCGGCTGTCGGCCTTGCGGCCTCGCCGATGTCCGCCGCCGCGCAAGGCGGCCTGCTCGCGGAGATCACGCAGCGCAAGGAACTCCGCTGCGCGACGTTCGCGGACGTGCCGCCCTTTGCGGCGCCCGATCCGAGGACCCGCGAGATGGTTGGCCACGATGTCGACCTGTGCCGTGCCATCGCCCGGCGCTGGGGGGTCGAGGCGAAGGTCACGCCTGTCTCGGTTGAGGCGCGCGTACCGGAGGTCCGGCTTGGCCGCGTCGACCTGACCATCGCCAACCTTGCCTACACGCTGAGCCGTGCCGAACAGATCCAGTTCAGCGACCCGTACTATCTCGCCAAGGAGATGCTGGCGGTCCGCGCCAACGATTCGGGCCGAGCCAAGGCCGACTTCAAGGGCAAGCGGCTCGCCTCGACCCGCGGGTCGACGTCCGAACTCGCCATCCGCCTGAACGAATCCGAGCCGCTCACATTTGCCGATACGGGCTCCGCCTTCATGGCTGTGCAGCAGAACCGCGCCTTCGGCATCGTCGCCAACACCATGACGATCACCAAGCTCGTCAACGACTCGCAGACCGCTGGCGTTCCCATGCGGATGATCGAGGAGCCGATGGCCTTCCAGCCCATCGGTATCGGCATGAAGAAGGACGAGCCGGCGCTTCTCGCGCGTGTGAACGAGACGCTGGCCGCAATGGAGCGGGACGGTGAACTGACCGCGATCTGGGACAAGTGGCTTGGCCCCAGCACCGAATTCAAGATGACGCGCACGGACAAGGTAACGCCATTCGCGCAACTGCAATTCACACCACTGCCCTGATGGCGGCAGCGGGTGGACGGGCGTTATACCCTGTCCACCCGCACGGCGGCGCCGCCAGAGGGCACGCTGCGGTCAAGAGGCGACCCGTAGGGACAGAGTTCGAAAGCGCAGGCAACAGCCACGCGGTCAGGGCGTTGCGCGCGCCCCATCCGGCACGGTCGACGCAGTGTCGTGCTGCGGCGGGGCCCGGTGTCCGCTCTCTATGGCCCGCATCAGGTTTGCGGCTGCGGAGGCGGGCCGGCCCAGAAGGTAACCTTGCCCTTCCGTGCAGCCAAGTTCCTCGACAAGCCGCAACTGCGCCTCGGTTTCAATCCCCTCGGCGGTCGTCGTCATTGACAGTTCCTGGGCCAGTTTCACGATGGAACGGACGATTGCGAGGCTGTCCTGTTTCTGCGTGGCTTCGCGGACGAAGACCTGGTCGATCTTGATCTTGTCGAACGGAAAGCGGCGGATATGGTTGAGTGAGGAGAAGCCGACCCCGAAATCGTCGAGCGCGATCCGCACACCCAATGCCCGCAAGGCGAAAAGGTTGCGTTCGATGCGGGGGTCCTCGTCAAGGAGGGCGGACTCGGTGATCTCCAGCTCCAGCCGTCCGGGCTGCATGCCAGAGCTGGCCAGCGCCTCGCGCACCGCATCGGTGAGCGTTTCGCTCTTGAGCTGCACGGGAGAGACGTTGACCGCAATCCGCGGTTCATCCGGAAAAGCCGCCATGTCGATGCAGGCGCGCGCCAGGCACCACGCCCCGATCTCGTTGATCAGGCCGTTGCCCTCGGCAAGCGGCACAAAGACCGCCGGCGAGATGCGCCCCCGCTCCGGGTGGTTCCAGCGGATCAGCGCCTCATGACCGGTTACACGGCCCGAACCGAGCGCGAAAATGGGTTGATAGTCGATTTCGAACTCGCCACGCTCAAGGCCGCTTCTGAGGTCGGCCTCAAGACGCAGTCGTTCCTCGAGTTTCTCCGCCATCTCGGATTGAAACACGCACACACGGTTGCGTCCTTGCGCCTTGGCCTCGTAGAGGGCCAGGTCTGCTTGCTTCAGGAGCAGGTCAGGATTGACATCGTGAAGCTCCGCGACGGCGACGCCGACGCTCGCGCCGACCGAAATCCGATGACCATCGATATTGAACTCTTCGCAGATGACCTTGATGAAGCGGGCGCCCAGTGCCTCCGCCATCAGCAAGGCCGAGGGCGCGGTCAGGACAACCGCGAATTCGTCGCCGCCCAGGCGTGCGATCGCGTCGCCTGGCCTGAGGCAGTTCTTGAGCCGCGCCGCGACAGCAACCAGCAGGGCGTCCCCGAGCGGATGTCCGAGCGTGTCATTGACCTCCTTGAAGCGGTCAAGATCGAGATAGAGCAGCGCCACGCCTGCTCCCGCCGGACGCTCGGCCACGAGGGCCATTTCCAATTCGTGTCTGAAGACGGTCCTGTTTTGCAGCTTCGTGAGGGGATCATGGTGGGCCAGATAACAGATCCGCCGTTCCGCGCGCTGCCGGTCCGTGACATCCTCGTAGGTTGCGACAAAGCCGCCGGCAGGCATGGGCCGCTGCATCACCGCAAGGGCGCGGTCCTTCTCGCCCTCAATCATCTGCTCATCCAGCCCATATGCCCGAGCAACGGCCAATTGCCAGTCCACGATGGCATCCGCCGTGGCGGCGAACGCCCCCCTGGAGACCTTCACGATTCCGAAGACGTCGCGGAGCGTCCTGGCTTCGAGGTCAAGCGCACGGTCGATGTCGAACAGCTCACGGAAGCGGCCGTTCGCGACGATGATGCGGCCATCCGTATCGACCATCAGCAGGCCTTGCGTCATGTTGTTGAGGGCGGCGTCGAAGAGTTTCGTCCGTGTCTCCCGTTCTTCAAGCATGATGCCGACCTTCCCGTTCGCGTCGGCAAGGTCATTGAGCGCTTTCTTGAAAGCCGTGATGTCAGTCCGGATGCCGACATAGCCGCCGCTCGCGGTCTTGCGTTCGGTCACCAGCAGCCAGCGGCCGTCCGGCAGCAGCCGCTCGAACGAGCCCTCCGCCGATTGCCGCCATGCAATCATCTCGTCCACGAAGCGGTCGATGTCATCTCCGGCCTGCGGGTACTGGCCCGCGAGCGCGCCACCCCGCATGACGTCGGCGAAAAGTGCGCCCGGAACGATGAAAGGAGCGCTCAGGCGATAGAGGTCACGATAGGTGTCATTGCAGGTCACGAGGCGATCATGGGCGTCCCACATCACGAAGCCGTCCGACATGGCTTCGACCGCGTCCTCGAGCATGGCCCTGGTTCGCCGGCTCTCGGCGTCGAGGCGCCCCTGCCGGTGCATGCCGAAGGAGACCAGGCCGGCAAGCAGCATCAGGGCGAGACATCCGCCCGAAACCGCCCAGCCAAGATGGGTGCGATCACGCTTCCAGTCCGCCAGCGCAGCGTGGCGGTCGAGAGCCACACGGACCACGAGCTCGGAGTATAGCGTGGTCTTCACCGCGGTGATCGGCGCGGCATCAGGGTCCGCCATGGAGCCGTCGGGCTCGCCGCCAGAGCCTTCGAGCCCGAGCACATCAGCCGCGCTTCTCCCAACGGCGTCCTCGCGCTGCGGCAATTGCGCGAGAACAATTCCGTTGCCGCGCTCAAGCATCACCACCACCCCGGCGCGGTCCGCGAGGGTTGAGAGCGGCGTCGTGATCAGGCCGGTCGGAACTTCAGCCGCGACATAGGCTTCGGGGAGGCCCTGGACTTTCGAGCGCCGGACCACATAGACGACCCAGTCGCCGGTTGCGGGATTGCGCAGCGGGCCGATGATCGCGCCGGCTCCGGTTCCGGACAGCAGCAGGACCGTCTCCAGGTCCGCGGGGAAGAGCCGGTTTGTCGGCAGGCGGCGGGCGGCGGCGCGGATTTGTCCGTGCCTGTCCATCAGGAACAGGTCGCGAAAGGCGAAGGCCTGATAGCTGAGGAAGCGCAGGCCGCGTGCGGCCCCCTGCTCGTCGAACTCCGCCGCGCCCACATCGGAAGGGCCGCTCAGCAACAGCTGGACAGAGGCCAGAGCGCCATCGACCTGAAGCAGTTGGCGATTGACGATGGCCTCGGCTGCGGTGGCCAGTTGCTCGACGGCCTTCTCGGCACTGTGCAGGTAGCGCGATCGATGTTGTTCCGAAAAAACTGCGGCGCCCCACACGGTCGCGCAGACGAGAGTGGCCGCCCCGACAACGGGAATGACCGCCACAGAGCGCCACCAGGGCGTGTGCCGACCGTGACCGACGGAGCGCTCAGGCGCAGTCAAGACAGCATCACTGGCCAACGGGCTGCACGCCGGGTCGGCCCGCGCCCTCCATCGCTGTCACGGGCCGGCTGCCAAGGAAGATGCCGTGGAGCGGAGCCAATGTCCGATCCCAGACATCAGCACAGTCCGGTCCGCAACGCTCGATCCAGCGCGGCAGCACGGCGTCCCTCAAGATGCGTTGACGGACGGCGTTATCCTCGGGCGTGACTGGCACGATGGCGAGTCGCGCGGCGCGCCCCGACGCGCAGGCCATTCGACCGGCATTGCACGCGATGCCATTTACCGTGTCCTGATCGGCGGACGCCCAGATTCGTGCCTCGAGCCCCGCGATGCCCTTGCGCATCACCTCCCGCAGGTCCGGTGGCATGGCTTCCCACGCTGCGGAATTCGCCCCAAAGATCGACAGGCCCCAACTGATCGCCATGGCATGCATGTGGGTCGTGACATCCGTCAGCCCGATTTCATTGCCGCTGAGGGTTCCTGTCACGGCGCAATCGACCATGCCGCGCGAGACGGACCCCACGATCTCGGCAAAGGGAACGATCACGGGGGTCGCGCCGAGACGTTCGAGCATTTCCGATTGACTGACAGACGATGTGCGCACGCGTCGGCCAGCGAGGTCGGCAAGGCCGGTAAAGGCCCTTCGGCAATAGACGACTTGCGCCGGATAGGTGTAGATCCCGAGCAGTTCCACATCGTAGCGCTTGCGCAGCAGCCCAGCGAGATGGGGCCGATAGGCATCGACCGTGCGCTTGAGCGTGGCGAGATCGGGGTTGAGGCCTGGCAGGTCCACCGCATTGAGTTCCGGTTCGTCGCCGGAAACCAAGGCAAGCAAGGCCGTGCCGAAAGGCACCACGCCGAGCCGCATGAGCTGAAGCATGTCCTGGCCGCGCAGGCCGCTGCGGTCGAACGGATGGACGGTCGCCGTCAGCCGCCCGCCCGACAACTGCTCCAGTTCCCTGGTCCAGAAGGGGAGTTCGAAGCGGACATGTTGGGTGATGCCCGCAAGGCCGCCCACGACGCGCAGCCGGTGTGGTTCCGGCGCCGCTTCACTGGCAGCCGCCGGGTTCCCAACCAATGCCGCTGCTGACAACAGCGCAGCCATGCTGGCAAGCCGGGCTGCAACGGCGATGCGCCGGGCGCCGACACCAAGGCGGCTTGTACTGAACAAACTGGTCATCGGCGCGATTCCCTTGGAGTGTCGGCAGCGATGGAAGCTTGCAGGAAGCCATTATCTTTCAGTAAACAAAGCCGTTTTTCCGTCTTCCTGCCAACGTATCGTAAAGAATCCCGCAATTTTCTGCGGCTCCAGGCGGGCGATCGCGCTGGCTCTGCCGACGTGGCGCGCCTTTCTGCCTGATTGTAGCAAGCCCTTAGCCGACACAGTTTGGGCGGCGGCCGGCGTGCCGGCGATTGCGGTTGCAAAGCTGCCGGTGCCGCTCGACCAGCGCCGTCAGGCGTAGCGGCGGCGGATCAGCAGGCTCGAAGCGACGGTGAGGATCAGCGTCACCGTCATCAGGATGAAGGAGACGGCGCCGCCGAATGGCCAGTTGTTCTGTTGGGCGAAAGTGGAGAAGACCAGCGGCCCCATGGTCTGGAACTTCGGCCCGCCCAGCAGCACAGGGGTCGCATAGGCGTTCATCGCCAGGATGAAAGTCAGGATCACGCCGGCGAGAATACCGGGCAGCGCCAGCGGGAACAGAACCCGTATCGCCATCGTCATGGGCGGCGCGCCGAGCGAGAAGGCGGCTTCCTCGACGTTGCGGTCTATGCCCTCGATCACGCTCTGCAGGGTCAGCACCATGAAAGGCATGTTGACCGCGATGATGCCGATGACCACCGCCATCTCGGTATACATGATCTCGATCGGCACGGAGATCAGGCCCATGCCCATCAGGCTCGCATTGACGAAACCCTTCGATCCAAAGGCGACCATCCAGCCCGCCGCGCGCACAGCATTGCCGACAAACAGCGGCAGCACGATTGCCATGACCAGAAGGTTCTTGTGGCGCGACTGGGTCCGCGCCAGCACATAGGCGAGCGGAAAGCCGAAGATCAGGCAGAAAATCGTGCAGGCGACCGCGACGCGGACGGTCCGCCACAGCACCTGCAGGTAGAATGGGTCAGTGAAGAACTTGACGTAGTTGGCGATGGTGAGCGCATCGACCATCAGCTTGCCCGGAACGAAGGCGTTCAGGCTGTAGCGGAAGAGGATCGCGATCGGCACGAGCAGGCCGATCGCGACGAAGATGGTGGCGGGCACGAGCAGGCCCGCCGCCGTGAGGTTTCCTGGCTCACCGACCGGTCGTTGTGAAACATGCGCCATGGCGAGCCGCCGTCCCGGATCAGCCCTTGAAAACCTTGTCCCACCACTCCTTCATCGCGGCGTCGTTCTGCGCGAGGAAGGCGTAGTCGATATCCTTCATCTTCTTGTTCTCCTCCTCGGTGAAGCCGATGCGCTTCTGGAGTTCGGGGGCGACGGCAGCTGTCGTCACGGTCGGATTGAAGCCCATGTCGATGGCGAAGTTCTCCTGCGCGCCCTTTTCCAGCATGGCGTCCATGTAGGCGTAGGCTGCGGCCTTGTTGGGCGCATTCTTCGGGATCATGAAGCCCGAGACATAGGCCAGGGCGCCCTCGCTCGGGGCAATGGAATCCACCGGGATGCTGGCATTCTGCCACTGCACGGCGCGGGCCCTCCACATCATGCCGATGCTGATCTCCTCGGTCTTCAGCGCCTGGGCGAAGGCCTCGTTGGTCGGATAGATGCGTGCGCCGGCACGCTTGGCGGCGAGCAGCAGTTCCTTGCCTTTCTCCAGGCTCGTCATGTCGCCGGTGGCGGCGAGGCCAGCAGCCAGCATCACGAACTGGTACTGGATGTCGATGAAGCCGAGCTTGTTGCCGTATTTCGGATCGAAGCAATCCTTGTAGCTCGTGGGCGCGGGGGTCACGAGTTTCGGGTTGTACACCACGACCTTGCCGGAGATGATGTGGCCGACGCCGAACGGATACCGCGCGATCGGAATGATGTTGCCGGCGTTCTTGAGCTTGGAATAGTCGATCGGCTCGGCGACGCCGGCCGCATCCATCTCGAACATCTGCGCGGCCGACAGGCCCTGGATGTCGGTCGTTCCACGCGGCAGTCGGCGCTCGGCGACCATCTTGGCCCGGCGCGGTGCATCCGACGCCTGGTCCTGAACGACCTCGAAGCCCTTCGGCTTGAGGAACGGCTCCTCGACATTCTTGGAAAGCAGGCGGGCATAATCTCCGCCCCATGTGCCGACGACGACGCGGCCTGCGGCCTGCGCTGCGGCCTCGCTGGCCCCTGCAGCCGGCAGCAGCGCTCCCGCCGCTGTGAGGCCGAGGCCCTTCAGCGTCGCGCGCCTGTCAATTCCCTTTATGAAATTCGACATATCGACTTCTCCCTTTTTGTGTCTCACTTGGCGGCGGATGCCGCAGGTTCAAATTGCCTCGCGCGGAAAGACGAGACATGCCGAGGCTGGCCAGCCAACCTCGATGGCATCGCCGACGGCCGGAGCAAGGCCGTCGGATCTGTTGGGAACCTGCACCACGACATGGTCTGTGGCGTTCAGGCGTACATGGACGTCGAGCATTGCGCCCAGATAGGACACGAAACTGACCGCTCCCGGTACATGATTGTCGAGCCCATGGGCGGCGGGTCCCAGCGTAAGCCGCTCGGGCCGCAGCGCGATGGTTGCCGGACCCTTCACGGCCGAGGCAGGGCAGGTGAGCACGAGCCCCCCGTCGGAGCGGAAGGCGCCGGGCGCCGTGACGGTGCCGGCGATCATCGTGGAGCGGCCGACGAAGTCCGCGACGAACAGGTCGGCGGGGCGCTCGTAAAGGTCAGACTGCGTGCCAAGCTGGCGCACCGCGCCGTCGGACATGACGACCAGCCGGTCGGCCATGGTCAGGGCCTCCTCCTGGTCATGGGTCACCATCACCGTGGTCAGGCCGGTCTGCTGCTGAAGCGCCCGGATTTCAAGGCGCACCTGCAGGCGGAGCTTTGCGTCGAGATTCGACAGCGGTTCGTCAAGTAGCAGGACGTCGGGCCGGATGACCAGCGCGCGGGCAAGGGCCACGCGTTGCTGCTGCCCGCCGGACAACTGACGGGGGTAGCGCTCGCCAAAGCCGTCGAGCCTGACAAGGCGCAGGGCCTCGGCGACCCTCGGAGCGACCTCGCTGCGAGCCGTCTTCCGCATCTCGAGCCCGAAGGCGACGTTCTGCGCGACAGTCATGTGGGGAAACAGGGCGTAGCTCTGGAAGACGAGGCCTGCATTGCGCTTCCAGGGCGGCAGGCCGGTGATGTCCTGGTCGCCGATGCGGATCGACCCGCCGCTCGGTGGCACGAAGCCCGCGATCATGCGCAGCGTAGTGGTCTTTCCGCAGCCGGATGGGCCCAGCAGCACGAGAAACTCGCCATCCCTGACATCGAGCGAAACGGATTTGACCACGGCGACGTCGCCATAGCTCTTGGTCAGTCCGTCGAGGGTCAGTGAGGCCATGGATCAGACAACTCGGGCAAGCTTGACGTAGCGGTCGGTGATGATCATCGCCGCCGCGATGAGGACGATCTGGAGGACGGAGACGGCGGCAACGGTCGGATCGATCTTCCATTCCAGATACTGGAGGATGGCGATCGGCAGCGTGATGCGTCCCGGCCCCACGAGAAACAGGCTCATCTCAAGATTGCCGAAGGACGTCACGAAGCCGAACAGCGCACCCGCCACAACGCCGGGCCGGATGGCCGGCAAGGTCACCCGGAAGAAGGTCGTCCACTGGTTGGCGCCGAGGCTCTGGGCCGCCTCCTCCGCCGCCCGGTCAAGCCCCGCGAGGCTCGCCGTCACGAGACGCACCGTCCACGGTATGACGATGAGCGTGTGTCCCGCGACAAGGCCACCGAGCGAGCCCAGGATCGGCAGGCCCGTTGCGATCTCCGTCTCGATCTGGAAGACATAGATCGCCGTGCCCATGACCACGCCGGGCACGACCAGCGGGAGCAGCAGAAACTGGTTCATCACGGCGTTGCCGGCAAACTGCCTGCGCGCCAGAATGAGGCTCGCCGGCACCGCCAGGGCAAGGCCGATGGCGGTCGCCGCCACCGCAACCTGCATGCTTGTCCACAGTCCCGTGACAAAGTTCCGGTTGTTCGCGATGGCGCCGAACCATTTCAGCGAATAGCCCTCCGGCGGAAAGGAGGGAATTTCCTGCGCGAAGAATGCCAGCCAGGTGACGAAGACCAGCGGCATGAGGATGAAGCTGAGCGTCAGATAGGCGACGCCATGAAGCGCCACCCTCCCTGCGAGCCGTCCATCCGCCATCATGCCGTCGGTTCTCCCATGCGGACCTTGCCCTGTCAGAGCTGGTTCTTGTGCATGCGCCCGCCTTGCATGATCAGCGGCAGATGCGCGCCCTGCCTGGTCAGCAGCGACAGGTCCTTCAGCGGGTTACCGTCAACAAGGACGGCGTCAGCATAGGCGCCGGCCCTGAGCGTGCCGATCCTGCCCTCCTTGCGGCAGAGGCGCGCGGCATGAGCCGTGGTCGACCGGATGACCTCGATGG
The DNA here is from genome assembly GCA_027483505.1 of Hyphomicrobiales bacterium. GTDB lineage: Bacteria > Pseudomonadota > Alphaproteobacteria > Rhizobiales > Beijerinckiaceae > Allobosea. Next base: position 116,097 of record JAIXUP010000073.1, read on the forward strand.
CGGGAAGGATGCGGCCCCGGATGACGAATTCTTCGGACTGGTGGCGATGCATCTCGCCAAGCAGGTCGGAGCCGTAGGCCATGGTGAGCTTGGCATCGCGCATGATTTCGAGCGACTTCATCCCAGCAAGGCGCACCGTGTCGACCTTGGCCACCGAGATCGGGTCGAGACCCAGCGCGGGGCCCTCGACGCCGAGGTACTCGTAGGTCACGAGGGTCGGACAGGCGATCGCGCCCTTCTCGGCCGCGAAGGCCGCTGTTTGGGGCTGGATCAGGTTGCAATGCTCAAGACTGTGGACGCCACACTCGACCGCGCGCCGGATCGCCTCGTCGGTGTAGAGGTGCGCGGCGACGTAGGTGCCCGCATTGGATGCCTCCTCGACCGCAGCTCGGATTTCCTCGCGGGAGTAGCCCAGGAAGTGGATGGGATCGTTCGGCGAGGCGACGCCGCCATTGGCCATGATCTTGATGAAATGCGCACCCTGCTTGATCTCCTCGCGGCAGGCCATCCTCACAGCATCGACGCCGTCCGCAAGCCGCCCGAGTGAGCCGAGCGAGCGCGTCCATGTCTCGGGATCGCGGCGGTCATAGCGTGACCGGCTGTCGCCATGGCCGCCGGTCTGGGACAGCGCCTTGCCCGGAATGATGAGGCGGGGGGCTTCGATCAGGCCCTGCTCCTGCGCCTCGACCAGAGGGTAGGTCGCACCGCCAAGGTCGCGCACGGTGGTGAAGCCGCGGTCCAGCATGCCCTTCATGATCCGCGCGGCGCGATAGGCGATGAGCGCGTCGGGGACGAGCGCGTTCTGGCCGATGTTGACCATGGTGGCGATGACGTGGACATGGCAATCAACGAGGCCGGGCATCAGCGTGCGCTTGCCGCAATCCACCACGCTGGCGTTCGCGGCCTTGATGGGCCTGTCGGAGAGCTCCCTGACCGTGTCGCCCTCCACCAGCATCTCATAGCCGCCGACGAGGTCGTCGGAGATGGCGGGGTCGAGCAGGTTGAAATTGCGGAAGAGGGTCAGGCTCATGGTGCTGTCCTTGGTCGGCAGTGCTGACAGTTTGCCTTTGCCGAACCGCGTGCGCGTCGCACGACGCCTATAGCCGGAAAGGTCGATCGATCCTTGTTGCAGCCAGTGCAATGGCGCTGGTGGTCTTAAGTGCCCATCGGTGCACACATTGTGCACAGGCGCAAGATGGCGTTGCGGAACAATCGCGCTTTCCACCAGAACCGCACCGTTTCATGCGCGATGTCGACGTCGCGCTTGGGCAGCAGGTCCCCGACATGCCGCAATGACGCCAGGCGATCGGTCACGATCGTCTCGGTCTGGCAGCGCTGCAACGATGGCTCTGTCAGCGGAAACTTTTGAGCTCAGGCTTGGCTACCCCTTCCGCCTTGAACGGGACGTGACAACGCCATCGCGAAGGACATTCGCTCGCGGAAGCGCTCAACGCAGGACAACCGGCCCACAAAGCCGTCACGCCACATAGCTGGAAGATGGCAAGGCGATCTTCCTCTGACAGTGCCTGCAAGCTTGCGACATCACCTGGAGACCCCTTACACTCCCAGACGATCAAGAAAATCCCTGCCCCTGAAACAGGCCAGTCTCATCTCGCGACGGACTCCAGATGCCGGATGGCAAGAATAGCCCCCGCGAACCTTCGTGGCTTGTCGCGCTCGGGACCATGGCAACGGTGCAAATGGCGACGGCGTTCCTGTCGCGGATACCGCCCACACTTGCGCCTGTGATTGCAGCCGAGCGCGGCTGGTCGGATGCGGTAGTGGGGTATCTGTCCAGTCTCAATACCGTGGGTTCAATCCTCTTTCTTGCGCTTGGCGCGCCACTTCTGCGGCGCCTGGGCTCGATACGTGCGTTGCAGACAGGGCTTCTTTTCGGGATTCTCGGGCTTACGCTGCTGCTGCCCCCCTTTGCGGCTGCGGCGGCCATGGCCTCGCTGATGATCGGGCTGGGCTACGGCCCGTCCTCGCCTGCCGGAAACGATATCCTGCACAGGACCGCACCGGCGGGCCGGCGGGCCATGATCTTCTCCATCAAGCAGGCGGGCGTCCCCGTTGGGGGAATCCTTGCCGGACTGCTGCTGCCGCCGATCGCCCAGAGCTATGGCTGGCGCGCATCCCTGCTGGTGGCGGGCGTCTTCGTGCTGATGGTCACCCTGTCCGTGCAGCCGATCCGCGCCGCCCTTGATGCCGGCCGGGTTCGCGATCAACCCCTCACAATGCGGGCGTTCATGTCACCAGCCAACATTTTGGCGCCGCTTTCGGCCTTCAATGCGTCGGCTTCGCTGTTCAGGCTCGCGGCCGCAGGAGCATGTCTGGCGGTTGGCCAGGGCATCTGGTTTGCCTACCTGATCACCTTTGCCGTTTCCGCCATGGGGTATGATCTGAGTGCTGCCGGCATCGCCTTCGCGATCATGCAGGCAGCGAGCGTGGTCGGGCGGATTTCAATGGGCTGGCTGGCGGACCTGTGGGGCTCGCCCCGGCGGCTTGTGGGCCTCGTTGGCCTCGCATCCGGGCTGACTTCTCTTGTCATGGCCTTCGTCGGGCCGGAGTGGTCCTACCCCGCATTCTGCACTCTGGCAGCTGTTGCGGGTCTCTGCGTTTCGAGCTGGAATGGCGTGCAGCTCTCCGAGGTTGCCCGCGCTTGCCCGCCACACCTGGTCAGGGAGGTGTCAGCGGGAGCGACACTGATCATCTTTGTCGGCTATGTCGTGGCACCTTCCGTCTTCGCAGTGCTGCTGACTCTCACTGGTCGGTTCGACATCGGGTTTCTGCTCTGCACGGCATCGGGCATCTTGTGCTTTGCCATCATGCAGAGCCCTGAACTTCACCGGGCTGAAGGGGTTCCCCGTCAGCATCCATGAGGGTGCTGTCCGGCGAACCGGAATAGTCTCGGAAACTGCCCCAACCCAGCCTTGCCCAGGTCGCGCAGAGCTGACGCCATTCAGCCAGCGCAGCGGTGCGCCGATCCTTGAGATTCCGGCCGCTGATGAGGGTGCGTTCCTGGTTGAAGTGGTTGTGGATCGAGCCGTGGACTGCAGCGAATGTCTGCAAACCCCGCATCCTCCTGAACCGGAGCATCGCCCGCTCCCGTCGTCGAAATGGCTGGTGAGAGGTCTCGGCCCGGTTGTTCAACCGCCGGCAGGTCTTGCGTACATCATCGTCGCCAGGCGGATGATCTCGTGCGACGTCTGGAAGGAGCGGAAAATGGCGGGCCGGGTATGCCGGGGAGGGTAGGGCGGCTGCCCCGACCGGCAAGCCAATTCTCTTCTGACAGTACCACTACGTCATCTGTTCAGGTGATGCGGGCGGCGTTGGGAGGTTCATTATGTGAACGCCATCACGGGGACGGCGCCACTGGGGCTCTGGCAAGGCCCACGCCGTCCGTTCCATGGCAGCCTGCAGTTGCCGCCCAGGGAGGCCGAGATGACTATCCCAAAACCGAGCGTGCGGTTGGCACGGTCAAAGGGGCTACCCCAAAGCCGAAGGGCGACACCCGGTCAGGTGGATGTCTTTCGACAGATTGTTTGCCTGCTGGTCACAGCCGCGTCACTGTTGATCCTGACTGATGTCGCAGGGGCTCACGATGACGCTGGCGGCTGGGACGCACGGTTGAAGCCTCTCAAGGGGATGCAGCAATGCGCTGCCTTCGACATCCACGTCGTGACCCTGATCGAAGACGCGGGAGAAGCCGGTTCAGCCAGCGACGATGAACTGGCGGAGGCAACAATCCTGCTTGCCGCAGCACGAGATGCTTGCCGCAGGCATGCCTTTGCCGACGCCTATGCCGCCTACGGGGCGGTGCGGCTCCATGCAGTCCATGCGCTGGCCGAGGATCGGCGTGCCTTGACGCCCACGGAACACCGACGTTCAACCACGACAGCCGTGCGTTGACGGGTCTCAACGGGCGCACCTTAAGGCGGAGTTGTTGGTTTTGGCCAAGCATGCAAGGCGGCTTCGCTTGACCACGGTTTGACTAGCGTCGGCGGCGCCGGATGCGGCTCCTTGCGGGCAACACATCGTCCGGCAGCGTCGCGGCCCGTGTCCCGGCGCTGTAGTAATGTGCGATAAGCGCTGCCTGGCGGCTGACACCGGCCTTGACCAACAGGCTGCGCAACTGCGACTTGACCGTGGGCAGCCCGACTGCCAGCGCGCTCGCGATGTCTGCCAGCGTGTCCCCGGCGAGCAGCCGCCTCAACACCTTCGCCTCGGCACGCGTGACCCCGTGGCGCCGGACAAAATCGGCGAAGCGCAGGATCTCTTCTTCTCGCGGGTCCGACACTGTCACCAATGTGACCGAGGTCGCGCAACCGTCGATGCCGAAACGGCGTACCAAATGGGGCGAACCGTCGTCGCCGCGCCAGACCAGCCCGTTTGCAGAAGGCCCGGTTGATCGCAGCGCCGCTTTGAGTTCGCGCTCGGCGGCAGGCCGTGCCGCAAGAATGCGAAAGCGCTCGTTGGCGGCCAATGTGGTGAAGCTCAGGGTGTCGAGCGCCAATGCGGCCATCCCACCCTGTTGGAGCGCCGCCACCAGGCATTGCGCGATCTTCGCCTGGGCAGTGGCTGAGAGTGCCTCGTCGGAGTCCGGTGATCGAAAGACCTCCGAGTGCTGCTTCAGTGGAATGCGGGACAGGCTCAGCATGGTGGCCTCCGTTGACCGTGGCGCTGCTCACGGAATGACAACGATGGCGGCAGACGGAGCGCCGATGCTTCGGACGGCCTTGACCAAGCCCAGTCCGATGACCAGCACGATCAGGGCTGCCAGGGCCGTCAGCCTCCGCTTGCGGAAGACTGACCTGACGTCGGTACGTTGCGACTCTCGTGGGCTTTCCGGAGTGGAACGGTCCATGACGATGTCCTTTCAGACCGCCTTGCTGGCGGCGGAAGGAGCGTCGCCCGGCCCCGTCAGAGCGCCGTGAGGGAGCCGTCAAATCGGCGTGAAAAGTGTTCGCACGCGAGCTCAAACCAGCTTTTCACACCGCAATCACGCTGGGACATGGGCCACCGTCGCCCTCGCGACGAAATAAACTGACCAAACGGCATGCCTTCATCCGAACGGAGGATGTGAACGTCGCGCGAATGGCGAGACTGGCACCATGACCCAAGAGGCACGGCGGCGGCCGGGTCCTGCTTGCGTGGACATGTCCATCATCTCTGGAGGCCCTGCATGATTGGACCGGCGGAGCGCGGCGCGACCCCGATCAGCACTGTGGCCGCGCCGGCGACAGTGCGCAGAACGTCCGTCTGGCGGCGGGGAACGAGCCTGATCGGCAGGGTCCTGTCGACACTTGGGCGCCATGGACCACTTCTGCTGGCCTTGTCGCTTGGCGCGGGCTGGGTGGCGCCGGACCTGTCGCAAGCAGCACGGCCCTGGCTTCCGCTGGCGGCCTTCCTGCTGGTGCTGGGCTCCTTCCTGTCGGCCGCACTGGCGCGCCATGACAGCTGCCGTTTGAACCCGCAACTGCTGATCGCCATCGCCTTCGCGGCGCTCGCGCCTCCAGTCGTTGTGGGGTTGGCGCTCCGGCTGGCGCCGTTCGACGCTGACATTGAAATGGCCGCCTTGCTGGCCGCACTGGCCCCTCCGACGGGCTCACTGGCGGCCATCGCCGCGATGCTCGCGCTGCGGCCACGCTTTGCGCTGACGCTGATGCTGGCGCTCACTGTATCGGCTCCGTTCGCGATGCCGCTGCTGATGGGCCTGTTTCAACTCGGCGGCCAAGAGCTCTCGGTTCCGATGGCACTGCGTCTGGCGGTGATCGTCGGGGCGGCCGCGCTGATCGCTGCGCCGCCCGTCTGCAGCCGGCTGGAGCGCGTCGGAGTGCTGCCGGATACCGATGCCGCATCCGGAGTTGCTGTGATTGGCCTTGTGGTGGTCGGCGTCGCGACCGCCGGTGGCGTGGCCGCGCTGGCCGACGCGCCGGACAGGCTCATGGTACTGGTAGGGCTTGCAATCGGGCTCAACGTGCTTCTGGTCTCCCTCGGAGCAACCCTGTTCTGGCGTCATGGTCTCGCGACCGCGTTGACCGTCGGTTTCGCCGCCGGCAATCGCAATGTGACCCTGGTCTGGGCCGCGGGCGCCTCCGTCCTGCCGGTGGCCGCGCAAACCTACCTTGCGGTCTGTGTGGCGCCGATCCTGCTGCTGCCGCTTGTTCTGAAGCTGATCCTCGCAGCGCGATCGCGCCTGCCGCGCGCGGAACATCCGATACCGTGACCGAGATCACGATCCTTTCGCTCGGCGTCTTTCTTGGGGCATTCGTCTCGGGATTTTCCGGCTTCGCCTTCTCGCCGGTGGCTGGCCTTTTCGTGTTCGTCGTGCTGCCACCGGCACTGGCCGTGCCGCTGCTGATGGCATGCAGCATCATCTTGCAATCGGCCTCGCTGGTGTTCCTGCGGCGCAGCCTACAGTTCACTGGGCTCGGCCCCATGCTGCTGGGCGGGGCGGCTGGCACGCCGGTCGCGCTGATGTTGTTCCAGCACATCGACGGCGGTACATTCACGCTCGCTTTCGCGTGGTTCCTCGTGGCCTACGCCGTTGTGATGCTGGCGCGCCCCCGTGTAGCAGGCGGCGTACCAGGCGGGCCAGCTGCGCGCGCCGCGGTCGGCTTCACCGGCGGGATTATCGGCGGCCTGACCGCGATGCCGGGCGCTGCCCCGGTGGTCTACAGCGACCTGCGGGGCGACACCAAAGAGATGCAGCGCGCCATGGTGCAGCCCTTCATCCTTGCGATGCAGCTGTTGTCACTCGCCCTGATGGGCGCGACAAATCTGATCGGATGGGAGGCTTTACGATTGCTGGTACTGTGCCTGCCGGCGCTGGCGGCGGGCGGCACGCTGGGGCTTGCGCTGTTTGGACGCGCGCCTGCGGCCGGCTTTCGCCGCGCGGTATTGCTGATCCTGCTCGGCACCAGCCTCCTCACGATCGCGCACCCCCCAAGCGCCCATCCCCCAAAGACCGATCCCCCAGGCGGCGCTCCCGCCGGCCAAACGCCACCTGAGACTGTGACGGTCGCCAGGCCACAGCCGCTCCATTGAACGTTTGACACAAACCACTCGGACTTTTCCGTACGTAATCATCCATCTGGATGAAGATTGCACCACCGGCGATGTTATGTCTTGGCAATCTGTACAGCAGGGGAGGCTGTGAATGACGGACTGGACGAAAAAGGGCCCTGGAGATGTCTTCAAGGAGGGGAACAAGGCGGCCGAAGTGATGAAGAAGCTGACGCCTCGGGCTGTGCCGATGAAATTCGGCTATATGCGCGTCGATCCGGCCAATCCCAACGCTGCGACCTACCGGCAAATGCTGCAGGCACAGAACCTTGATCGCTTTTTTGAGGACGTGCCCGCTGGTATTGGCGTCCGTCCACAGTTTGAAGCCATGATCGCGGAGTTGCGGCCGAAGGACACCGTTTTCATGATCAGGCTCAACCATCTGACCACGCAGACCTCGCTTGCGCTCGGCCTTCTGCGCAGCATCGCGGAAGAGAAGGTCCACATTGTCCTGATTTCCAATGCCGCGCAGGATGCGACGCCCACGGCGGCTCTGACGCTCGACATTCTCGCGCATGTCGAGCGGCTTGGCCGCGAGCAGGTCATTGAGGGCAACGATGGTGGCAGCGGAAACGGTGGCCCATAGCCAGCCGGGCCGTCACCGCATCAACTCAGCCATCTCTGCCTTCAGCTGCGTCAAGCCATCTTGCAGGGCGCCCGGATATGAAATGGATGACGGGAAAAAGCTCTCGAAGTAGTCAGAAAGAGAGGTCGTGGCGGGCAGTTCGCGGAAACGCGCCAGATGTCGCTTGACGGCCTCCTCATCGCCGTTCCTGCGAGCTGCGACAGCCGCAAACAGCGGATACCAGCGCGCGTTCGGCCTCAAGGTCGCTGCGGTCTGGAGCCAGTGGCCGGCAACGTCTGGCTGGCCCCTCAGAAGTGCCGTGACGCCCGCGCCGATCGCCCATGTCCAACGGATCGTGCCAACGCGATCCAGACGCTCGGCGGCTTGAAAATAGCCGTCTGCCTGATCGAGCACGCCCAACAAAAGCATCGTATAGCCGAGCTCCTTGTAGACCCGTGCTGACCAAGGCATCAGTGCGCGGGAGCGTTCGCAGGCGGCACGGTTCGCCTGCAGGTCTGCGAGAACCCTCAGCGTCTGACAGCGCCCATAGACGCTTGTCTGGAGATGCGGCGCGGTGGTTTCGACTTCCGTAAACAAGCGCATGGCTTCGGCAAGAAGATCCCGTTTCCTGTCTTGCGGGAGGCCGCTGTTTCCGGCCTGTGCCGCCAGAGCATTTGCGAAAAGCGCCTTGATTTGAAGATTGTCCGGATCCTGCTGCATTGCCGTCCGGAACAGTTCGGTCACACGGTCGGAGGTATCGCCGCGGTTGGCGAGATTCCGCGCCGTGAGGGCGGTGTCCATCGCCTGCGAAGCCCCTGGTCGCGTGATGCTCCAAGGATACGCCACTTCATCAAGCTTTTCAGTGATCAGTCGGCCGACACGGCCGAGGATTTCGTCTTGCATCTCCACGGTGGGGCGGGGCGGCGCCTTGAACTCGACCTGTTGCAGAACCTCACCCGAGGCGCGGACCAGCCTTGCGGTCACCAGCGCGCCGCCGTCGGCCGCCTGCACGGAACCTTCCACGCGCAGGTCGGGTTCGGGACCGCGCCCTTCCGCTGAGCGCACCCGGATCGTGGGCACCGAACTCAGGCCCCCCGACAGGCGCGTCGTGAGCGCCCGGGCAAGCGCCGCCGTCTCGGGTTCGGGCGACATGGGCTCCAGTGCCCGCACCACCAGAACCGGCGGGCCGGAGGCCGGGCGCGGCGCGCCAAACCACCATGCCGCCAGCCCTGCAGCGATCACAAGCGCGAGCCCGATCAGTGATGCAGTTAGACTCCGCCCACGGGACTTCGTCGTTGTAACGTCAGGCGCAACTCCGGATGGCGCATCGGCAAGCGATGGCGCGGCCCCGCCCTGACCTGCGATCGGGGACCGTGAGAGCAAGGCCGCTGACGCCGAAGCCGGCGCTGGCTTCATCATCGCTCCGGGCCCGGGCGGGCTTTGGCGCTCGACGGCCGCGGCATCTCGCAAATCGTCGACCAAGGCGCGCGTTGCTGGGTCTGGCTGGACAGCCAATTCCTCCCGCAGAAGCTGTTCCAGTTCGTTGTATTGGGCCAGAGCCTCCGCACGCCTGCCCGCAGCCGCCAGCGCGCTAATGAGCAACCGTTGGCCATCCTCCCGCAGTGGATCAAGCGCCAAAAGCCGTCGCGCCGCTTCGATCGCCGCTTCGAGTTGTTTTTCGTCCAGCCGAAAGGCGGCAAGACGCGCCAGCAGGTCCGTGGCGACAGTCAAGTAGCGCATGCGCTCGCGCGCCGCCCAGTCATCGAAGGCAGGCGAGCCCGTCTCCAGATCAGCAGCGAAGAGACCACGTACATGTGCAAGCGCCGCGCCCCAAAGTGCAGGATCAGGCGAGGCAACCGCGTGCTCCAGCACGGATGTGTCACTCTCGATCCCGACCAGACGCACCTGCTCGGGGCTCGCAACCAGGTGCTCGGACAAGAAGGCGGGCAACTCGCGGCGCAGTTGACTCAGCGCCTGCCGCAAACTCTGGCGCGCCTGCTCCGGGCCACTGCGCTCCCAGCACAGATCTGCCAGCCTGTCACGCGGAACAGCCGCACCGCCCTGGGCCGCCAGATAGGCGAACACGGCCTTGGCCTTGACGGACAGCCCCGGCGGCAAATCCTCGCCGGCAATCGTCAACGGGCCCAGCAGACCCACGCGCACGAACGGCGCAAGGTCCCCGGCTTCAGGCGAGGAACCATCTGGAAGGGGCGTGATCGCCAATTGCGTCTTCCTCGAAAAACTCACGATGAATATGCAGGAAGATGGCCAGCGTCGTCCAGTTGTCCCGGGTGTATCTTGGGGTCGCAGCGGACAGTCTGAACCGGAGCATCGTCCGCTCCCGTCGTCGGAATGGCTGGTGAGAGTTCTCCGCCCGGGTGTTCAGGACGTACGTCATCACCGCCAGGCGGATGATCTCGGACGACGTCTTGAAGGAGCGGAAAATGGCGGAGCTGCTCATGCCGGGGATGGTAGGGCGGCTGCCCCGACCGGAAAGCCAATCTTCTTCTGACAGTACCCCCGCGCTGCCTGAGCACATTTCTTGCTTTTGGACTGATGACGACAAGAGACCGAGAAATGCTCGACAAAATCGATGCTCCCGACAAGGACCAGCCGCTGACGGACGATATCCGGCTGCTCGGCCAGATCCTGGGCGACACCGTGCGCGAGCAGGAGGGCGCGGCGACCTTCGAGGTGATCGAAACCATCCGGCAGCTCTCGGTCGCAGTCAGCCGGCAGGCCGATCCGACCGCTGCGGCGCGACTCAATGCCGTTATCGCCGGCCTTTCGCCGGCCGAGACCGTCTCGGTGATGCGCGCCTTCAGCTATTTCTCGCATCTGGCCAACATCGCCGAGGACCGCCACCACTTGCGCCGCCGCGCCTGGCATGAGGCTGCCGGCCTGAACCGCGACGGCTCGCTGGCGCGCGCCTTCGAACGTCTGGCGGAGGCTGGCGTCGAGGCCGGCGCCATCGACCGCGCGCTGGAGGGCGCAATTGTGTCGCCTGTTCTGACCGCCCACCCGACGGAGGTGCAGCGCAAGAGCACGCTGGACGCGGAGCGCGCTGTGGCGGACCTTCTCGCCGAGCGTGAGACACTGAGCGGACACGCGTTGGCCCGCAACACGCATATGCTGAAGGCGCGCATCACGCAGCTCTGGCAGACCAGGCTGCTGCGCGACACCAAGCTCACGGTGCGTGACGAGATCGAGAATGTCATCGGCTACCACGAGGCGACGTTTCTCAGCGCGCTGCCGGCGCTCTATGCCGACCTTGAAGTGCAGCTTGGCCGCGCGGCTCCCTCTTTTGTCCGGATGGGCAACTGGATCGGAGGCGACCGTGACGGCAACCCGAACGTCACCGCCGCAACGCTGGAAACGGCAGTGCTGCGGCATTCCGAGACGGTGTTGAGGCGATATCTGCGCGAGCTGTTGGAGCTTAAGGGCGAGCTCTCGATGTCGCGCGTTCTGGTCGGGGCCAGCGCGGACGTCGAGGCGCTGGCTGCGCGCTCCGGCGACACCAATCCGCACCGGGACGATCAGCCCTACCGCCGCGCGATCATCGGCATCCATGCACGTGTCGCCGCGACGCTGAAGGCGCTGACCGGCCAGGAGCCGCGCGTGCGCGCGAGCGCTGGCGAACCGTATGGGAAGGCCGAAGACCTGCTGGCTGATTTGCGCGCCATCGCGGCGTCGCTCGAAAGCCATCACGGCGCGGCATTGATCCCGATCCGGCTCGGGCCCCTGATCCGCGCGGTCGATGTCTTCGGGTTTCATCTCGCGACCACGGACTTGCGCCAGAACTCCGATCGCCATGAGGCAGCGGTCGCAGAGCTGCTCGCCCGGGCGCGCGTCGAGCTGGAGTATTCAGCCCTGCCGGAGGAGCGCAAGCGCGTCGTCTTGCTCGAGATTCTGGCCGACCCTCGACCATTGCGCTTGCGCAGCGTCAGCTACAGCGAGGCCACCGCAGGCGAGTTGGCGATCTTCGAGGCAGCGCGGGATTTGCGCGCCCGCTTCGGGCCGCGCGTCATCCGTCACGCGATCATCAGCCATACGGAGGATGTCAGCGACCTGCTTGAAGTCCTGGTGCTGCAGAAGGAATGCGGCCTGCTGGAAGGTTCGCTCGCGCCGCAGGACATCGCGCAGGCGCGGTTATCGCTGATCGTCGTGCCGCTGTTCGAGACCATTGCGGACCTGCAGGCGGCAGAGCCGATCATGCGCGCCTTCCTTGATCTGCCAGGCATCGAGACCTTGCTCGCCAACTCTGGCGGCGAGCAGGAGGTGATGCTGGGCTATTCCGACAGCAACAAGGATGGCGGCTACTTCACCTCGAACTGGGAGCTGTACCGCGGCTCCCGCGCGCTGGTCGGCCTGTTCGCCAAGAAGCCCGGCCTGACGCTGCGCCTGTTCCACGGCAGGGGAGGCACGGTCGGGCGCGGCGGCGGGCCGAGCTATGAGGCGATCCGCGCCCAGCCCCCCGGCACGGTGAAAGGGCAGATCCGCCTGACCGAACAGGGAGAGGTGATCAACGCCAAATACGCCAACCCGGAGATCGGCCGCCGCAACCTGGAGACACTCATGGCGGCGGTGCTGGAGGCAACGCTTCTGGTGCGCGACGCCGAGCCGGACACGGCGTTCCTCACCGCCGCCGCATCACTCTCGGATGCGAGCCGCGAAGCTTATCGTGCGCTGGTCTACGGGGAGCCGGGTTTCGTCGACTATTTCTTCAGCGCGACGCCAATCGCCGAAATCGCGCAGCTGAACATCGGTTCGCGCCCGGCCTCGCGCAAGGCGAACCGCCGAATCGAGGATCTGCGCGCGATTCCCTGGGGCTTCTCCTGGGGCCAATGCCGCGTGACGCTGCCGGGCTGGTATGGCTTCGGCACTGCGGTGACGGCGTTCGTCCAGGCGCACGGCCAAGCGGGTAGCGACCTGCTGATCCGCATGAATCGCGACTGGCCTTTCTTCCGCACCTTGCTCTCCAACATGGACATGGTGCTGGCCAAGGCGGATCTCGGAATTGGCCGGCGCTATGCCAGCCTCGTGCCGGACCGGGCGCTGGCCGGGCGCATCTTCGGCTTGATCGAGGAGGAGTGGCAGCGCACAGTCGATGCCCTGGCGCTGATCACGGGCGAAGCCGAGCGCCTCGCGGACAACCCCAAACTCGCCCGCTCCATCGCGCACCGTTTCCCTTACATCGCGCCGCTGAACCATCTGCAGGTGGAGCTGCTGCGTCGCTGGCGCGCCGGCGAGACTGACGACAAGGCCCAGCGCGGCATCCTGATCTCGATCAACGGCATCGCCGCGGGCCTGCGCAACAGCGGGTGACAGTGTTGTGAAGAAGCTCGGAAGGTCGGTCTGAATCGCCCCGAGTTCGCTGGACACTGGTGAACGTCCGCTTTCGGTGACAGCGATGAACAGTCTCAGCGACCGGAAAGGGCGCCAGGCCGATAGGCAAGCGGTGGTGTTTTTTGCTGAAAATGCACTGTTGGACAAAGACGGGAGTTGGCCGAAGGCCGACCTTGCCTACAGCCTGCGTAAACGGCAACGTTATGCCATCTGCAGAGTTTCTGGTTTCCGGCACGAAATGGAAGATTCAAGCTAGGGTTATCGTCTGCTCTTCAAGATCATCGATGCTGATTTGGTTGGCTTTCCCAATGATGCCGCATGAACGCCAATGCATCGCGTGCGAGTGACAGTTCATCGTCAAACATCCGGCGCCAGATTCGGGTTGCGGCAGAGAGTTCGGGCAAAGCGAGACCAAAAGCCTCGACAATAAGCGGGCCATCGTAAGCGATATCGTGCAACGCGGCAAAGGTCTCGGTCCAGCGCACCTGCCCCTGGCCAGGCGTTGAGCGATCATTCTCGGAGACATGCACGAGGCCGATGCTTGCGCCATGGGCGCGGATCGCCGCTGCAACGTCTTTCTCTTCAATATGGGCGTGGAATGTGTCGTACAGAACAGTCGCATTCGATCCGACCTCGGCAACAAAGCCTGCTGCATCGGCAAGGTCATTGATCAGATAGCATTCAAACCGATTGAGCGGCTCTATGCAGAGACGCACGTCGAGCGTCGCACCATATGCGGAGATATGCGCGAGGCTCTCTGCGCTGCGCCGAAGCTCGTCAGCGCTTGGCCCTTGTCCAGAGAAGACGCCAATGGCCGAATGCATCGGCCCTGACAGGAAGGGTGCGCCCATCGCGGCTGCGCACTCCATCATGCGCATGACGTCGGCTTCGCCTCTGGCCCGAAGCCTCTTGTCAGCTGACGCGATGTTCTGGTCAGCATTGAGGGCCGATACGGCGGATGGCTGAAGCCCCATGTCCCGGATGCTGCGGCCAAGCCTGGCATAGGCTCCAGGATCGGCAGTGTCGAACACTGGCACTTCGACGAGCCCATAGCCCATGGCCGCGAGGCTTTCGAGAATAGGCAAATGGCTGTCGTCGACACGCGTTGTCCAGAGCAGCAGGTTCATGCCGTAGATCATGCGGCGATATCCTATCTGTAGACCAGATCGCGAAGTGTCAGCGAGATGAACGGGAAATAGGTGATCAGCATGAGGCAGGTCAGCACAACGCCGATGAAGGCAATGGTCGGCGGAATGATCTTTTGAACTGGTATCTTCGCGACGGTGCATGCGGCGAACAGGTTGATGCCAAAGGGCGGCGTGATGAAGCCAATCGCCAGGTTGACAACCATGATGATGCCGAAATGCACCGGATCAATGCCGAAGGATTTGGCCACCGGCACCAGAATGGGCGCGAGCACGATGATTGCTGCCGCGCCCTCGATGAACATGCCGATGATGAACAGGATGATGTTCACGATCAGCAGAAACATCGCGCCAGAATCGATCACCGAGACCAGCCATGCGCCAATCGCGGCCGGCACGCCTTCGCGGTTGATGATGAAGGCAAACAGCCCGGCCCAGGCGATGATGAACAGGATGGCGACGGACGAGATCACCGATTTTTCCAGAACCGGCATGATATCGTGCCATTTCAGCTCGCGATGGACGAACATGCCGATGATCAGGGCATAGGCGACTGCGATGGCGGAGGCCTCGGTCGGCGTCACAACGCCGCCATAAATGCCGCCAAGCACCACCACAGGCATCAGAAGCGCCCAGAAAGCGGATTTGAAAGCCACCCAGGGGTCAAGCTCATTCGAGGCATCGGCCTTGCCATGGCCGGTAACGCGAGCCCAGATCAGCACATAGATGATCAGCGCCCCCCCGATCAGGAAGCCTGGACCAAATCCGGCGATGAAGAGTTCGCCAATCGAGACATCGGCTGCAACACCGAACAGGATCATCGGAATAGACGGCGGAATGATCACGCCGAGTTCAGCTGATGTGGCTTGAAGCGATGCAGCCCATGGTCGCGGATAGCCCGCTGCCACAAGCGCGGGAATCATCACCGCCCCGATGGCGAAGGTGGTGGCCGTGGACGAGCCCGACACCGCCGCGAAGATCATGCACGCCACCACGCACGTTGCCGCGAGCCCGCCTTGCGTGTTGCCGACCAGCACGCGTGCAAAGCCGATCAGCCGGCGCGAGATGCCGCCTGTGTCCATGAGGTTGCCGGCCAGAATGAAAAACGGAATGGCGACCAGCGGAAACTTGTCGAGCACCACATAAAGCTGCTGGCCGATGATGACGGGATTGACCGCCCCCATCACCTGAATGCCGAAGATCGCGGCCAGCCCGATGGAGACGGCGATCGGCACGCTGAGGGCAAACAGCGTGCACATGGCTATGAGAAGCGAATGCGAAACCACAGCTCAGGTCCCCGTGTCGATTTCTTTGGCGGGCGGGTCCAGATAGTGCGCCACGACAGCGACCAGTGCGAACACGCCGCCGAGCGGAATGGCAAGGAAGGCCCAGCTCATCGAGATGCCAAGCGTCGGATTGACGTTGAACTGCGCCCGCTCCGTCATCTGCCAGCCGTACCAGACCATGTGCAGCACGAGCACAAGGCAGGCAAGAAACACGAACAGATTGACGGCCCGCCTGAGGCCGCCTCTTGAGCTTTCCAGAAGGAGATCGATGGCAACCAGAGCGCCGCGCCGGAAGGTCACGGCAGCTCCCAGATATACCATGTAGATGATCGACATCTGCAGGATGGGTTCTGACCATGAGGTCGATTGGCGGATCACATAGCGCATGAAAACCTGATAGCAGGCGAGGCAAGCCGCGAGCGCCAGAGCAAGGCAGGCCGCCCATGTGGCGATGCGGGTCGTGATGCGGTCAAGCGCCAGAAAACCGGCTCGGAGGCGATCGGCAAAAGTCATGCTGAATAGTCCATCGAGACACAAGAAAGTCGCGACGGGTGATACCGTCGCGATCTGAAGCAGGGACGCTGAGGCTTAGCGCGCCTCGCGGATGCGCCGGATATTGGCCTCGCCAAGCTCGCGGCCGAACTCTGCGAATGCTGGCTCCAGCGCCTTCAGGAAGCCGTCCCGATCAAAGCTGTCGGCAATGGTCATGCCACGCTCACGCAAGGTGGCGAGGCCTGCTGCATCCTGATCATCTGCCGCCTTGCGCATCGTGGCAGATGCCTCGCGGGCAGCCACGCGCAGGATCTCCTGATCGGCAGCCGGCAGGCGGTTGAAAACACTTGGCGAGATCACGAAAAGGGCGGAGGCGACAAGGTGACCGGTCAGCGTCAGGTGCTTCTGGACCTCGAAGAAACGGCTGGCGACATGGATTGAAATCGGTTGCTCATTGGCATCAACGACACCGGTTTGAAGCGCGGCATAAAGTTCATTGAACCCGACGACCGTAGGCTGAGCGCCAAGGGCACGATAGGCCGCAAGGTGGATCGGGTTGTTCTGGGACCGCAACTTGAGCCCGCGCATATCATCCGTGGTCCGCAAAGGCTTGTTCGCGGTCATATGGCGAAAGCCGATATCACCCCAGGCAAGGCCCACAAGGTTGCGCGCCGGCATTGCGGCCAGAAGCTCTTGACCGATCGCTCCGTCGAGCACCGCACGCGCATGGGTTGGATCGCGGAACATGAAGGGCACGTCCAGGATGCGCAAGGCTGGCACGAAAGGCCCGGCTGCGGCGGACGAGGTCACGACCATGTCGATCGTGCCAAGCTGCGCGCCCTCGATCATGTCGCGTTCGTTGCCCAATGCCCCAGCGGGAAAAACCTGGATGCGAATGCGGTTGCCGCTGCGCTCCGCCACCAGGCGGCCAAATTGTTCCGCGGCCAGATGATACGGCGATGTCGCTGAGATATTGTGGCCAAGCCTCAGGGTCTGCTGAGCCTGCGATGGGTTTGGCTTGAACGCCAGGGCAGCGCCAAGAAGCGCAGCGGCAAATGCAAACACTTTCATGAACTTCGTCCTCCCAGACGTATCTCGTGATCGGATTTTGTCCGACATTTGGCTGTTGCATCGACGACATCAGGCCATTCGACGGTGCTGTCAGGTGTAGCGGAGATGTCAGAGACTCGACTTGCCCGGAATGCCAGTGGTAAATTTTGCAAGCAGATTTCCGGATGTGGTGACAGACATGAAAAATCCGATTGTTCGTTCTCAGGCTGCCGGCATGTCGCGTCCGATTGTGTTTCGTCAGCCAGGGTCTTTGCTCTACGCCGACAACTGCAAGGATCTGCAGGCGGCAGCGGCACGCGGCGAAGTCAGGCTCGCGGCATGGACGCGGGGCGGATATCCCGGAACTCCCCTCGATGCGCGACTGCCCGGGCTGTGCACAGCAGGGTTCTGGGATGCGAGCCGACCGCAGAACTGGGGTCTCAGGCGGCATTGCAACGAGGGCATCAAGATTGCCTACGTGGCTCGCGGAGCTGTTGCACTTGATGTCGATGGAGAGCAGCACAACTTGCAGACTGGCGAGATGTTCATCATCCGCCCTTGGCAGCTTCATGCCATCGGTGCCCCCCATGTGGATGCCAGTCAACTGATCTGGATCATGATCGACATGGGTGTCCGCAGGCCTGACACCGCCTGGCGCTGGCCAGACTGGTTCCTGTGGTCCAAAATCGATGAAAAGCAACTCACCGACTACCTGTCGCTCAACAACCGATCAGTGTACAAGGCGAGCCGGGCTACCGCAGAAGGTTTTGAAGCCCTGCGCCAACTGATCGAAACCTCGACTCCACAGACGGGCGAGACAAAGCTGAAGCTCACCATAAATGGAATCATGGTTGCGCTTCTCGATCAGATGAATGCCAATCCGCCACCGATGTCGGCCGAGTTTGCCACATCGCGCAAGACGGTTGAGATTTTCCTGCAACGCCTCGCCTTTGCGCTTGAGCGGGACTGGACACTCGAGGATATGGCGGCAGAGTGCGGGCTGTCTCGCACACGCTTTGCGCATTACTGCACGCTGATCACCAACCAGACGCCGATCAAGTACCTTCGCCAGATCAGGCTGAGACATGCCTCGACGCTCATCAGCCGCGAACCTGATCGAAGCCTGACAGATATCGCGCTGTCGTCCGGGTTTGGCTCCAGCCAGTACTTTTCGAACGCCTACAAACGGGAGTTCGGGATGTCACCAAGTCAGCAAACAGCTTCGCCAAACTGACGGGGGCCGCGCGGTCAGGCTGGCATCGAGCATCATTCAAGGACAACACCATGGCGAGCAACATCAAGGGCCCGGCGATCTTCCTTGCCCAGTTCGCGGGCGACGCCGCCCCGTTCAACTCATGGGCCTCGATCACCAGATGGGCCGGCTCGCTCGGCTATCGTGGCGTCCAGGTTCCCAGTTGGGATCGGCGATTGTTCGATCTTGAGCAGGCCGCAACCAGCAAGACCTATTGCGATGAGCTCAAAGGTGTCGCGAGCGAGAATGGCGTCGAGATCACTGAGCTGTCGACGCATCTGCAAGGGCAACTGGTGGCGGTGAACCCGGCTTATGATGCAGCTTTCGATGCGTTTGCCCCGCCTGAGGTTCATGGCAAGCCGAAGGAGCGCCAGAAGTGGGCCGTCGGGCAGATGCTGCTGGCGGCCAAGGCGTCGCAAAACCTCGGCCTGAGCGCATGCGTCTCATTCCCGGGCGCTCTGGCCTGGCCATTCGTCTATCCATGGCCGCAGCGTCCGCAAGGCCTGATCGAGACGGCGTTTGCCGAACTGGCCAAACGCTGGAAGCCGGTTCTCAACGCCTATGACGAGGCGGGTTGCGATGTCTGTTTCGAAATCCATCCTGGCGAGGACGTGTTCGACGGCACGACCTTCGAGATGTTCCTCGATGCGCTCAAGGGCCACACGCGTTGCAACATCAACTATGACCCGAGCCATTTTCTGTTGATGCAGCTCGACTATCTCGCTTTCATCGACATCTACCACGAGCGCATCAAGGCGTTTCACGTCAAGGACGCTGAGTTCAACCCAACCGGACGGCAAGGAGTGTATTCGGGCTACCAGCCCTGGATCAACCGGGCTGGGCGCTTCCGCTCGCTGGGCGACGGACAGGTCGATTTCGCTGCCATCTTCTCACGGCTGGCCGCGCATGGTTATGACAGCTGGGCGGTTCTGGAATGGGAATGCTGCCTCAAGCACCCCGAAGATGGAGCGGCAGAAGGCGCGCCCTTTATTGCCAACCACATCATCCGCGTAACGGAGAAGGCGTTTGACGATTTTGCTGGCGGGACCGTAGACAAAAAGCAGATTCGTCGCCTCCTCGGGCTGCAGTGAGGGCTGGCCATGGTCGAACCGCGCAAGCAACCGGACACGGGCCGCATCCGCCTCGGTATGGTCGGCGGCGGCGAAGGCGCGTTCATCGGTGCGGTCCACCGGATGGCGGCCAGGCTTGATGATCATTACCAGTTCGTCGCGGGCTGTCTCTCCTCCACGCCCGAAAAGGCGCAGCGCTCGGGTGAGGTGTTGGGGCTTGATCCTGGCCGGATATACAGCGATTTCCGCGAGATGGCGAAGAAGGAGGCGCGCCGCAAGGACGGTGTTGAAGCTGTCTCGATCGTGACGCCAAACCACATGCATGCGCCGGTGGCCGTGGCCTTTCTGAAAGCCGGCATCCATGTCATCTGCGACAAGCCGCTAACGACGACGCTCAAGGAGGCGCTCAAGCTTCAGAAGCTTGCTGCCGAGAGTGGGCTGATCTTTGCAGTCACCCACAACTACACCGGCTATCCGATGGTGCGGCAGGCGCGCGCGATGGTGCTGGCGGGTGAACTTGGTGAGATCAGGGTCGTGCAGGTGGAATACGCGCAGGATTGGCTGACCGGCAAGCTGGAAGACAGCGGCCAGAAGCAGGCCAGTTGGCGCACCGATCCCAAACAGTCCGGCGCGGGCGGCTGCATCGGCGATATCGGCACCCATGCCTACAACCTCGCAGACTACATCACCGGCATTCCCGTCATCGCGCTCTGCGCCGAACTGAGCACATTCGTTGAGGGCCGGTCGCTTGATGACAATGCACAGATCATGTTGCGCTACGCCAACGGCGCGCGCGGACTGCTCTGGTCGAGCCAGGTCGCTCCCGGCAACGAAAACGGCCTTCGCATCCGTGTCTATGGCAGCAAGGGCGGCCTCGAATGGCAGCAGGAGCATCCAAATCAGCTGAGTTGGTCACCTTTTGGAGAGGCCAAACGGACCATCTCGCGCGGTACCGGGGCCACCCATCCTGATGCCGCCCGTGTTAGCCGCATTCCTGCGGGGCACCCGGAAGGCTACCTCGAAGGCTTCGCCACGATTTACACGGAAGTGGCGCAAGCGATCAGGGCAGTGCGCCACGGCGCTGACTGCCCGCCAGAGGTGCATTTTCCGACGATCAAGGACGGCGTCAAAGGCGTCGCCTTCATAGACGCTGCCGTAAAGTCATCAAGGAGGGGCGCGCGCTGGGTTGCCCTCACCTGACAAGTCGATAGCGGCTGTCCCCCGAAAGGGTCGCGCCGTCCGACGAACGGCCAAACCGTTGAGTAGCCCCGACCTGTCGAAGGAACGCGGCTCATCGACATGCCAAATGCACCACCTCACTGGCCTGATGCACAATGCATCTTCGGATTGATTGCTCCAAGCTGCAGAACCTTCTGGTCGATCGTGCCCAGATGCAGGAAATGCACAGAATTGCGGTTCACGGCGTGCCCCTGGGCGGCTCAATCGTTGGTGCTGCGGGCGGTGATCACCGAGAAGCGGCCAAGGGTGGACGTGCGGAGGGTTCCAAGGCGTATCAAGGGTCGGTCGTGAAAGCATCCTGCGCGAATGGATGTCCGCATGTCAGCACGGATGGCGGTGCACAAGCGCCCGATATGGGTGCCAAGCAGCCGTTCACCGCATAGTGCCTTTCATGACAAATGCACCATAAACTCGGCCGTGCGCGTATGCGTGTCAGCATCGGGCGCCAGTATAAGGGACTGCAGAGTTAGGGGCTGCTGCCAGGAAGGCTCAAATCGCAGGCCGCATGCAACTGTGGTTTGTTTTGTCAGTCACTCATATCATATCAAAAAAAGTTATTTTAAATCAGTAGGATAAAAAGAGGAGTGGCGGAGACGATGGGATTCGAACCCATGATACCCGTTTCCAGGTATGCTCATTTAGCAAACGAGTGCCTTCAGCCGCTCGGCCACGTCTCCGCGCGCCGGTGTGTATGCCGGGGGCGCGCTGATTTGGCAAGCGCTTTGGCGGCTTTTCCCGGCGGGCATGGCGCGTTTTGCCGCCGGCTTCCGCCCGGCCAAGACAGATCCGTTGACGGCGGTCCGGATTTCGGGACGTCGACGCGGAATAGGAGGTTGCGGCTGAAACCGCCGCATCGCTGCGATGGGATGCAGGAAGGGGCAACCTTGGGGCCATCATGCATCGGAGCGGCGCTCATCGGAGGACACGCATGACCATCAACCGCCGCCGGTTCGGCCCGCGCGAGCTTGCCGGTGTACGCCGCCAGGATCGCGCAGGTCAGGGCCCGCAGCCTCGATGGCGAAGGACGAGGAGGCGGGCTGAGGCGACGTCCCGGCGCCGCGCCGGGTCTCTGACGCCGTCATCCTGAGCCCGTGGAAGGACGAGCCCAGGAGATGCAGTGGCTGGAACTCCTCGTGTGACGCTGCTCAGGATGAAGTTGGTGGGGTGTCGGCCCGGATTGCTTCGCTGCGCTCGCAATGACGGCGAGCGCAATCCTCACGCCACCGCCTGCCGCGCCTTCACCATCCCGTACAGCTTCGGTGCGACGACCAGCAGCACCGAGATCACGATGATGGTCAGCGACAGGGGCCGGGTGAAGAACACCGTCCAGTCGCCGGCCGAGATCGTCATCGCCTGGCGGAAGTTCTGCTCGGCGAGGGGGCCGAGGATCATGCCGATGATGACGGGCGCTGTGGGGAAGTCATAGCGCCGCATCAGGTAGCCGACGATGCCGATGGCATAGAGCAGGATGAGGTCGATATAGGATTGGCTGATGCCATAGGTGCCGATGGTGGCGAACACCAGGATGCCGGCATAAAGCTGCGGGGCAGGGATGTTCAGCATCTTCACCCACAGCCCGATCAGCGGCAGGTTGAGCACCAGCAGCATCACATTGCCGATGAACAGCGAGGCGATCAGGCCCCAGACCAGCGCCGGCTGCGTCTGCAGCAGAAGCGGGCCGGGGTTGATGCCGTAGCTCTGGAAGGCCGAGAGCATGATCGCAGCCGTGGCTGACGTCGGCAGCCCAAGCGTCAGCATCGGCACCAGCACGCCGGCGGCGGAGGCATTGTTGGCGGCCTCAGGCCCCGCGACGCCCTCGATGGCGCCGACGGTGCCGAACTCCTCGGGATACTTGGTCAGCTTCTTCTCGGCGTAGTAGCTGAGGAAGGTCGGGATTTCCGCTCCGCCCGCTGGCATCGCCCCGATGGGAAAGCCGAAGGCCGTGCCGCGCAGCCAAGGCCCGATGGAGCGCTTCCATTCGAGCTTGGTCATCATCAGCGAGCCCTTGAGCGGCGTGATTTTGGTCTCGCCTTCCTTGTAGGTGGCGGCGTTGTAGAGCGTCTCACCGACCGCGAACAGGCCGACCGCGACGACGATGACGTTGATGCCGTCGAACAGTTCCTGCACGCCGAAGGTGAAGCGCGCCTGCCCGGTCTGCAGGTCGATGCCGATCATGCCAAGCCAGATGCCGAAAAACAGCGCCGTCAGCCCGCGCACGGCGGAGTTGCCCAGCACGGCGGAGACGGTGGTGAAGGCCAGCACCATCAACGCGAAGTATTCCGCCGGCCCGAATTTCAGGGCCCAGTCGACCACGAACGGCGCGAGGAAGGCGATCCCGAGCGTGCCGATCGTGCCGGCCACGAACGAGCCGATGGCGGCCGTTGCCAGCGCAGCTCCGGCGCGGCCGTTGCGGGCCATCTTGTTGCCTTCCATCGAGGTGACGATGGAGGCGCTCTCGCCGGGGGTGTTGAGCAGGATCGAGGTGGTCGAGCCGCCATACATTGCGCCGTAGTAGATTCCGGCGAACAGGATGAAGGCGGAGGTCGGTTCGACCTTGAAGGTGATCGGCAGGAGCAGCGCGATGGTCAGCGCCGGCCCGAGGCCCGGCAGCACGCCGATGGCCGTTCCGAGCGTCGTGCCGACAAGGCACCACAGCAGGTTCATCGGGGTCAGCGCGATGCCGAACCCCATCATCAGACCGTTGAAGCCTTCCATGACCTAGCGCCCCCGCACCATGGTGATGACCCACTCGACGCCATTCTCGATCACGCCCGAGCCGATGTTGATGTTGAGCGTCTTGGCGAAGCCGAGATAGGCGATCAGCGCGAACACCGCGCCGATCCACGCATCGCGCAGCATGTTCCGGGAGCCGAAACCTCTAGTCACACAGACAAACAGTAGAATAGAGGCCAGCGTAAAGCCGAGCGGGCCGATTGTGAGGACGTTGAGCGCCAGTCCGGCCAGAACCCAGCCGAGCGCGCGCCTGTCCGGCATGACCGCCTTTTCCTCGTCCGGCTGCCAGCCGCCGCGCAGGGCGGAGACGAGCAGCGCCAGCCCGAAGACCAGCAGTCCGAGCCCCGCCATGATCGGCACGAGAGTCGGGCCGACCTTGGCGTAGATCGGCGAAACCGGAATGCTCCAGGCCTGCCACAGCACCACGAACGCCAGCGCGACGACGCCCAGGGCAACCGTCAGTTCGCCCTTTGCGAGGCCGGCTTCCGCCCGGCCCCGCATCAATGTTCCCCCGTCCCCCGACATCGAACTCAGGCCAGCCCGAGGTCTTTGAGGATGCCTTCGATGCGCGCCACTTCGGCGTCGAGGAAGGCCTTGTAGCCGTCACCGGTCAGCGTGATCTGGGTCCAGTCGCGCTGCTTGCACATCTCGGCCCATTGCGGCGTGGCGGCCATCTTGCTGATCATCGCGATCATCGCGTTGCGGTCGGCATCCGACACGCCGGGAGGTGCGAACACCCCGCGCCAGTTGAACAGTTCGACATCGATGCCCTGCTCCTTGAAGGTCGGCGCATCGATCCCGTCCTGCCGCTTGTCGGCGGAGATCGCCAGGACGCGCAGCTTGCCGGCCTTGATCTGTTCGCCAAACTCGCCGTAGCCCGAGATGCCGGCCGCGACCTGGCTGCCGAGCAGCGCCGCCATGGCCGGGCCGCCGCCCGCGAACGCGACGTAGGAGACGCGCGCAGCCGGAACGCCGACAGCCTTGGCGATCGTGCCGAGCAGGATGTGGTCGGAGCCGCCTGCCGATCCGCCGGCCACCGGAACCTTGGTCGGGTCCGCCTTGAGCGCGGCGACGAAATCCTTGGCGTCCTTGAACGGCGACGATGCCGGAACGGCCAGCGCCAGGAACTCGCCGGTGAGGCGCGCGACCGGCACGGCGGTGGTGATCTTGAGCGGGCTCTTGTTGGCGATCAGGGAGCCGACCATCACCATGCCGGCGACCATCAGCGAGTTGCCCTGGCCGCGCCAGTTGTTCAGGAACTGCGGCAGGCCGACGGCGCCGCCGGCGCCCGGCACGTTCGTGATCTGCACGCCGTTGACCGCGCCAGTTGCGCGCAGCACCGCCTCCAGCGAGCGGGCCGTCTGGTCCCAGCCGCCGCCCGGAGCCGCCGGCACGAACATCTTGAGCAGGTCGACCGTCTGGGCCTGTGCCGGCAGGGAACCAAGCCCGGCGGCCATGGCGGCTGCGCCCGAAGCGCCAACCACGAAATCACGACGCGAAATCATTCAATCCTCCACTTTGCGCCATTGTTGGCGACGTTGTTTGGAACAGGGCCCCGAGGCCATGCCCTTGTGTGCCGCAACTTTGGCGGCGCGGCAAGTGCGGGGCAGCCGAATCGGTCCGGTCCGGGCGGCCCGCACGCGAAAAGCACGCCTTTGCCGGGGCCGGGGCTGGCCTGCGCCTGATTCTGTCGCGGCTGGCTGTCCCGGCGATACATTATAATAGGGCCTTGGGAGGGGCCGGCCTGGCTCCGGATTGCCTGCCATGGCCCATCGCCGGACGGTTGTGGTTAAGCAAATCTGACCGGATGCGGCGAAAGCGTGGCGATCTTGCAACACCTGTTTTCAAACAACCCCGCCCGGGGCTCCGGGGCGCTCATTCGGGTTGATCGGCAGGGCCGGGCGCGTATGGTGCGGTCATGCGAAGGAGGTTTACTCCTCCGCGCTCTTTTGGTGACACCATCTGAAACGGTGGTTTTACCTGAAGGTTCGGGAAAAGGGCTCCAAAGACGGTTTCGCAAGAAACCAGCGGCGGAAAGAAAATCCTGCTCTCGTTTGGGTCTCGAAAATCCTATTGGAGGTTTCACCATGAAGCTCGTCAAGAGCCTTCTCCTCGGTTCCGCCGCCGGCCTGATGGCCGTCACCGGTTCCATGGCAGCCGATCTTCCGTCCC
>JAIXUP010000023.1 GCA_027483505.1 Hyphomicrobiales bacterium
ACCGTGCGGGCGATGTCCGCGCCGGCCTCGCCGACCGGATCGACGCAGCCGAAGACGACATCTTCAACCAGCGACACGTCGAGATCATTGCGCGCCTTGATCGCCTTCAGCGTCTGGGTGCCAAGCTCGATGGCGGTGACTTCATGCAAGGAACCATCGGCCTTGCCCTTGCCGCGCGGGGTGCGCACGTGATCGTAGATGTAGGCTTCAGCCATTTTGGGGTTCCTCCGAACTGTTTTCGTCTCGGGTGTCATTCCCGGCCGGAGCGCCGAGGCGCGCAGGGGAAGGGAATCCAACCGGTTGCCAGTGCCTGGTGTATCCCCTTCCCGACGCCTGCGGCGCGGCCGGGGATGACACCCTGTGTCGTTCTCAGCCTAGAACTGCTCCGCCGTGAACGCCATCGTCATGTCCGCCCCGGTCTGGATGCGGGCAACGTGGGCGGCGACTTCCGGCATGGCGCGTTCCATGAAGAAGCGGGCGGTGACCAGCTTGGCGTTCATGCGCTCGGTGGAGCCGTTGGCGCCGGCCTTCAGCTTGTCCTGTGCGACCTTCGCCATCTTGGCGTGCATGTAGCCGAGCGCCACGAGGCCGAACAAGTGCATGTAGTCATGCGCGCCGGCCCCTGCATTGTTCGGCTTGGCCATGGCGTTCTGCATGAACCACATGGTGGCCTGCTGAAGCTGCTGGAGGGCTGCGCCCAGCGGGCCGACAAACGGCTTCATCGCTTCGTCTGCGGCATGCTCCTGGCAGAAGCCGCCGACCTCGCCGAAGAAGGCCATGATGGCGCGACCGCCATCGCGGCCGAGCTTGCGGCCAACGAGGTCCATGGCCTGCACGCCGTTGGCGCCTTCGTAGATCATGGCGATGCGGGCATCGCGCACGAACTGGCTCATGCCCCATTCCTCGACATAGCCGTGGCCGCCGAACATCTGCTGGGCCTTGACCGCATTGTCGAAGCCGACATCGGTGAGCACGCCTTTGATCACCGGCGTCATCAGGCCCATGTGATCATCTGCGGCTTGACGGGCAGCGGCATCATCGGAGCGATGGGCGACGTCGGCCTTGAGCGCCGTCCAGAGCACCAGCGCGCGGGCAGCCTCGTTGAAGGCGCGGATCGACATCAGGTTGCGGCGAACGTCCGGGTGGACCATCAGCGTGTCGGCAGGCTTGTCGGGCTCGGCAACACCTGTCAGGGCACGGCCCTGGCGGCGATCCTTGGCGTAGGCGACGGCGTTCTGGTAGGCGACCTCGGAGCAGCCGAGGCCCTGGATTCCGACAGCGAGACGGGCCTCGTTCATCATCACGAACATGGCGTTGAGGCCCTTGTTCTCATGGCCGACGATCCAGCCGGTCGCCCCGTCATAGTTCATGACGCAGGTCGCGTTGCCGTGGATGCCCATCTTGTGCTCGATCGAGCCGCAGGAGACGGCATTGCGCGCGCCGACCGAACCATCGGCATTGACCTTGAATTTCGGCACCACGAACAGCGTGATGCCCTTGGTGCCCATTGGCGCCCCTTCGATGCGGGCCAGGACCAGGTGAATGATGTTGTCCGCCATGTCGTGCTCGCCGGCGGAGATGAAGATCTTGGTGCCGGTGATGGCGTAGGAGCCGTCGCCATTGGGGACAGCCTTGGTCTTCAGCAGACCCAGATCGGTGCCGCAATGGGGTTCCGTCAGGTTCATGGTGCCAGTCCACTCACCCGAAATCATTTTCGGCAGGTAGAGTTCCTTCTGCTCCTGAGAACAATGCTGCAGCATGGCGGCAACCGCACCCTGGGTCAGGCCGGGATACATGCCAAGAGCGAGGTTGGAGGAGGACAGGAACTCCTGCATCACGGCATTCAAGGTCGAAGGCAGGCCTTGGCCGCCAAATTCCTCGGGAACCGGCAGGCCTAGCCAGCCGCCGGCCTTGTAGGCTTCGTACGCGGCTTTGAAGCCCTTCGGCGTGGTCACGGAACCATCGGGATGGCGGGTGCAGCCCTCCTTGTCGCCGGAGAGGTTGAGGGGTTGGAAGACCTCTTCGCAGAGCTTGGCGCCCTCCGACAGGATGGCCTCGATCAGATCCGGTGACGCGTCGGCAAAACCGGGAAGATTGTTGTAACGCTCGATCTGAAACACGTCGGTCAGCAGAAACATCACGTCTTCGACCGGGGCCTTGTAAGTCGGCATTCTCATCACTCCCTGAGCAAGCGGCCTGATCCATCACCGGCAGTCTGACCATGATCATGACAGCGCCATGTCCTGACCTAACGCGCCTGGTCGATGACCGGCCAATCGATTTAGTTCATATATAAACTATCTACATGGATTTGGGAAGGGCGGATCGCAACAATTTCGGTGCGAAGACACCCCAAACGACAAACGCCCCGTCCAGGCCGGGCGGGGCGTTCGCTTTACAATGGTGGAATTGAAACGGTCAGCCGGACAGAGCGGCAGAGCGCTGGCGCTCGAGTTCCTCGATCGCTGCCTTGCACTCGGCCAGTTGCGCACGCAGCATCTTCAACTGCTCGTCGATCTGGGGCAGAGACAGCTTCAGCGACGAGCTCGCTTCGGCGGACTGCCCGACCATCGCCCTGATCTCCGTCAGGGTAAAGCCGAGCTTCTTGCCTTTGAGGATCAACTCAAGACGCGCCCGATCAGGCTTGGAATAGTAGCGGTTCATGCCTTCGCGGCGCGGAGACAACAGGCCGCGGGCTTCATAAAACCGGAGCGTGCGCAAGGTCACGTCAAAGTCACGCGCAAGGTCCCCGATCGTGGACCACGAGGGGTCATTGGCAACCGTATCAGACTTGATGCTCTTGTCTGTCGACATTGCGGTTTCATAGCTTGCAGACATCTGCATTCCACCCTGTTTTTGTTTTTGGTCCAATCACACCGTTGACCCGTGCCATGAACCCTGACCGCGATGGCTTTGCCATGTCGGAGATGCAACGTCACGAGTTCGATCACAATGAACCCACAACTTGGCTAACTAATCGCAGTTTTTTCTCTCTTCGGCAACCCGTGAGGCACGGGCGGTAACGCAATCTCAAGACAGCTTAACACTCTGTTTACCATAAACCAGAAAAGTGGCGGCAGCGGGCCAACTTGATGAGCCGTTTGTGATTCGTCTGTTCACGCACCTGAACCGCAAACGCCGCCGCAAGCCCCGCCCCTGCAACGCCTGACGGGGCGCGTTGTTTCGGGCAATATCGTGTACAGGACGCCCCGCGGCGAGTGACAGATGGCACAAGGCCTGCCCTGGAGCGTCAAGGGAATTGATGCGGACACCCGCGAGGCGGCCCGCGAAGCTGCGCGCCGCGCCGGCATGAGCGTCAGTGACTGGCTCGAACACATCATCCGCGATCAGGCACGCGGCATGCAGCAGTCCGATGGCGGGCATGCGGATTTCCGCGAACGGAGCGACGATTCGTCCCTTCTGAGTGCACGTCTGCAGAAACTGGCGCAATCGGGTTCACAGACGGCCATGCAGCGCGGCACAGGCCGGGGATCATCCCGCACGCAGCACTCCGCGGCCGGCCAGGCCGAGCTTGCGGCACTCCTCTCCCATGCCTCCCAGCTGGAGGCCCGCACCCGCGACAGCGAAGCGCGGACGAGCACCGCACTCGAATCGATCGTCGGATGGATCGAGAAGGCCGAAAGCCGCATGGCCGCAGCCGAACGGGCCGCAGCCGAGCGCCAGGAACGGGCCACAAACGTCATCGCGGACGCGATCAAGACCGTCAACTCACGGGTCGCCCATGTCGAACGGCGCACCCTCGACCAGCCGGCCGGAGCCCCGGCGCAGCCCTCCCCCCAGCCGGCACAGCCCCGCCGCCCCGTCCTGTCCCGCGACGGCTTTCGCAGCGCCATCGGCGACATCCAGGCGCGCCAGCGTGAACTCGACCAGCCGGAAGAGGCTGACCGCTCCGGCGCGATCATGCGCAATCTGCGCGATGACCTGGGCCGGCTGAGCGACCTGAGCCATGGCGAACGCCGGCAAGGCGAGCGCAGGGCCGATGTCACCCCGCTGATGAACGGGCTGCGTGCCGATCTGGCGCAGCTGCGCA
Organism: Hyphomicrobiales bacterium; assembly: GCA_027483505.1. Classification (GTDB taxonomy): domain Bacteria; phylum Pseudomonadota; class Alphaproteobacteria; order Rhizobiales; family Beijerinckiaceae; genus Allobosea. Next base: position 4,052 of record JAIXUP010000023.1, read on the forward strand.
GCGAGATCGCCGGCCTGTCGACCGCACCGGTGACGACACGGCTTGAAGAGAGCATCCGCGATCTGGGGCAGCGGCTGGATGCACGTGCCGGCGCCATGCCGCTCGACGAACTCGCCCGCCCGATCGCCCGCATCGAAAGCGAACTGGCACGGCTGCAGGCCGCCAATCCGGGCGACCGCTTCACCCGCATCGAGCATGAAATGCAGATGCTTGGCCATCGGATTGAGGCGCTGGCCAACACGGCTTCGAGCGAACCGCGGGTACTGGCCGCCGCAGTACACGAACTCTCCTCGCTCCGCGACGTTCTGGCCAACAACGCCGCCGCGCCACGGATTGAACAGCTCTCGGATCAGATCAAGACCTTGTCGCAGGACATGAGCCGGGTGCGTGAGCATCTGGCGCAGAGCCAGCCGGCATCCGAGGTGGAGCAGGCGATCACCGAGATGCAGGCCGCCCTCGTTCGCGAGACGCGGGATGCGAACGGCATCGGCCATGGCCTGCTGCAGCGGATCATGCACCAGCTCGACACAGTCTCGTCCGCCATGGGCAGTCTGCCCCAGGGCGGGATGGACGAGGCGGATCGGCAGCAGCTTTCCTTGCTGTCGGGCAAGCTTGACCAACTCGCCCAGCGGACAAGGCCCGAATCGGATCACCTCGCCGCCCTGATCGAGAACCTCGCAATCAAGCTGGACGACATGGCCGGGCGGCAACCGCACGAGCTGATCGAGCGGGTCGACAGGCTGTCGCAGCAAATCGACCAATTGAGCGCGCGTGGACCGGCCGGCATCGAACGCCAGATCGACATGCTGTCTGCCCGCATCGAGACACTGGCCAACAGCGCCACGTTGGCTGGCGCGGCCCCGGCGGCGGACCTAACGCCCATCGAGGACATGATCAATGCGCTGGCCCGCAAGCTCGACGAGGTCGCGCGACCCGAATCCGGCGCCAGCAGCCTGCACGCGCTCGAACGGCAGATCGAGGCGCTCACCGCGCGCCTCGACATCCGCCCGGCGACGAGCGCCGCCTCGGAGGGGCTGGAGAACACGCTGCAGGATCTCATGCGGTCGCTGGGCGGCTTGCGCGAGGAGACCACGAGCGCCGTCGAGCGCGCGGCACGCACGGCCGTCGCCGACGCCATGTCCACTGTGCCGAAGGTCGACGCCGGCAACGAGGAGCTGTCGCTGATCCGCCGCGATCTGGCCGGCCTGAAGGACGTGCATGTCTCCATCGACAACCGCACGCACAGCGCCATCGGAGCCGTCAACGACACGCTTGAGAAGATCGTCCAGCGTCTTGCCCAGCTTGAGGAGGACGTCACGCGTGAGCGCGTCGCCGAAACTGCGGCTCAGGCTCGCGAGACCCGCGCAGCGCCGCGCGAGGACGCCGCCGCGCGGCAGCGCCGGGCGGAAGCCCTGTCCCAGGAGCTCGCGGCGGCCAACGCGCAGGCGGACGCCAGCCTGAACGTGGCCCATGAGCCTGACGCCACCCGTCCGATGCCGTCTGCCGCCGTACAGCGCGCCGTCAGGGCGCCGGTGGTCAGCGCCGAGCCGGTGATCGAGCGCGCGGCGGATCTGCCGCTGGAACCTGGCTCGGGCCGGCCGCGTCCACGCGGCGAGCTTGCGGGCGCCGGAAACGCCCTCAACCCGAACCTGATCGCAGCAGCCCGGCGCGCGGCCCAGGCGGCCAGCGCCGAGGTCGAGAGCAATGGCGCCGAAGCCCAGAAGCAGCCCAAGGGCAAGGCGGCCCGGTTCGCCCTGCCGATCAGCCTGAAGGAAACGCTGGAGAAGCGCCGCAAGCCGATCCTGCTCGGCCTCGCCGCGATTGTCCTGGCCATCGGCGCAGGCCAGATCGCGACCACGATGCTGTCTGATCCCGAGCCGCCGGTCCAGGCGCAGCAGCCCCGCAACCAGATCATCCAGGGTCAGGCCACACCCGGTGCCCAGGGCGGCCAGACAGAGACCGCCGCGCCGGCCAAGACCGAGAGCGCTGCCCCCGCCAAGGACCAGACTTCGGCGCTCACGCCTGTCGCCAGCCCCCAGCAGGTCGCCGCGATCCAGCCTTCCGCCGACACGACCGGTTCGGTGCGCGCCGCGCCGGTTGAAGTCGCCGCCCTGCCGCCGCCGTCAGCCCCCGCTCCGACCTCGGCGCCGCTCAGCGCGTCGCCCGAGCGCGTGACCAACATCGGTGAGCTGACGCCAACGATGGGAACGCCGGGCCTGCGCCGCGCAGCCCTCGCAGGCGATCCGAATGCGGTCTACGAGCTCGCCTCCCGCGCCAGCGATGGCATCGGCATGGCCCGTGACCACAAGCTGGCGCTGCGCCTGTTCGAGCGCGCGGCGGCGGCCGGTTCCGCCCCGGCGCAGTTCCGTCTCGCGAACATGCACGAAAAGGGCATCGGCACGGCCAGGGACGCCAAGATGGCGCTGACCTGGTACAAGCGCGCCGCCGACAAGGGCAATGCCAAGGCCATCCACAACCTCGCGGTGCTGATCGCCGAAGGCGCGGACGGACGGCCCGACTATGCCGCCGCCGCAACCCTCTTCCGCCAGGCCGCCGAGTTCGGCGTGCGCGACAGCCAGTACAACCTCGCGATCCTGCTGGGCCGCGGATTGGGTGTCGAACAGGATCTGACCCAGTCCTACACCTGGTTTGCGGTCGCCGCCCGGCAGGGCGACAGCGATGCCGGCAAGAAGCGCGATGAGGTTGGCGCCAAACTCAGCCCAGTGGATCTGGCCGCTGGCCGGACCGCATCGCTCAACTGGAAGCCCAAGACGCCCGACCCGGTCGCCAACGAGATCAGCGAACCGGCCGAGGGCTGGGATCCGCAGCCCAGACAGCAGAAGCCCGTTCCGCGGCCAAGGGCGACCTGACGAGGCCTCACCCCGTCCGGCCCCGGACGGGAGGACAGATTGTCTCATGCAACGGCCCTTGCGCCGCACCCAGCCGCAGGGAAATGTTCATCTCGCGTCCGTCATGATGGCGACCGTGTTCCCGTGGCAAGGCAGCGACGCGCGTCATGCAGATCTACCTTCCCATCGCCGAAATGCCGATCAGCATCCTGCTGATCATCGGCATGAGCGCGGCGGTCGGCTTCATCTCTGGCATGTTCGGCATCGGTGGCGGCTTCCTGATGACGCCGCTCCTGATCTTTCTCGGCGTGCCGCCGGCCGTGGCTGTGGCGACGGTGACGGCGCAGGTCGCGGCCTCCTCGATGACTGGGGCCGTGAGCAACTGGCAGCGGCGTCAGCTTGACGTCAAACTCGGCCTGTTCCTGACGGCAGGAGGTCTTGTCGGCACGATGCTCGGCGTGCTGGCCTTCAACAGCATCCGCCGCGCCGGGCAGCTCGAGGTCGTGATCGCGCTGTCCTATCTTGTGCTGTTCATGATCATCGGCTCGATGATGTTGTTTGAAAGCCTCCGCGCCCTGATGCGCGCCCGCACAGGCAAACCGGGCCGCCTGAAGCGGGCCGGGCAGCACCCGGCCTGGCTGAAACTGCCGCTGCGGGTCCGGTTCGAGCGCTCCCGGCTCTACGCCAGCGCCATCCCGATCCTGGGCTTCGCCGCGATGGTCGGCTTCATCGGCGCCGTGCTCGGGATCGGCGGCGGTTTCATCATGGTTCCGGCGTTGCTTTATCTGTTCAGGGTGCCGACCATGATGGTGGTGGGCACATCCCTGTTCCAGATCCTGATCACCATGACCGCCGCCACCCTGTTCCACGCCGCCAGCAACCAGTCAGTGGACATCGTTCTGGCCGTGCTGCTGATCATCGGCGGGGTGATCGGGGCACAGTTCGGCGGGCGCGCCGGCCGCCATCTTCGCGGCGAGAGCTTCCGCGTCCTCCTCGCCGTGCTGCTGCTGGCCGTCGGCTTCCGGATCGGCTCAGAGCTGATCTTCCGGCCGGAAGAGCCGTTCTCGATCTCGATCCAGGGAGCGAGGGGATGATGCGCCGCGCTGCGCTGGCCCTGCTCTGGCTTCTGGCCCTGCCGGCGACGGCGCGCCCCGAAGCGCTGATTGTATCGCTGTCCGCACACCGCGTCCTGATCGGATCGAACTACACCGGCGCGCAGATCGCCGTGTTCGGCTCGGTTGAGCGCGACGGGCGCAGCGTGGCGCGCGCCGATCCCTATGACGTCGTTGTCACCGCGCTGGGGCCGCGCCAGCATCTGCTGGTCCGCGAAAAGGACCGCTTCGGACCGCTCTGGCTCAACAGCGAGCAGAGACGCTTCGGCGAGGCGCCAAGCTTTCTCGCGACCTACACCACGCGGCTGTTCCGCGAGATGGGCAGCGAGGAAGATGCGCGCCGCCTCAATCTCGGCTTGCGGAACAAACTGATTCCCGCCGGGGCCGGGCTGTCCTACGACATTGGCGAGGCGCGCTTCGCCGATGCGCTGATCCGGATCAAGGGCGCGGGCAAGCTCTACCAGGAGGTCGAGCGCGGCGTCACCTTCCTGACCCCGTCGATGTTCCAGGCGCCGATCATCCTGCCGCCGACAGCACCGACCGGGAACTACGACGTCACGGTCGAGGTCTATTCCGGGCAGGTGCTGCTCGCCAAGCAGCAGACCAGTTTCGAGGTGGTGCAGATCGGCTTCGAACAGCAGGTCGCCCGGCTGGCGCGAAGCTGGTCCCTGGCCTACGGGCTGGCGACGGCCCTGATGGCGCTCGGCTTCGGCTGGCTGGCCACGGTGATTTTCCGGCGCGACTGATTGCCGGTTGTGTTTGGCGCGGCAGGCGTTAGATCACAGCCCGACCGTCGCTGATGTCTCCTTGGCGGCTGAACCTGTCATTTCCCATTCGTCCGCCAGGTGGCGAGAAGCCCGACCACAGGGCTCCTCCCGCACGTCGCCCAAAGGTCGCCATGTCAGATCACGCCGTATTCCCCAGGGTTCCGCTCCTGCTCGGCCTTGGCGGCCTCGTGCCCTTCGTCGGGCTCAGCCTCGCGCTGGCCACTGGGCTCTCCCTGCCCATGTTCGAGGACGCCGACAGCATCCGGGTCGCGCTGGTCGGCTATGGCGTCGCCATTTTGTCCTTTCTCGGTGGGGTGCGCTGGGGGCTGGCCATCACGCAGAGCGCCGGGGGCGACAGCAAGGCCGACCGCGACTTCATCATCGCCGTCATCCCGGCGCTGGTGGGATGGTTCGCCTGGTTCCAGCCCTCGCCAGCGGATCTGTGGTGGCTGGCCGTGGCCCATATCCTGCTCGGCCTGCTCGACTATGGCCTCGCCTGCCGCATCGTCGCGCCGGAATGGTATGGCCGCCTCAGGCTCGGCCTGACGGCGGTTGCGGCCGCCAGCCTGATCCTGGCCGCGCTGGCCCCTGCCTGATCAGTCGGGCATCAGCAATGTGCGGCTGACCTGAAACACGCGCGCATCGCCGAGCATCCAGACATCGGCGCCGTCATCGAACAGGCGCTGGATGGCCCCGTCCCGGACATTGAGACCGCCTGCATAGGCGCCCATGGCCGGCATGACCAGACGGTTGCCGTCACTGATGAAGCAACGCCGCCGAACGCCACGTCCGCGCAATCTGATGCGCGCGGCCGGATGCAGATGGCCGGCGATCTCAGGTTCTGCGCCGCGATGGGCCGGCTCGTGCCGCAGCATGACGCCTCCGAGGGCGATTTCGTCCGCCACCTCGCCCTCGAGCCCACGCGCTGCGTCGGGATCGTGATTGCCTGTGAGCCAGAGCCAGTCGCGGCCGGCCTGAAGGCGGCGCAAGGTGGTGGCGTCATCCGGCTCGAGCCTGAGCGATCCGGTGCGGTCATGGAAACTGTCGCCCATCGAAATGACCTGTCGCGGCTCGAAGGCCGCAATGGCCACGGCGACGGACGCAAGCGTCGCCCGCGTGTCGTAAGGCGGCAGGAACACGCCCCGGGCAGCGTAACTGGAGGCTTTCTCCAGATGCAGGTCCGACAGCAGCAACGCCCGTTCGGACGGAAGATAGAGCGCGCCGGAATGATGCGGCACCGCCTCCAGCCCGCCGACGCTGAAGGCAGGCTGCGGCAGGCCCTGGATCGCGGGGCCGGGAAAGGTCAGCGTGCGGTGGTGCAGCGCTCTCACGCGGCGGCCTCTTGCATCATGATCTCCTCGGCCTCCGCCAGAAGGGTGTCGGCAGCTTCGCCATAGACGGCCTCACGGCCGATCTCCAGCATCACGGACACGCCGAGCGGCGACACCCGCCCGAGCGCCTTGTGCACGATTCGCCCCCGGATGCGCGAGAGGCATTGCGCCAGGCGTTGCAGATCGAGCAGCCCGGTCGCCGCGTCTGCCCGCGCGGCGCGCAGCAGCAGGTGATCCGGCTCGTGCCGACGCAGCACATCATAGACAAGGTCGGTCGACATGGTGACCTGCCGGCCCGATTTCTCCTGTCCGGGAAAACGCCGCTCGATCAGGCCCGCGATCACCGCGCAATAGCGGAAGGTGCGCTTCATCAACGCCGATTCCTGGAGCCATTCCTCCAGATCGTCGCCGAGCATGTCGGAATCGAAGAGCGCGTCCAGCGACAGGACGCCGTCGGCGATCGCCGCGGACATATCCGACAGACCCCAGACGCAGAGCCCGTAGTCATTGCAGACGAAGCCCAGCGGCCTGAGCCTGAGCCGCTCCAGCCGCCGCGTCAGCAGCATGCCGAGGGTCTGGTGCGCGAGCCGCCCCTCGAACGGAAAGGCGACGAGGTGGAAGCGATCGCTGCGCGGAAATGTCTCGACCAGCATCTGTGTCCGCTTCGGAATCACCGACTTGCGGGCCTGCAGGGCCAGCCAGTCGCCGACCTGCTTCGGCAGCCTTGGCCATTCGGCCGGGCTCGCCAGCATGCGGCGCACCCGCTCGGCGAGAAATGTCGAGAGCGGGAACTTGCCCCCGGCATAGGACGGGATTTTCGGGTCCGTGCCCGCCTGCGTGCGCGAGACCACGACCTCATTGCCGGCGATGCCCTCAAAACGCAGCACCTCGCCCGCAAAGATGAAGGTGTCGCCCGCCAGCATGGTTTCGGCGAAGTACTCCTCGACCTCGCCCAGAACCCTCCCGCCGAACAGGACCGGACTGCCGCCTGTCCTTGAAGCGCGGGCGCGGCCAAGGCGCACTTTCAGCATCGGCGACTCGACGATGGTGCCGACATTCATGCGGTATTGCTGCGCCACCCGCGCGTCGCCGACTCGCCAGAGCCCGTCCTTGCCGAGCCTGATCTTGGCAAAGCGTTCATAGGACTTCAGCGCGTAGCCACCGGTGGCGACGAAGGTGAGCGCCGCATCGAAGGTCTCGCGCGTCAACGCGGCATAGGGCGCCGCGCTGGTGATCTCGGCAAAGGCCGCGTCGGCGCTGATCGGCCCGGCGCAGGTCAGGCCAAGCAGGTGCTGGGCCAGCACATCGAGCGCGCCGGGCTTTGCATCGGGCGTGTCCTGCGCCGCCTCCGCCACCGCCTCCAGCGCCGCATGGCACTCCATGATCTCGAAACGGTTCGACGGCACGAGATAGGCCTTGGACGGCTCGTCCATGCGGTGGTTGGCGCGGCCCACGCGCTGGATCAGGCGGCTTGCGCCCTTCGGCGCGCCGATGTTGATGACAAGATCGACATCGCCCCAGTCGATGCCGAGGTCGAGCGTGGCTGTGCAGACGACCGCCTTGAGTTTTCCCGCTGTCATCGCCGCCTCGACCTTGCGTCTCTGGCCGACATCCAGCGAGCCATGGTGCAGCGCGATGGCGAGGTTCTCCTCATTGACCCGCCAGAGTTCCTGGAACATGAACTCGGCCTGCATGCGGGTGTTGACGAAGACGAGCGTCGTGCGGTGCGCCCTGATGGCGGCGTAGATCTCCGCCATCGCGTGCCGCGAGGTGTGCCCGGCGAGCGGCAGGACCGCGTTCGGCTGCAGGATGCTCAGATTGGCCGCCGCCCCGCCCGCGACCGTGACCAGATCGGCCAGCTCTCCGGAGGGATCTCCGCTGGCGAGGTAGCGCCGCAGCTGGTCGGGTTCCCGCACCGTGGCGGACAGGCCGACGGCCGTGGCCTCGGGCGCCAGCTTGCGCACCCGCGCCAGCCCGAGCGCGAGAAGGTCGCCGCGCTTGGACGTGACCAGCGAGTGGATTTCATCCAGCACGATGCGCCTGAGGCCGCCAAACAGGGCGCGTGCGTCCTTGTGGGCGATCATCAGCGCGAGTTGCTCGGGCGTGGTCAACAGGATGTCCGGCGGGCGCTCGAACTGGCGGGCGCGCTTTGTTGCGGAGGTGTCGCCGGTGCGCGTCTCCAGACGGATGTCGAGGCCCATCTCGGCAGCGGGCCGTTCGAGATTGCGGGCAATGTCGACCGCGAGCGCCTTCAGGGGAGAGATGTAGAGCGTGTGCAGCGACGAGGTGCGATCGGCTGGCTGCGCGGCCAACTCGATCAGGCTGGGCAGAAATCCGGCGAGGGTCTTGCCGGCGCCGGTCGGCGCGATCAGCAGCGTCGAACGGCCGGCCCGCGCCTGCGCGATCAGCTCAAGCTGGTGGGCGCGCGGGGACCAGCCGCGCGAGGCGAACCAGCGTGCAAAGGCCTCCGGAAGCGGAGCGTCGCCCGCCATCAGGTCCGCGTCAGCACCATGACGAAGCCCGGGACGTCGAAACCCCGATCCTGACGGGTCGAGGCCGAAGCAAAATGAGCGACCTCAAGGCCTGAATCATCGGCAACGGTCCGCAGGTAGTCGTCGCTGTGGGAAAACCGCGCATCGACGCCGAGCTTAAAACCATGGCCGGCTTGGCTTTGCGCCGTGAAAGCGAATAGGCCGCCGCGCTGCAGCACCCGTGCTGCCTCACGGAACAATGGGAAGAGGTCACCGAGATACACCAGCACATCGGCGGCCACGATCAGATCTGCGCTCTCGGCGGCGCGGCGGTCAAGTTCATCCACAACCTCCCCGGTGTTTAGGGCGGCGTATAGACCGGTCCTGGCAGCGACGGCGATCATCCTGGGCGAGATGTCGACGCCCTCGATGCGGCTGGCGCGCTTGCCGAGTTCACGCGCCATCAGGCCGGTGCCGCAGCCAAGGTCGATCGCCAGTCGGAACGCGAGCTTGCGTCCGCGCTTTTCGCAGGCCGCCGCGATGGCGGCCATCACGACCGCAGGCCCGCGATACGCCAGCGCCCCGGTCAGATGGGCGTCAAAGCCTTCCGCGTAATTGTCGAACAGCGCGCGCACATAGCCCTCGCTGATGGCGTCGTCGGCGGCGAGAGCGCCGAGCCGCGACAGGTCGATGCGTGCGCCCAGTTCGTCGTCCGGATCGAGCCTGAGCGCCTCGCTGAGCGCGGCCACCGCTTCGTCCTTGCGGCCAAGCGCCGCCTGGGAGCGGCCCAGCAGCACATGCGCGGGCGCAAAATCAGGGGTCAGCTCAAGCGTCTGGCCGGCCAGATCGACGGCAACCTGCCAATCGGCCTCCACGAAGGCGGCTGTGGCATAGGCATAGCGCCGGTCGGCGATGGCGTCGCCGGTGGAGCGGTGAACTGGTTTCAATGCCATGATGCAGCTTCTTTCGGAACGCAAAGGCTCTATCCTCGGTTCAAGGATACACGATTCATGCGGCCGCACGAGCTTTTGCACCCGACGCCGGCCGGGCTCTACTGCCCGCCCGCCGATCTCTACATCGACCCGGTCAGGCCCGTCGCGCGCGCCTTGATCACGCATGGGCACGCTGACCATGCGCGGGCCGGCCATGGCGCGGTGCTCGCCACTGCGGAGACGCTCGACATCATGTCCGTGCGCTATGGCGAGAATTTCACCCAAAGCCGGCAGGTTGCAATCCTGGGCGAAGCCATTCGCATCGGCTCTGTCAGCTTCAGCTTCCATCCGGCGGGCCATGTCCTCGGCTCCGCCCAGATTGCCGTCGAGGCAGGCGGGATTCGCATCGTCGCTTCGGGCGACTACAAGCGCGCCCCCGATCGGACATGCCGGGCCTTCGAGCCCGTGCGCTGCGACGTCTTCATCACCGAGGCCACATTCGGCTTGCCGGTGTTCCGCCATCCGGACACCGCCGGCGAAGTGGCGAAGCTGCTGTCTTCGCTGGCCCTGTTTCCAGAACGCTGCCACGTGATCGGGGCCTATGCGCTTGGCAAGGCGCAAAGGCTGATCGCGTTGATCCGCGATGCAGGCTATGAGCGGCCGATCTACGTGCATGGCGCGATGGAGAAGCTGATCGCATTCTACGAGTCATCCGGCGTGCCGCTCGGTGACATCCGCAAGGTGGCGGCGGCGGAGCGCAAGACGCTCAAGGGCGAGCTCGTGGTCTGCCCGCCAAGCGCCATCCAGGACCTTTGGGCGCGGCAATTGCCGGACCCTGTCACCGCCTTCGCCTCCGGCTGGATGCGGATCAGGTCGCGGGCCCGGCAGAAGGGCGTGGAACTGCCGCTGATCGTCTCGGACCATGCCGACTGGGACGATCTGTGCGCCACGATCCGCGAGGTCGGCGCTCCGGAAATCTGGGTCACGCACGGCCAGGAGGATGCGCTTGTGCGCTGGTGCGAGTTGAACGGCATCCGCGCCAGGCCGCTGCGGCTTGCCGGCTATGGCGATGATGGCGAAGCGGAAACGGAATCGGTTCAGGCCGCGCCATGAGAGCTGATCTCAACAGCTTTGCCTGGCTGCTCGACCGGCTGGCCTATGAACCGCGGCGCAACGGCAAGCTCGCGCTGATCACCGACTATTTCCGGCAGACGCCCGACCCGGAGCGCGGCTTCGCGCTGGCCGCGATGACCGGGCAGCTGACCTTCGCCAATGCCAAGGCCGGCCTGATCCGCGCGCTGATCGCGGACCGCGTCGATCCGGAACTGTTCGCGCTGTCCTATGACTATGTCGGCGATCTGAGCGAGACGGTCGCGCTGATGTGGCCGGTCCAGCATGGCGGCGCCGGACACAACAGACCCCCGCCAACCCTTGCCGACATCGTCGAGGCGCTGGCCAAAACCGACAAGCGAGCGCTGCCGGCACTGCTGGCGAGTTGGCTCGATGCGCTTGACGAGACCGGGCGCTGGGCCCTGCTCAAGCTGATCACAGGGGGCCTGCGCATCGGCGTGTCGGCCCGGCTGGCCAAGACGGCGCTGGCAGCACTGGGCAACCTTCAGCCGGATGACATCGAGGAGGTTTGGCACGGGCTGGAGCTGCCCTATGCCGCCTTGTTCGCATGGGCCGAGGGGCACGGACAAAAGCCTGAAGCCAGTGATCCAGCGCCGTTCCGTCCCGCGATGTTGGCTCATCCGCTTGAAGACGAGGACTTCGACCGGCTTGATCCAGCCGACTTCACGGCAGAATGGAAATGGGACGGCATCCGGGTTCAGGCGGCGTCGGGGCTGAACGCCCAGGGCCTGCGGATCACGCGGCTTTACTCGCGCACCGGCGAAGACATCTCGGGAAGCTTTCCCGACCTGGCCGAGCGCATTGCCTTCGACGGAGCGATCGATGGTGAGTTGCTCATTCTCAAAGATCGCCGCGTGCAGAGCTTCAATGTTCTACAGCAGCGGCTCAACCGCAAGACGGTCAGCGCAAAGCTGATGGCCGAGCATCCCGCGCATATCCGGGCCTATGACATCCTGTTCGACGGGACGGAGGATGTGCGGCCGTTGCCGCTCGCCGAACGCAGGGCGCGGCTCGAAGCCTTCGTCGCCCGCCATGGCGGGGCGCGGGTCGACCTGTCAACACAGCTTTCCTTCGACAGTTGGGAAGCGCTGGCAGCCTGCCGCGCCGATCCTGCCAGCATCGGGGCCGGACCGGACGCTGACGCCATCGAAGGGCTGATGCTGAAGCGCCGCGATGCGCCCTATCTGCCTGGGCGCCCCAAGGGGTTGTGGTACAAGTGGAAGCGCGACCCGTCGCTGCTGGACTGCGTCCTGATGTATGCCCAGCGCGGCCACGGCAAACGCTCGTCCTTCTATTCCGACTTCACCTTCGGCTGCTGGCGCGAGGACGGCGTGCTGGTGCCTGTCGGCAAAGCCTATTTCGGCTTCACCGACGAGGAACTGGCGCAACTCGACAGGTTCGTGCGCAAGAACACCATCAACCGCTTCGGACCAGTGCGTGAAGTCATGCACAGTGCCGAGGCGGGGCTGGTGCTGGAAGTCGCCTTCGAGGGCATCCAGCGCTCGGCGCGGCACAAGTCGGGCGTTGCCATGCGCTTTCCGCGCATCAGCCGCATCCGCTGGGACAAGCCGACGCGAGAGGCCGACCGGATGGCGACGATCGAAGCGATGCTGACGAAAATCGAGGCGCGGGCATCGGCACCATGAACCTTTCCAGGCCATGGCGCGTATACCCATGATGCTGAAAGTCATCTGTGCCCTGGGCTTTGCCCTTCTCGCCGGCTCGATCATCTGGGCCTTTGGGCGTGCGCCATTCTGGCCGGCCGTCGCGGAGATCGTCGCCAACCCCTGGGGCGTTGTCACGCTGGTCGATCTTTATCTCGGCTTCCTGATCTTCAGCATCGTGATCGCGCGCTTCGAGCCCAATCGCGGCCTGGCCATCGGGATGATCACCGCCATCCCGTTTCTCGGCAATGTCGTGCCGCTGGCCTGGCTGGTCTGGCGCGGGCTTGATCTTGTCAAGCCGCAGCAGGGCTGAGCCTGTGCCGAGGGTCCTGTGCCTGGCGGGTATGGCGCTGCTGGCCTGCGCGAAAATCTGGGCCGGCTTCACGGGCGACCTCGCCGCCACAATTGCTGACGCCGGCAACGACCCATGGGGTATTGTCGCGCTGATTGCGCTTTACAGCGGAATGGCCGGATTTCTGATCGTGATGTTCCAGCTGGAACCAGACCGCCGCATTGCGTTTGGCGTCCTCGCCGCGACGCCGCTGATCGGCAACATCGCATTGGCCGGATGGCTGGTTTTGCGTGGGCTGGATCTGATCAGGGACCAAACACCTGGTTGATCAGTTGCACGGCCATCGCCACCGCAAAACAACTGAATCCTGCGAGCGCGAAGTACCCCGCAAAGCGGAAGAAGATATCGCGCAGGGTCAGCCCGATAACCTGTTGCGCGAAGCGAGGGTCGGGCCGCTCCTGAGGTTCCAGCAGGACCCACAGCTCGGTGCGCTTGTAGGGCTTGAGAGGCGAGCGCTGGGCTTTGATCGCCAGAACTCCGGCGCTGAGCATCATGAACACCGCGCCCGACTTCAACGCCACCAGCGGATAACCAGCCATTCCGATCATGAAGCAGAAGATCGCGAGGCACGCAAAACCACAGGCGCGTGACACCGACAAGTAGGCCATGTCGTTCACTCGTGACCAATCCATGGCTCATCCCCCGATGTGCTGTGACGTCATTGAGACGCTAGCACCAACCATGCCAATGCGGCCAGATTGGGGAAGTTACGATCTGGGGAGCTACGGAAGCGCAGCGTCAGCCACTGCGCGCCGTCATGTTGAGCAGGGTCGGAATGGTCAGGAAGAGGATGCCGCCGAGCCAGATCCAGAGCGAGGTCGGCGTGCTTTCCTTGAGGCCCTTGCCGCGCTCGTAAATCGCCGCCGGAATGCCTCCGAAGGCGAGCGTCAGCGCCGAAAGGAACAGCGACGTAAAGTAGAACTGCAGGATCGGCGAGGTGATGAAAAAACCTGCGGCAAACGGTTTCATCAGGATGAAGACCGGATCGAAATAGGCCGAAAAATGCATGCCGTTGAGCAGAGACATGCCGGCGATGCCGACAAAGATGCCATCCTTGCGCAGCATGTCCTCGCGTTGATCGCTCATGGCCTGGGCGCTCCCACGATGGTCGGCATCCAGCCCATGGCGGCGAAGCTGACAAATACGACCAGACGCACGAACAGCACCCACACGACCGTCAACAGCACCACGACCCTCTCGTGCACGGCGAGCGGCGTCACCAGTTGCACGGCATTGATGGCGGGCTGGGTGATCTGGCGGAACACGGTCCAGATGACCTTGTCGCTGTCTGGCGGGAAGAACAGCGACAGCACGAAGCGCCCCATCAACGTGTACATCAGCGCGGCCAGCGCCAGGTTGGGGATCTGGTAGAGCCAGAACAGTCCCTGGCTATCGACGTCGGTCATGGCGGGATGATCCTCGGGCGGCGAACGAGCCGTCACTTAAGATGAAAAAAGGGGCGGAACAAGCCGCCCCTTCTGATCGCTTGCAGTCCTGCGGGCATGATGCCCGCAGGGGTTGCTCACTTCTCGATCATCACAGCCTCGCCACGGGGGCGACGGATGTCGTCGATGAAGCTCTGCATCTCGGAGCTCGGCGCCGTGGTGAACTTCGAGACGAGCCACATCGTCAGGAAGCCTACCGGCATGCCGAACAGGCCTGCCGAGATGTTCGCCACGTTGAACCAGCCCACGCGGCTCGCCATCGGATGGTTGATGAGAACCATGCCCTGGCTGAAGATCTGCGGCGTCTCCGCCTTGATCTTCGCCAGATCAACCAGAGCGCGTCCGGTCGTTGGGCTGACGTTGGAGTACATGCCGAGATAGTCGACGCCGAAGCCCGGGAAGTAGCGGGTCACGACGAGGTAGACCAGCGTGGTCAGGAAGCCGGCCCAGATACCTGCCACGGCGCCTGCCGAGGTGGTCTTCTTGGACCAGATGCCCATGACGAGCGCCGGGAACAGGCCTGCCGCAGCAAGGCTGAAGGCCCAGGCCACCATGGCCACGATATCCGCCGGACGTCCCGCCGCCACCCAGGCGGCAAGGATCGCGACGAGCACCAGAAGGACGCGTGCGATGATGAGTTTCCTCGCCACCGGAGCGTTCTTGTTGATCATGCGCGAGTAGACGTCGTGAGACAGCGCGTTGGCGATGGCGAGCAAGAGGCCGTCAGCGGTCGACAGCGCGGCGGCAAGACCACCAGCGGCGACGAGACCGGAGACGACATAGGGCAAGCCAGCGATTTCAGGCGTGGCGATCACGATCGCGTCGGCCTGGATGGCAAAGTTGGCAAGGCTCAGCATGCCATTGTGACCAGCAATCCTGCCGCACGCTGCGGTGATCGAGGCCACATCAACGGCATTGACGCCGCAGATCTGGATCAGACCGATCTTGCCATAGCTGTAGATCCAGCTTGGAAGCTGGCCGAGCGGCTTGCCGATGACGTTCTCGAACACCTCCAGCTTCGCGAAGGCGGCATAGGCCGGCGCCGTGAAGTAGAGGATGAAGATGAACAGCAAGGTCCACGCCACCGAGGAGCGAGCTTCACGCACCGACGGGGTGGTGAAGTAGCGCATCAGGACGTGAGGCAGCGAAGCCGTGCCCACCATCAGGCAGAGCACGAGGGCGAAGAAGTTCAGGGGGTCGTAGCGGGCGAACGGCACAATGTGCGACGCGGTCGCTGCAACGCCGAGCGCTGCTTCTTTGATCTGGATCTCGGAGAGAACCGTGCCATAGGTGAGCTGCGGGATCGGAATGCCGAACTTCTGGGTCGAGAGGATCACGACCGGGACGAGATAGGCGATGATCAGGACGATGTACTGGGCAACCTGTGTCCAGGTCACCGCGCGCATGCCGCCAAGCATCGAGCAGACGAGAATGCCGACGAGGCCGACAAACACAGCCATTTCGAACGACATGCCGAGCAGGCGTGCGCCGATCAGGCCCGTGCCGACGATCTGCGCCACCACATAGGTGAAGGAGCAGCTCATCAGGACGACGATGCCGGCGATTCGTGCCGCATTGCCGCCGAAGCGGAAGGCGAGGAAGTCCGGCACCGTGTAGCAACCGAACTTGCGCAGGTAAGGCGCAATCAGCGTCGCCACCAGCACATAGCCGCCAGTCCAGCCCAGGATGAAGGCAAGGCCGTCATAGCCAAGCAGATAGAGCGTGCCGGCCATCCCGATGAACGAGGCAGCGCTCATCCAGTCGGCGGCGGTCGCCATGCCGTTGTAGAAGGACGGCACCTTGCGGCCTGCGACATAATACTCGTCGACCTGCATAGTGCGGGAGAGAATGCCGATGGCGGCATAAACGCCGATCGTGAAGGCCACGAAGAGGTAGCCCAGAATGTTGTTGGGAACGCCCATGCGCTCCAGGATCGCGATAAAGATCACGAAGGCGACGAACCCACCCGTGTAGATGGTGTAGATCCGGCCCAGATTTGAGGTGAAATCAGCTTTTGCTTCGGTTGCCATGGTGCGTTTCCCCTCAATCGTCTTCGGCCATGCCGTATTTGCGGTCGACCTTGTCCTGTGCTCCCGAGAACCAGAACAATTGCGCCACGAACACGATCAATGAGCCCTGCGCTGCCATGTAGAACCCGAGCGGAAAGCCGAGGATCTTGATGTTGTTCAGGGCAGGGGCGAACATGTGGATGAAGAAGGAAAAGAAGGCCCAGATGCCTATCATGATGTAGGTCAGACGCTGGGTCTCTGCCCAATGCGCCTGAACCTTGTTTGGTTCGCTCATCTTGCGTTTCTCCCGATGCAGCCACATGCGGGGTCCGGACGCCCCGTCACTGCTTGCTGCGACAGTCGGCACTCCCGGCATGGTAAAGCCGGATTAACCGATGTGGCTTAATTAAGGCGTAAGTGATTTTGCGGATAGGCCTACTAAAGACTCATCACCACCTTTAAATTGAACAATGTTTTCATGTGTTTATGTGCACCGCATCAACATTTTGAAAATGTTAATTAAGGCCGGTGCGGGGCGGACTTGCCTTGACCAGCGCGACGTGTGCAAACTTGCCGAAATCAACAAGAACAACGGCCTATCCGAGGGAGGGAACGGCAGATGTCGGGAGAGCGCGCTGCGGCGATCTTGATCGCGGACGATCATCCTCTGTTCAGGGGCGCGCTGCGGCAGGCGCTCGTCTCCGCGCTCCCGGGCGCGGCCCTGTCGGAGGCTGGATCCTTTGACGAGGTCACCGGCCTGCTGTCAGGGGGGCTGGAGGCGGACCTCATCCTGCTGGATCTGAGCATGCCAGGCGTGCAGGGCTTTTCCGGCCTGCTGGTCCTGCGGGCGGACTATCCGCAAGTCCCGGTGATGGTGGTGTCGGCCCATGATGATCCCGGCGTGGTCAGGCGCTGCATCGAGTTCGGCGCGTTGGGCTTCATGCCCAAGACGCTCGACGCCGGGCAGATGGCGGTGGCGGTGCAGTCGGTTCTGGACGGACAGATCTGGGTGCCGGCCGGGATTGACCTGTCCTCCGGACACGATAGCGAGACAGCAGGGACCATCAAGCGGCTGATGTCGCTGACCCCGCAACAGGTGCGGGTGCTGATGATGCTGTCGGAGGGCCTGCTGAACAAGCAGGTCGCCTACGAACTCGGCGTTTCCGAAGCCACGGTGAAGGCCCATGTCTCGGCCATCCTGCAGAAGCTCGGCGTTGACAGCCGCACACAGGCCGTGATCCTTGCGTCCAAGATTGCCGCGACGGGCTGGAGCCCTTCAGAGCCATCATCCCAGAACTCCACGGCGGCCTGACCGGCGCCGGACGGACCCAGGCCGGCGAAAGGTTGTGCCATATGTCGGACCCCAAACTTGAACGCGTCCTGGG
Source organism: Hyphomicrobiales bacterium (assembly GCA_027483505.1). Lineage (GTDB taxonomy): Bacteria > Pseudomonadota > Alphaproteobacteria > Rhizobiales > Beijerinckiaceae > Allobosea. The sequence goes on from JAIXUP010000023.1 coordinate 21,500, forward strand.
CGGCTCGCCGCTCAGCGTGCTCGTCAAGCTGATCTTCCTGTCGCTGATCGTCGGCGCCATCATGGCCTTTCTCGGGCTGACGCCGAAAGGCCTGTTCGACGCCATCGGGACCTTTGTGCGTTCGATCCTCAACCTGGGCACGGACGCCATCTGGCAGGTGGCGCAGTGGGTCGTCGCCGGCGCGCTGGTGGTCGTGCCGATCTGGCTGGTCCTCAGGCTGCTGGGCCGGAAGTGAGCCCCCTGCCGGCGGCATAATCATCCATCCGGCTGCCGACGCAGGCACTGATGTCGGGAAGGCCGGCTCGGTCGAGATGCGTGACGAGGCCCTGCTTGATCGCATTGAACAATCCCGGTCCCTTGTAGACCAGCGCCGTGTAAAGTTGCACAAGGCTGGCGCCGGCCTCGATCTTGGCCAGCGCGCCCTGCCAATCCTCGACACCGCCGACGCCGATGAGCGGCAGGCGGCCTGCGATGCGTTGCGCCGTCTGGGCCAGGACGCGGGTCGAACGGACGAAGAGGGGACGGCCGGACAGCCCGCCCGTCTCGGCCTTGTGCGGGCTTGTCAGAATGATGGGCCGGTCGATGGTGGTGTTGGAAACAATCAGCCCGTCGATCATGCGCCCGAGCGCGACCGCGACGATCCCGTCAAGGTCCGCTTCGAGCAGATCGGGCGCGATCTTGAGGAGCACCGGGGTCCGGCGCGTGCCGGCGCACGCCTCGTCGCGGGCCGCCAGCGTCCGCGCGATGAGATCGTCGAGCGCGGCCTCGCCCTGCAGGTCGCGCAGGCCAGGCGTGTTCGGCGACGAGACATTGATCGTCAGGAAATCGCAGAGCGGCGCGAGGGCGCGTGCGAGAATGGCATAATCGCCGGACCGGTCGGTCGAAGCCTTGTTGGCTCCCAGATTGACGCCGACAATCCCCGGACGCCCACGCCGGGCGCGCAGCCGGGCCGCCACGGCCTCGACGCCGACGCTGTTCAGGCCGTAGCGGTTGATCACAGCCGCGTCTTCGGCGAGCCGGAACACGCGCGGACGCTCATTGCCCGGCTGGGGTAGCGGGGTGACGCCGCCGATCTCCATGAATCCGACGCCGAGGCCCAGCACGCCATCGATGGCTTCGGCATGCTTGTCAAAACCGGCCGCCAGCCCGACCGGATTGGGGAACGCCAGGCCAAAGGCCCGCACGGCCAGGCGCGGATCATCCGGCGACGGTCTGCGGGCGGGCGCCAGGGCCAGCGCGGCCACGGCGAGCCTGTGCGCGCTTTCCGGATCGAGCGCGTGGATCAGCGGCCGGGCGAGATCAAACAGACCGGCCATCAGGGCATGTCCAGCGGAAAGACATGCCGTCCGGCCGGCGCCATTGGCAGGGGCTCGATCCAGCGCACGGCGCCAAGTGGCAGAGGACCATAGAGGTGGGGGAACAACGCGCCTCCGCGCGAGGCCTCCCAGCGCAGCGCAGGACCGAGCCCGGCCGTGTCGACCGCGATCAGCAGCAGATCTGTCGCAGCGGCAAAGTGCCTGGCCGCCGTCTCGACCACCTGCGCGGCTGTGGAAAAGTGGATGAAGCCATCGGCCAGATCGACCGGAGCGCCGGTGAAAACCCCCGCCCGCTCGGCGAGCGCCCAGTCGGCCGCAGGATGAAGCTTGTAGATCAGCGCTGTCGGAGCCGATGACATTCCTGTGCCTTGCAAAGCCTGGCGCCCACTGCCGGCGGCGGCTTGGGCATAGACCGCAGGCGGGCGCCATTCAAGACCTGTTTGCCATAGCGGGCTTCTAGGCATGATGTCTGTTTCAAGGGCTAAATTCCTATGCTAGAGAGAGGTGGACGCACTCACACCGGAGGCTGGAGCATGCTCTCCCACGACCAGATCTGGGGCGCGATCGACGCGCTCGCCGAACGTTATCAGATGACGCCATCGGGGCTGGCCAAGCGGGCCGGGCTCGACGCGACCACGTTCAACCGCTCCAAGCGCATCGGGGCCGATGGCCGCGAGCGCTGGCCCTCGACCGAATCGCTGGCCAAGATCCTGGTGGCCACAGGCGCCAGCCTCGACGAGTTCATCTCGCTCGTGGCCAATATCGGGCGCAACGCAATGCGCCAGCGCACGATCCCGCTGATCGGCTTTGCCCAGGCGGGCAATGGCGGCTTCTTTGACGACAGCGGGCTGCCGCAGGGCGACGGCTGGGACGAGGTGGCATTTCCGGACATCGCCGATGAACGGGTCTATGCGCTCGAGATCAATGGCGAATCGATGATGCCGCTGTACCGCGACGGCGACACGATCATCGTATCGCCCGCCGCCCTGGTGCGCCGCGGCGACCGGGTCGTGGTGCGGACGATCGACGGCGAGGTGATGGCGAAGGAACTCAAGCGCAAGACGCTGAAGACGGTCGAACTCGCTTCGCTCAATCCGGATCACCCTGACCGGGTGCTGCAGCTCTCGGAGGTCTCGTTCATCGCCCGCGTGATCTGGGCCAGCCAATGATCAGGGCTGCAGCAGCAGCCAGACGCCCTTGGCGAGATACACCGCGCTGACGGCCAGGATGATGGTCCGGCTCCAGCTCCTGAAGCTGGCCTCGCTGATGCGCGCCAGCACGAGCGCCGCGAGCGAAGCGCCCGTCATGGCAAGCGCGATCGAGCCGCCGTAGATCCAGAGCGGGAAGATGTCGCCCGCATCCGACAGGGATCCGAAAAAGGCGACGCGCTGGACATGGGCCATGGTCTGCGAGGCCGCCTTCGTGGCGACGATGGTCTTGCGGTCGAGATTGGATTTCTGGAAGAAGATGTCCAGCACGTTGCCGGCGACCCCGGCCATGAGCTGCACCAGCATCACGACCGCGCCGCAGAGCACCGAGCCGCCACGCCGCATCACATCCGGCCGCCAGCCTGCCGGGACCAATTCGACCAGGAAGGGCGTGAGGCCCATGGCGATGTAGACCAGCGACTTGTCCGGCACATGCGCCACCGCCTTCATCAGCAGGAAGACAACGAACGAACCCAGCGCATAGCCAAGGATGATGCGCCAGTTGATGTGCGCGCGCCACAGCAGGGCGCGCCAGCCATTGGAGGCTGTCTGCGTCACGCCATGCAGCACCATGGCGGCGGTCACGTCCATGAGCAGCAGGAGGATGCCCATCAGGATCATGCCGCCCGCCATGCCGACGACGCCGGACAGGAACGAGGTGGCCAGAACGGAGATGCCGGCGAGGGCGAGGGTGAGAGGGGTCAGCATCCTGCCGCGTCGATCCACCCACTTTTGCAGGCCATGCCCATGCCTAAACTCACACCCGCCCCTTCATGAAAGCTTCATGTTCCGCGATCAGGCCTTCACCGAGCGCCTTTTCGATCAGCGCCCGCGTGTTGGCGACCCCGTAGATCGCGGCGAAAGAGCCGAAGCGCGGGCCCTGATCCTCACCGAACAGAACCTGATAGACAGCCTTCCACCAGTCACCCTTGACGCCGGGGCGCTCGGGCGTGGCCCCCTTGGCCTCAAGGTTCTGGTAGCGCGGTACGGTGCGGGCGATGTCCAGCGCCAGATCCTGCAGCATCTCTGGCGTGGCGTCGGATGGCGCGTTCGCGAGCGACCCGGCCAGACGCGACAAGGTCTCCGCCTCGACCTCGTCGGCGGCGCGGTAGGCCTTGGCCGGCTTCACGAAATCGCGGAAATAGGCGATGGCGTAGCCGATCAGGCCGTCGAGCTTCGGGTGGGTTGCCGGCGACACGCCGGGCGCATAGCGCTGCAGGAAGGCCCAGAGCACGGCCTTGTCCTCGGAGTTGGCGACCCCCACGAGGTTGAGCAGGAGCCCGAAGGTGACCTGCGTCCGTGGCGCATTCTCACCGGCGCCGCCCGCCTGCGCGACGACTTCCGGGGCCGGCGGCGCGCCGCCATGGATATGCCAGACCGGGTTGCCGAGCCGGTTCTTCCAGTCCTGCCGTTCATAGCCGCCGAGGAATTGCTGGTAGTCATCGACCGCGCGCGGAATGACATCGAAGTGCAGCTTCTTGGCCTCGCGCGGGCGCTGGTACATGAACAGCGACAGGCTTTCGGCCGAACCATAGCCAAGCCATTGGTCGATGGTCAGGCCATTGCCCTTGGACTTGGATATCTTCTGGCCGCTCTCGTCGAGGAACAGCTCGTAGACATAATGCTCGGGCGGAGTGCCGCCGAGGATGGCGCAGATGCGGTCATAGACGCCGGCATTGGTCTGGTGATCCTTGCCGAACATCTCGAAATCGACATCGAGCGCCGCCCAGCGCATGCCGAAATCCGGCTTCCACTGCAGCTTCACATGGCCGCCCGTCACCGGCAGCGTGGTGTCGCGCCCATCCTCGTCGGCGAAGGTGATGGTCCCGGCCGCCGCATCGACATGCTTCATCGGCACATACAGCACCCGGCCCGTGGTCGGCGAGATCGGCAGGAACGGGCTGTAGGTCGCCTGCCGCTCGGCTCCGAGCGTCGGCAGCATCACCGCCATGATCTGGTCATAGCGCTCGGCTGCGCGCCGGAGCACCGCGTCGAAGCGCCCGGCGCGGTAATAGTCGGTGGCGCTCGCGAACTCGTATTCGAAGCCGAACGTGTCGAGAAAGCGCCGCAACATGGCGTTGTTGTGCTGGCCAAAGGTCGGTTCGGGACCTTCGAACGGATTCGGCACGCTCGTCAGCGGCTTTTGCAGGTGCGGTTCGAGGAACGCCGGATCCGGCACATTCTCGGGAATCTTGCGCATCCCGTCCATGTCGTCGGAGAAGACGAGCAGCCGCGTCGGCACCTTGCCGTCGGTCAGAACCTCGAAAGCCCGGCGCACCATGGTGGTGCGCGCAACCTCGCCGAAGGTGCCGATGTGCGGCAGGCCCGAAGGGCCATAGCCTGTCTCGAACAGGACCTCCTTCTTGCCCGATTTCGCGATGCGCGCCACGAGCTTGCGGGCCTCCTCGAACGGCCAGGCGGCCGAGGTCCGTGCGGCGTCAATCAGGGCGGGATCGAACGTGGTCATGGCTCGTCAATTCAGGCTTGAGGGCGAGCGGTTGTGACGAAGCCGCGCCCAGCCGTCAACCGCAGCGCCTCAGAAAGGGCTGACCGGAAAATAGCGCAGGAACAGGCGGGCATAGGTCCCGTCGTCCCAAAGCGTCTGCAGCGCATAGTCGACCGACCGCTTGAGGAAAGGCTCGTCGGGCCTGAGCACGAAGCCGATGCCCTCACCGAAATGGGGCACGCTGAGATAGGGTCCGCCGGCGAAGCGGAAGCCGCCGCGGCCGCGCGCGCCAAGCCAGAGCGCCTCGGCCTGCCCGTCGCCGAACACGGCGTCGACCTCGCCCCGCTCCAGCATCAGCAGCGCGCTGTCGAGATCAAGCGTCTCGGTCCGCACCGCCCCCGGGAAGTGTTCGGCGAGGAAGGCGGCATGGGCCGTCTCGCGCGGGACAGCCACCTTGGCGCCCGTGAGGCCCGTTCCAAGCCGTGCCGCATCGAAGCCTGCCGGCGCAACAAACCGCGCCGGCAGACGATGGTAGACCCGGCTCACATGAAAGCGCGCCTTGATCTGCGCCGTGACCGGAATGGCGGCGGCGACGACGTCCGCCTGCCCGTCCGCGAGCGTCTGCAGCAGCGTGTCGAAACGCCGGACCTGGATGGTGCAGTTGACGCTCATCCGCTCGCAGACCGCCCGCATGAGATCGACCGAGAACCCGACCGGCTGGCTGTCAGGATCGGCGAAATGCAGCGGCGGGAACTCATCATCGGTGATCACCCGCAGGTTGCGCGGGATCGGCCCCTCGGGCCTCTCGCTGCGCACGCGCGGATCGCCGTGAAACGGGATGACCACGCGCTCGCGGGCAGGCGCGGAGGGCTGGGCGGCCAAATCCAGACCTGGGACAAACAGCCCGGGCACCGCAATCAGCAGCCTGACCAGACGGACTTTGAGGAGCGGTCTGAATCTCATGTCAAAGCGGTGGCTCAGGATGGTGCGTCGGTCAAGACATGCCGGTTGCTTCAGGGGCGCCGGATGACGGGTCAGCCGTCACCCCGGCAGCCGCTCCTCGACGCCGCACCATTCTGCCACGAACAGGGCCATGGCTGTGGTGATGCGCTTGAGCGAGGAGATGCTCACCACCTCATCGAAGCCGTGGATGTTCTTCGAGACGGGACCGTAGCAGAGTGCCGGAACCTGGTCGTAGAGCGCATAGACCCGGGCATCGAGATAGGCCGGGGTCATGAATGTTTGCAGCTTCTGGCCGGTGGCCTCCTGATGCGCCCTTCCCAGCACCGCCTCGGCGTCGGAGCCCGGCTCCAGCACATAGCCTTCCGCCATGAAGCCATTGAAGGTGACGCGCGGCGGGTTGTTGGCAAGGTAGCGATCCGAGCGCGCGAACGCCGTGACCCAGGCCTCGACCTCGCGGGCGGCATCACGCGCGCTCGTGCCGGGATAAAGCGCGAAGCGGCACTGCACCTTGCACCAGCATGGCACGGACGAGCCCCAGTCGCCGCCCTCGATCTTGCCGATGTTGAGGTTGATCGGGTGGGCCTCGTTCTCGAAATGCTGCACCCCGACCTTCCGGGCATTGACCTCGGCTTCAAGCCGCCTAAGGTCGGCGATGACGCGGTAGGCGGCGTCGATGGCGTTGGCCCCCTGCCCCATCTCGCGCACATGGACCGGCTGGCCGCGCACCTCGATCTCGAACCAGAGCACGCCGGCATTGGCACGCACCAGCTTCTCGTCCTCGGGCTCGGGGATCAGCACCGCATCGGCCTTGTAGCCGCGCAGATGGGTCATCAGCGCGCCATTGCCCGTGGATTCCTCCTCGACCACCGATTGCAGGTACACCGTCGCCGCCGGCTGCAGGCCGATTCGCGTCAACGCATCGAGCGTGGCAAAGCTGGCGGCATGGCCGGCCTTCATGTCTGCCCCTCCGCGCCCGTGAAGCCAATCTCCCACGATCGCAGGCTCATAGGGCGGGTGCGTCCACATGTCGGCGGGGCCCGTCGGCACCACATCGACATGCCCTTGCAGGATCAGCGAGCGGCCCGTCTCGTTGTGAGGCCGATGGATGCCGACGACGATAGGGGCGTTGGAGTGGTCAGGCGAGATCGGTCCGCCGCCGGGATGACGCACAATCGCGTCATGGTCCATGGCGAAACGGTCCATCGCGAGCCCGCGCCGCTTCATCTCGCGGAACAGGAAATCCTGCACCGCATGCTCGGCGCCGCGCTGCGAGGGAAAGCGGATCAGCGCCCTGGTGAACGCGATCTGCTCATCAAAGCCGGCTTCCACAGAGGCCTTGATGCGGGCGGCAAGTGCGGGATCCAGAGGGGAAGGCTGCGGCACGGGACATCCTGTCGGCATGAGGGCGGCAGGATCGCACGGATTGTTGCGGCGTGCCATGCAGCCAGCGAATGCCGGCCACCGTCCAGTTCAGCCGCGCGCCGCCAGCTTCAGGCGGTAGAGCGCCTCAAGAGCCTGCCTCGGTGTCAGTTCATCGGGCTCAATGGCAGCGAGTTCCACGCGAAGGGCGTCCGGCGTCTGCCGCGCGGCAGGGGGAGCCTGCCGGACGGGGACGGAAAACAGTGGCAGGTCGTCGATGATGGCGGCAACCGGCTTCTCGCGCTCGCTCTTCTCCAGTTCCGCAAGCAGGATGCGGGCGCGTTCGACCACGGCCGGCGGGAGGCCTGCGAGCTTGGCGACCTGGATGCCATAGGAGCGGTCGGCGGCGCCGGGGACGACCTCATGCAGGAAGACCACATCGCCGTTCCACTCGGTCACGCGGACCGTCGCATTGACGATGCGTGGCCATTTGTCCGCAAGCGCGGTGAGTTCATGGAAATGCGTGGCGAACAGCGCACGGCAGCGGTTCACCTCATGCAGGTGTTCGATGGCCGACCACGCGATCGAGAGCCCGTCGAAGGTCGAGGTGCCGCGGCCGATCTCGTCCAGGATCACCAACGCACGGGGGCCTGCCTGATTGAGGATGGCCGCCGTCTCGACCATCTCGACCATGAAGGTTGATCGGCCGCGCGCCAGATCATCGGCTGCGCCAACGCGCGAGAACAGCCGGTCGACGACGCCGATGCGGGCGGCTGCGGCTGGCACGAACGCGCCCATCTGGGCGAGGATGACGATCAGCGCGGTCTGCCGCAGATAGGTCGACTTGCCCGCCATGTTGGGGCCGGTCAGCAAGGTGATGCGGCCTCCGCCCTCACCGGTGAGGTCGCAGTCATTGGCCACGAAGGGCTGGCCGTCACGCTTCAGCGCCATCTCGACCACCGGGTGGCGTCCGCCCGTGATCACCAGCGCGTCCGTGCCGTCCATCCCTGGCCGGACCCAGCCATGGTCGGTGGCCAGCGCCGCCAGCGCCGTGCTGACATCGATCAGGGCAAGCGCAGCCGCCACATGTCCAATGGCCTTGCCTGCGGTGAGGACCTTGTCCCGCAAGGCGGCAAACAGCGACAGCTCCAGCCGGACCGCCCGGTCGGCGGCGGAGGAGATCCGGTCCTGAAGGTCGCCGAGTTCGACCGTGGTGAACCGCATCGCGCCGGCCATGGTCTGGCGATGCACGAAGGTGGCGCGGTGCGGCTCCTGCATGAAGGCTTCGCCCGCTGCCTGAGGCACCTCGATGAAGTAGCCCAGCACGTTGTTGTGCTTGATCCGCAGAGACTTGACGCCGGTCTGGCTCGCATAGCGCCCCTGCAGCACCGCGATGATGCGGCGTGAATCCGTCTGGAGCTCCCGCAACTCGTCGAGTTCGGCGCGGTGGCCCTCGCGGATGAAGCCGCCATCCCGCGCCATCAGCGGCAAATCATCCGACAGGGCCGCGAGCAATTCGCCTGCAAGGTCCGGATCGACGCCGGCCAGCGCGCTGCCTGCGGCGGCGATCTCGTCAGGCAAAACCGTCAGGTCCGCCAGTTGCCGCGCGATGCCGACAGCCGCCTGGAGCCCGTTGGCCAGCGCGTAGAGATCGCGCGGACCGCCGCGGTCGAGGGACAGCCGGCCGAAGGCGCGTTCGACATCGGGCACCCGGCCGAGGATATCGCGCAGCCGCTCGCGCAGGCTGGGTTCGCTGACGAACAGCTCGACCGCATCATGGCGCGCGGCAATGGTCGCCACATCGGTCAGCGGCGATGACAGACGCTCGACCAGCAGCCGCGCGCCGCCGGGTGTCCTGGTGCGGTCGATGACCTGGATGAGACTGCCCTGCCGCTCGCCGCCAAGGGTCCTCGTCAATTCAAGGTTGGCGCGTGTGGCCGCATCGATGCGCATCACCTGGTCGATGGCGTCGCGACGCGGCGGCAGCAACGGCGCGCGGGCGCCGAGCTGGGTGCGCTCAACGTAGGCGAGCGCCATGGCCGCCGCCGCCACCTCGCAGCGGCTGAACGAACCGAAGGCGTCGAGCGTCGCGACGCCGAAATACTCCTTCAGGCGCCGCTCGGCGGAGGCCGGGTCAAGGCCATCGCGCGCCAGCGGCGTCATCGCGGCGCGGGCGTCCCGCCAGATCGGCTTCAGGTCTGCGTCATCGTGCAAGGCATCCGGCAGAACAATCTCGCGCGGCTCCAGCCGGGCGATCTCGACCGCGAGGGAGGCCATCGGCGCCTCGGCCACCGTGAAGCGCCCGGTCGAGATATCGACCGCCGCGACGCCATAGAGCCAGGTCTCGTCGGGCAGCTTTCGCCGGGCGACCGCCACCAGCAGGCTGGCGCGGGACGGGTCGAGCAGGTTCTCCTCGGTCACGGTGCCGGGCGTGACCAGACGGACGACATCGCGCCGCACGACGGCCTTGGAGCCACGCTTGCGGGCTTCCGCCGGGTCCTCGAGCTGCTCGCACACCGCCACGCGGTGGCCGAGACCGATCAGGCGCTGGAGATAGTCGTCAGCGCGTACCACCGGCACGCCGCACATCGGGATGTCCTCGCCACCATGCCGGCCGCGCTTGGTCAGCACGATCCCAAGCGCCCGCGAGGCGATCTCGGCGTCGCCAAAGAACAGCTCGTAGAAGTCGCCCATCCGGTAGAACAGCAGGCTGTCCTGATTGACCGCCTTGATCTCCAGATACTGGGCCATGGACGGGGTGGCCTTGTGGGCGGCGTCCGTGGCGAGACTGGCGGCTGCTTCGGTCATGCGCTGTCCCTAGAGCATGCTGCGAAAAAGTGGCAATGGTTTTTCGCTCGAAGCATGCTCTAAGCTATTGTTGTCGATCAAGTTATCTGCGTTCAAACGGCTCCGCTTGAGCGCAGCTTGATCTAGCGGAAGCGGCGACGGTTTTCATCCCTGCGGCCGGTGTCTTGAACAGAAAATGCGGGCACCGGGGCCGTTCCCTGGCCACATGCGGGCCATGGAGCAGCATCTTTTCCGTTTTAGCGCAAATCAGGGCTTTCGCCCCGCCCATGCTGTCTCTAGGTTGCGGCTCCTCCCAGAAGAGCCGTGTCAACGCGGTCGTCCAAGGAACAGTCCCATGGCCAAGCGCCCCCGCCCCACCTTCACCGATCAGGAAGCCCTGCAGTTTCATTCCATGGGCAAGCCCGGGAAGCTGGAGATTGTGCCGACCAAGCCGATGGCGACGCAGCGCGACCTGTCCCTCGCCTACTCGCCGGGCGTCGCGGTGCCGGTGCTGGCCATCGCCCAGGATCCGTCCAAGGCCTATGACTACACCACGCGCGGCAATCTCGTGGCGGTGATCTCCAACGGCACGGCCATTCTCGGCCTCGGCAATCTCGGCGCGCTCGCCTCCAAGCCTGTGATGGAAGGCAAGTCAGTGCTGTTCAAGCGCTTTGCCGACATCGACAGCATCGATCTTGAGGTCGACACCGAGGACCCGGAGCAGTTCATCAACGCCGTGCGTTATCTCGGCCCCTCTTTCGGCGGCATCAATCTCGAAGACATCAAGGCGCCGGAGTGCTTCATCATCGAGGAGCGCCTGCGCGAGCTCATGGACATTCCGGTGTTCCATGACGACCAGCACGGCACGGCGATCATCGCCGCCGCGGGTCTGCTCAATGCCCTCAAGCTGACCGGCCGCGACATCAAGTCGACGCGGCTTGTGGTCAACGGCGCCGGCGCGGCCGGCATCGCCTGCACCGAGCTTCTGAAGGCCATGGGCTTTGCGCCCAACAATGTCATGCTGTGCGACACCAAGGGCGTGATCTGGCGCGGCCGTACCGAGGGCATGAACCAGCAGAAGAGCGCCCACACCGTCGTGACCGACGCCCGCTCGCTGGCCGATGCACTCAAGGGCGCCGACGCCTTCTTCGGGCTGAGCCAAAAGGGCGCGGTGACACCCGAAATGGTGGCCTCGATGGCGCCGAACCCAATCATCTTCGCCATGGCCAACCCCGATCCGGAGATCACGCCGGAGGAAGTCGCCGCCATCCGCGACGACGCCATCATGGCGACCGGCCGGTCGGATTATCCGAACCAGGTCAACAACGTGCTGGGCTTCCCCTACATCTTCCGCGGCGCGCTCGACGTGCGCGCCCGCACGATCAACATGGAAATGAAGATCGCCGCCGCCGAGGCGCTTGCGGCCCTCGCGCAGGAGGATGTCCCCGACGAGGTGGCGGCGGCCTATCAGGGCGCGAGGCCGAAGTTCGGGCGCGAGTACATCATTCCGGTGCCGTTCGACCCACGCCTGATGACCACGATCCCGCTGGCCGTCGCCAGGGCCGCCATGGATACGGGCGTTTCAGCCAAGCCGATTGTCGACATGAAGGCCTATGCCGCCCAGCTTTCCGCCCGCCGCGATCCCGTCGCCGGCACTCTCAACCGCATCTTCGAGCGCGTGCGGCGCTATCCGAAGCGGATCGTCTTCGCCGAGGGCGAGGAGGAACAGGTGATCCGGGCCGCGGTCTCCTTCGTCAATCAGGGGCTCGGGCGCGCCATCCTGGTCGGCCGTGAGGACCGCATCAGCGAGACGGCCACCTTCCTCGGCGTTGACCTTGAAGGCAAGGACATCGAGATCCACAATGCGCGCCTGTCCAAGCGCAACTCGGCCTATGCCAACTTCCTCTACGAGCGCCTTCAGCGTCAGGGCTACCTGTTCCGCGACTGCCAGCGCCTGATCAACAATGACCGCAACCACTTCGCCGCCGCCATGGTGGCGCTGGGCGATGCGGACGGCATGGTCACCGGCGTGACCCGCAACTACTCGATCGCGCTGGAAGACGTCCGCCACGTGATCGACGAAAAGCCCGGCCACAAGCTGATCGGCCTGTCGATCGCCCTGTCGCGCGGGCGCAACGTGCTGGTGGCCGACACCGCCATCACCGAGATGCCGACGGCACAGGAACTGGCCGACATCGCCATTGAAGCGGCCGGGGTCGGGCGCCGTCTCGGCTACGAGCCGCGCGTCGCGCTGCTGGCCTTCTCGACCTTCGGCCATCCGGCGGGGGAGCGCTCCGAGAAGGTGCGCGAAGCCGTGAAGATCCTCGACACGATGCGCGTTGATTTCGAGTATGACGGCGAGATGGCCGCCGACGTCGCGCTCAACCGCGAACTGATGGCCCAATACCCGTTCTGCCGCCTGACCCAGCCCGCCAACATCCTGGTCATGCCAGCATTCCACTCCGCCTCGATCTCGACCAAGATGCTGCAGGAACTGGGCGGAGCGACCGTGATCGGCCCGCTGATTGTCGGCCTCGACAAGCCGGTGCAGATCGTGCCCCTCGGCGCGAAGGACTCGGACATCGTCAACATGGCCGCGCTCGCCGCCTTCAACATCGGTGGGTGAGGCGGACGGCGACCCAAACGCAAAAGCCGCCCAAGGGCGGCTTTTTCAGGGTCATGCCGGAGGGTTTGTCGTCAGTTGACGACGGCACCCTGCAACTGCTTCAGACCATCGAGCCGCGCCTGCGCGGCGACGCGGGCCTCGACGGATTTCGCGTCCGCGACGTCATCCATCGCATTCTTGATGTCCGCGGCGATCATCTCGGGCTTGAGGTCTTCCAAGGGAATGGCGTGCTCGGCGAGGATGCTGAGCCCCGTGCTGTTGATGTCGACGAATCCGCCACGCACGAACAGGCGGCGGGGGCTGCCCTTGCCCTCGGTCACGGTGACGACGCCCGGCTTCAGGGTCGACATCGTCGGGGCGTGGCCCGCCAGCACGGTCATGTCGCCTTCGGAGGCCGGCACGACGACGCTGTCGACGGAGCCCGAAAACAGCACACGTTCGGGCGAGACGAGTTCGAAGTGGAAGGTGGTCATCGTGTCATCCTACCGGTTGTAGTCCAACCGCCCTTCAAGGGCGGAACGCATCATGTCCGGGCACGCCTGCCCCTGAACCCGCCGCGAGGCCTCGGACATGCCGAAGCCGTGCAACGCGCCGATGATGGCCATCTGGCGCTCGCTCATGCGCTCGCGCCGATAGTTGGCCATCATGGGCTGGAAGCTGCGCGCCACCCAGTCAAGCTGGCAGTGCTGCCCCAAACCGCTGACGAAGCCTCGGCTGATCACCGTCCGCGCCACAGGCACGGGCACCGGCGGTGTCGCAGCTTCCTCCGCTGTCGCCGGCTCGCACTGGGCCGGACCGCAGCGCAGGCGGACAATGTTTCCGAGCACCGCACCGAGCACCGCGCTCACCTGCTGGTCGCTGAGCGCCGCGTCCTGTGCGGCGCCGGGCGTTGCACAGGCAAGGGCGGCTCCCATGATCGCAGCTTGCGCAACGGCCCGCATGCCGGCCCCTTTTTTGCCGGGTCCGTCGTCAGGCGGCTTCCGCCGCCAGGCGCTGGGCCTTTTCGATGGCTTCCTCGATGGTGCCGACCATGTAGAAGGCGGCTTCCGGCAGGTGGTCGTACTTGCCTTCTACGAGGCCCTTGAAGCCCTTGATCGTGTCTTCGAGGCGGACGAGCTTGCCCGGCGAGCCGGTGAAGATTTCGGCCACGAAGAAGGGCTGGCTGAGGAAGCGCTCGATCTTGCGGGCGCGCGCCACCGTCATCTTGTCCTCTTCGGAGAGTTCGTCCATGCCGAGAATGGCGATGATGTCCTGCAGCGACTTGTAGCGCTGCAAGGTGGACTGCACCTTGCGGGCGACCTCATAGTGCTCGTCGCCGAGGATCGCGGCGGAGAGCATGCGCGAGGTCGAGTCGAGCGGGTCCACCGCCGGATAGATGCCCTTTTCGGCGATCGAGCGCGACAGCACGGTCGTCGCGTCAAGGTGCGCGAAGGAGGTTGCAGGCGCCGGGTCGGTCAGATCGTCCGCCGGCACGTAGATCGCCTGCACTGAGGTGATCGAGCCCTTTGTGGTGGTGGTGATGCGCTCCTGCAGGTTGCCCATGTCAGTGGCGAGCGTCGGCTGATAGCCCACCGCCGACGGGATGCGGCCCAGAAGCGCGGACACTTCGGAGCCGGCCTGGGTGAAGCGGAAGATGTTGTCCACGAAGAACAGCACGTCCTGGCCCTGGTCGCGGAAGTGTTCGGCCACGGTCAGGCCTGTCAGCGCGACGCGAGCGCGGGCGCCTGGCGGTTCGTTCATCTGGCCATAGACCAGCGCGCACTTGGAGCCGGCGGTCGATCCGTTGTTCTTGCCCGGGTCCTGGTTGACGCCCGACTCGATCATCTCGTGATAAAGATCGTTGCCTTCGCGGGTGCGCTCGCCGACGCCCGCAAACACCGAATAGCCGCCATGGGCCTTGGCGATGTTGTTGATCAGTTCCATGATCAGCACGGTCTTGCCGACGCCCGCGCCGCCGAACAGGCCGATCTTGCCGCCGCGTGCGTAGGGC
>JAIXUP010000050.1 GCA_027483505.1 Hyphomicrobiales bacterium
ACCCAGACGCTGAAGGCGATCAAGGCGCGCAATGATCTCGACGTGTCGCTGGTTGAAGATGTCGTCTTCGGCTGCGTCGATCCGGTCGGCGAGGCCGGCGCGGACATCGCCCGCACGGTGGCGCTGAAAGCGGGTTACGGGACGACGGTTCCCGGCATCCAGATTAACCGCTTCTGCGCCTCGGGCCTCGATGCGGTCAACCTGGCCGCGGCACAGGTAATGAGCGGCAACAAGGAACTCGCCATCGGCGGCGGGGTCGAGAGCATGTCCCGCGTCGGCATGGGCGCCTCGGGCTTCGGCATCGCGGTCGATCCCTCCGTCGCCATCGACACCTATTTCATGCCGCAGGGTGTGGCCGCAGACCTGATCGCCACCAAGTTCGGCTTCAGCCGCGATGATGTCGATGCCTACGCCGTGCAGTCGCACAAGCGCGCGCATGCCGCCTGGGAGAAGGGCTATTTCAACAACTCCGTCATCCCGGTCAGGGATGTCAACGGCCTGACCATCCTGGGCCGCGACGAGACCATCCGCCCCGGCGCCGACATGCAGGGCCTGGCCTCGCTGAAGGCAGCCTTCGCCATGATGGGCGAGCAGGGCGGCTTCGACGCGGTGGCGACCTATGCCCACCCGGATGTCGAGTTCGTCAACCACGTCCACCATGCCGGCAATTCGTCGGGCATCGTCGATGGCGCCGCTGCCGTGCTGGTCGGCTCGAAGAAGGCCGGCAAGGCCATGGGCAAGGCCCCGCGCGCCCGCATCCGCGCCTATGCCACGGTCGGATCGGATCTGGCGCTGATGCTCACCGGCCCGGTCGATGTGACCGAACTGGTGCTGAAGAAGGCCAAGATGACGCTCAAGGACATCGACCTGTTCGAGCTGAACGAGGCCTTCGCCTCCGTAGTGCTGCGCTACCAGCAAGCCTTCGATCTCGATCCCGCACGGCTCAACGTCAATGGCGGCGCCATCGCCATGGGCCACCCGCTTGGCGCCACCGGCGCGATGATCCTCGGCACGGTGCTCGACGAGCTTGAACGCACGGGCAAGCAGACCGCCCTGATCACGCTCTGCGTCGCCGCCGGCATGGGCGTCGCCACCATCATCGAACGCGTTTGAGTGCGGGAGCAAAGACCATGAAACTCATCAATTTCCGCTTCGAAACCGACGCCGACGGCATCGCCCTGGCCACCTGGGACATGCCCGAGCGTTCGATGAACGTGATCACGCCCGAGGTGATGGCGGAGCTGAAGGCCATCATCGACAAGGTTGCGTCTGACGAAGCCATCAAGGGCTGCGTCATCACCTCCGGCAAGGACCAGTTTTCCGGCGGCGCCGACCTGACCATGCTGCAAGGCCTTGGGATGGAATATGCCAAGCTGGTGAAGACCAAGGGTGAAGAAGCAGCCATGAGCTACTTCTTCGAGGAAAGCCGCAAGCTTTCCTTGCTTTTCCGCGCACTCGAAACCTGCGGTAAGCCCTTCGCGGCCGCCGTCAACGGCGTCTGCCTCGGCGGCGCGTTCGAATTGGTTCTGGCCTGTCATCACCGCGTGATTTCCGACGACGCGAAGACCCGTGTCGGGCTGCCCGAAGTCAAGGTCGGCCTGTTCCCCGGCGCCGGCGGCACCCAGCGTGTCGCCCGCCTGATGCAGACCGGCGACGCGCTGCAGATGCTGTTCAAGGGTGAGCAGATCAAGCCGCTTCCAGCCCGCTCCATGGGCCTCGTGCATCAGGTCGTGGCGAAGGACGCGATTGTTGAGACCGCCAAGGCCTGGATCAAGGCCGGCGGCTCCGCCATCGCACCGTGGGATGACAAGGGCTTCAAGCTGCCCTCCAACAAGGTGCATTCGGCCGTCGGCATGCAGATCTGGCCGCCTGCCAACGCGATCTATCGCCGCGAGACGCAAGGCAACTATCCCGCCGCTCAGGCGATCCTGTCGGCAGTCTATGAAGGCCTTCAGGTGCCGATGGACCTCGGGCTTCGCATCGAAAGCCGCTACTTCGCCAAGATCCTGCGCTCGACCGAAGCTGCGATGATGATCCGCACGCTGTTCATGTCGATGCAGGACCTCAACAAGGGCGCGCGCCGCCCCAAGGCCGAGCCGGCCACCGCGATCAAGACAGTGGGCGTGGTCGGCGCCGGATTCATGGGCGCGGGCGTGGCTTATGTCACGGCCAATGCGGGCATGAACGTCATCCTCGTCGACCGTGACCAGGAAGCCGCCGACAAGGGCAAGGCCTACTCGCACAAGCTGATGAGCGACCAGATCATGAAGGGGCGCGCCAAGACGGCCGACCGCGAGGCGCTGCTGGAACGCATCACGGCGACGGCAGACTACAGCGCGCTCAGCGCCTGCGACCTGATCATCGAGGCCGTGTTCGAAGACCCCAAGGTCAAGGATGAGGTCATCCGCAAGATCGAGAGCCACATCAAGCCAGGCACGATCTTCGCCTCCAACACCTCGACGCTGCCGATCACCGGCCTCGCAAAGTCTTCCAAGGCAGCCGACAGGTTCATCGGCATCCATTTCTTCTCGCCGGTCGAGAAGATGATGCTGGTCGAGATCATCATGGGCAAGAAGACCGGCGATGCCGCGCTCGCCATGGCGATCGATTATGTCCGCGCCATCAAGAAGACGCCGATTGTGGTCAACGATGCGCGCGGCTTCTTCGCCAACCGCTGTGTGCTCGGCTACATTGCAGAAGGCTACGAGATGCTGCTCGAAGGCGTGCCGCCGGCCATGATCGAAGCGGCTGGCAAGCAGGCCGGCATGCCGGTCGGCCCGCTCTCGCTCAATGACGAGATCGCGCTTGATCTTGGCCTCAAGATCATGAAGGCGACCGAGGTCCAGCTCGGGCCGAAGTCGATCGACCAGCGCCAGAAGGCGCTGCTGATCGAGATGGTGGAGAAGCTCGGACGCATCGGCCGCAAGGCCAAGAAAGGTTTCTACGACTATCCGGAAGGCGCTCCCAAGCGTTTGTGGCCCGATCTGGTCAAGCTGCAGCCGACCCACCTCAAGCCCGAGCAGGTCGATATGCAGACTCTGAAGAACCGCCTCCTGGCCATCCAGGCGCTGGAAGCGGCCCGTACGGTCGAGGAGGGCGTCGTCACCGACCCGCGCGAGGCTGATGTCGGCTCGATCCTCGGCTTCGGCTTTGCTCCATATACAGGCGGCACGCTCAGCTACATTGAAGGCATGGGCCACGCCCGTTTCGTCGAGATGTGCACCAGGCTGGCCAAGGCTTATGGCGCACGCTTCAAGCCGAACAAGCATCTCATCGAGATGGCGAAGTCCGGCGGCAGCTACTATGCCAAGCAAAAGAAGGCTGCGTGAACCTCTGGCTCCGTCTGCTCTGGCTTGTGGCCAGCGCCCGCTTCCGCGGCGCGCTGGCTGCGCCGTTTGGTGTGTCGCGCGTTCCGTTCCGCGTCTGGTTCCATGACCTCGACACATCGCTCCACATGAACAATGGCCGCTACTGGACCTTGATGGACCTGGGGCGGACCGACCTGATGCTCCGCGGGGGTCTCTGGCGCGCCTGGCTGAAACATGGCTGGATGCCTGTGATCAGCGCCGGCAAGATCCGCTTCCGGCGCGAGTTGCGCCTGCTGAGGCCGTTCACGCTCGAAACCCGCGTCCTGTGCTGGGCCGAGACCTGGCTCGTCATCGAGCACCGGCTGGTCTCGAAGGGCGCGAAAGGGCAGGACATCACCAATGCCGTCGCGCTGGTCCGCGCCGGTCTTTACGACCGCAAGGCCAAGGAGTTCGTGCCCATCCAGCGGATGATGGACGAAATCGGGGTGGCGGCGCTGAGCCCCGCTCCGAGCCCGGAGGTCCAGGCTTTTCTCGATGCCGAAGACGCCATGAAACGGGCGGGCTAAGTCACTCCGCCGCGGTCCGCGTCATCCGCCATTGTGACAGCAGGGCCCGCAGCGCCGCTGGCCGCAGCGGCTTGTTGAGGATCTGCATCCCTGCCTCCTCCGCTTGCGCGCGCACCTCCGGCGAACGGTCCGCGGTCAGCAGGGTCGCCGGAACAAAGCGCCCGAGCGCCTCGCGCAAGGCGAGCGTGGCCGCGATGCCGTTGCCCTCGTCAAGATGGAAGTCTGCCACGATCGCATCCGGAACCCGGCCGCCGCGCTCAAGCGCCGAGAGCGCTTCATGGGCGTCGGCTGCGGTGACCACGTCGCAGCCCCAGCCGCCGAGGACAAGCTTCATGCCGTCCTGGATCGTCGGCTCGTTGTCGATCGCAACCACCAGCATCCCCTTGAGCGGAGCGAAACTGCTGGCCGCGCGCTCGGCCTGCGGCGCGGTGGCCGCCAGTCCTGTGGTACGCGGCACGGCGATCTCGAAGGTTGAGCCGCGTCCCGGCGCCGAGCGCAGGGCGAGCCGGTGGCCGAGCGTGCTGGCGATGCGCTCCACGATCGAAAGCCCGAGGCCCAGCCCGCGCGCGATCCTCGCTCCCTGGTCCAGCCGCTCGAATTCACGGAAGACCGCCTTCTGCTTGGCCTGCGGGATGCCAAGGCCGGTGTCCATGACCTGCAGCAGCAGCAGCGTGCCGCGCCGGCGGCAACCCACCAGCACCTTGCCGGACGGTGTGTATTTGATCGCGTTCGAGACGAGGTTCTGCAGCACGCGGCGCAGCAGGCGTCGGTCCGAGCGAATGGTCAGGCGGGTCGTGACGAAGCGGAGCTGCAGACCCTTCTCGCGGGCCTGCGGCTCGAAATCCCGCTGAAGCTGGCGGAACAGCTCATCGACCCGGAAGCTCGTGATCTCCGGCTTCATCGCACCGGCGTCGAGCCGCGAGATCTCGAGCAGCGCGGTCAGGATTTCCTCGACCGCATCCAGCGAGGCCTCGACATTCTCCGCCAGTTCGGGGTGGCCGACAGCGCGGTCGCGCTCGGTCAGAGAATGCGCATAGAGCCGCGCGGCGTTCAGCGGCTGCAGCACGTCATGGCTGGCCGCTGCCAGGAAGCGCGTTTTCGACAGGTTAGCGGTTTCCGCCTGCTGCTTGGCCAGTTGCAGCGCGGTGTTGACGCGCGTCAGCTCCTCGGTCCGTTCCCGCACGCGTCGCTCGAGTGCTTCCTCGACAGCGACCACATCGGAAATGTCGGTGTAGGTCGTGACAAGGCCGCCATCGGGCAGCGGGTTGGACCGGATGTCAATGACGCGTTCGGACGGGAAGATGCGCAGGCGCACCGGCTCGCGGTCATTGAGGAAACTCTCCAGCCGGTGGGCCACCAGATCGTCGACGGGCCCCTCGCCATAGGAGCCGCGCTCGGCGTTGAAGCGCACGATCTCGTCGAGCCCGGTGCCGACCCGCATCATGTGGGGCGGCAGGTCATAGAGCTTGATGAAGGCCTCGTTCCAGCACAGGACGCGCAGCTCCTTGTCGATCACGGTGATGCCCTGGCCCGACTGGTCGAGCGCGTGCTGCAACAGGTCGCGGTTGTACTGCAGCGCCGCGGAAGCGTCGTCGAGCAGCTTGAAGGCCGCCTCGCTCGACAGGTTGCGGCGCTTCAGCAACACCGACAGCACAAGCCGCGAGGACGCGGCCCCGATGGCGGACGCCAGCAGATGCTCGCCGAAGCGGATCGCGTGGATGTCGGCTTCGTCATGCCCGCGCTGGCCCGGCGTCGGCGCGGCTTCGCGCCCGTTGGCCCGTGTAAAGCCCGAAAACGCCGCACGGGTGCGGTCGGCGCCGAGATAGCGCGCGATGGTGCCCTGCAACTCATCCATGGTGACGGAGGAGCGCCAGAGCCTGAGGTTCTGCGCCATCCCGGGGCCGGCGGCAGAGACAAAGCTTGCAGCCTGGAGCCGCTCGATCGCATTGGCCGGGCGCAGCATTGAGACGAGCATGAAGGCCAGTGTGTTGAACAGCAGGCTGAAAACCACGCCATGGGTCAGTTGCGGCAGATCGACCCCGAACAGGGCAGTGGGCCTCAGCGCGGCAATGCCGAAAGGCCCGTTCTGGATCAGCGGCATCCAGGCCGGATCGGAGCCGAGGAGGTTGGGCAGGAGCAGCGTGTAGATCCAGGTCAGCAGCCCGACCATCAGGCCCGCCGAGGCGCCGGGAGCCGTGCCGCGCCGCCAGACAAGTCCGGCCACGAAGACCGGGCCGATCTGCGCCGTGGCGGCGAAGGACAGGAGCCCGATGGTTGCCAGAGCCGCGTCGCCGGCGGCCCGGTAGTACACATAACCCAGCAGCACGATCATCATGATCGCGATCCGCCGGATCGTGACCACGAGGGAACCGAGGTCGCCGCCGCCTGTTTCCAGCGATGGCGCAACGCTTTGCGTCCGCCGCCACTGCGACACGAGGCTGCGGCCGCGCACCACCAGCGGCATCACCAGATGGTTCGAGATCATGATCGCCAGCGCAACCGACGCGACGATCACCATCGCGGTCGCAGCGCTCAGCCCGCCGATGAACACGATCATCGCGATCAGCCCGGCGCCTTTGCTCAGCGGCAGCAGCAGCACCGTCATGTCCCGTTCGGCCGGGTTGAGATTGAGCAGCGTCTCGCCCGAAATCGCGATCGGCAGGACGAACAGGTTGATCAGGATCAGATAGAGCGGGAACAGCCAGGCGGCGCGGCGCACGTCGCGCTCATCCCGGTTCTCGACGATGGCCATGTGGAACTGGCGCGGCAGCAGCAGGGCGGCGAAGGCCGACAGGACGGTGAGCGTCAGGAATGTGGTCAGGCTAGAGGTGCGTTCGAGCAGCGGAATCTGGTCGTTGAGCGCCGGCTGGGCCGCCTTCTGCAGAATTGCGCCGAGCCCATCATTCATCCAGTAGACGACGAAGATGCCGCCGATCAGGAACGCGACCAGCTTGACCACCGACTCCAGCGCGATCGCGACCACAAGCCCGTCCTGGTGCTCTGTCGCATCGATGTGGCGTGTGCCGAAGGCGACCGCGAAGGCGGCAAGAACCAGTGCGACGAGGAGCGCGAGATCGCCGAGCACCGGCAGTTTGTCGTTGATCTGGGTGCCATCGGAGACCTCGATGAACACCGACAGCGATGACGACACGGCCTTCAGTTGCAAGGCGACATAGGGCAGGGCGGCAACGACCGCGATGATCGTGACGAGCGCGGCGACCCGCTCGCTCTTGCCGTAGCGCGCGCCGACGAAATCGGCGATCGAGGTGATGTTCTGGGCCTTGGCCAGACGCACGATGCGCGCCACAAGCCGATGTCCAAGCCCTATGACAAGGATCGGTCCGACATAGATCGCGAGAAAGTCGAGTCCGGCCCGGTTGGCGAAGCCGACCGACCCGTAGAAGGTCCATGACGTGCAGTAGACCGCCAGCGCCAGGGCGTAGATGGTGGTGCGGGCAGGTCCGCGCATGATCTTTCGGCCTGCCCCGTCCGCCGCATGGGCAACGGCAAACAGGACGAACAGATAAACCAGCGCCGCAAGGACAATGGACCAGCCGGGAAGCATCACGCCAACCTCCTCGACGAAGCCTAGCGGAGAACGAACCAAAAGTGGAATCGCGCAGCATCCCGCCGCGTGCTGGACTGGCGGAACGGCCATCCGCGATGATGCAGGCCCTGAAGAAAAATATCGAGCTACGTCAATAATTCACTGATTTTGATCTTTTAAACAAGTTAAAATCGTATTAATTGTCTCCTTGCTCGGAGCAAGAGGCTCCGTCAACTTCCATTTTTGCGCACGAAAACGAGGGAAACCGGGCGATGCTTCAGGAATTCAAAGACTTTGCCATGAAGGGGAATGTTGTTGATCTCGCGATCGGCGTGATCATCGGCGGCGCATTTGGCAAGATTGTCGAATCCATGGTCGCCGACATCATCATGCCGATCATTGGCGCGATCACGGGCGGCATCGACTTTTCAAATCTCTATGTCTCCCTTGGCGCCAAGGTTGCCGCGGGCACCGGCTATGCCGACGCGAAGAAAGCCGGCGCGATGCTCGGCTACGGCCAGTTCATCACCTTCGTGGTCAACTTCCTCATCATCGCCTGGGTCCTGTTCCTGGTCGTCAAGGCCATGAACAGGATGAAGAAGGCCGAGCCAGCCGCCCCTGCTGCCCCGGCCGCTCCGCCCGAGCCGTCAGACGAGGTCAAGCTCCTGACCCAGATCCGCGACGCGCTGAAGAAGTGATCCGTCGCGGTTCGGCTGCGCATCATCTTGTCAGCCAGGACCCGCCGCGCCTTGGTGCGTCGGGTCTGTCCCATGCAAGGGCCTGGTTTGCCGCCCGCATGGCGAACTGAACCCTTGAGCCGGTCAGGCCGACCCATGAACGGACCTGATAGGTCGATTGTCAGATTTCATGTCGGCACGGATGGCCAGATTGCGGTCATTCGGCCTATGTGACAGGAACCCGATGGGAGTTCCTGCCTATGACGACGAACACACAGCCGATGGCCGCGCAGGCCGGTGACAGCCATCAACCCGCGATCGCCGCGCTCCGGCCGGAGGCGAGTGCCGCGCCGTCCAGCGGCATTGTCGATGTCGTCAATCACGGCCGCCTCAAGCCGGGCCTGATCCCGCTCTGGGTCGGCGAGGGCGACATGCCCACGCCATCCTTCATCACCGACGCCGCGACCCGCTCGCTCGCGGCCGGTGAAACCTTTTATACTTGGCAGCGCGGGATTCCCGACCTTCGCGAAGCGCTGGCGCGATACCACGAGCGGCTGTTCGGGCGCGCCTTCTCGCCGGAGCGTTTCTTCGTCACCGGTTCCGGCATGCAGGCCACCCAGATCGCCATCCGCCTCGTGACGGGTCCCGGCGACGAGGTGCTGATCCCGACGCCCGCCTGGCCGAATTTCGGCGCTGCGATCGGGGTCAACGGCGCAAGGCCGGTCGATGTGCCGATGACGTTCTCGGCCAATGGCGTGACCTTGGACCTCGGCCGGCTCGAACGCGCGATCACGTCCCGCACCAGGGTTCTCGCGATCAATACACCGGCCAACCCGACAGGCTGGACAGCCAGCCGCGAGGAACTGGCCGCGATCCTGGCGATCGCACGCCGGCACGATCTGTGGATCATCGCCGACGAGATCTATGGCCGCTTCGTGTATGACGGCTCCGTCCATGCTCCGTCCTTCCATGACGTCATGGACGAGACCGACAAGGTGCTGTTCGTCCAGAGCTTCTCGAAGAACTGGGCCATGACCGGATGGCGCATCGGCTGGCTCGAAGCGCCGGCCCATTTCGGGCAGATCATCGAAAACATGATCCAGTACGCAACCTCGGGCTCACCGGTCTTCGTGCAGCGCGGCGCGATCGCCGCTCTGGATCACGGCGAGGGCTTTCTGTCTCACCAGGTCGCGCGCGCCCGTGAAGCGCGGGACATTGTCGTGTCCGGTCTGCAGGCCACCGGCCGCGTGCGCACCCCTGCCCCGGTCGGCGCGTTCTATTACTTCTTCTCGATCGACGGCGTGACCGATTCGCGCGCCTTCGCGATCAGGCTCGTGGATGAGGGCAATGTCGGGCTGGCGCCGGGATCAGCTTTCGGAGCAGGGGCCGGCGAAGGCCTCCGGCTATGCTATGCGCGCAGGCACGACGACCTGCATGAGGCCGTCCGCCGCCTCCAGGCTGTGATCGCCACGCTCTGACCGTCAGCCGAGATGCTGATTCAAGGGGCCTGATCGTCAACGCGATGTGACAAATTGTGTGGAAGGGCTGGTCGAGCTTGCATTTGCGGCCATATCTGCGACAATTCAATCGTTACAGTTTGTTGAAATGACCGTGGATTTCCGCGATGCAGGGCGTGAGACGGCCCACTCTCTCAGAAGCTCGGCTCGAGAGCGTTCTTGAGACGGCACCCGATGGCATCATCGTCATGGACGAGGGTGCGCGCATCCTTGTCTTCAACAAAGCCTGTGAAAGCCTTTTCGGTTATGATGCGGCCGAGGTGATCGGCGAGAATGTGCGGATTTTGATGCCGCAGGCCCACCATGACAACCATGATCTCTATGTTCAGCGCTATCGTGCGACCGGCGAGCGCAAGATCATCGGCATCGGCCGCGAGGTCGAGGGCCGCCGCAAGGACGGCTCGATTTTTCCGCTGGACCTGTCGGTGGGTGAGGCGCAGACGCCCAATGGCCGGCAGTTCATCGGCGTCATCCGTGATCTGAGCGCGCGCCGGGACACCGAGCGGCGCCTTGCGTCAGTCCAGGCAGATCTGATTCGGGTCACCCGCGTCTCGGCGCTCGACGAGATGGGGTCGGTGCTGGCCCATGAACTCAACCAGCCGCTGACAGCCATCATGCTCTACCTGCAGGCCTTGGAGCGCGAGGTTCACCGCATCCAGGTCGCGCACTCCCGGCTGGAGCCCCGCGCCAGCGAGTTGCTCGGCAAGGCCACGCGCGAAGCCCAGCGCGCCGGCTCGATCATTCAGCGGGTGCGCCAACTGGTCGAGAAGCGCGCCCCGGAGCGCAAGAACGCCAATCTCAACCTCGTGGTCGACGAGGCGCTGGAACTGGCCATGCTGGGGCGTCAAAGGGCGATTTACCTGAGGCGTTTCGGGCCGACGGTTTTGCCCGGTGTGTTGATCGACACGGTGCAGATCCAGCAGGTCGTCCTCAATCTGACCCGCAATGCCATAGAGGCCTGCCAGCGCGAAGCCGACCCGACCGTGACTGTCACGACATGGGCCGAAGGCGACATCGTCTGCTTCAGCGTGGCGGATAACGGTCCGGGCATTCCGGCCGAACGGATGCGCACGCTGTTCAACGCCTTCCGCAGCGAAGCGGGGACCGGCATGGGTATTGGATTGACGATCTCCAGAGCGATTGCCCAGAACCATATGGGCGAGCTTCTGGTGGATCCGGGCGGTGACGGCAAGGGGGCTTGCTTCACCGTCAGGTTGCCGGCGGCGGTCGATATGGCTTCTCAAAATCGTGACAGCATTGCCGCCATGCCCATGGCGGCAGCCGCTGAAGCGGACAAATCATAAGAAACGGGAGGGGCGCGATGAATCAGGCGTTTCAGGGGTTCGAGCTTGATGTCGTGATTGTCGACGATGATGCGGCGGTCAGGGACGCGTTGTCGATTCTCCTTGAAATGGAGGGGCTGAAAGTCACCACCTATGAGACCGGTGACAGCTTCATTGGTGACGCCATGCGCCTCAAGGCCGGCTGCATCCTGATGGACGTTCACATGCCCGGCCGCTCGGGCCTCGACATTCTCGACGCCATTGGCGGTGCGGGCTATCACGCGCCGGTCGTCATGATTTCGGGTCAGGGCGATGTGCCCATGGCTGTCTACGCCATGAAGCACGGCGCGTTTGACTTCATCGAGAAGCCCTTCGACGCCACCATCGTGCTCAAGCGCGTGCGCGAGGCCATGGCGCAGGCAAGCCGTCTCAATCCCGTGACCATGCACGGGCGCCTTCCGGCTTTCCCGGGCCATGAGAACCTGACCGCCCGCGAAGTGGATGTTCTGGAGCACATCGTGGCGGGGGCATCCAACAAGGAAGCCGGGCGCCTGCTCGGAATCAGTCCGCGCACGATCGAGGTGCATCGCGCGCGCATCATGGAGAAGCTCAAGGCCCGCAACACCGCCGAGCTCGTTCGGCTGGTCTACCGCGAGACCGCACGGGTGTGACGCCAGGCATGGCCGTCGCATCCCGTTGATCGGCATAGGTATTTGTGGGGATTCCAAGCGCCGTCGAAACCTGCGCAGATCGTGTCTTCTGCAGATGGATCAGCGTTCGGTCGCGTGAGGGACCATGACAGTCCACATCGTCGAGGATGACTATGGTGTTCGGGACGCGCTGTCCGAACTGTGTCGTGCAGTCGGACGCACGGTGCGCGTTTACCCCGACGGCGAAGCGTTTGCGTCCGGCGCGAATGTCGAACCGGAAGACACGGTGCTGGTCGACATCGGACTGCCGGGCGAGCCGGGCACCGAGGTCGTGCGTCGCTTGTTCAGGCTTCCCCTGCCCCCGACCGTGATTGTCATTTCCGGCCTTCCGCTGGCAGACATCCATCACGCCATGCGCGATTTCTCGGATGTCATCGTAATGCGCAAGCCCCTGACCAGCGAATTGCTGGGGTTGCTCGCATGAACTGCGTTTCGCGCGAAGCGCGCTGAATGCCGCCCGGACAGCGCATCCTCATGTCGCCCTGCGGTGGCGGCCAGGCCGTCGCGGCCAACCCGATCTGTCGGCATGGTTGATCGTGGCCTGTTGCGCCGGCTGCCGCGATGGCTGGCGCAGTTCGATGACGCGGCATTGCTCGCTGTGGCCTTTGCTGGCGGCTTTGCGTTCAACATGCTGGGCGTGCCCGCCGGCTGGCTGACCGGCGCAATGCTGGCCGTTGCGCTGGTATCGCTCGTCCATCGGTGGAAGGGGCCGGCCATGCCGGTCATTGATGTCGGCATGTTGCTCTCCGGAGCCGTGATCGGATCATCCGCCACACCTGAGGCGATGGAGACTGCCGCGCGCTATCCAGGCAGCATCATCCTTCTGCTGTGCGCACTTGTCGCCATCGTGCTGGCGACAGGGCTGTTCCTCGTCCGCGTGGGCCGCTGGTCCCGGCTTGACGCCCTCCTGGCCTCGGCGCCCGGAGCCCTGTCCGCCGTGATGGCGATCGGGCGCGAGGCCTCCGAGAACCTGCCGCAGATCGCCATCATCCAGTTCTTCCGCCTGTTCGTGCTGTTGGCGGCGATTCCCGGAATGGTGCTGCTGGCCGGGATCACGCCGTCGCAGACGGCGCTGGCAAATCCTGCCGCATCGCTTGCGGACACCGCCATCATGCTCGGAGCGGGCCTGGCGGCTGGCCTGGTCTTCCGGCGCCTGGGCATGGTTGCGCCAATTGTGCTCGGCGCAACACTGGCCAGCACAGTGCTGCATGGCGCCGGCCTTGTTCACGGTTCACTGCCGTCGCTGTTGTCGATCACGGCCTTCGTCATTTTGGGCGGCATGATCGGATCCCGCCTCGGGGGGCTGGACCGCCGCGCGCTGCCGGGCCTGCTGCCGCTGGCGGTCGGGGCTTTCGTGGTGTCGGTCGGCGTGGCGGCCCTGTTCGCCTGGCCCGCCGCCTGGCTGGCCGAGGTCAGCTATGCGGCCGCCTTCATCGCCTTTGCCCCCGGCGGCATCGAGGCCATGGCGCTCCTCGCTGTCGTTCTTGGACTCGATCCGCTTTATGTCGGCGCGCACCACATCGTGCGCTTCATGGCGGTGGGCTTTCTCCTCCCGGTGGTTGTCAGGTTTGTCATGCCGCGCAAGCCCGGCTGACGCCTCACCCGCGCCGAAGCGCATCGTCCGCCTCAGCCGCGCGACATGGTCAGCGGCGGATCGACCCCTGCCGGGATCGGACAGACATAGGGTGTGGCCTTCGTCCGCGCGGCATGATCCGCCTTGACGGCAGCCAGCAATTCGGGGTCGGTCAGCGCCGCCACGCCGGCAGCGGCCATGGCCTTGGCCACCTGCACCATCGCCTTGTGCGCCGCCGGCGATTTCCCCTGCGCCACGACCTGCCAGGTGTGGAACGCCGTGCCGATGGCCACGGTCGGCGCGTGGGCCTGAACCGTCGGCACCACCCAGCTGACATCGCCGATGTCGGTCGAGCCGATCATCGGCTTGCGGACGGCTGTCGCGGGCACCGTGAAATCGGCCAGCGCCGCGCCGCTGTCAGGCTGGCCGATCGCGGCCCAGGCTGTGGCGATGTCCTGTGCCGACAGCGTCTTGCGGATGGCTTCGGCATAGGTCCGGTCCGCATCGTCGAAGTGCGGCGGGCCGAGGTCCTCGAGGACGCCCTGCATCAGGTTCTCGAGCGGCGCGTTGCCGAGGATGTTCGAGACGGCGCTGATGATGCGCATCTCCATCTTCGTCTCGGTCATAAGGGCCGCGCCTTCGGCGATCTTGCGCACGCGCTCGACCAGTTCAAGCATGCCCGGCAGATCGATGGCCCGGATCGAATAACGCACCCGCGCATGGGCCTGGACCACGTTCGGCGCGATGCCGCCCGTGTCCAGCAGGGCATAGTGGACGCGCGCGTCGCTCGGCATGTGTTCGCGCATGTAGTTCACGCCGACACTCATCAACTCGACGGCATCAAGCGCGCTGCGGCCCAGATGCGGATGGGCGGCCGCGTGGGCGGCGCGGCCGGTGAAGACAAAATCGGCGCGGGTATTGGCCAGCGACAGCGGCGGCGTGACCTCCCAGAAATTGTGCGGATGCCAGGAGATCGCCACGTCAGCGTCCTTGAAGGCGCCGGCGCGCACCATGAAGGCCTTGGCCGCGCCGCCTTCCTCCGCGGGGCAGCCATAGTAGCGCACGCGCCCGGGCGTGCCGGTTGCGCTGAGCCAGTTCTTCACGGCGGTCGCTGCCAGCAGGGCGGCGGAACCGAGCAGGTTGTGGCCGCAGCCATGGCCATGGCCGTTGGGCTCGATCGGGATATGGCTCGCCGCGCCCGCCTGCTGCGACAGGCCCGGCAGAGCGTCATACTCGCCCATGAAACCGATCACCGGCCCGCCCTCTCCGGCCTCCCCGATCACAGCGGTCGGGATGTCGGCGACATTTCGGGTCACCCGGAAACCCTGGGCAGTCAATTCCGCGACATGCTCGGCGCAGGAGCGTTCCTCGGTGTAGCAGACCTCGGGCATCCCCCAGACGCGGTCCGACAGCGCGATGAAACGCTCCCGCAGCGAGTCGACCTCGCGCCACAAGCTGTTGCGGTTGTCCATCAGTCGCCTCCTTCGGTGCGGGGCACCAAGCGTGCATATCACGGCGGGATGACGCGCAAGTCCAGCACATTTCGAAGCCGACGACGAATGCCCCCCTCACCGCAGCGCATACCCCCAGACAGCAAAAAACCGGCCATAGGCCGGCTTTTTGCACTGAAGTCTTGTCACTTCAGCAAGGTGTCACAGACAGGGTCTGCGGGAAAAATGGTGCCCAGGAAAGGACTCGAACCTTCACAGCTTGCACTACTGGTACCTGAAACCAGCGCGTCTACCAATTCCGCCACCTGGGCACTGGAGCCAGCGTTTATTGGCCATCGCCTGGCCTGTCAACGGAAACCCGCGTGCAATTTGCATTGGCTTGCGACGGTTGGCGTCCTTCACAGGCGCTGCGCCATGTTCTAGGACACACAGCACGGAACGGGGTCAGTTCATCATGTCAGTCACATCGGCAAAACTTGTCACGGTGTTCGGCGGTTCGGGCTTTGTCGGCCGGCACGTGGTGCGCGCGCTGGCGAAGCGCGGCTATCGTGTCCGTGTCGCGGTGCGCAGGCCCGATCTGGCCGGGCATCTGCAGCCGCTTGGCGTCGTCGGCCAGATCCACGCCGTGCAGGCCAATCTGCGCTATCCGCAATCGGTGGTGCGCGCGGTCGAAGGCTCGGACGCCGTCATCAATCTCGTCGGCATCCTGCAGGAGCAGGGACGCCAGACCTTCGATTCGGTCCAGGCCGAGGGCGCGCGTGCGGTCGCCGCAGCCACCACGGCGCTCGGACGGGCAACCTTGGTGCACATGTCCGCCATCGGCGCCGATGCGGCGTCCGCCTCGCAGTATGCTCGGACCAAGGCCTCGGCCGAGGCAGCGGTGTTTGAGGCCGTACCCGGTGCAGTCGTGATGCGTGCTTCGATCATCTTCGGGCCGGAGGATGGCTTCTTCAACCGCTTCGCGGCGCTGGCCCGCATGCTGCCCGTGCTGCCGCTCGTGGGAGGTGGCGCAACCCGTTTCCAGCCTGTCTATGTCGGCGATGTCGCCGAGGCGATTGCGCGGGCCGTCGATGGTCAGGTCGCCGGCGGCAAGATCTACGAACTGGGTGGTCCCGAGGTGAAGAGCTTTGCGGAGTTGCTCGCCTATGTCTGCGAGGTCACCGGTCGCAAGCGTCTGCTCGCGCCCTTGCCCTGGCCGCTGGCGGCGCTGCAGGCCGGAGTGCTTGAGGTGGTCGACAAGCTGACCTTCGGGCTTCTGCCTGACGCCATCAAGATGACGCGCGACCAGGTCACGCTGCTGAAGTCCGACAATATCGTGCCCGAGGCGGCCATCGCGGAAGGCCGCACGCTGGCGGGCCTTGGCATCACGCCGCACAGCATTGAAGCCATTGTTCCGGGCTATCTCTGGCGCTTCCGCAAATCCGGGCAGTTCGAGGCAGCCCGTCCGTCCTGACGCGTCGCGTCATGACGGACCTGATCATCGTGGGCGCGGGTCCGGCAGGCCTCGCGGCGGCGCATGCGGCCCGTGCGCGCGGCTTGAGCGTCCGGATTCTCGAAGCGCGCCCCCGCATCGGCGGACGGGTGGTCACCAGACTGATGGGCGGACATCCCGTCGATATGGGCGCCCATTGGCTGCATGCCGGCCCGATCAATCCGGTGGTGGCCCTCGCCCGCGGCCAGGGCTGGCGATTGAAACGGGCGCCCGTCGAGACCCATCTGTTCGTCAACGGGCGGCGGCAGGGACCGGCCCAGGTCGCCGGCTATCATGCGGCATTTGGCAGGGCCGACCAGGCCCTTGCCGCGATGGCAGGACATCCGGGCAACGAGGGCGATGATGATGTGGCCGCAGCCAGCCTGCCGCCGCTCGGGCCATGGGCGCATCCGGTCCGCGCCATCACGGGTCTGGTTTGTGGCCGGCCGCTGGCGGAAGTCAGCGCGCGCGATTTCGCCAGCTCCGAATATGCCGACAACCTGTTTGCGCCGGAGGGTTTCGGAACGCTGCTGGCGCGGCTTGGGCGGGATTTGCCGGTCGCCCTCGATACGCCGGTTGCGGCGATCGACTGGTCGGGCCAGATGGTGCGGCTGATAACGCCCCGTGGCGTGTCGGAGGCACTGAAGGTGATTGTCACCGCGCCGCCGGTTGTGTTGCAGGCTGGCGCGATCCGCTTCAACCCACCCCTGCCGGAGGCCACGCAGGCCGCTGTCGCCGCCTTCCGGCCTGCCGTTTATGAGCATGTGGTCCTGCGTTGGCCGAACGCGCCGTTTCAGGGCGCTGACCGGATCGCAACGCTGACCGGTCGCCGCCTGCCGGGCCTTGGCCTGCTGACCCGCCTCGACGGGACCGCGCTGCACTACCTCGAACTCGACGCGCCCTTGTCTGAGGCCTGTGGGCCGGATCGGCCGGCGAAGGCCGCACGGCTGGCCCGGACGATTCTTGCCGATCAGTTCGGCGCGCACGCGATCCGCGACCTCGCAGTCCTGGCCGTAACCGATTGGCAGTCCGATCCGTTGGCGCGCGGGTCTTGGTCGAGCGTGCCGCCAGGCTATGCCGCCATTCGGGATGTCCTTGCCGTGCCGGTGGCGCAGCGGCTGGCCTTTGCCGGCGAGGCCACCGATCACGCCCAATGGGGCACGGTCGGCGGAGCCTGGATGCAGGGGGCGCAGGCGGTCGAGCGCCTGTTCGGGCCGGCCTGATCACAGCATGCTGGGCAGAACCCGGTTGGGCGGGCGATGCCCATCCATCATGGCGCGGATGTTGACGATCACCTTCTCGCCCATCTCCATGCGGCCTTCATGCGTGGCGGAGCCCATATGCGGCAGCAGAACGACCCGGTTGGCCCGTGCCAGCTTGAGAAGGCGGGGATTCACTGCAGGTTCGTGCTCGAAGACATCGAGGCCAGCTCCTGCCAGTTCGCCGGCATCAAGCATCCGGGTCAGCGCCACCTCGTCCACGATCTCGCCGCGGGCGGTGTTCACCAGGATGGCGTCTGGCTTCATCATCTTGAGCCGGCGCGCAGAGAGCAGGTGATACGTGCCGGGCGTGTGCGGGCAGTGGACTGTGACGATGTCCATCCGCGCCAGCATCTGGTCGAGCGAATCCCAGTAGGTGGCGTCGAGCTCTTCCTCGATCCGCGCGTCGACGCGGCGGCGGTTGTGGTAGTGGATCGACAGGCCGAAGGCCTTGGCGCGGCGTGCCACAGCCTGCCCGATCCGGCCCATCCCGATGATGCCGAGGCGCTTGCCAGTGATTCGGGTGCCCAGCATCCAGGTCGGCGACCAGCCCTGCCACTTGTCGTCGGGCACCAGCCGCGCGCCCTCCGGAATCCGGCGCGCCACCGCCATGATCAGCGCCATGGTCATGTCGGCGGTGTCGTCGGTGAGGACGCCGGGGGTATTGGTCACGTCGATGCCGCGGGCGGCTGCGGCCGCGACATCGATGTTGTCGAAGCCGTTGCCGAAATTGGCGATTAGCTTGAGCCGCTCGCCGGCGGCCGCGATGATCTCGGCGGTGATGTCGTCCGTCACTGTCGGCACAAGGACGTCGGCGGTCCTGACCGCCTCGATCAGGGCCTCGCGCGACATCGGCACATCGTCGTGGTTGAGCCGGGCGTCGAACAGTTCGCGCATCCGGGTCTCGACCGCCTCCGGCAGTTTGCGCGTCACCACCACCAGGGGCTTCTTGCGATGTGGCATCGAGGTCTCCGTCCAGGTTCGCGCCAGGGCCTGCGCCGTGACACATATTGGTCCGCCATGTCTTTGCCTCAACCGTCCGTTAACGCCGTTGCAGTGAAAGTGGCAGCGTGGTCAAGGGCCGGATGCGAGGCGGTCCT
Source organism: Hyphomicrobiales bacterium (assembly GCA_027483505.1). Taxonomy (GTDB): domain Bacteria; phylum Pseudomonadota; class Alphaproteobacteria; order Rhizobiales; family Beijerinckiaceae; genus Allobosea. The sequence goes on from JAIXUP010000050.1 coordinate 18,463, forward strand.
GCCGCGATATCTAGCAGGGCCGGTGCGGAACACAATCGAGCCGCCTGCGGCGGGACGGTTCGGATGGCGCCGCGCCATGCCGACAGCCGCAGGACATGAGCGGAGGGGCAGTGTGATGGCAACTCGAATGGCAGGCGCAGTCGCAGCCGGGATTCTCGTTCTGGGCGCAAGCCTGAATCCAGCGCCGGCAAAGGCGGCCGGGGAAGTGGCCGGCACGGTCACGGGCCTGCCTGTGCCGCGCTATGTCAGCCTGAAGAATGATCGCGTCAATTTGCGCGAGGGCCCTTCCAAGGAGCACCGCACCACCTGGGTGTTCCAGCGTGCCGGCCTGCCGGTGGAGATCACGGCCGAGTTCGAGACCTGGCGCCGCATCCGTGACGCCGAGGGGGCGGAAGGCTGGGTTCTGCACAGCCTTCTGTCGGGCCGGCGCACGGCGCTGGTGGTTCCATGGTCCAAGAACAAGGACGAGACCATCGCGCTGGTCGAGCGCGCCGACGACCGCGCCGCCCCGTTGGCGAGGCTCAATCCCAATGTGCTGACCAACGTGAGATCCTGCGCGGGCAGCTGGTGCCGCGTCACGGTCGGGGACTTCGACGGCTTCATCAAGCAGGACCGGCTCTGGGGCGTCTATCCCAATGAGCGGGTCAACTGACGGCCGCGACGCCGAAGCCGTCAGGCGCCCTTCGGCTTCAGCCTGACGATCACTTCGATCCGCGACACCTCCATGCCCTCGGGCAGGGACGGCAGTTGCGCCACCGTGATCGCGTCCGAGGGGACATCGATCATCCGGTCTTCACCCTCGATGTAGAAATGGTGGTGATCGGATGGGTTCGTGTCGAAATAGGTCTTGGCGCCGTCGACCGCAAGCTCGCGCAGAAGCCCCGCCTGGGTGAACTGGTGCAGCGTGTTGTAGACTGTTGCGAGCGACACCGGCACGCGGGCGCGCATGGCCTCCTCGAACAGGATTTCGGCGCTGATGTGCCGGTCGCCCTTGGCGAACAGCAGCCATCCCAGCGAGGTCCGCTGGCGCGTCGGGCGCAGGCCGACCGCACGCAGCTTCTCGCGCAGGACGTGCACCGGGCAGCCCGCAAGAGAGCGGCTCGCCAGGTAAGGAGCCGCAGTGTCTGGCTGAGCCCGCAGGGCGTCCTCAGGTGTCATGGCAACGGTCATGGTGGCCCTTGAATGCTGCATGCGGCAGACCCGCTGCCGCAGCACGGATCATATTCATCCTTCAGGGTGACTTCAACTGAGGATAATGACGGAGGGTGGCCATCCGCCCTTCACGAAGCCCCGCCGCAGTGCTAGGCCTCGCCGCGGCAAGACAGGGAACTGTCGCTGAACTGTCTCAAGCAGGTAACGGAAGTGTCATGGAACGGCAGTCGAGCTTCACGTACGAGGAAATTCTGGCCTGCGGGCGTGGTGAATTGTTCGGCACGGGCAATGCCCAGCTACCGCTGCCGCCGATGCTGATGTTCGACCGCATAACGTCGATCAGCGAAACCGGCGGCGTCAACGGCAAGGGCCTGGTGATGGCCGAGCTCGATGTCCGCCCTGATCTTTGGTTCTTCCCCTGCCACTTCAAGGGCGATCCGGTCATGCCCGGCTGCCTTGGACTTGATGCGCTCTGGCAGCTCACGGGCTTCTTCCTGGGCTGGCTCGGATTGCCCGGTCGTGGCCGGGCGCTCGGCGTTGGCGAGGTGAAGTTCGCCGATCAGGTGCTGCCGACGGTCAGGAAGGTGGTCTACGGCGTCGAATTCAAGCGGGTGTTCAAGTCCAAGCTCGTGCTCGGCATTGCCGATGGCTGGCTCGAAGCCGATGGCAAGCGCATCTACACCACATCGGACATGCGCGTCGGGCTGTTCAAGCCGGAGTGAGGCCAGACACGCAAGAAAACGCCGACCAAGACTTGAAAGCGCCGCGCCGCGCTTGCAGTTAAGGACAAGCTGCGCGATCACGCCCGCACTGTCATGACGCCGCCTCACGGCGCGCATGAGCCAAATGACCTCTGGAGGCACTCCACCATGAAGCGCGTCGTCGTCACGGGGATGGGCATCGTCTCGTCCATCGGCAACAATACGCAGGAGGTGCTGGCCTCGCTGCACGAGGCCCGGTCCGGGATTGCGATCGAGCAGGATTTCATCACCCACGGCTTTCGCAGCCAGGTCGCCGGCCGGCCCACGCTGGACCCGGCGACGGTCGTCGACCGGCGCGCCATGCGCTTCCATGGCGGCGGCTCTGCGTGGAACCATGTCGCGATGGATCAGGCGATTCTCGACGCGGGGCTCGACGCATCCGACATTTCGAACGAGCGCACCGGCATCATCATGGGGTCCGGCGGGCCTTCCACGGTTTCGCTGATCGAGGCTTACGAAAAGGCCAAGGAAAGCGGCAATTCCAAGCGCGTCGGCCCTTTTGCTGTGCCAAAGGCGATGAGCTCGACGGCCTCCGCCACGCTTGCCACCTGGTTCAAGATCAAGGGCGTGAACTATTCGATCAGTTCTGCCTGCGCGACCTCCAACCATTGCATCGGCAATGCCTATGAGATGATCCAGTATGGCAAGCAGGATGTGATGTTCGCCGGTGGCTGCGAGGAACTGGACTGGACCTTGTCCGTGCTGTTTGACGCCATGGGCGCCATGTCGAGCAAGTTCAATGACAATCCGTCCATGGCCAGCCGTGCCTATGACGTCAACCGCGACGGTTTCGTGATTGCCGGCGGGGCAGGGGTGGTGGTGCTCGAGGAACTTGGCCACGCCAAGGCCCGTGGCGCCAAGATTTATGGCGAGGTCGTGGGCTACGGGGCGACCTCGGACGGCTACGACATGGTCGCGCCCTCCGGCGAAGGCGCGGTGCGCTGCATGCGGCAGGCGCTCAGCACCTACAGGGGCAAGGTCGACTACATCAACCCGCATGGCACATCGACGCCCGTCGGCGACGCCAAGGAGATCGAGGCGATCCGCGAGGTCTTCGGCGGGGCCGACAGGTCCCCGCTGATTTCCGCCACCAAGTCGCTGACAGGCCATTCGCTGGGCGCCACCGGCGTGCAGGAGGCGATCTACTCGCTGCTCATGCTCAACAATGACTTCGTCTGCGAGAGCGCCCATATCGACGAGATCGATCCGGCCTTCGCCGACATGCCGATCGTGCGCAAGCGTGTCGACAACGCAGGCCTCGGCTGCGTGCTCTCCAACTCCTTCGGCTTCGGCGGCACCAACGCCACCATCGTGATGAAGCGGCTGGAGGCTTGACCCGGATGCAGTTGATGGCGGGCAAGCGCGGCCTCATCATGGGCGTCGCGAACCAGAATTCGATCGCCTGGGGCATCGCCTCGATGCTGGCCAAGCATGGGGCGGACTGCGCCTTCACCTATCAGGGCGAGGCGCTCGGCAAGCGGGTGAAGCCGCTGGCGCAGAGCATCGGGGCGAAGCTGGTCGTCCCCTGCGATGTCGAGGATCTGGCCTCGGTCGATGCGATGTTCGAGACGCTGAAAGCCGAGTGGGGAACGCTCGATTTCGTGGTCCACGCCATCGGGTTCTCCGACAAGGACGAACTCAAGGGCCGTTACGCCGACACCACCCGCGCCAATTTCTCGCGCACCATGGTGATCTCGTGCTTCTCGTTCACCGAAGTCGCCAAGCGCGCTGCCGCGATGATGCCGCAGGGCGGCTCCATGATAACGCTGACCTATGGCGGCTCGATGCGGATCATGCCGAACTACAATGTCATGGGCGTGGCGAAAGCAGCACTCGAAGCCTCCGTGCGCTATCTCGCCAATGATTTCGGCCCGATGGGCATCCGCGTCAACGCGCTGTCGCCCGGCCCTGTCCGTACGCTGGCCGGCGCGGGCATCACCGATGCGAGGGCGATGTATTCGTGGCAGCGCGCCAATGCGCCGTTGCGCAAGTCCGTGTCGCTCGAAGAGATCGGCGGCTCTGCGCTGTACTTCCTGTCGGACCTGTCAGGCGGCGTGACAGGCGAGGTGCACCACATCGATGCTGGCTTCCATATCACCTCGATGCCGACGGTGGAGAACCTCAGGGCGATCGACCTCAAGGGCGAGGGCGAATAGTCAGCCCGCGCCGGACATCAGCGCCGTCAGCCGTTGGGTCAGCGCTGCGCTGTCTCCCGCTATGTTGAGACCTTTGATGCGCGCTGTCTCGCCCGAAACGATCACGACGTCGGACTTGCGCAGGTTCAGGACCTTGGCAAGGTAGCTGATCAGAGCCAGATTGCGGCGCCTTCCACAGGCCGGGCCTTGAGTCTGATCGCCAGCAGGGTGCGTCCGTCGGAACCCGCAGCCAATCCGTCGAGCCCGTCAAGCGTAGCGTTCGGGGTCAGCCGTACCATCAGGCGAATACCGCAAGGCGTCTCGGAGAAGGGCTGCCCGGCGATAGCCGGGCTTGCTGCTTTCACAGCCCGAGCTTCTTCTTCCGCTGGCCGAGCGTGCGCAGGCGCAGCGCGTTCAACTTGATGAAGCCGGCCGCGTCGCGGTGATCGTAGGCCACGGCCCCTTCCTCGAAGGTGACGAGGTCCTGATCGTAGAGCGAATAGGGGCTGGACCGGCCGATCACGATGGTGTTGCCCTTGTAGAGCTTGAGGCGCACCGTGCCGGTCACGAACTCCTGGCTCTTGTCGATCAACGCCTGCAGCATCTCGCGTTCCGGCGAGAACCAGAAGCCGTTGTAGATCAACTCGGCATATTTGGGCATCAGCTCATCCTTGAGATGGGCCGCGCCGCGGTCCAGCGTGATGCTCTCGATCGCCCTGTGTGCCACATGCAGGATGGTGCCGCCCGGCGTCTCATACATGCCACGCGACTTCATGCCGACGAAGCGGTTCTCGACCAGGTCGAGCCGGCCGATGCCGTTGATCTTGCCGAGCCGGTTGAGTTCGGTCAGCAGGGTCGCCGGCGTCATCGCCACGCCGTTGATGCCGACCGCATCGCCTTCCTTGAAGTCGATGGAGATGATCGTCGCCTTGTCGGGCGCAGCCTCCGGTCCATCAGTGCGCGAATAGACATAGTCCGGCACTTCCTGCGCCGGATCTTCCAGCACCTTGCCCTCGGACGATGCGTGCAGCAGGTTGGCGTCGACCGAGAACGGCGCTTCCCCGCGCTTGTCCCTGGCGATCGGAATCTGGTGCTGTTCAGCAAAGGCGATCAGCTGCTCGCGCGAACGCAGGTCCCATTCGCGCCATGGAGCGATGATGGTGATGTCCGGCTTCAGCGCGTAGTAGGTCAATTCGAAGCGCACCTGGTCATTGCCCTTGCCGGTCGCGCCATGGCTGACGGCGTCCGCACCCATCTGTTCGGCGATCTCGATCTGGCGCTTGGCGATCAGCGGGCGGGCGATCGAGGTGCCGAGCAGGTAGACGCCTTCGTAGACGGCGTTGGCGCGGAACATCGGGAACACGTAGTCCTTCACGAAGGTCTCGCGCAGGTCATCCATGAAGATGTTCTCGGGCTTGATGCCCAGCAGCAGCGCCTTGTCGCGCGCAGGTCCCAGTTCCTCTCCCTGTCCGAGATCGGCGGTGAAGGTGATGACCTCGCAGCCATAGGTGGTCTGCAGCCATTTCAGGATGATCGAGGTGTCGAGGCCGCCGGAATAGGCGAGGACAACTTTCTTCACGGTCTTGTCAGGCTTGGTCATGAGGCGCTTTCGGATGGGTTCGGCAGCGGGCAGCCGCAAGGGACGATCACTGAACCCGTCCGGTAACCGAACATCTCGGACGGCGCAACCATGGCCTCTCAGGCCGTGGCCTTGCGGCCTGCGGGCGGATGCTTAAAGTAATTTCCGAATCGTGTGAGGTGCCAATGCCGTCGCGGCCTTCCCTGGACTTCTGGTTCGACTTCGCCTCGACGTATTCCTACCTGTCGGTGATGCGCATAGAACCCCTGGCGGCTGACGCGGGCGTGCTGATCCGCTGGCGGCCCTTCCTTCTGGGGCCGATCTTCGCGGCGCAGGGCTGGAACAACTCGCCGTTCAACCTGTTTCCCGCCAAGGGCCGCTACATGTGGCGGGACATGGAGCGGCGCTGCCAGAAATATGGCCTGCCGCTGAAGCGTCCGGCGCCGTTTCCACAGAATTCGCTGAGCTGTGCCCGCGTCGCGCTGGCCGGCCGGGATGCGGGGTGGACGCCATCCTTCACCAAGGCCTGCTTTCACCTCGGCTTCGGTGAAGGGCGTTCGATCCAGGACGAAGCGGTGATCGTCGAAGCGCTGCGGGCGGCGAATGTCGATGCGCAGGCGGCCTTGAGCCAGTCCAAGAGCGAGGACATCAAGGGCCGCCTCAAGGCTGAAACCGAGCTTGCCAAGTCGCTCGGCATCTTCGGCGCGCCCGCTTTCGTCACACAGGATGGCGAGATCTTCTGGGGCGACGACCGCCTCGAAGACGCCATCGAATGGGTCAGGCAATAGGCAAGCTCAGGGCTGCTGCGGAGCGCCGGATTCGATATCGTCCGGGCTGAACTCTTGCACCTGCGAACAGAACTCGCACGTCACCTTCACCTTGCCGTCGTCGGCCACCATCTCCCGCCGCTCTGCTTGCGAGAACTTCCGCAGCATCGCGAGCACGCTTTCGCGCGAACAGCGGCAGACCTCCCGCACGGGCGCCTGCTCGAACACCCTGGCGCCGCGTTCATGGAACAGCCGGTAGATCAGCCGCTCGCTTTCCAGCATCGGGTCAACCAGTTCATGGTCCTCGACCGTGTCGATCAGGGCGCGCGCCTCGGCCCAGGCGTCGTCGGCCACGCCATCGGGGTCTCGTTCAGGCAAGGATGACTTGTTGGGATCATCGCCGGGATCGAGGTCCTGCTGCCTCTGCCGTTCCGGCGACGTCGGCAGGAACTGGACCATGATCCCGCCGGCGCGCCAGCTCTCCCCGTGTGAGCCGACAACCCGCGCCGTGGCGAGGCGAAGCCGTGTCGGGATCTGCTCGGACTGCCGGAAATAGCGGTGCGCTGCGGCCTCGAGCCCGTCGGCCCCGTCGAGCGGCACGACGCCCTGATAGCGCGAGGCATGGCTGCCCTGGTCGATGGTCATGCCGAGATAGCCGGCGCCCAGCAGGGCGGCTGTGCTGGTCTGCTGGCTGGCGACCGCCTGGCCAAGCCGCTCCGCATCGAACCGCGCCATGGCGCGCAGACGGTCGGGCGCATCGAAATCGACCACCACCATCTCGACCGGGCCGTCCGTCTTGGTCTGGAGCTGGAAGCGGCCTTCGAACTTCAGCGCGGTGCCGAGCAGGGCAGTCAGCGCCGCCGCTTCGCCCAAGACGCGCGCGACAGGCTCCGGATAGCCGTGGCGGTGCAGGATCGCATCCAGCGCCGGCCCCAGCCGGACCACCCGGCCGCGCACGTCGAGCGCCTCGACGGTGAACGGCAGGACGCGGTCATCCTGCTCGGCGGCGGCGGTCAGAACAGCCTCGGTCATGCCTCAGGCCTGCACCTGGCCGAAACACCAGGCCAGTATCGCCTTCTGGGCATGCAGGCGGTTCTCCGCCTCATCATAGACGACGGATTGCGCGCCATCCATCACCTCGTCCGTGACCTCTTCGCCGCGCGAGGCGGGCAGGCAGTGCATGAACACGGCGCGCTTGTCCGCACGCTTCATCAGCGCCTCGTCGACCTGGTAGGGACGCAGCAGATTGTGCCGGTTGCCTTCCGTGTCGCCCATCGACACCCAGCAGTCGGTTATGACGCAGTCAGCGCCCTCCGCTGCCTCCTCCGGCCTGCGGGTGAGCGTCAGCTTCGCGCCGTTCTCCCTCGCCCAGTTCAGCAGGTGTGCCGGCGGCTGCAACTCCTCCGGCGTGGCGATGTGCAGGTCGAAATCGAAGCGGCCGGCGGCATGCACCCATGAGGTCAGCACATTGTTGGTGTCGCCGGTCCAGGCGATCTTGCGTTTGTGCAGCGGCCCGCGGTGCTCCTCGAAGGTCATGATGTCGGCCATCACCTGGCACGGGTGCGAGGTCTTGGTCAGCCCGTTGATCACCGGCACCGTGGCATACTCGGCGAACTCGCGCAGCTGCTCGTGATCGAGCATGCGGATCATGATGCCGTCGACATAGCGCGAGAACACGCGGGCTGTGTCGGCCACGCTCTCGCGCTCGCCGAGCTGGATTTCGCGCCCGGTGACGAACATCGGCGTTCCGCCAAGCTCGTGGATGCCGACCTCAAACGACGCGCGCGTGCGCAGGGACGGCTGGTCGAAGATCATCGCCACGACCTTGCCGCCAAGCGACTTGTCGGCATCGGCGGCCGGCGTGCGCCGGCGCGCCTTTATGGCGGAGCCCGCATCGAGCAGCGCCCGCAACTGGTCCGTCGTGAAATCGGACAGATCAAGAAAATGACGCACCATCACGGCACTCCAACAAAGGTGAGGATGCTCACTCGGCAGCCGCGCGCGACAGGTCGGCTTCCACGGCTGCTGCTGCCTGTTCCAGCCGCGCCATGGCCTCGGCCAGCTCCGCTTCCGTGATCGTCAGCGGCGGGATCAGCCGCACCACATTGTCGCCGGCGCCGACGCTGAGCAACCCGGCCTTGCGGGCGGCGGCCTGGAACTCGGTGTTCGGCACGCGGCACTTGACGCCAATCAGCAGGCCCTGTCCGCGGACCCCCTCGATCACCTTCGGGTGGCTGTCGGCAAAGGCCGCCAGCTTCTGCTTGAACGAGAGGGCGATGTCGTTGACATGGGTGAGGAAACCCTCGGCCAGAACCACGTCGAGGACGGCATTGCCGACCGCCATGGCCAGCGGATTGCCGCCGAACGTGGTGCCGTGCGTGCCGGCGGTCATGCCGACCGCCGCCGCCTCGGTGGCGAGGCACGCGCCCATCGGAAAGCCGCCGCCGATGCCCTTGGCGATCGACATGATGTCGGGTGTGATGCCGCTCCAATCATGGGCGAAGAGCTTGCCCGTGCGGCCGACGCCGGTCTGGACCTCATCCATGATCAGGAGCAGGCCCTGCGCGTCGCACAACTCGCGCAGGCCGCGCAGGCATTGGGACGGCACCGGCCTGAGGCCGCCTTCGCCCTGGATCGGCTCGATCATGATGGCCGCCGTCTCTGGCGTGATCGCGGCCTTCAGCGCGTCATGATCGCCGAACGCGACCTGATCGAAGCCATCGACCTTGGGCCCGAAGCCCTCAAGGTACTTCTTTTGCCCGCCGGCGGCGATGGTCGCCAGGGTGCGGCCGTGAAAGGCGCCTTCGAAGGTGATGATCCGGTAGCGCTCCGGATGGCCATGGGCATGATGGAACTTCCGCGCCATCTTGATCGCCGCCTCGTTGGCCTCTGCGCCCGAATTGCAGAAGAAAACCGTCTCGGCAAACGTGTGGGCGATCAGCCGCTCGGCGAGGCGCTTGCCCTCCGGCATCTGGTAGAGGTTCGAGGTGTGCCAGAGCTTGGCCGCCTGGTCCTGCAGGGTCTTGACCAGATGCGGATGCGAATGGCCGAGCGAGTTGACGGCGATCCCGGAGCCGAAATCGAGATAGCGTTCGCCGGTCGTGGCGATCAGCCAGGGGCCTTCGCCCCGCTCAAACGCGACATCGGCGCGGGCATAGGTGGGAAGAATGGGGGTGATCATCGGAACAGTCCTTGAAGCTCGATGCATGGCGCGTTTCACAGCGCCGGGGCGGAAAAGGCGAATGGAACATGACAGCCCACGGATGCCGCGTTGCCGCGATCCGTCGCCGGGGTCATCGTCGCTCGCGCGACCTCGTTCCGTTCCAGCCCATTCTGCTCATCAGCCTTGACCGATCGATGAAAGCGCAAAATCAAACGCCGTCGGACATGGCCCGACGGCTGGATCAAATATGCTGGCACAGGGCGATCTTGTCAATGTTCGCTCACGGGTTCGTCTTGAGGCGCTGGAGCCAGCCCAGCAGTCCTTGCGTCGAGCCATCGCGCCCGTCGGTCGATTGCCGCCCCTCGACCATGGCCTGCAGCCCTGTGGCCAGTTCCTTGCCGAGTTCCACGCCCCATTGGTCGAAGGCATTGATGTTCCAGATCGTGGCTTCGACAAACACGCGGTGTTCGTAAAGGGTGACGATCCGGCCGAGCGTGAAGGGGTCGAGCCTGCGGTAGAGCAGCATGGTGGAGGGGCGGTTGCCCGGAAACACGCGGTGCGGTGCGAGCCGCTCGACCTCGCCCGGAGGCAGGCCACGGGCCGAAAGCTGCGCGCTCGCCTCCTCCAGTGTCCGTCCCAGCATCAGCGCTTCGGCCTGCGCCAGCGCATTGGCGCATAGGATGGCATGGTGGTGGGCAAGGTCGGGCTCATGCGCCTCGGCCGCCAGAAGGAATTCCGCGGGAACGGGGTCGGTGCCCTGGTGCAGCAACTGCATGAAGGCGTGCTGGCCGTTCGTTCCTGGCTCGCCCCAGACCACCGGACCGGTGGGTGCCGCAACCGCCGATCCGTCGAGCTGGACGGCCTTGCCGTTGGATTCCATGTCGAGTTGCTGCAGATAGGCCGGCAACCGCGCCAGCCGTTGGTCATAGGGCAGCACGGCGCGCGTCGCGTAACCGCAGCCGTTCCGGTGCCAGATGCCGACCAGTGCAAGCCAGACCGGCAAGTTCCGTTCGAGCGGCTGCGTGCGGAAATGCTCGTCCATGGCATGCGCCCCGGCCAGGAAGTCCCCGAAGCGCTCCGGCCCGATGGCGAGCATCAGCGGCAGGCCGACCGCCGACCAGACCGAGTAACGGCCGCCGACCCAATCCCAGAAGCCGAAGATGCGCCCCGGCGGAATGCCGAAGGCGGCGACCTTGTCGAGCGCTGTGGAGACGGCGCAGAACTGCGCGGCGACCGCAGCCTCGCCAAGGGCGGCCACGATCCAGCGCCGCGCCGACTGCGCATTGGTCATCGTCTCGATGGTGGTGAAGGTCTTCGAGGCGACGATGACGAGCGTGCGCGCCGGATCGAGGCCCTTCAGCGTGTCCGAAAGATGCGCGCCGTCGATGTTCGAAATGAAGTGGGCGCGGGGCCCGTCATGGTATGGGCTCAGCGCCAGCGTCGCCATCACCGGCCCGAGATCGGAGCCGCCGATGCCGATGTTGACCACATCTGTGAAGGGCCTGCCGTCATGCGCGGCAATGGCCCCGGAGCGGACGCCCGCGCAGAACACGCCCATGGCGCCGAGCACGGCCTCGACATCCGGCATCACGTTGCGCCCGTCGACCATCACCGGACGGCCCGAGCGATTGCGGAGCGCGGTGTGCAGAACGGCGCGGCCCTCGGTGATGTTGATCGCCGCCCCCCCCAGCATGGCGTCGCGGCGACCCTCGACATCCGCCGCGCGTGCGATGGCGAGAAGCTGCGTCATCACGGCTGGCGTCAGCATCGTCTTGGAAGCATCGAGGAGCAGGTCGCCATCGCTGAGCGAGAATCGCACGAAGCGCTCCGGATCTGCCGCGAACAGCGCGCGCATGGATCGTTTCGCCGCGAGCGCGCCTGACCGGCGCAGGTTTCGCCACAGGGCTGCATCGATCATCGGGGTTCACTCGCGCAGATTGGAAGCAGGGCAATTCCTGTAGCCCGCAAGCCGCCTCTGCGGAAGCGGATTCCACTTTGCTGCGACTTGCTCTACATCAGATCCGGTGCGTCCCCGCAGCGCTGCGGCCAGGCCTCCCTCGTTTTCGCCCCATGCCTCCAAGAAAAGCCCGTTCATGACCATCACGCTGCATCAGGGCGATCTGCCCGCCGGATATGATCCGGGTCCGTCCATCGCGATCGACACGGAGACATTGGGCCTCAACCCGCATCGCGACCGGCTGTGCGTCATCCAGCTGTCGCGTGGCGACGGCTCCGCCGAGGTCGTGCAGATCGCCAAGGGTTCAGCGCCGCCCCCGGTGCTCTGCGCCATCCTCGCCGATCCGTCCGTGCTGAAGATCTTCCACTACGCCCGTTTCGACATCGCCGTGCTGCGGCACAGCTTCGGGGTGGTCACCACGCCGGTCTACTGCACCAAGATCGCCTCGCGTCTGGTGCGCACCTACACCGACCGGCATGGCCTCAAGGACCTTGTGCGCGAGCTGCTCGGCGTCGAACTCTCGAAGCAGCAGCAGTCATCGGACTGGGGCGCTGCGGACCTGAGCAAGGAGCAACTGGCCTACGCGGCGTCAGACGTGCTGCACCTTCACCAGCTGAAGGCAAAGCTCGACGTGCTGCTGGACCGCGAAGGACGCGCGGGAATCGCGAAGGCATGCTATGAATTCCTGCCCACGCGGGCCGAACTCGACCTGCAGGGCTGGCCGGAGGCGGACATCTTTGCGCATTCTTGAGAGATGGCAGGCATTGTTGTTGCGTTCACGGCTTCGCCGCGTTCGACGTCATGAAATAGCCCAGAGGACTGTCTAGACCCGCCGCATGACATTTGTGAACATGGCCAACATGACCGTCAGTGTGGATGCGGCGCGCCATGCGCAGCAGGAGCAGCGGCGTGACCAGGCCAGCCGCGCCTATCGCGCCGCGCGCAGGCACAGCCGGCTGGTGCGGTTTCTCAGGCTGGCCATTCCGCTCGGCGCCGTGCTCAGCTTTGCAGGCTTCATCGTGCTGCCCTTCATCAATCCCTTTCGCGCTGCCGGCGTGAGCGTCGGGGCCGTCAAGATGGACGGTACGCGCGTGACGATGGAGCAGCCCCGCCTTGCAGGCCATCGCAAGGACAACAAGCCCTATGAGGTGACAGCCGTCAGCGCTGTGCAGGACATCCGCATTCCCAACATCATCGAAATGAACGATATGACCGCCCGTCTGGTGAACACCGATGACAGCGTGCTCAATCTCACCGCGAAGAAGGCGGTCTTTGACAGCCAGAAGGAACAGCTCAAGCTGCGCGACGATGTCCGCCTGCGGACGCAGGCCGGACAGGAGGCCTTCCTGAAGTCCGCCGATGTGGACTTCAAGGCCGGAACCGTGACTTCGCGGGAGGCTGTCACCGTGCGTCTTCCGGACATGAGCGTCTCGGCCGACGGTCTCGAGGTGGTCGACAACGGCGCGCAGATCGCCTTCGTTGGCCGGGTGTCCGCGCTGATCGACGACAAGGACAGCGCCAGAGCCGCTGCAGCCTTGCCTGCTACGCCCGGGGCCGCGCCGCCGCCCGCCCCTGCGCCTGTCCCCTCTTCCGCCGCGTCCATCCAGCCCGGCCCGGTTACAGCGTCGCCCGCCGTCAGCGTGCGCGGGGCGACGGTGATCGACCCGGCCACCGGCCGCGCTGTTCCCGCGCGTCCCGCTCCGTGAAGGATTTCCAGAACATGGTCTTGCGCAATCTTTGCTGTGCCCTTGGGCTGTCCCTGGTCGTCATGCCCGGCGTCGCCTTGGCCCAGTCCGCCCGGCCGGGGGGTGCCACGCCCACCAACGCGCCGTTGACCAGCCTCGGCAGCAATTCCAAGGACCCGATCAAGATCGATGCCGACCGGCTTGATGTCCTCGACAAGGAGAGCAAGGCGGTGTTCGCCGGCAATGTCGTGGCCGTGCAGGGAAAGACGACCATGCGGTGCTCGAAGATGACGATCTTCTACGACAGTCGCGGCCAGACGGCCGCCGGCGCCACCACGTCCCGCACGCCGAGGCCCCAGCCGGCGGCTTCGCCCGCCAGCGTAGGCGGCGATGGCGGTATCAAGCGCCTCGAATGCGACGGGCCTGTCACGGTCACATCCGAGGAGCAGGTCGCCACCAGCCAGAAGGCGGTGTTCGACCGGGAGAAGGATCTGGTGGTCATGACCGGCGACGTCGCGCTCGCCAAGGGGCCAAATGTGACGCGCGGCGAGCGGCTGGTCTACAACACCAAGACTGGCATCGCCAATTTCGATGGCGGCCGGGTGCGCGGCTTCTTCGTGCCGGGATCGGCCGAGCCGCCCGGCGCGGCAGCGCCGGCAAAGCCTGCGCGTCCTGGCCAGCCAGGCTCAGCCACCAATTGACGGCATGCCGGTCCATGCGGATATGTGAGTCCCGGCAGGCAGGGGCATCGTCGACGTGAAGTTTCCATTCAGCTTCGGCAGGACGCGGGCTGCGGTTCCCGCTGTGCCATCCTTGCCCGTCCAGGTGGCGCGGCCGGACAGCGCGGCCCTTGCCGCAGCAGACCAGCTGCGCGAACTGCTGGCCGAGGAAGCGGAGCGCCAGGCCGCTGCTGTCGCGCCGGCCGCGGCTGACAGGCATGTCGCAGCCGCCCAGACCAAGTCCCAGGCCCTCAACGCCACCGGCGGCGTCGGCGTCCTGTCGGTGACGGGCCTGCGCAAGAGCTACCGCGGGCGGACGGTGGTCAACGATGCCGGCCTCAATGTCCGCAACGGCGAGGCGGTCGGCCTGCTGGGTCCGAACGGGGCCGGCAAGACCACGATCTTTTACATGATCACGGGCCTCGTCTCGGCGGACCAGGGCCGCATCACCCTTGACGGCAATGACATCACGCACCTGCCCATGTATCGCCGCGCGCGCCTTGGGATCGGCTATCTGCCGCAGGAGCAGTCGATCTTTCGCGGCCTGACCGTCGAGGACAACATCCGCGCCGTTCTTGAGGTCGTCGAGCCGAACCGCAAGCGGCGCGAGGCGGAACTCGACGCGCTGCTGGACGAGTTCAAGATCACGCGCCTGCGCAAGGCGCCCTCGATCGCCCTCTCGGGCGGCGAACGCCGGCGCTGCGAGATCGCCCGCTCGCTGGCGGCGCGACCGTCCTTCGTCCTGCTTGATGAACCCTTCGCAGGCATCGACCCGATTGCGGTCGGGGACATCCAGGCCCTGGTGCGCCAGCTTACCGATCGCGGCATCGGCGTGCTGATCACGGACCATAACGTGCGTGAGACGCTCGGGCTCGTCGACAGGGCCTACATTATCCATTCCGGCCGCGTTCTGACCGAGGGCAGCCCGGACGACATCGTCTCCAACGCCGATGTGCGACGCGTCTATCTCGGCGAGGATTTCCGGCTCTGAAGCCGGCCGTATGGCGGCCGCGCCTGTCAACGCGGCATTAAGCACATTGTTTTTGTGCCGATCTTCCTTTGACCTTCGCCCCCTGGAGTCATAGGTTCTTAAGGCAAGGCAAGTTTCATGCCGACCGGATATCGGCACGAATCAGCGCGCTGAAGGACTGACAGGGCTCGATGGGTATTTCCGCCAAGCTTGAGATGAGGCAGGGGCAATCCCTTGTAATGACGCCGCAGCTCCTGCAGGCGATCAAGCTGCTGCAGCTGTCCCATCTCGATCTGCAGACCTTCGTGGACGCCGAACTCGAACGCAATCCGCTGTTGGAGCGGGCCGATGGCGATGACGGTCCGGACATCGGCGAGCGTGAGCGGGGCCAGGACGAGTTCAGCGAGGGTCCATCCGCCCAGGCCGACGGATCGACCGATGACGGTGGTCAGGGCGAGTGGCTCGGAACCGAACTGGCGACGGGGCGCGAGAGCCTGGAGCAGGACCTCGGAACCCGTCTCGACAATGTCTTTCCGGATGATCTGCCGCAGGCGGCGCGGCATGAACGGACCGCCGAGGACATGCTTCCGGTCATGGGCGGGGGGGCGGTCAGCAGCGGCGGCTCGGCCAGTTTTGACGATGATCTGCCGGGCCTCGAGGAAACGCTGGCGGTTGAGCAGGACCTCCATACCGTTCTGGTCGAGCAGCTTGATGTCGCCACCACGGACCCGGCAGAGCGCCTTCTGGGCCGCCAGTTGATCGACGCGATCAATGAGGCCGGCTACTTCGCCGACGACCTCGCTGAAATGGCCGAGCGCCTTGGCGTCACGTTGGCGCGGTTGGAGGACCTGCTCGCGCTGATCCAGACCTTCGAGCCGAGCGGCATCGGCGCGCGCGACGTGGCCGAGTGCCTGACCATCCAGCTGAAGGACAAGAACAGGTTCGATCCGGCGATGGCGGCGCTGGTGGCCAACCTGCCCTTGCTGGCGAAGCGGGATCTGGCCCAGCTCAGGCGGATCTGCGGGGTCGACGATGAGGATCTGACCGAGATGATCGCCGAAATCCGGCAGCTTGACCCCAAACCCGGCCGCGGCTTCGGCAGCTCCGCCGTCCAGTCGATCACGCCGGATGTCATCATCCGCGCTGCGCCGGACGGCTCCTGGCTGATCGACCTCAACCCGGATACGCTGCCGCGCGTGCTGGTCAACCAGACCTATCACGCCCGTGTCAGCAAGGCCGCCCGCAGCGACACGGAAAAGGCCTTCATCGCTGATTGCCTGCAGACGGCCAACTGGCTGACGCGCAGCCTCGAACAACGCGCCCGGACAATCCTGAAGGTCGCGAGCGAGATCGTGCGCCAGCAGGACGCCTTCTTCGCCTATGGCGTCGAGCATCTGCGGCCGCTCAACCTGAAGACCGTGGCGGACGCCATCGCCATGCATGAATCGACGGTTTCGCGCGTCACCTCGAACAAGTACCTGATCAGCCCGCGCGGCCTGTTCGAGATGAAGTACTTCTTCACCGCCTCGATCGCCAGCACCAGCTATGGCGAGGCGCATTCCGCCGAGGCCGTGCGCCATCGGATCAAGTCGATGATCGATGGCGAAGCTGCCCGCGATGTGCTTTCCGATGATGCCATCGTCGTCAAGCTGCGCGATCAAGGTATTGATATTGCACGCAGAACCGTCGCAAAATACCGCGAGGCCCTCGGCATCGGCTCGTCGATGGAGCGCCGTCGCGAAAAGCTCCAGGGCGGCGCGCGCGCGCGCTGATGCCGCCGCGCCGGACAGGGTCAGTGAGCCTGCCCGTCCGGCCCCGGAATGCGTTGACAGGACCCGGGGAAAGGACCACCTTCAGGTTGCACGACGCGGTAGGATGGCTCCATTCCGGACCATCTTCGACGTCGGCGGCTGGGCTTGTCCGTCCCGGACAGGCCTGCTGAACTTCGGAGGAGAAAGCATGGGTCTGCGTGTCTCTGGCAAGAACCTTGATGTTGGCGAAGCAATCCGTTCGCAGGCGGAACAAAGGGTCGGATCGGCACTCGGAAAGTACTACGAAGGCAGTTACAACGGCCATGTGACGGTCGCGAAGGACGGTACCGGGTTTCGCAGCGACGCGGTGCTTCACCTGTCCTCGGGCATGACGCTCGAAGCCTCGGGCAGTGCCCATGATGCCTATCAGAGCCTCGACAAGATGGTCGAACGCATGGAAAAGCGTTTGCGGCGCTACAAGCGCAGGCTGAAGGACCATTCCGGCAACGCCCATGACCGCCGGGTTCTGATGCAGATCCCGTCCTATGTTATCGAAGCCCCTGACGAGGATGTCGAGGAGGACATCACGCCTCAGGCTTCAGGCGCCCATCCGGCGATCGTCGCCGAATCGACCAGGTCGCTGCATGACCTGAGCGTCAGCGACGCTGTCTCCGAGCTGGACCTGACCGGGTCACCCGTCCTCGTGTTCAGAAATGCTGGCAATGGCCGCGTGAACATCGTTTATCGACGCCGCGACGGCAATATCGGGTGGATTGATCCGCCGACGTCCTTGTCTTGACAGCCTGAATGGATTTAAAGAGCGTCAAGGCTGGGGCTTGGTCCCGGCACGCTTGATGCATATGTCGGATCACCATGCTGCTTCATGATCTTCTCACGCCCGATTCCGTCATTGCTCCGTTGAAAGCCAACGGCAAGAAGCAGGCGCTGCAGGACATTGCCCAGCGGGCGGCGGCGATCACCGGTCTGAGCGAGCGCGAGATTTTCGAAACCCTGCTGCAGCGCGAGCGGCTGGGCTCGACCGGCATCGGCGATGGCATCGCCATACCCCACGGCCGCTCCGCCAGGCTTGATCGCTTGCGCGGCCTGTTTGTCCGCCTCGAGAAGCCGATCGATTTCGAAGCGCTCGATGGCCAGCCCGTCGACATCCTGTTCGTTCTGCTCGCGCCCGAGGGCGCTGGTGCCGATCACCTGAAGGCGCTGGCCCGCGTCGCCCGTGTCCTGCGCGACCGTTCCACGCTAGAGCGCATCCGCCGCGCCCATGACGCCAGCGCGGTCTTCGCGATCCTCACCGAAAGCACGGCCCAGGCCGCCTGACGCCTGTCACGTGGCCGCGCCTCGCCGCCTAAGGCTTATGGCGGACTTGGAAAGAGCGCTGGCGGGGGCTAAGGAGCGATGCCCCGCTTGAAAGGCTGGATGCCGACGGCGGCCTGCCCGGAGATTGCTCATGCCGACCGCGCCCACCACGCTCTTTCCCCTCGGGGCCGACCCGACTCCCTTCCGCAAGCTCACCGACCAGGGCGTGCGTGTCGAGAAACTGGGCAGCCACGAGGTGCTGATGGTTGATTCGGAGGCACTGCGCCTACTGGCGGAAACAGCCTTCATCGACATCAACCACCTGCTTCGCCCGGCCCATCTCAGGCAGCTGGCCGCAATCCTCGATGATCCGGAAGCCACGTCCAACGACAAGTTCGTCGCCTACGACCTGCTCAAGAACGCCAACATCTCCGCCGGCGGTGTGCTGCCGATGTGCCAGGACACGGGCACGGCCATCGTCATGGGCAAGAAGGGCCGTCTGGTCTGGACGGACGGGACGGACGAGGGCGCCATCGGGCAGGGCGTTCTCGACGCCTACTTCAAGCGCAACCTGCGCTATTCGCAACTGGCGCCGATCTCGATGTTCGAGGAGCGCAACACCAGGAGCAATCTGCCGGCGCAGATCGAACTGTATGCCGAAGGCGAGGGCTTTGATCCGCACGCCTACAAGTTTCTCTACATCGCCAAGGGCGGCGGCTCGGCCAACAAGAGCCTGCTCTTTCAGGGCACGCCGTCGCTGCTGACCCATGACCGGATGATGGCCTTCCTGAAGGAGAAGATCCTCACCCTCGGCACGGCGGCCTGCCCGCCCTATCACCTGTCGATCGTCATTGGCGGGCTGTCGGCCGAGCAGACCATGAAGACGGTCAAGCTGGCCTCCACCAAGTATCTCGATCATCTGCCCACGCAAGGCTCGGAGGCGGCGCATGCTTTCCGGGATCTCGCCATGGAGGCGGAGGTCCACAAGCTGACGCAGGCGCTCGGCGTCGGCGCGCAGTTCGGCGGCAAGTATTTCTGCCACGATGTCCGGGTCATCCGCCTGCCGCGCCATGGCGCCAGCCTGCCCATCGGCATCGGCGTGTCGTGCTCGGCGGATCGCCAGGCGGTCGGCAAGATCACGCCGTCAGGCATCTATCTCGAAGAACTCGAGCGCAATCCGGCCCGCTTCATGCCGGACGTCGACGAGGCGACGCTAGGCGGTCCGGTGGTCGACATCGATCTCGCCTGCCCCATGCCGGAGATTCTGGCGACCCTGTCGCAGTATCCCGTCAAGACACGCCTGTCGCTGACCGGCACCATCATCGTGGCGCGCGACCTTGCCCATGCCAAGATCAGGGAACGGCTCGAAAACGGCGCCCCGATGCCGGACTACTTCAAGCATCACCCGATCTATTACGCCGGCCCGGCCAAGACGCCCGAAGGCATGGCCTCGGGCTCGTTCGGTCCGACGACGGCCGGGCGCATGGACTCCTATGTCGACCAGTTCCAGGCCTTTGGCGGCTCGATGATCATGCTCGCCAAGGGCAACCGCTCGAAAGCGGTGCGCGATGCCTGCCAGCAGCACGGCGGTTTCTACCTCGGCTCGATCGGCGGGCCGGCCGCCCGCCTCGCGCAGGACTGCATCACCAAGGTCGAGGTGCTGGACTACCCGGAACTGGGCATGGAGGCGATCTGGAAGATCGAGGTCAAGAATTTCCCGGCCTTCATCGTGATCGATGACAAGGGCAATGACTTCTTCAAGGAGCTCAACCTCGGGTGAGCGCCATCACCCGGGCTGGCAACTCGGACAGAAAAACGTCGACCGCCCCGACTGCACCATCCGCTCCACGGTGCTGCCGCAACCGGGCGTGACGCACGCCTCGCCCTCCCGGTCATAGACCTTGAAGGCATGCTGGAAGTAGCCCAGCGAGCCGTCTGTGTGGGCGAAATCGCGCAAGGTTGAGCCGCCTGCTGCGATGGCTTCGGTCAGCACATCGCGGATGATCTGTGCGAGTTCGTGCGCCTTGGGGCGGGGCCGCCCCGTCTTGGTGGCGATCCCGCCCGCCGGCAATTCCGGGTGCAGGCCCGCGCGGAACAGCGCCTCACAGACATAGATATTGCCAAGACCCGCGATCAGCCGCTGGTCCAGAAGCGCGGCTTTCAGCGGCGCGGCCTTGCCGGCAAACAGCGCGGCAAGCGTCTCGCCGGACAGCGCGTTGCCGAGCGGCTCGATGCCCATGCCGGCAAAATGCTTCGACTGGAACAGGTCCGCCATCGGCGCCATGTCCATGAAGCCGAAGCGGCGCACATCATTGTAGGTAATGCGGCCGGCGCTGCCGAGCTCGAACACGACATGATCGTGGATCACATGGCGGCCCGCATCGGCATAGAACACACCCGGTTCGTGCGCAGGCGAGCCGGGGGCTTCGATGATGAACCGGCCGGTCATGCCCAGATGCATGATCAGCGCCTCGCCTGATCCAAGCTCCGCAATGAGGTATTTCGCCCGGCGCGACAGGCTTTTCACCTGCTGGCCGCTCACCCGCTCGGCAAAACGGTCAGGGAAGGCAAAGCGCAGATCCTTGCGGCGGAGGACGAGCCGCTCGACGCGCGCGCCGACCAGCACCGGCTCAAGCCCGCGGCGGACGGTTTCGACCTCGGGCAGTTCGGGCATGGGCGATGTCTTCCGGTTCTCGAGGACGCGTTCACTGTGGCGTCATGCCCGCATAGCGCGGCGCAGCGCTTTTCGCTATGACAGCGCCCATGAGCACGCGCAACACACCGCCATCCTCCGCCCCCGATTCGGATCACGCCACCCATTTCGGCTATGAAACCGTGCGTCTGGCGGACAAGCAGGCCAAGGTCGATGACGTCTTCCACAAGGTGGCGGCCCGCTATGACCTGATGAACGACTTCATGTCGGCGGGACTGCACCGCATCTGGAAGGATGTGCTGGTCGCGATGGTGAAGCCATCGAAGGCTCGGCCGTTCCATCACCTCGATGTGGCCGGGGGCACCGGCGATGTCGCCTTCAGGGTGCTGGAGGCCGGCGGCCCCCAGACGGCGGTCACGGTCCTCGACATCAACGGCGACATGCTTGAGGTCGGGCGGACGCGGGCCGACAAGCGTTTTGCCGAGGATGGGCGGATCGCGTTCGTTGAAGCCAATGCCGAGGACCTGCCCTTTGAGGACAGGACATTCGACGCCTACACCATCGCCTTCGGCATCCGGAATGTGCCCCGCATCGACAAGGCCCTGAGCGAGGCCTGCCGCGTGCTGAAGCGCGGCGGCCGCTTCCTGTGCCTCGAGTTCAGCCATGTCGATGTGCCGCTGCTCGATCAGGTCTACGAGGCCTACTCGTTCAACGTGATTCCGCCCATGGGCCGGATGGTGACGGGCGAAGCCGAGCCTTATCAGTACCTCGTCGAATCGATCCGGACGTTCCCGAAACCGAAGGCATTTGAAAGCATGATCACCGAGGCCGGCTTTTCCCGGGCCAGCCATACCATGCTGACCGGCGGCGTCGTCGCGATCCACTCCGGCTGGAAGCTGTAGGACTCCCGTTGTTTTCAACACTTGCATCGCTGGCGAGACTGGCGCGCGTCGGCTTTGTGCTGGCGCGCGAGGGCGCGCTGGCGCTGGTCGAGCCGTCCGCGCTGCCGCCAGGCCCGCCGCGCTGGGGTCTGAAGCTCGCGCGCCTGATCGAGCGCCCCAATGTCGGCGGATCGGCCGAGCGGCTGGCGGCTGCGCTGACGCGGCTCGGGCCGAGCCATGTCAAGTTCGGCCAGTTCCTGGCCACGCGGCCGGATGTGGTCGGCATGCGGGTCGCGGCCGATCTCTCGCAGCTTCAGGATCGGATGGAGCCGTTTGACACGGCCATTGCGGTGAAGACCGTGGAAGCCGCCCTCGGCAAGCCGATCGCCGCGGTGTTCCGCGTTTTCGATCCGCCGATTGCCGCCGCATCGATCTCGCAGGTCCACCCGGCGCTGACCCATGACGGACGCAAGATGGCCGTGAAGGTTCTCCGCCCGCAGGTGAGGGAGCGCTTCACGCGCGATCTCAAGGCGATGCGGCGCGGCGCGGAACTCGCCGAGCAATTCTCGCCTGAAGCCAAGCGCCTGCGCGTCACCGGGGTGGTCGATACCTTGATCCGCTCGGTTACGATGGAAATGGACCTCAGGCTCGAGGCCGCCGCGCTCTCAGAGCTGGCCGAGAACACCGCCAAGGACAGCGACTTCCGCGTGCCGAAGCCCGATTGGGAATTGACGGCCCGCGATGTGCTGGTGGCCGAGTGGGTCGACGGCATCCGCATGTCGGACCTCGCCGCCATCGAGGCGGCCGGTCATGACAGGGTGGCGCTGGGACGCAGCATCATCCAGTCCTTTCTCAAGCACACCTTGCGGGATGGCTTCTTCCACGCAGACATGCACCCCGGAAACCTGTTCGTCGATGCCGAAGGCCGGATCGTGGCGGTCGATGGCGGCATCATGGGACGGCTTGGTCCGAAGGAGCGGCGGTTCCTCGCCGAAATCCTCCTCGGCTTCATCACCCGCAACTACCGTCGTGTGGCGGAGGTGCACTTCGAGGCCGGCTATGTGCCGGCGCACCATTCGGTCGATGATTTTGCCCAGGCGATCAGGGCCGTGGGCGAGCCGATCCATGACCGCAGCGCCGACCAGATATCCATGGCCAAGGTGCTGACGCTCCTGTTCGAGATCACCGGCCTGTTCGACATGAAGACCCGGACCGAACTGGTGATGCTGCAGAAGACGATGGTGGTTGTTGAAGGCGTCGGGCGCATGCTCGATCCGCACCTCGATATGTGGCGGACGGCCGAGCCGGTCGTGCGCGACTGGATCACACGCAATCTGGGGCCTGTCGGCCGGATCGAGGATGCGGGACGCGGCGTGATGTCGCTCGCCGGCGCGGTCGCGCAATTGCCCGACACGGTCGCACGCGGCGAACGGCTCCTCGCGCATCTGGAAGAGGCCACTGCGCGCGGCTTCGCGCTCGATGCCGACAGCGTGGCGGCCATTGGCCGCGCGGAAGCGGCGCGCAATCGCTGGGGCAATCTGGCGCTCTGGCTGATCGCCGCGCTTCTGGCTTATGGCATCTTTGCCGGATTGTGAGAGGCAAAGCCGGCTACCTTCCTGCTGTGAGCGGCGCAAACAGGCTGTCGCCCCGTGCCCCCGTATGTTGCGGTCGTCCGGTCCGGGCAGGGTTGCAACGGCGTGGGCGTTCGGCTTATCTGGGCCATGACAGAACAAAAGAACCTTCCCTATCACCGTGCCGCCACTGCCGGCGAAGCCATCGACAAGCTCCAGGAGCTGTACGAGAAGGCCACCGGGGCCATTCGCAAGGCGCTTGACGCCTACCTAACCGACCGCACCGTCCCGACCCCCGAACAGCGCGCGCGCTTCCGCTATCCCGAATTGCGCGTGACCTATGAACCCGATGCGCTGCCGGGCAAGTCGCGCCGGGCCTACGCCAAGTTTGCGGCGCCGGGGATCTATGCCACCACGGTCACGCACCCGGCGGAGTTCCGCGACTATCTGCTCGATCAGTTGACGCCCCTGATGCGCGACTACGGCGCTGTGGTCGAGGTTGGCGTCAGCGCCCAGGAAATCCCCTATCCCTACGCGCTCCACGGCGGCGATGAGCTGGCGCGCGGCGGCGTGACGGCTGCCGAACTGGCGCAGCATTTCCCCGTGCCGCTGCTGTCCGCCATCGGCGACGAGATCGCCGACGGGACCTTCGACATGACGGGCGATGGGCCGAGGCCGCTCAGCCTGTTCGACGCCGTGCGCACCGACTACTCGCTCAAGCGCCTTGTCCACTACACCGGCACCGACTGGCGATCCGTCCAGCACTGGATCCTGCTGACAAACTACCATCGCTATGTCGACCAGTTCGTGCGTCACGGCATCGAAGCCATCCGCGCCGGCGAGGCCGAACGGCTGGTTGCGCCCGGCGGCCTCGTGATCGATGCACGCTCGGCCGATGAGTCGGCGGTGGCGCGGCTGGCCGCGGCGCCCTGGCACCGCTTCCAGATGCCGGCCTATCATCTGGTCAAGAAGGGTGGTCAGGGCATCACGCTCGTCAACATCGGGGTCGGCCCTTCCAACGCCAAGAACATCACGGATCATCTCGCGGTGCTGCGCCCGAACACCTGGCTGATGATCGGCCATTGCGGCGGTCTCAGGCAGGCGCAGGTCATCGGCGACTACGTGCTCGCCCATGCCTACTTCCGGCAGGACCGCATCCTCAACGATCTCCTGCCGCCAGAGATTCCGATCCCGGCGCTGGCCGAGGTGCAGATCGCGCTCCAGCAGGCAGCGGCCCGCGTCACGGGCGAGAGTGGCGACGCGCTCAAGAACCGGCTGCGCACCGGCACCGTGGTCACCTTCGACGACCGCAACTGGGAGCTTCAGTGGACGCCGGCCCGCAAGCGCATCAACCAGTCGCGCGCCATCGCCGTCGACATGGAATCAGGCACGATCGCGGCCCAGGGCTACCGGCTGCGCGTTCCCTATGGCACGCTCCTGTGCGTCTCCGACAAGCCGCTGCACGGCGAGATCAAGCTTCCGGGCGCGGCCAATGCCTTCTATGAGCGCGCAGTCAACGAGCATCTCAAGATCGGCATCGAGACGGTGGAGTTGCTCAAGCAGGCGGGCACCAGCATCCACTCGCGCAAGCTGCGCTCGTTTGATGAGCCTCCGTTCCGGTGATAGGACATCTCCGGAACTGAGGACGTCTCGTGCCGAACGGAAAATCCATCCTCCTGATCGTCGGCGGCGGCATCGCCGCCTACAAGGCGCTTGAACTGGTGCGGCTCGCGCGCCGCAAGGGCATTGCCGTGACGCCGATCCTGACCAAGGCCGGCGCAGAGTTCGTCACCCCGCTGTCATTGGCCGGGCTGGCCGGATCGAAGGTCTATGACGATCTGTTTTCCCTGACCGACGAGGTCGAAATGGGACATATCGCCTTGTCGCGCTCGGCGGATCTTGTGGTCGTCGTCCCGGCGACGGCTGATCTGATCGCGAAGATGGCGAATGGCATCGCCAATGACATGGCCAGCGTGGCGCTTCTTGCGACGGACAAGGACATCCTGATCGCGCCGGCGATGAATGTGCGCATGTGGCACCATCCAGCGACCCAGCGCAATCTCGAGACCTTGCGGCGCGACGGCGTCACGATCGTCGGACCAGCGACAGGCGCCATGGCCTGCGGCGAGTTCGGTCCCGGCCGTTTGGTCGAGCCGCCGGAACTGCTGGCCGCCATCGAGGCCAAGCTGATGACGTGCGTTCCGAAACCGATGCCGGGTCAGGCGCTGGCGGGCAAGCACGTACTCGTCACTTCGGGCCCAACCCACGAGCCGATCGATCCGGTGCGCTATATCGCCAACCGCTCCTCGGGCAAGCAGGGCCACGCCATTGCTGCTGCGGCGGCCGCAGCGGGCGCGAGGGTGACCCTGATTTCCGGGCCGGTGAGCCTTGCCGACCCCGCAGGCGTCACGACCGTGCATGTCACGACCGCACGACAGATGCTGGCCGCCACCGAGGCGGCCTTGCCGGCGGACATCGCGATCTTCGCTGCGGCAGTGGCGGATTGGCGGGTGGCGAACGCGGCGGATGAGAAGCTCAAGAAGACCGCCGGGTCGGCGTCCGGCGCGCCTGCGCTGGCCCTGGCCGAGAATCCGGACATCCTCTCGACTGTCGCGCACCTCAAGGCTGGCCGTCCGGCCTGCGTGGTCGGCTTCGCGGCCGAAACCGAGCACGTGATCGCCAACGCGACGGCCAAGTTCAGGCGCAAGGGTTGCGATCTGCTCGTCGCCAATGATGTCAGCCTGACCGGCTCCGGCATTGCCGGCGGCGTGTTCGGCGGCGACGCCAACGCCGTGCATCTGGTGAGCGCGTCGGGCGTGGTGTCATGGCCCGTCATGGGCAAGGACGAGGTGGCGGCGAAGCTTATTGCGCATCTCGCGGCGCTGGACAGTGGCTGGGCCTGATGCGATTGGCGCCGTCGCTTGCCGTCCGTGTAACGATCCTGCCGCATGCCGAAGGCCTGGCCTTGCCGTCCTATGCCAGCGTGGGCGCCGCGGGCCTTGACCTGATCGCCGCGATCCATGACGGCGACGTTTTGACGCTTGCGCCCTGTGAAAGGGGCCTTGTCCCGACCGGGTTGGCGCTCCAGTTACCCGAAGGATTTGAAGCGCAGGTGCGACCGCGCTCCGGGTTGGCTCTCAAGCATGGTGTCACCGTGCTGAACAGTCCGGGGACGATCGACGCCGATTATCGTGGGGAGATCAGGGTTATCCTGATCAATCTCGGTCAGGAGCCCTTTACGCTCCGCCGGGGTGACAGGATCGCCCAACTCGTCGTGGCGCAGGTCACGCGCGCGGTTTTGCACAGGGCGGACAGCCTTGAACAGACCGAACGCGGGACCGGCGGTTTCGGTTCCACTGGCGTCGGCTCCTGAGGAGGTGACGCGTCGAGAGCCTGCGACAGTGTCTTGAAAGGTCTTGCCAGCATGATTCTGCTATCCCGCCGGAGTCTTTTGTCCATCGCTGCCGTGGTCGACATCGCCCTGCATGCGCGTCCCCAGCCTGTTTCCGCCAAGATGCTCGCGGCGCGGCACGATCTGCCGCCGCGGCACCTTGAGACGGTCCTGCAGGCGCTCGTGCGGCACGGAATCCTGAAAGGCGTGCGGGGGCCGCGCGGCGGCTACGAGGTTGCCAGGGAGCGCCGCCGCATTACGGCCGGAGACATCGTGCGTGCAGCGATGTCAGTGACCGGTGAGGATGATTTGCCGCCGCTGCCGCATTCTCGGCTGGTCGATGAAATCGTCGGCCCGGAGGTCAAGGCCGCCGGCGAGGCGTTCCTTGCACGGTTGGACGGAATCTCGGTCGAGGATCTTTGCAAGCATGCGGAAAGCCGAAAGGTGTTCGGCGAGGATCTGGTCACGGCAGATTTCACAATATAGAATGTGAAAATATTTATTTATCGACCTGTATTGTGAAATATGGCATCAATCCTCATCTGCTCGTTCTGGATGAGGAAAACGCCATGACGCAAGCTGCACGCAAGGCCGATACCGCCGCAACACGCATTCCGGGTCGCGGGCGAATCTATGATTCGATCACCGACACCATTGGCGATACGCCGATTGTCCGTCTCAATCGGATCGGGCTTGAGCGCGGCATCAAGGCGAACCTGCTCGCCAAGCTCGAGTTCTTCAATCCGATCGCCAGCGTCAAGGACCGGATCGGGGTCAACATGATCGATGCGCTGGAGGCGTCCGGCAAGCTGAAACCCGGCGGAACGCTGATCGAGCCGACCTCCGGCAACACCGGCATAGCGCTGGCCTTCGTGGCTGCCGCCCGCGGCTATCGGATGATCCTGGTGATGCCGGAGACCATGTCGCTGGAACGCCGCAAGATGCTCGCCCTTCTGGGCGCCGAACTCGTGCTCACGCCGGGCCCGCAGGGCATGCGCGGCGCGGTCGCCAAGGCCAATGAACTGCTTGCCGAGATTCCTGGTTCGATCGTGCCGCAGCAGTTTCAGAACCCGAACAATCCCGACATCCACCGCCGCACGACAGCGGAGGAAATCTGGAACGACACCCATGGCGCCATTGACTACTTTGTCTCCGGCGTCGGCACGGGCGGCACCATCACCGGCGTCGGGCAGGTCCTCAAGGCGCGGAAGCCTTCGGTGAAGATTGTCGCTGTGGAGCCGGAGGATTCTCCAGTGCTGTCGGGCGGCGCGCCCGGCCCGCACAAGATCCAGGGCATCGGGGCGGGCTTCATTCCGGACGTCCTCGACCGCAGCGTGATCGACGAGGTGGTCACCGTCGGCAACCAGACAGCCTTCGACACGGCCCGCGCCCTCGCCCGGCTGGAGGGAATTCCCGGCGGCATCTCCTCCGGCGCCGCCGTGGCGGCGGCCCTTGAACTGGGCAGCAGGCCCGGAATGGCGGGCAAGAACATCGTGATCATCATCCCGTCCTTTGCCGAGCGCTACATTTCGAGCGCACTGTTCGACGGGCTGTGAGCGACGCGACAGCGAAAAAGTTCTGAAAAGGCGGCGAAGGCGGCGGTCCTGTCGTTGCCTTTTCGGGCGCCGTGAACAATCTCCGGGGGGATATCCTTCCCAACCCCCGGATGTTGCATGACTGCGTTGCTGACCTCGATCGTCAACCACCCCAGAACCGAACGCATTGTGATGATCCTGATCATCATCAATGCCATCACGCTTGGACTCGAAACCTCGAAATCGGTCATGGCCGATTACGGTCCGGCCCTGATGCTGCTGGACAAGGTTATTCTTGGCATTTTTGTCGCCGAACTGCTCGCGCGGATCATCGTCAAGCGGGCGGCCTTCTTCCGCGATCCGTGGAGCCTGTTCGATCTGTTCGTCGTGGGCATCGCCTTGGTGCCGACCAGCGAATCGCTCTCCGTCCTGCGGGCGCTGAGGGTGCTGCGCGCCTTGCGCCTGATCACGGTCGTGCCATCGCTGCGCAAGGTCGTCGCTGGCTTGATTGGCGCACTGCCGGGCATGGGGTCGATCGGCCTCCTGCTTGTGCTCGTCTACTACGTCTTCGCCGTGATGGGGACAAAGCTCTTCGGCGAGACAAACCCTGAGCTGTTCGGCTCGATCGGCACCACCGCCTACACCCTGTTCCAGTCCATGACCTTCGATGACTGGTCCAACGGCATCGTCAAGCCGCTCTACGAGAAGGGTCACAGCTGGGGCTGGGTCTTCGTCATCCTGTTCATGGTGCTGTCGGCCTTCATGGTGCTCAACCTGTTCATCGGCGTCGTCGTGACGGCGCTTGACGAGGTCACCGCCAGCGAGGCGCCGAAGCTGACCCATCCTGCGCACAGCAACGAGGACGTCGTCGCTGAACTCAAGGCGATGCGCGCCGAGATCGCCGCACTGCGCAGCGAGATGGCGAAACGCTAGGCAGGCGCCGCCATCACCGCGCCCAGCATCTGCTCGCTGACACCGCCCTGCCGTTGCAGCCAGGCCGGGGCAGGCAGGCCCTTGCCGCTCAGGAAGGCGGGGTCGAACAGCTTGGACTGATAGCGGGTGCCGTAGTCGCACAGGATCGTCACGATCGTCTTGCCCGGCCCCAGATGACGGGCAAGACGGATCGCGCCAGCCACGTTGACTGCGGCAGAACCGCCGATGCACAGCCCCTCATGCTCCAGAAGATCGAAGCAGACCGGCAGCGCCTCCTCGTCCGGGATCTGGAACGACACGTCGGGTCTGAAGCCCTCCAGATTGGCGGTGATGCGCCCCTGACCGATGCCTTCGGTGATCGATGAGCCCTCCGCCTTCAAGGTTCCGGTGGTGTAGAAGGCATGCAGCGCAGCCCCCATCGGGTCAGCAAGGCCGATGGTGACGCCCGGCTTCGCGGCACGCAGCGCCTTGGCCACCCCGGCCAGCGTGCCGCCCGTGCCGACCGCGCAGATGAAGCCATCGATCTCGCTGCCAGTCTGCGCAAGGATTTCAGGCCCCGTGGTGGCGGCGTGGCCCTCGCGGTTGGCCGTGTTGTCGAACTGGTTAGCCCAGACCACCCCCTCGGGGGTCACGGTTGCGAGCGCCTCGGCGAGGCGGCCCGACACTTTCACATAGTTGTTCGGATTCGCGAAAGGCGCTGGCGGCACTTCGATCAGCTCCGCCCCTGCCAGCCGGATCATGTCCTTCTTCTCCTGGCTCTGGCTGTTCGGGATCACGATCACTGTGCGGTAGCCGAGCGCGTTGCCGACAAGGGCAAGGCCGATGCCGGTGTTGCCCGCCGTGCCCTCGACGATCACGCCGCCCGGCCTGAGCGCGCCGCGTGCTTCCGCGTCGCGGATGATCGCGAGGGCGGCGCGGTCCTTGACCGACTGGCCGGGGTTCATGAACTCGGCCTTGCCAAGGATGCGGCAGCGGGTCAGCGCGGATGCCTGACGCAGGGCGATCAGCGGGGTGTTGCCGATCGCCTCGATGATGCCGTTGCGGATGGTCATGATCCATGCCTCTTGCTGTTTGCCCAGACTGCCGAACCTGATAGGCCAAGCGCGGGGGCGCGTCACCCTCATCCAGCGAAGGCGAGCCCTTGTCCGAAATCCTGCCACGACCATGCATGGTGACCATCGACCGCCTCGGTGTCCGGGGCGACGGCATTGCCGGCCATGGCCATGCCGCCATCGTCGTGCCCGGCGCCTTGCCCGGCGAAGTCGTGGAGATCGACCCTGCGGGCGAGCAGCGCGCCTTGCGGCGCATCGTGACGCCATCGTTTGACCGCATTGCGCCGGTCTGTCCGCTGTTCGGAGCCTGCGGCGGCTGCGCCACCCAGCATGTCGGGCCCGATGCCTACGCGGTCTGGAAGCGCGGGCTCGTCACGGAAGCGCTGGAGCGCGCACGGATCGACACGCAGGTTCGCCCTCTCATTGATGGTCATGGCGTGGGCCGGCGGCGCGTGACCCTGCACGGGCGGCGGCGCGATGGCGAAGCGCTGGCCGGCTTCATGCGCGCCAGAAGCCACGACCTGATCGCGGTCAGCGCCTGCCCGATCCTGAGCCCCGCCTTGTTGCGCGCGCCGGAGGTGGCCCGCTCCCTGACAGGTGCGCTGGCGGCGTCGGCCAAGCCTCTCACCATCCTGATCACTGCGACCAACGGCGGCCTCGACGTCGATGTGCGCGGCAACGGCCCGCCCAGCGACAAGCAGCGCATTGGCTTGACCAGCCTTGCCACGCAGCTTGATCTGGCGCGGCTTTCGATCCACGGCGACGTCATCGTCGCGCGGCGCGCGGCGTTGCAGGTAATGGGCAAGGCGCAGGTCAACGTGCCGCCCGGCGGGTTCCTGCAGCCGACCGTCGAAGGCGAGGCCGAACTGGCGCGCCTTGCCTGCGAGGCTGTGGAAGGCGCAAGGCACGTGGCGGATCTTTTCGCAGGGTCCGGCCCGTTCGCGCTGCGGCTTGCCGAACGCGCCACAGTCCATGCCGTCGAAAGCGAGGCTGCCGCGCTGGCGGCGCTCGACAGGGCCGCCCGCGCCACGCCCGAACTGCGGCGCATCACCGTCGAACCGCGGGACCTGTTCCGCCGTCCGCTCCTCCCGCAGGAGCTGAAGCCGTTCGATGCGGTCGTGCTGGACCCTCCACGTGCCGGCGCCGAGGCCCAGTGCGCCCAGTTGGCAAAGTCGGCGGTGCCGACCATCGCCTATGTTTCATGCGATGTCGGCAGCTTCGCGCGCGATGCGGCCATCCTGCTGCAGGGCGGCTATACGCTGGAGCATGTCACGCCGGTCGACCAGTTCCGCTACTCTGCCCATGTCGAGGTGGTGGGCGTGTTTGCAAAGCCCAGGGCGAGAAAGAGGTAGCCTGCCATGGACAGCGCGGATGGCCTGATCGGCAGCCTTGGCGCCATTGTCGGCGCACGGCATGTCCTGACGGAGGCGGCAGACATGGCCCCCCATCTGAGGGAGTGGCGCGACCTGTTCGTCGGCAAGGCGCGGGCCGTCGTGAAACCGGCCAGCACGGCCGAAGTCTCGGCCTTGCTGGCCTTTGCCCATGAGACGGGCACGGCCATTGTGCCGCAGGGCGGCAATACGGGCCTGGTCGGCGGCCAGATCCCGGTCAGCGACGGCCGCGAAATCATCCTGTCGCTGGCGCGGATGGACCGGCTGCGCCAGATCAATCCAGACGGCGACACGATCACGGTCGAGGCCGGCATGACCCTGCAGGCCGTCCAGTCGGCAGCGGACGCAGCGAACCGCCTGTTTCCGCTCTCGCTGGCCTCGGAAGGCAGTTGCACGATTGGCGGCAACCTGTCGACCAATGCCGGCGGCACAGCCGTGATCGCCTATGGCAACAGCCGCGATCTGTGCCTCGGCCTTGAGGTCGTGTTGGCCGATGGCCGCATCTGGAATGGTCTCAGGACCCTGCGCAAGGACAACACCGGTTACGATCTGAAGAATCTGTTCATCGGCGCCGAGGGTACGCTCGGCGTCATCACCGCGGCGTCGCTGAAGCTGTTTCCGAAGCCACAGGCCCGCGTGACCGCGTTCCTTGCGGTTGCGGACCCTGCGAACGCCCTCGCACTGCTGAATCTGGCGAAGGCGGAGGCGGGCGGGCAATTGACCACCTTCGAGTTGATGCCCCGTTTCGGCATCGAGGTCGTGCTGCGCCACGCCGCCGACACGCGCGATCCGCTGGCGGCGCCGTCGCCCTGGTATGTGCTGATGGAAATGTCGTCGCCGGCCGCTGGCGGTCTCGAAGCGCAGGCCGAAGCGCTTCTGGAGAGGGCGTTTGAGGCGGGCCTGATCACAGACGGGGCCATCGCGGCGACCTTGCAGCAGCGCAGCGCCTTCTGGCGCATCCGCGAGGCGATGAGCGAGGTCCAGCGCCTTGAGGGCGGCTCGATCAAGCATGACGTGTCGGTTCCGGTTGCGGCCGTCCCGGCCTTCCTCGACCGCGCGCTTGCGCGTGTCACGGCGATGATCCCGGGCTGCAGGCCGTTGCCCTTCGGCCATCTCGGGGACGGCAATATCCATTTCAACATCTCGCAGCCGATCGGCGCCGACATGGCGGCCTACCTGGCGCGCTGGGATGAGGTGAACGAAGCGGTGCACGGCGTGGTGCATGAGTTCGGAGGCTCGATCTCGGCGGAGCATGGCATCGGGCGGCTGAAGAGGCACCTGCTGCCCGGCGTCAAGGATCCGGTGGAACTCGCCATCATGCGGGCGATCAAGGCGACGCTCGATCCGACGGGCATTCTCAATCCGGGTGCTGTTCTTTGATCGTGGGTCCACGTGGCTTGCCGCCGGCCCGTTCCCTTGCTTTGATGCTGTGACAAGAACACGTCCGGAGGACCAACGATGAACCTGATTTCACGGCCGCCGAGCGGCGCGCCAGCCGGCCCGCCACGTGTGCTGAAACTCAGCGCCTCCGACAATGTCGTGGTTGCTGTTGATCCGGTCGATGCCGGCGTCTTGGCTGGTGGCGTGACGGCGCTGGCGCGCATCCCCCGTGGCCACAAGCTGGCCGTCGCGCCCATCGCCAAGGGCGAACCGGTCCGCAAGTATGGCCAGATCATCGGCTATGCCGCTGACGACATCGCGCCCGGCTCGCATATCCACACGCACAACTGCCTGTTCGCTTCGGTGGCGCTCGACTACGCCCATGCCAGCGCGGCCCACGCGACGGACTATGTTCCGGTTGCCGACCGCGCCACGTTCGAAGGGTTCCGGCGCGACAACGGCAAGTTCGGCACCCGCAATTACGTCGGCATCCTGACCTCGGTGAACTGCTCGGCCTCCGTCGCCAAGTTCATGGCGGA